>CAZJSQ010000001.1:0-7157 GCA_964548885.1 uncultured Gammaproteobacteria bacterium
CCGGCTTCATCCACGCCGCCGATAAGCCGGTAACCCTTAGCGAAATAAGATTTTTCCGTTTCTAAATTAAGCATATTCTAGATTAACCCTCTTTTTAGTCTATGTTGGTCTTATTATAGTATATCGCCGAAAAATCAACTCGGCTAGTTTACAAACCTAAAAGTCTGTGGCAAGCTATAGTCAGCGGATGTTTACGGATTGTTTTTCGCCCGGATGGTGAAATTGGTAGACACGCAGTGTTCAGAACGCTGTGGGAGCAATCTCATGGGGGTTCAAGTCCCCCTCCGGGCACAGCCTATATTTTGGTCGCTTAGCTCAGCCGGTTAGAGCACTGCATTCACATTGCAGGGGTCTGTGGTTCGAATCCACTAGCGACCACCGGCAAATTTTTAGAAATCGTCCATCGAACTGTTCAGAAGGCACTTTTTAAGTGCTTTTTTCTTGAAAATGTGTTAATATATTTATGTAAGTAGGCCATGAAAAGAAGAACAGAAGCTTAATCGTCACGGTTAAAACCCATGAAAAAGCAGGTTATTAAAATAAAGCCGGCCGATCTGAACAAAGCGACCGTCCGCGCTTTTAGTCGTTCCTCCTGGGAAGCGAGTAAAACCGGCTCTCTTAAAGGGCAGGTCCATTTAAGCAAAAAACGAAAAGAGCCGAAGTATAAGAATCGTTTCCATGAACTGGAACAATAATGTCGGATAATAATAAGATTAGGACGATAATAAGATCGGGGCGATAATAAAACTAACCCTTAAACACCAAGCCAATATGATTCCATTATTTCTCTATAATACATTAACGAAAAAGAAAGAAGAATTTAAGCCGCTTAAGCGCGGCGCGGCCGGTCTTTATACTTGCGGACCGACGGTTTATAATTTCGCCCATATCGGCAATCTGCGCTCCTATCTGTTTGAGGATTTTTTGGTGCGCGTTTTGAAATATAACGGCTATAAACTTAAGCGCGTCATGAACGTCACCGACGTCGGTCATCTGACCGGAGATATGGATATGGGAGAAGATAAGATGGAGCGGGGCGCGACCCGGGAAGGGAAAAGCGCCTGGGACATCGCGGGGTTTTATCTTCAGGCTTTTAAGAAAGACTTAAGCGCTTTAAATATTCTAGAGCCGGATATCTGGTGCAAGGCGACGGATAATATTCCCGAGCAGACCAAGATGATTAAGACTTTAGAAGTCAAAGGTTATACCTATAAGACGACGGACGGGGTCTATTTTGATACGTCTAAAGTCAAGAATTATAATAAATTGAGCCATGTGCCGCTCGCCAAATTAAAAGAAGGCGCGCGCGTGGAAAAAAACGCCGAGAAAAAGAATCCGACGGATTTCGCCTTGTGGAAATTTTCTCCGCCGGCCGGCGGAGGCAGGGTAAGACAGATGGAATGGAAATCGCCTTGGGGCATCGGATTCCCGGGCTGGCATATTGAATGCTCGGCGATGAGCTTGAAATATTTAGGGGGTCAACTGGATATCCATTGCGGCGGTATCGACCATATCAATATTCATCATACGAACGAGATCGCCCAGTCTGAAGCCGCGACCGGCAAGAAATTTTTCAATTACTGGCTGCATAACGCCTTCTTGAATATCGCCGGCGGAAAAAAAATGGCCAAGAGCGCGGATAATTTTTTGACTCTGCAAAACGCTTTGGTTAATAAAGGCCTGGATCCGCTTACTTTCCGCTTCGCCGCTTTGCAGGTCCATTATCGCAAACCGATGGAATATAATGATAATAGTCTGGTTCAGGCCGAAGCCGGTTTGAAAAGTTTATATAACCAGTTTAAATCTTTAGGAGCGATTGACGCGGGGGAAAAAGTTAAGGCCTTCGTCGGCGTTGTTAATCGGCCGCTTAAAGATAAATTCTTGGCGGCGGTTAATGATGATCTAAATATGCCTCAAGCCTTGGCTGTCATCGCGGCGGTTTTAAAAGCGAAAATAAACGCGGCCGATAAACGAGCGACGATTTTGGATTTTGATAAAGTTTTAGGGCTGGATTTCTTGAAAGCCGGAGTCAAAGCGGGCGCGGAGTTAGAGTTAAGCGTCCTGCCGGGATCGATTAAGGATTTAGTTCTGAGACGCCAGTCCGCCCGTGTCTCCAAGGAATGGGAGCTGGCCGATAATCTTCGGAAGAGGATTGAAGAGAATGGTTACTTAATGGAAGATACTAAAGATGGCTATCGGATAAGTCGTAAATAGGATGCCAGTAAATTTTTGGGAAAAATTAAAAAAGCGCCGGCGGCCGATTTTGGCGCTCGCGCCCTTGGCCGGTTTTACGGATTCGGCTTTCCGCCAAATATGCAAAAAATACGGGGCGGATGTTTTATATAGCGAGATGGCTTCAGCCGCGGCTCTTTTTTATACGCTTGGCCGGATTAATGATAAAAAAACGAAAGGAGAAAAGGCTGAGAACAAAATTTTTAAAAATTCAACTTTAAAATTATTAAAATTCAATCGCCGGTCGGAAAAATATTACGTCGTCCAGCTTTTCGGTTCCGAGCCTAAACATTTCGCCGTCGCCGCCAAGATTATCACCGAGAAAATTAAGCCGGACGGGATAGATATCAACTTCGGTTGTCCGGTTCCAAAAGTCGTGAAGCAGGGAGCCGGCTGCGGCTTAATGAAAGATTTAAAACGCTCTCGTGCGGTAATTGAGGCGGTGCTCGAGAATACGGGTTTACCAGTATCGATTAAGATCAGAGCGCAAGCCGGAAATATCAGCGCCAGTCAATTTTTTAAAAATATTTCTGATTTACCGATCGCGGCGGTCATGATTCACGGCCGGACGCAGGCGCAAGGATTTGCCGGAGTTCCGGATTGGCACTCAATTAAAAGCGCGCGTCAGTATTTTAAGGGCGTAATTCTGGCTAACGGCGGTATTAATGATTTAGCCGGCGCTAAAAAAGTTTTGCAGGCGACTGGCGCCGACGGACTCGGCTTGGCGCGCGGCGTTTTAGGACGACCGTGGCTGTTTAAGGAAATTAAAACAGGGAAACAAATTAACTTGAAGCCGAAAACGATATTTAAGATTGCCGTTAATCACGCGACTCTGGCCGCCAAGTTAAAGGGCCGGAGAGGAATTATTGAATTGCGCAAGCATCTGGTCTGGTACGTGGCCGGTTTGTCCGGCGCCGCGAAGATTAGGGAGCGGTTGGTGAAGGTGGGGAATTTAAAAGATGTAAAAAATATTTTGGAAAAAATTGGAGCGGGGAAAATCAATTAAAGAAAAATCGGAGCAAGGAAGATCAATTAAAGATTTAATTACGCCGATAAATTTATGATTCTATATATCAACACAGTTTCCAAGGATGAGATGATTATCGCTTTAAGGGTCGGGAAAAATTCAGCCGCCGTCAAAAAAGGCGCGCCTAATAAAAACACCGCCCGCTCGGACGCTATCAAGAAAGTAAAAGTTAATCATAATCAGGCGGAAAAATTATTACCGGCGCTCGAAACTTTTTTAAAAGCGCGAGAAGTTAAATTAGGCGATTTGAAAAAAATTGTCGTCGCCAGTCGCGGCGGCAGTTTTACTTCGCTCCGTATCGGCGTCATTACCGCCAACGCTCTCGCCTATGCTCTAAAAATTCCCGTTGTGGCGGAAGAAAAAACCGTTCGAAAAAATAAAAAATTCGGCCGTTACAGTATCGTGGAACCGGATTATGACCGTGAACCGAATATCGGGGCGCCGAAATCCGTTCTTTTTTAGCCTGTGCGTTAGTTGTTGAAAACTTTTAGACATTTTTGACAAATTATTTTTATTTTTAAAAGCCGCTTGTTGATAAGTGGCTTTTTGTTTTGTTTTTCGCTTATTTTAAGAGAAATAATAGTGTTGACCATAGGGACTCTGTGGTGTATAATGATATTTGTAAGGTGAATTGTGGGGGAACGTGGTGAAAATAACCGCTTCTCATTTCTTAATCTCGTTTATTTCCGTTTATGTTTATCGGCGAATACAATCATAACCTGGATGATAAAGGGCGCTTGGCTATTCCGGCCAAGTTCCGCGCTATTTTAAATAAAGGCGCGGTCGTGACCAAAGGCTTGGATGACTGCTTGTTTCTATATTCACTTGAACAGTTTGAAAAAATCGCCGCTAAATTCGCGGCTCTGCCGATAAGTCAAGCCAAAGCCCGATCTTTTTCCCGCCATATGCTCGCCGGCGCCATGGAAGTTGAATTCGATAACCAAGGCCGGATTACTTTGCCGGAATATCTGCGCCAGTTTTCCGGATTAAAGAAAAGCGTTATCGTCGCCGGCTTATATAACCATTTGGAAATTTGGGATGAAAGCGCTTGGAATAAATATAAAGGCGAATCGGAAAAGAATAGCAACGCCATCGCGGAAGAATTGGGAGATCTAGGAATTTAATATGGATTACAATCATAAACCCGTCATGCTCCGAGAAGTTCTGAAATTCTTGAATCCGCTGGCCGGACAAAAGTTCATCGATTGTACTTTAGGCGGCGCCGGTTATACCTTGGCGCTGGCGGCTCGAGTCGGTGAGCAGGGCCAGGTGGTAGCGATTGATCTGGATAGTTTAGCGCTCTCAAACGCGGCCGAAGAAATTGAAAACAGGAAATTGAAAAATATCATTCTGATTCAGGATAACTTTAAAAATTTGGAAACGATTATCGACGCCAATTTTCCGGCCGGAGAAAGATTTGACGGCCTCGTGCTGGATTTAGGCTTGTCATCGGCGCAATTAGATGATGAGAATCGCGGATTTTCCTTTAAGGGCGACCGTCCTCTAGACATGGCCTTCGGTTCGGCGAACGGACGCTCCACCGCCGATATCGTAAATTATTATCCGTTGCTTGAATTGACCAGAATATTTCGGGAGTACGGAGAAGAACGCCGAGCTTATCAAATCGCGAAAGCGATTGTCGCCGGCCGCCGCATCAAGAAATTTAAAACGACCGCCGAACTTATCGCTCTAATAGAATCGGCGACTATGTCCCATGCCCGTTCCCGTATCCACCCGGCGACTAAAGTTTTCCAGGCGTTAAGGATGGAAACTAACGAAGAGTTACCGGCCCTATCTGAAGTCTTGCCGGCCGCCGCCCGAATACTTAAAATCGGCGGACGCCTCGTGGTTGTTTCTTTCCATAGCGGCGAAGACCGGATAGTCAAGAGATATTTAAAAGACACGCTCGGCTGGAAGATACTGACGAAGCGGCCGATTATTCCGGCGGAAGATGAAGCCGGAGAGAACCCCCGCGCCCGGAGCGCTAAACTCCGAGCGGCGGTCAAAACCTAGATAATTTTTAAATTAATATAAAATTCCCCCGGCTTCAGGCGGGGCCTTGCCCTAATTTTTATGACCAAGATTGCCACTAATTACGCTAGCCAGAGGACTGTCTCTGGCTCAGCCAGGTTCAATTTAAAATATTTTAATGTTTGTTTATTCGCCGGCTTGGCGGTTCTTGGCGTCATGTATCTGATAAATATCAGCGACTTGACCGTCCAGGGGTTCTCTCTGCGCGACCTGAAATCGCGGGTATCCGATCTGGCCAGCGAAAAAATGGCTAACGAAGAAGCGGTTAACGCGGCGCAGTCTTATTACTCCTTGAACGCGCGCGCCCAAGGACTGGACATGGTGGCCATCGGTGATGTTGAATATCTTCCCTCCAGCAGTCTCACCGTCGCTCGAAAATAAATTTTTTTAACCTATGTCCTATGTGGCGTAATTCTCTGAACAATTCCCGGCCGGATAAAATTAGAGTTAACAATAGTCGCTGGCGTTTAATCGTAGCGATTATTTTTTTATTTTCCGGCGCTTTGATTTACAAACTGTTCAATCTGCAGATAAAACAATGCGATTTATATACGGCGCTGGCCGCCAACCAACAGCAAGTTTCCAGCCAGCTCAAGCCGGAGCGCGGGAAGATTTATTTTACCGAGAAAGTGGGCGGTCAAGAAAAACTCTATCCGGTCGCGACCAACAAGGATTTGGCGGTTCTCTACGCCGTGCCGAAAGATGTCGGCAATCCGCAGGAATTAGCCGAAAAATTATATGAGTTTTTTGATAAGCCGCGTTTGGAGGCGGAATTAAAAAACCTGGCCAGCAGTACGGCCGTAATCGCGACTTCCACTAAAGAAACGATACTGGCCGCCTACTTGAAACGTTTGGATAAGCCGGGTGATGTCTATGAGCCGCTGGAAGGAAAGAAAATTGATACGGAAAAACTGCTTAAACTTTTCGCTTTCTTGGGGAGTACGACCTCAACGCCCTTAATCGCCTCTAATCTCGAATTAAGAAACGGCCTGGTCTTGTTCAAGAAATCTCCCGACGCGACTTCAACGGTTATCGAGCGATTAAAAATACCGGGCCTGGGTTTTGATTTGGGAAATTTTCGTTATTACCCGGAAAATGAAATCGCCTCGCATGTTTTGGGTTTTGTCAGTTATGCCAATGGTGACGGCAACGGCAAATATGGCTTGGAAGAATTTTTTAACGAAGAACTGTTTGGTAAATACGGATCCCTAAAATCAGAAAGAGGCGGGCAGGACAACGTGATTATCGTCAATGACCGCGAATATATCAAACCGGTCGCCGGTTCGGATCTGGTTTTAACCATGGATCGCAATGTGGAATTCTTTGCTTGCGCCAAACTTAAAGAAGCGGTCAAAAAACATGGAGCCGAGGGCGGTTCGGTCATCGCCGTTAATCCGAAAACCGGAGCGATTATCGCCATGTGCTCGGTTCCGGACTTTAATCCGAACGATTATAATAATGTCTCCGATATCGGCGTCTATAATAATCCGGCCTTATTCAACCAATATGAGCCGGGTTCGGTCTTTAAGACCGTGACCATGTCTATCGCCATTGATCAAGGCAAAGTATCCCCGACAACGACGTATAAGGATGAAGGGCAGATAATGATCAATGGTTGGCCGAAGCCGATTAAGAATTCCGATTTTTTTACTCATGGCGGGCACGGCATCGTGGATATGAATACGGTTTTAGAAAATTCTTTGAATACGGGCGCGATTTTCGCGATGCGCCAGGTCGGTCCGAAAGTCTTCGCCGATTATGTTAAGGACTACGGATTCGGAGAGAGGACCGGAATTGAGTTGGGAGCGGAAAGCACCGGCAATATCGGCAATCTTTTGACCGATAAAGTTCGGGAAATAGACGCGGC
>CAZJSQ010000001.1:7257-47823 GCA_964548885.1 uncultured Gammaproteobacteria bacterium
TATTATCAAGTTCCGAAAACTAGAAAATAAAAATAATAAATAAGCGGGAGGCGAGAAGACGCTGAATAAAGAAAATGAGAATTTTATGAGAAAAATCTTACGAATAAAATTAAGGATACTGGCTAAACTGGTGCTGAAGAAGTACCGGCCTCTGATTATCGGTATTACCGGTTCTTTAGGAAAGACCAGCGCCAAAGAAGCGATTTTCAAGGTTTTAAAAGATCGGGAGTCGGTCGCCATGAGCCATAAGAATTATAATAATGAAATCGGTTTGCCGCTCGCCATTATCGGCGTCGAATCGGCCGGCCGCAGTCTTGCCGGCTGGCTGAAGATATTTTTAAAAGCGGTCGGCCTGATTTTATTCAAAGACGAGAAATATCCGCGAGTTTTAATTTTAGAAATGGGGGTTGACCATCCGGGCGATATGGCCTATCTGACCGATATCGCCCCGCCTAATATCGGCGTCGTCACCGCTATCAGTTATTCGCACCTGGAGTATTTCGGCAATCTAATGAATATCAAGAAAGAAAAACAGGTCTTGATTGAGAACTTGGATAATAAAGGTTTGGCGATTTTAAATTATGATAATGAAGCGGCGCGGGAAATGGCCGGGGCCAGCCAGGCGAAAGTTTTAACCTACGGACTGAAAGCGGGAGCGGATTTGCGGGCTCAAGATATCGTTTATAATTTCACTAAAGGTAATTATGAATTGTCCGGCTTGAACTTTAAAATGAATTATCAAGGATCAATCGTACCGGTCTTTATGGATAATGTCTTGTCGGAAACGGTCTTATACGCCGCCTTGGCGGCCGCGGCCGTCGGTTTATATTTTAAGATGAATCTGGTAGAGATCGCGGCGGCTCTGAAAGATTTTTCTTTGCCGCGCGGACGCATGAACATCTTGCCGGGAATCAAGAATACTTTTATCATCGATGATACTTATAATTCTTCGCCGGAATCGGCTTTGAGCGCTTTAGATGTTCTAAGTCGCGTCAAAATAGATCCGTCCGCTTCCAAGTACGCGGTTTTAGGCGATATGCTGGAGATAGGGCATTATACCGTCGAGGGCCATCAACTGGTCGGCGCCAAAGCGGCCGGGAGCGGCCTGGATTATCTTGTCGCGGTCGGCGAAAAATCTCGCGATGTTGTTCGGACGGCGCTTCAAAGCGGGATGAGCGAGGATAATGTTTTTCATTTCGATCGGGCTTTGGAGGCGGGCGCGTTTTTACAAGACCGGTTGAAAGCCGGCGATATCGTTCTGGTCAAAGGCTCGCAAGGGATGCGTTTGGAAAAAACGGTTCAAGAAATTATGGCCGAGCCGGAACGCGCGGCCGAATTATTGGTTCGGCAGGGGAAGGAATGGGAAGAATAGTTTTTATTGATTTTTGAGAGCGGCTTGGTATACTAGAACCATGCCTATACTGATCCTGGGCGGCCGGGGAAATCTCGGTTCCCAGCTAACTAAATTGTTTTCCGTCGATTATGAAACCGTTTCTTGGGATCGGGAGGATTTTGATGTGCTGGACTCCGTCGCCTTAGCCGCTAAAATACGCGAATTAAAGCCGGAACTGATTATCAATACGGTCGCTTATAACGCCGTCGACCAGTGCGAGGATAAAGACGGTTATGCCAGCGCGCTTAAACTTAATGTTAATTTACCGGCCGCTTTGGCCGATTTGTCTTTGGAAATCGGGGCGATCCTGATTCATTATTCTTCCGATTATGTCTTTAGCGGAACGGACCAAAAACAGTCTTTCGGCGAAGACGAAACGCCTAATCCGGCCAATAAATACGGGGAGAGCAAATTCCAGGGCGAAAGGGAAATAACGCGCCGCGGCGGTCTCGGCCTCGGCTACTATCTGATCAGAACTTCTAAATTATTCGGTCCGGCCGGAGAGAGTCCGAGCGCCAAGCCCAGTTTTTTTGACATCATGCTTGATTTGGTTCAAACTAAGAAGGAGCTGACGGTCGTAAATGAAGAATTGAGCTGTTTTACTTATACGCTTGATCTCGCGGCCGCGACTAAGCGCTTATGGGAATTAGAGGTTCCTTTCGGAATATATCATTTAGTAAACGGCGGTCCGGCGACCTGGTATGAAGCGGCTACGGAATTATTCCGTCAGAAGAAAATAAAGGCGGCTCTTCGCGCCGTGCGCAGCGAGAATCTGTTCCGCGCCGCCCGGCGTCCGAAATTTTCCATCCTGCAGAATACGAAAGTGCACAAACTAAGGAATTGGAAAGAAGCGCTCCGAGAGTATTTGGAGACCGGAAAATCTTAAATTTAAAAATCGTTAAATAGATTAAAAAGCGTTAAATAATTTATCATAAAAACATATGCGCGGCATTATCCTTTCCGGCGGTGTTGGCACCAGGCTCAGACCGCTGACCAAGATTACTTCCAAACAATTACTCCCGATTTATAATCGGCCGATGATTTATTATCCGCTCAATACGCTGGTTAAAGCCGGTATTAAAGAAATCCTGATAATTGTCGCTCCCGAAAGCGCCGGCGATTACCTGAACCTGCTTGGTTCCGGTAAAGAATTCGGGGTTAAATTCACTTACGAGATTCAGGATCGTCCGGAAGGTTTGGCTCAGGCTTTTATCATCGGCGAGAATTTTATTGACCGGGAAGACGTGGTGATGATTTTGGGTGATAACATTTTTGAAGATGACGTTTCCGGCGCTATTAAGAGCTTTAAAGGCGGGGCGAAAATTTTCGCGAAGAAGGTTCCTGACCCGGAACGTTTCGGCGTCGTAAAATTCGATAAAAACATGAAAGTGGAAAAAATAGTGGAAAAACCCCAAGAGCATTTGAGCGATTACGCCGTCACCGGTCTTTATATCTATGATCGGCGCGTTATCCAGGTAGCTAAGGAAATTAAGCCGAGTGGACGCGGAGAATTAGAGATCACTGATGTTAATAATTGGTTTTTGGCCAAAGGCGAACTGGAAGTGGCGGTGGTAGAGGGGGAATGGCTGGACGCCGGGACTTTCGACAGCTTGCTCAAGGCGCAGAACTTGGCTAAGGAAAAATTAGCCGCTAAGATGGTTATATGAAACTCGCCGTCGGTTTTATAACTTATAATGAAGCGACCGCCAAATATTTGGACGATTTTTTGCCGAGCCTGGAGGCGGCTTTAAGTTTTTTGAAATCCGAAGATTATCGGGTTTATGTTTTTGATAACAGCGATAAAGCTAATTTATTGAATAGCCGGATATTGTGGCGGCATCAAAAAATTGAATATTTTTGTCTCGGCCATAATTTAGGCTTCGCGCGCGCTTATAATATTTTAATCAGAGAAGCGATAAAAGACGGCGCCGATTATTTTTTAGTCGTTAATCCGGATACGATTATTGAACCGGAGGCGATCAGGAACCTTATCGTCGCGCTTGATAACGACGGCTCTCTCGGTTCGGTCGCTCCGAAAATTTTGCGTTGGGATTTTGCCGGGAAAAAGAAAACTAAGACGATTGATTCTCTCGGACTCGTCTTGAAACCCGGTTTGAAATTCAGTGATTTAGGGCAAGGGAGTGAAGACCGGGAGAAACTTGGAGATGAGGAGAAAAATAAAGCCTTCAAGATATTAGGTCCTTCGGGCGCGGCCGGTTTATTCCGTTTGAGCGCTCTGGAGAAAGTCGCGGCCACGCCTCCGGGAAATAGAGAAATTCGTCCGGAGAATAAAGAAAGTTTTTCGGGAAGTCGGTTCGCTCAATATTTTGACGAGCGATTTTTCATGTATAAAGAAGATTGCGATTTGGCTTATCGCCTTTTCTCGGCGGGCTTTGGTTCTCGGCTGGTGCCGGGCGCGATAATTTATCATGACCGGACGGCTGCAGTTTCTAAAGGAGGAATAAAAAATTTTTGGCGCGGCCGGCAATCTAAAAGTAAAAAAATCAGAGCTTGGTCTTTCCGGAATCAACATTTTATTTTTTTAAAACACTGGAAAAAACAAAACTTTGCCAATAAAATTATTGTCATTTTAAGGGTTTTATCTTTATTTATATTTTCGCTTATATTAGAGCAATTTCTCTTGAAAGAGTATTTTTTTATGTTTAGACAAGTTAGAGGGTTGACTAATACAAAATAATGTGATAAATTAGTGGAGGACTATTAAATAGAAGGTTTATTTTTTTTTATATAGCCAATATGGAAAATTTATTAGAAAAAATGATTAAGAATAAAAAATCCGAAGAACTGATCCGTTTAGACGCGATCAGCATCGTTGATTCTTTATTCTCGGAACTCTTGGATCGGGAAAAAGATATTCTCTCCCGTCGCTTCGGCTTGAAAGGAGATAAGGGCGAGACTCTGGAAAAGATCGGCAACCTTCATAAATTGACCCGGGAACGCGTCCGTCAAATTGAAGCGGCCAGCATTAAAAAAATCAAGAAATTAGAAAAACTGGAAGAAGTTATCGCCTCTTTGAAAGAAGTCGTGGAAAGCCTTTTGACCGAACACGGCGGCCTGATCAGACGCGATTATCTTTTGGATATCTTGGCAGTCATATCTTTGGAGGTTAACGGTTCCGACGAAACCGGCGCCGACACTGAAGTAAATCGTCGGTCTTATCGTAACCATTTCAACTTCTTGATTTCTAAATTAATGAACGATGACCTGGAATTAGTCGAGGACTCTGAAAATTTTAACTCGTCTTTCAAGAAAAAGGGCGCGGAAGTCGGTCACCTGGAAGAACTGGCCGTTGATTTATTAAAGAAGGTTGAAGGCCTGAAAAAGACTTTTACGACTGAAGAGCTTTTAGAGGTTTTGAAAAAATTGGAGGCTTATAATAAGCATACTTCTAAATTAACCGGCGATTCTTCCGATATTACCAGCATTTTCAAGAGCCAAGTCTTCCCCGATAAGGCGGAAACTATCAATAGCAACAAGATTTTATATTCCCTAATGCAGGCGGTGAAGAATTTAGAGCAGAACAAATACGGCGAATGGGGTATCGCCGACTGGGGCGAAGTCAAGCCGAAAACCGTTAACGATAAAATCTATCTGATTTTAAAGCATGCCAAAAGCCCGCTGCATTTTACCGAAATCGCCAAGAAAATAAACGAAATGAAGTTTGATAAGAAGACCGCTAACGCCGCGACCGTCCATAATGAACTGATTTTAGACGACCGTTACGTGCTTGTTAACCGCGGAACTTACGGCCTGAAAGAATGGCAGAAATAAGGCGCTTTAGCCGCTTATAAATCATCTATAAAATGAAACCCGTTTTTACTGAAAACGGGTTTTATTTTTTATTTTTTATATGGTAAAATACAGACATAATCTTCCGATATGGATATAGTCATAAATACTAGCGGCTTTGACCGGTTTTTAAACTTACCCCCGGACGAAATGTTCTGGGTTTTTATGGGTAATTTCGGCTGGTTGATCTTGGCCGGTATTTTTTTATATGGATCGGCGCAAGTTTATCTTTTTTGGTTGCGTCATGAATGGGAGAAAGAACATCAGAACCTTCTCTTGGCCATTGATATTCCTAAGGGCAATGAACAGTCGCCGAAAGCGGTGGAAAATATCTTTACTTACATCGCCGGCGCCCATGGTTCCATCAATTTCTTTGAAAAATGGTTTGAGGGTAAATTTCAGAAAGCTTTCAGTTTTGAGATAGTGAGCCTGGAGGGTTATACGCAATTTCTCATTTATACGCCGGTGGAATATCGTAATCTGGTGGAATCGGCGGTTTACTCTCAATATCCGGATGCGGAAATTTCCGAAGTTGACGATTATGTTAACGCCGTACCGCGCCGGGTGCCGGATGAGGAATATGACTTATGGGGCACGGAATTTATTCAGGCTAGTTCCTCGCCTTACCCGATAAAATGCTATCAAGAATTCGAGCATCAGATGGGTCCGAGCGAGACCCAATTTAAGGATCCGATGGCGAGTTTAATGGATCTCTGCGGTTCTCTGCGCCAAGGAGAGCATCTTTGGTTTCAGATTATTGTCGTTCCGACCGGGTTTAGCTGGGGTAGGGAATCGGAAAAGGAGATTGATAAAATTCTGGGCCGGAAAGAAAAATTTAAACCCGGTCTGATCTCTAAAGGAGTAGAGGCTCTCGGCGACGTCAGTGAAATAATCTATCCGATTTGGACCGATATCGAACCGGAGACGGCCAAGGAAGAGCGGCCGAAATCGATGATGGAACTCACTCCGGGCGAAAAACGCAAAGTTGAAGGCATCCAGATTAAAGCGAGCAAGCTCGGGTTCGAAGTTAAGATTCGGGCGATTTATATCGCCAAGAAAGAAGTGATGAATAAAACGAAGGTCGCTAACGGTCTGGTCGGATACATGAAACAGTTTGCGTCCTTGGATTTAAATAATCTTAAACCGGATGTGGATATGACTTACACGAGGACGGTTTATTTTTTTCGCGAATCGCGCTTATTGGCCAAGAAACGGCGCGTCCTGAACGCTTATATAAAACGTTCCGATAACCGCGGGCGGCGACCGGGCTTGTATAATATTGAAGAATTGGCGACTCTTTGGCATTTTCCGGTTGAAGCTAACGTCAAGGCCGCGATGGTTCAGAAAGCGCCGGGTAAAAGAGCGGACGCTCCCGCCTCCTTGCCGATCGCCGAAGAAAAGAGAACCGAGCTGCCGGATATTTTTACCGAGTCTTCTCGGATATCAGCGGTGAAGTCCGCTAGCGCTCAGAAATCTTTCCAGCCGGAAACGATCGAGGATTTAACCGAGAAAAAAGCGGCGCCGCCGACTAATTTACCGTTCATTTAATTTTAATACCCATGAAGATAGGCATTGACGCCCGCTTCTATGGCCCGATTGGAAAAGGTTTGGGTCGTTATACGCAAGAAGTGGTTGACAATATCATTAAGATTACGGACAGCGCCGGCGGCGAGGTTTTTGAATATATCATTTTTTTGAGTCCGGCTAATTTTGACGAATTCGACACCGACCGTCTGGGGGTGAGAAAAGTCAAGCTCGATTGCCCTTGGTATGGCTGGAAAGAACAATTATTGATGCCGTTTTATCTGGGGCGGGAAAGATTGGACCTAATCCATTTTCCGCATTTTAACGTGCCGATCCTGACGCCGGGAAGATTTGTCGTAACCATTCATGATCTTATTTTGACTCATTTTCCGACTGTCCGCGCCACGACGCGGCGGCCGATTTTATATTACTTTAAGAATCTCTCTTATCGTCTGGTCATCTTAGTCGCGCTCAAGCGCGCTCGGAAAATAATCACGGTTTCGCAATTTACCAAGAGAGATATCGTCCGGAAGTTCGGGATCAAGCCGGAAAAAATCACGGTTACTTACGAAGGCGTGGCTAATCTGGCCAAAGGAAGAGACTCTTTATTTGTTTCCAGGCTTGATAACCGCGAAATTTTGGCTCAATACCATCTGCGGCAGAATTTTCTTCTTTATGTCGGCAATGCTTATCCGCATAAGAATCTGGCGATACTTTTAAAGGTTTTTAGCCGTTTGCGCGGAGAATATCCGGATTTACGTTTGGTGCTGGTCGGCAAGCCGGATTATTTTTATGAACGAGTCCAAGAAGCGGCGCGCGCCTTGAATTTATGGCAGAAAGAAAATATCAACAGTCCGGTAATCTTTCCCGGTTATGTCCCGGACGCGCAATTAGAAATATTATATGCCGAAGCGCGCGCTTATATTTTCCCCTCGCTTTATGAAGGTTTCGGATTGCCGCCTTTAGAGGCGATGGCTAAGGGTTGTCCGGTGCTTAGTTCCGACCGGGCCTCGCTTCCGGAAATCCTCGGTTCCGCCGCCGTTTATTTTAATCCGGAAGACGAAGCGGATATGACCATGAAGATCAAATCAGTGCTGAACGATAAGGGATTGCGCGACCGCCTTATCGCTTTCGGTTTGGCGAGAGCGAAAAAATATAATTGGTGGGAATGCGCTCGCGAGACCTTGGCCGTTTATCAGGAGGCGCTGTCAGGGAAACGTCTTTAAAGATAAGGAGAAAAATCAAAAAAATGGAAACAAATAAGAAGACACCGGCGAATAATTATAATTTTAACAGAGAACGTTTCTCTAATTTTGTCGTGGATTTGCGGAACGCGGAGAAAAAAACAGTCCATAATTTAAAATCGGAAGCTCGGGTCGTCAGGAAAGAGATCGGGGACGTTAAGAAAGAAACCGGGATTATTAAAAATCAGGGCCGGAAATTAGGCCGGAGAATAAAAGAGAGCCTGGAAAAAGATTGGAAGAGATTGGAAACGGCGGCAAAAAAAATAACTCCCAATCTGTTATTGTCCGGTAAACCGGTATTGTTTAGGAAACCACGGGCGTTTTTTTCGGATTTGCCGAATATTCCTTGGCGGTTCCGTCCTTTAAAAAATAAAAGATTGGCTTGGGCGACAGAGCTGAAAGCGCGGGAAGCGGCCTGGCAAAGAGCCTTGAGCCTTAGAGTGTCGCGTTTGAAAGTTGACGTCCGAGCGGGGACGCGAAAGAGAAGGGCGGATAAGACGGAAACGCCGGCGGCGTTAAAAGAAGCGGGCGCGCCGACCGCTTGGTACCGTTCCGTTTTATATTTTTCCTTGATTTTGTTTTTAATAATTTTGCCTTTTAAGATTTTATCCGCTTTAGATATTTTAGATTTCAAGCGCTTAGAAGAAAAGGTAGTCAGTCGATCCGAATTGGCCGTAAATAGCCTGATGGCGGCGGCTGATTCGATATCAAAAATGGATTTGAAAAACGCCGACGCCGATTTTCAAAGCGCCGGCGCGAATTTTTTGGAAGCCCAGAACGATTTAAACAAAATTAATGATTCCCTTTTGGCTCTCGCCGCCTTTTCGAGCGACCCTAAAATAAAACTGGCCGCGGAAAGCAAGAAATTCTTGGCGGCCGGAGCGGCCGCCTCGTCTTTGGGCCGGAATCTGGTTCTGGCGACCGATGGTCTATTTAGCGGGGATAAGAATAATTTTCGCGCGTCTTTGGATAATTTTTTGACTTACGGAAATTTGGCGGTGTCAGACGCCAAGTCTTTAAAAAAAACTATCGCCAAAATAAATCCGGATAATTTGCCGGAAGCTTATCGGGACAAGTTTGAATTTTTAAATCAACAAGCCGGATTGCTCTCCGACAATCTGGATAATTTCGTTTCCGCCGGCGTTAAACTCAAAGAAGTTCTGGGATTAAGCCGTGATAAAAGATATTTGCTGATTTTCCAAAATAACGCGGAAATGCGCGGGAGCGGCGGCTTCTTAGGCAGTTACGCGCTGGTTGATATTCGCGATGGCCAAATTCGTAACTTAGAAGTCCCGGGCGGCGGCTCTTATGATACCGAGGGCGGAATGAAAGTGAGTATTGTCGCGCCCGAGCCGCTTTGGCTCGTTAGCCCGCTCTGGCATTTTTGGGACGCGAATTGGTGGCCGGATTGGCCGACAACGGCGAAAAATCTGATGTGGTTTTATGAAAAGAGCGGCGGTCCGAGCGTCGACGGCGTCATTAGCTTCACGCCGACAGTCGTCGAGCGCTTGCTTTCGATTACCGGACCGATTGATTTGACGGCGGAATACGGCTTGGTCATAGATAAAAATAATTTTTGGGAAACAGTCCAGAAGATTACAGAACGTGAGAATCTGGCCAAGACTCACCCTGAAGCTATCGTTGGTTTACCGGCGACCTCCGCGGTTATCAAGTCGGATTTGCCCTTGGAACAAGGCTTGGATAACAACTCCGAGAATAAGCCGAAAAAAATTATCGGCGACTTACTCGTGAAAATCTTGGAAACTCTACCGCAGAAATTAAATCAGGAAAATCTGGTGAAGATAATCACCGTCTGGGAAGAGAATATGTCCGAAAAGCAGATTTTATTCTATTTTAACGATCCGACGCTTCAGTCGGAATTCGCCGGTCGTAATTGGGCCGGAGAAGTACGCCTGACCGATAAAGATTATTTAATGGTCGTCAATACGAATATCGCCGGACAAAAATCCGACCGTTTGATGAGCGAGCGGATAGATTTAATAAGTGAAGCGGGGGTGAATGGCGGCCTGATTAATACCGTGACGATTACGCGGACGCATAACGGCCTGAAAAATGAAGCGCTGACCGGAGTGCGTAATGTTGATTGGCTTAGAGTTTATGTTCCTCTTGGCAGCGAGCTTCTTAGCGCGAGCGGTTTTGTCGCGCCGGACGCCGAGTATCTTCAAGATAAACCGGAAGCGGGCTGGGTTAAGACGCCGCTCCTCGCCGCGGAAACGGCCGCGGCCACAGATAGCGCGACCGGCGTGAAGATTTATACGGAAAATAATAAGACGGTTTTCGCGAATTGGCTGATGGTCGATCCCGGACAGACCGCCACCGTCGTTATAAAATATCGTTTACCTTTTAATATCTTTACCGCTAAGACTGATGATAGTTGGCTGAAGCGCTTGAACGGTTGGATTAACGCGGACGCGCCGCAATTATTGCCTTATTCCTTATTGGTCCAGAAACAGCCGGGGTCGCGGCCGAGCGAATTCACGAGCCGTTTGCGCCTGCCGGATAGTCTGAATGTCTTTTGGCGTTGGCCGGAAAATTCCAGCGGACCGGACGGTTGGGAAATAAACGCGCCGCTTGACTCTGATAAGTATTATTCTCTCCTTTTGGAGAAGAAAAATTAAATTGTTGTCGGAGAATTAAATCACCCCGAAAAAATAAATAATCCGAAAAAATAAATAATTTTAGCTTTTAAATCCTAATTTATCCGTTTATGCCTGAAGAAAAAAAAATCAAAAGAATCTTGAAAGTCGGTTTGGACGAGGCCTCCAGCCTGTCTTCATTCGTGGAACGACCGGTGCCGACGGAAAAAGAAGTCGCCACTTTTGAGCGCGTCGTCGGCCGCGAAGCGCGCGAGCAGGAAATAGATTCTAATTTTTCGGAAATTTATCTGGATCAGAAGGGCGGTCAAGTGGATGTTAAAAAAATGAACATCAGGAAGCGGCCGATTTTTATCGTGCGGCTCTTCAAGCGCTTATTGATTCTGGCGCTTATCGCCGTCGCCGCTTATTTCGTTTATACTTATTGGTTTTCCAGCGGTAACGATGTCAGCGGCTTGAATTTTAAAATCAGCGCTCCAGAAAATATTTTGGCCGGCGAAGAATTTTCTTATCAGGTCGCTTATCAGAACCCGACCAAGTATATCTTGTCGCACGCGCGTTTAGAAATTCAATATCCGGCTAATTTTGTCTTGACGGCCGCCTCGGTCGCGCCCAGCAGCGGTAATTACGGTTGGGATCTTCCGGATATTTCCCCGGGAGCCGTTAACTCGCTGACGATTACCGGCCGCCTTATCAGCCAGCCGGACTCCGTCAATGTTATTGTCGGCTATTTGAGTTATTTGCCGGGAACATTGTCCAGCCAATTCAAGAAAGAAGCTTCCGCCTCCACTATTGTGAGCGGCTTAGGCTTTAACGTCGATTTGAGTTATTCCAGTACGGGTTTTATCAATCAAGACAATGAGATAACGCTCGTCTTGTCCGATGTCCAAGAGAATCATCTGGGTGATTTTAATATCGCTTTTACTTTGCCGGTTGAAGCGAACGCTTCAGTCGTTACGGCCGGCGAGAATAAAGCGACGGCGACGCCAACCAGCGTCGGAACCTCAACCAAGATTATAGTGACGAAAACCGGCGGCGCCAGCTGGCAGGTCAGTAATCTGCTTCAAGTCTCCGGACGCCAAGAAATACCGCTGACCTATAAGGTTAAACAGAAATCGGACAACCTGGAAATAAAAGTGCGCCTGGAGAAGAAAATGGAAAACGGCGAGGCTTATATTTTTTGGGAAAAATCTTTTAAGCCGGAACTGGTTTCCAGCGATCTGAATTTAACGATGATTCTTAACGGATCCAAGAATGACGGGGCGCTTACTTTCGGCCAGCCTTTGCATTATTCGCTCACTTATTCCAATCGCGGTAATGTCGCTTATAAAAATGTGGTAATTATGGCGGTTTTAAATAGCGATTTCTTGAATTGGGGCTCGCTCGTCGACGAGAAAAAAGGCGAAGTCGGAAAGCAGACGATAATCTGGACTAAGAATGAAGTGCCGGAATTCGCGGAAATCAAACCCGGCGTAGAAGGGACGATTGATTTTAGCCTTAATTTATCCGCCTTCAAGGATAGCGACCAGGGCAAGGCCTTGAGCGTGATTTCTTACGGACAGTATAGCCTGAATAATCAGGCGATCAAAAATAATGAGAATAAGAGTAATACCATTACCAGCAAAATCAATAGCGATTTATCATTAAGCGAGTCTATCCTTTATTTTGATAGCGACAACCGGCCGGTCGGTTCCGGTCCCTTACCGCCCCAAGTCGGAGCCAAGACCAGCGTCAAGGTCTATTGGACGGTAAAGAATAACCTTCATGAATTAACCGACGCGCGCGCGATCATAGCCTTGCCGAGTTATGTGGTTTGGGATAATGATAATACGACTAATGTCGGCAGTATCTATTATAATAACGCGACTCATCGGGTGATTTGGGAAATCGGCCGCTTGCCGGTTTCAGTTTATCGCGTCGACGCGGAATTCGGAATTAGCCTGACGCCGACGGAAAGCGATCGTAATCGGATTCTAGTCTTATCGCCGGGCGCGGTAGTCAGCGCGACGGATACGGAAACCAAAGAAACTATCACCGCTAAAACCGGGGCTAAAACCACCAAATTAGAAGATGACGATATCGCCGGTTTAAACAATTCCGGACGAGTAGAATAATTAAGTAGAATGATCACTGGGAGTAATTAGACGGGGTAATCACGGAAAATAATACGGAAAATAATTATGTTCAGAATAATCAAGACATCGCCGTCCGGCCGGCGCCGCGGAATTTTAAAGACCGCTCATGGAACTCTCCCGACGCCTTTTTTCTTGCCGGACGCGACGCGCGGTTTTATTAAATTAACCGATAACGAAGCGGTCGCGCGCGCGCGGACCGGCGCGCTGGTCGTCAACGCTTTTCATTTATATCTTCAGCCGGGATTAAAGATAATTGAGCGGGCCGGCGGCCTCCATAAATTTATGGATTGGTCCGGACCGCTCTTGTCGGACTCCGGCGGTTTCCAAATTTTTTCGCTTATCCATAAGAACAGCCGGCTGGGAAAGATTACGGACGATAAAGTTATTTTCCGTTCCCCTCTGGACGGTTCTCAACATGAACTCACTCCGGAAAAATCCATCCAGATTCAGTTCGCGCTCGGCACGGATATGATGGTCTGTCTGGATGATTGCCCGCCGAACGATTTTTCTCATCCGGATTTGGAGAAAGCGGTGACGCGGACTATCGCTTGGGCCAAGCGCTGTAAGACGGAATATCTTAAACAGTTGAAGAAGCGAAAATTAAGCGGTGCCGCGCGGCCGCTCTTATTTGCGGTTATCCAAGGCGGCGCGGAAATAGATTTACGCTCGCGCTGCGCCGAGGAATTAGTGAAAATAGGTTTCGACGGCTACGGTTTCGGGGCGCGTCCGGTCGATAAGGAAGGAAAATTTTTAGGCGAGGTTCTAAAAGCGACGGCTGATTTTATTCCGGCCAAGGCTCTGCGTTTCGCGCTCGGCGTCGGCACGCCGGAAGATATTTATCGCTGCGCTAACATGGGCTGGGATATGTTTGATTGCGTTATCCCGACGCGCGAAGGCCGGCACGGAAAATTATTTTTTTTGAAGAAGTTTCCGAAATACGAGAGTGTCAATATCAATAACGCGAAATTCGCCGCCGACTTCAGACCGATAAGTAGGAACAGTCTTTTACCGGGATTAAGACGGAATTCTCGCGCCTATCTCCATCATCTCTTCCGGTTGAATGAGCCGCTCGGTCATAGGCTGGCCAGCTTAAATAATCTGGAATTTTACCAAAATTTTATTAAAAATTTATCTAAGACTAAAGATAAAAAGTAGTTCGGCCTTGTCCAAATCTTATTTTTCTCTTATACTACTTTAGTAATCACTAATTTTAAAGTCATGATAACTAAAATTATCGTCACAATCGGCCCGAAATCCGAAGCTCCCGAGAAACTCGTGGCTTTAATAGAGGCCGGCGCGGACATTATCCGGGTTAATTTTTCTCATGCCAGTTATGACCAGTATAAGCGCGTCAAGGCATTGATTAATACTTTTAATAAGACTTCCGAACGTAAGATAAAGATCCTCCTGGATCTCCAGGGTCCGCGCATTCGCGTCGGCAAGATGCCCGTCGGCGGTATCATTCTTAAAGACGGTGAAACTTATAATTTCACTTATTCCGCGCTTCCTTATAAAAAAGGTGGAGCGATACCGATCGATAACGCCGACTTGCGCCGCGATATTAAGAAAAACCAGCCTTTATATCTCTGTAACGGCGAGATTGAATTGATTGTTAGGGAAGTTAAGAGTAAGATAATCAAGGCCGAAGTCATCCACGGCGGACTGCTAAGTTCCCATAAGGGCGTTAATGTGCCGCATACGAACATGAAGAAGAGCAGCTTGACGTTAAAAGACATCAAAGATCTTAAATTCGGTTTGAAGACGGGGGTTGATTACGTCGGTTTGTCTTTTGTCCAGACCGCCAGCGATGTTTTTAGATTGCGCCGCTTAATCGGCAAACATAAGAACGTTAAGATTATTTCCAAGATTGAACGCGCCATCGCTTTAAAAAATATTGACAGGATAATTATCGCTTCCGATGTTATTATGATCGCGCGCGGCGATTTGGGCATCGAAACGCCGCTAGAAGAATTGCCGATAGTTCAGAAGAATCTTATCCGCCACGCTCATTGGCATCATACGCCGGCAATCATCGCGACTCAAGTCATGACTTCCATGATTAAAAACCAAAGTCCGACGCGCGCCGAAGTTTCCGATATTGCCAACGCGATTTTAGACGGCGGCGACATGGTTATGCTGTCGGACGAAACCGCGGTCGGCGACCACGGTTTGGCGGCGGTCAAGATGCTGAAAAAAGTCATTGAAAGGACGAAGCGCTATATTAATAGGGACTGCTTGGTCTGTTAAAAGGCAAGCATTTAAAGTTTTAAAAATATTTTTTAAATTTTTGAGTTATATAATTTTAGAACTTATATGAAAATCAAGGATATCAAAGCCTCAGAAATCTTAGATTCCCGCGGCAATCCGACCGTGTCCGCGACCGTAATTCTAGATAACGGCGTCAGCGGAACGGCGCTGGTGCCCAGCGGCGCCTCCACCGGCAGTTATGAAGCCGTGGAACTGCGCGACGGCGATAAGAACCGCTATAACGGATTGGGCGTTTTGACGGCCGTTAAGAATATTGCCGCCAAAATAAAGCCGGCGCTCGTCGGTTTGGATCCGGAGAATCAAGCGGAGATAGATAGTATCATGATCAAATTGGACGGGACGGCCAATAAAGCGAACTTGGGCGCGAACGCCATCCTAGCGGTTTCACTGGCGACGGCGCGGGCGGCGGCTAACGGCTTAAATATTCCTTTATATAAATATCTGACGAAACTGAATCCGGATTTTAACGGTCGGTATGAGCTGCCGGTGCCGCTGCTGAATGTTTTAAACGGCGGCCGGCACGCGGACTGGGCGACCGATATCCAGGAATATTTGATTTTGCCTATCGGCGCTAAAACAATCGCCGGCGCGGTCAAGATTGGAGCGGAAGTTTATTCGGCCCTGAAAAAAGTCCTGCAAGACCGCGGTTATAATATCACGGTCGGCGATGAGGGCGGTTTCGCTCCGGCCGTCAAAAGCAACGAAGAGCCTTTGGCTCTGCTGGCGGAAGCGGTCCGCGCCGCCGGTTATACTTTGGGCGAAGATATCGTCTTCGGCCTGGACGCGGCGGCGACGGAATTTTATTCTAACGGCGCTTATAATCTGAAGAAAGAAAATAAAGTTCTAAGCGGTTTTGAACTGATTGATTTTTATAACGACTTACAGGCCAAATATCCGATTTATTCTTTTGAAGACGCGTTCGCGGAAGACGACTTCGCGTCTTTTAAAGAATTCACCGCGGCCAATAAGAATCTCGTTCAAGTCGTCGGCGACGATCTTTACGTGACAAACGTGACCAGGCTGGACAAGGGAATCGCGGCCAAAGCAACCAACTCTATTTTAATCAAGCTTAATCAGGTCGGAACCTTGACGGAAACCGTGAGCGCGATTTTGCTCGCCCGCCATAACAAAATGACGGCGATTATTTCCCATCGCAGCGGCGAAACCGAAGACGCTTTTATCGCCGATCTGGCCGTGGCTCTTAATGTCGGTCAGATAAAGACCGGGGCGCCGGCGCGCGGCGAGCGCACCGCCAAATATAATCGTTTATTGGAAATTGAAGCGGAACTGGGCGAACAAGCCGTTTACGCGCGTTTTCCGTTCGCCGGAAAATAATCGTCAAGATAACCCTGAAGAAAAAAATAGCCGAAGAAGTAATTTTATGAATTTAGAAAAATTGAGCGACATTTTAAAAGACGAACCGAAGTTCCGCTACGCGCAGATAAATAAAGCGCTCTGGCAGGAATATATTTCTTCTTGGGCCGAAGCGTCCAGCTTGCCCAAGGTTTTGCGCGAAACTTTGGCAGCCGCTTGCTCTTTAGAAATAAAGGCGGAAGTTTTTAAATCCAAAGAAGGTCCGAAAAGTTTGAAGGCTCTGATTACTTTAGAAGATGGGGAAGCGATTGAAACCGTACTGATACGCCAAAAAGAAGCGCGCAATACGGTCTGTGTTTCGTCTCAAGCCGGCTGTCCTTTGGGTTGCGCTTTCTGCGCGACCGGAATGAACGGTTTCAGCCGGAATCTGACGGCCGAGGAAATAGTGGAGCAGGTCTTGTTTTGGGCGCGTTATCTGAAAGCGGAAGGTAAGGAAGAAAAGATTGCCAACCTGGTTTTTATGGGTATGGGCGAACCGTTCTTAAATTACGCCGAATTTATCAAAGCGGTGAAATTTTTGAATAATCCCGAGACTTTTAATATCGGCGCGCGCCGCTTGTCGGTTTCGACCGTCGGCCTTACCGAAGGGATAAAGCGTCTGGCTGGCGAGCAGCTCCAGATTAATTTAGCGATTTCACTTCACGCCGCCTTTGATGATTTGCGCCGGTCCCTGATCCCGATCGCGAAAAAATATCCGCTGCATGAAATTTTTCGGGCGGTCGATAATTATATCACGAAGACCGGCCGCCGCGTCATGTTTGAATACTTGATGATTAAGGGTGTTAACGATACGGATAAGGACGCGCTCGAACTCGTCAAGCTTATGAAGAAACCTTTGTATCTGGTTAATCTTATTCCTTGTAACGCCACCGGAAAATTTAAGCCGTCCGACCGCGAGCGCGTTGACGCTTTCAAAAAGATTTTGGAAGATAACGGCGTGCCCGCGACCGTCCGTCTCAGTTTCGGTTCCGGTATCAATGCCGCTTGCGGGCAATTAAAAGGGAAAAGGAAAAAATAAGGAAATTATGGAGAAAGGCATTCAAATTATAAGCTTAGAATAAGATTCGGTCGTCGGTATTTATCAGCCATGAAATTTAATTTTCCCTACATTATAAAAACCGTTCGTCGGTCCAGGCGTCTGCGCTTGGCGGTTCATCACGACGGCCGAGTCGTCATCACCAAACCGTATTTTATAAGTAAGGCCTCAGCCGAGGCTTTTTTACGTTCTAAAATAGAATGGATCAACGTGAAACTGGAACATTTTAAAAATATGCCGGCGCCCTTAGCCAGGCCGCATCAGCGCCAGGATTATTTAAAATATAAGGAAAAGGCGCGCGCGCTGGTCAATAGTCGTTTGGAATATTTTAATCGTTTTTATAATTTTAAATATAGTCGGATAAGCATTCGCGACCAAAAAACGCGCTGGGGCAGCTGTTCGCGCACCGGGAATCTTAATTTCAGCTATCGCGTCTTGGAGCTTACTTCGGAGGCGGCTGATTATATTATCGTTCATGAATTATGCCATTTGCGGGAAATGAATCATTCCATCCGTTTCTGGTCGCTGGTGTCAAAAACCGTGCCGGATTATAAAAAGTTAAGAAGGGAATTAAGAGGGAAGGTGGTTTGAGGTGGGTTGAAAATGATTTGAAGGACGAATTGACGATTTTCCCCTTTTTTGTTAAGATATATTGATAATTTTCGAACATTAACAATTAAATAAACATAGTATTAATTTAAATTTTTTACCGATGAAGAAGCAAGTAAATTTTCGTGAAACTCTGAAGTTAAGACAGGAAAAAATCAAATCTCTTATCTGTGTAGGACTTGATCCCGACCCGGCAAAGTTGCCTGCCTGTATGACCACAAAATCACCCTACAACGCTCATTTGGCGACGGATATCGCTCTGTGGATGATAAAAGAAGTTGATGCTACCGCCCCGTTTACTTCCATGTATAAACCCCAAAAAGCTTATTGGGAAGCATTTCCCGGGGGAGCTGTCGCCTTGCAGATGGTCATAAGCTATATCCATCTCAATTATCCTGATATCGTGGTATTCGAAGACTGCAAGCGCGGGGATATTGATAGGACTCAGACGTGTTATAGAACCGCCCAACTTGATATCGATGGCGCTGACGGTATGAACTTTTCTCCGTATATGGGTAAGGACTGCATGGAATTTTTGGTGGATGCTGATAATAAGAACAGGGCTCTGGTCGGTTTGGCATATACGAGCAATCCGAAAGCCAGAGAAACGCAGGATCAGATAATGGCTGATGGCCGTCCTTATTGGGAATTCATTGCGGCCACTACTTTAAAATGGGCGGAAGAATTGGGCATTATGGCTAATGCCGGCTTGGTTATGGCCGCCGCTTATGAATTTCCGAAGGGGTCAGGACAGGTATATTCCGACCATCTTATCCAGGTACGCAAAATTGTCGGTAATAACCTATGGCTTTTAATTCCTGGTGTCGGCACTCAGGGAGGTTACATCAAAGAAACAGTGAAGACCGCTTTCTTCGGTTATGGATCGATGGTCATTAACTCCTCTTCGGCTATTATCTTTGCCAGTTCAGGAGAGGATTTCGCCGAAGCAGCTGGTGAAAAAGCACGGCAGATGTATTTAGCGATTGCCGAGGCTTTGAAAATTGATAAAGCCGAGCTTGTCCCGGAAAGTCTTATTGTACCAGGCAAGCAGTTAGAGACTTTGAAGAACTGCAAAGGCTTTTATGAAAGCGCTAAGAATGAAAAGGGGGAATATGTCGGACCGGTAGTCGGTTACGCGAAGAAGTATAAAGCTGAAGCGGGTGTTGAAAAAAACATGGTCGGTTTTGTTTATCTTAATTTTGCTAAAGCCGAACAGATATCAGCCGTCAGAAATCATTTTGCCGGATTAATTGCTGATAATATGAAAGCCGCCAGGTTGAAAGCCAACGTCGTTTTAGGCGCTCCGATGGGTGGATTATTATTAGCAGGCGATTTGGGCAGAGTCTTAAAGATGCGCACTGTTTTTGCCGAAAAAATTGTTAAAGTCGCCGCTGATTCGATTAATAATGTCCGCGAGGAAAGCGATTTGGTCATAGATCGGCATGATCTTTTACCGGGTGACGAGGTAATCATAATTGAAGATGTGGTGAATAATTTTTCAACCACTGAAAAGGCTAAGGAATTGATTGAAGTTCGCGGTGCGAAATTGGTCGGTATTGCTTGCGCGTTCAACCGTTCCGGAAAACATTTTTGGGAAGGTATTCCAGTTATTTCCGCTTGTGATATCCAGTTCGATCAGTACAAGCAGAACGCCCCGCAAGTAGCGGAGTTGATTGCCGCCGGCAAGATAGTTCTAAAGCCCAAACTAGCCTGGGACAGACTCTCTTGAACAAAAGCATGGAACATAAATAATATTCATTTTAAAAGTCAAAGGCTGTCCTTATCGACAGCCTTTTTTATTAACCAAAAATAAATTTTTCGGTCCATCCAATCGCTCTGAATTATTGGCTCAAAACCGATTTTTTTGCTATAATGTCTTAGTAATTTATTTATAATCCATTAATAATAATTTTATGTTTACTTTACCGTTATTACCTTATGAGAAGACGGCTTTGGAGCCGCAAATGTCCGCGCGGACTCTGGAATTCCATTACGGCAAGCATCACCAAGCTTATATTGATAATCTTAATAAGCTGGTAATTGGGACGGACTTGGAGAAGGAAACCTTAGAAAATATCATTATCAAGACGGCAAACAATCCGGACCAAACGAGTATCTTCAATAATGCCGCTCAGGCCTATAATCACGATTTTTTTTGGCGCGGTTTGCGTCCGGCTACCGTTCCGATGGAACCGGCTCCGGAGCTTTTGGCGTTAATCAATAAAAATTTCACCTCGCTGGATAATTTTTACAATGAATTTAAAGCGGCCGCGACCGGAGTCTTCGGCAGCGGCTGGGTCTGGCTGGTTAAAGACGGTGAGAATTTAAAAATTATGAAAACCGCCAACGCAGACAATCCTCCGGCGCATAATTTAAAACCGCTTTGGGTTTTGGACGTCTGGGAACATGCCTATTATCTTGATTATCAGAATCGCCGCGCCGATTTTATTGAAGCGGTCCCGCGTAATCTCGTTAATTGGAAATTCGTGGCCGCTAATTTGTAAGCGTTGATTTATAAACGTCAATCTATAATTGTCGACTTATAATGGTTAATTATTATTCATTATCTCTGATTATATTATGTACAAAAATCCTTACGCTAAGTTAAAACCGTCCAGCTGCCGGCCTTATACGGAAATTTATTTTATCCGCCATTGCCATCCGAATTACCGCCTGGAAAAGAAAGTGGGCGAGTATCATATGCCCTTATCTAAAATCGGCTTGAAACAGCGGCGGTATCTGACCAAAAAATTACTGACCCTGAAGATTGATAAAGTCTACGCGAGCGGTTTGGCGCGGGCGCAAGAAACAGCCGCTCTTTATCTGAAAAAAACCGGCAAAAAATTGAATATTGACGAGCGTCTGGATGAGATAAACTGGAAAGATTGGTATCGCCTTAAATATTTCAACATGACGGAGAAAGCACGGGAGAAAAGACTGAGACGCCATCAGGCTTTGGATCGGGAACTGGATAGGATGCAGACAGTCGTTCGCCGGGCCATCGCCGACATTTTTCGCCATAATCGCGGCCGGCGCTTGGCGATATTTACGCACGGTAATTTTATCCGCGCCCTCCTGACCGGTATCCTGGACGCCGATGTCGTCGGTTTTTTGTCTTTAGAAATTTTTCAGTCCTCGGTCAGTAAAATCGTTATTGACCGCGACGGCTATATTAAAATCAGTTTCATCAATGACGCCGACCATTTGCCGTCGCCGCCGACCGAGGATTTATACATCACTCTGGTCGATTGATTGCCCTGGTCGATTAACCCCAGACGATTAATTAAAAGTTCCCTTATGAAAACAGCCGCCGCGCCGAAATATTTAAGAAGAATAGCCGTCTTATTTTTGGCGGGCGCTATTTTTTTAAGTTCCGGCGTATTTTCCGTTCCGGTTTTGGCCGCGACTAACCTAAACGGACGCATTCTTCTGCAAGTTGAGTCCCATGGCGAGGCCTGGTATGTTAATCCGGTTAACAGTTCGCGCTACTATCTGGGCCGTCCCGATGACGCGTTTGGTATCATGCGAGCGCTCGGGCTCGGGGTTTCCAACGCCGATTTGGCGAAATTTAAGATCAGCGCCCCGGCCAGGCTTTCCGGCCGCATCCTGCTTCAGGTTCAAGACAAGGGCCAGGCTTATTATCTTTCGCCGACAAATTTAAAACTATATTATTTGGGCCGGCCGGCGGACGCGTTTAATGTCATGCGGACTCTGGGTCTGGGAATCACGAACGCGGATTTGGCGAAAATAAAAATCGCCTCGGTGAGCGGTAGCGCACTGGCTGCCGCCGTCAGCTTAGACACGCCGCTCTCCTTCGCTTTTAAATATAAAAATAGCAGCTACACGGTTAATCAGAATTTTTCGTCCGCGCTTTATAATTCTTATAAGTCGGCCATTAAAGTTTATTCCTATTCCGGTACGGCTTCGGACGCGTCTTTGCGCGAAGCTTTTTATAGCTTATTTTTTAACGTCAAATCCGGCGACACTTCGCTTAATGACCTGATTTTTAAATTAAAGGCCATCGCCTTAAATAATGATTGGACCGCCGATGAAACTTTGGAGTTTACGCTCGCGCTCGCGCAATTTATTCCCTATGATAACGCCAAACTGCTCGCCGAAAATAATCGCAATAACGATCCCTATTATCCTTACGAAACTTTATATCTTAATCGCGGCGTCTGTTCCGACAAAACTTTCTTGGCCGTGGCGCTACTGCGCAAACTTGGTTACGGGGCGGCGATTCTGGATTTTCCGACGGCGAACCATAGCGCGGTCGGCATCGCCTGTCCGATCGGCCAATCGCTCGCCGGTTCCGGCTATTGCTATGGCGAAACGACGAATTATTTTCCTCTCGGCGTGGTTCCGCCCAGTTTAAGTTCCGGGCAAGCGCAAACCGGTTCGGAGGAATTTTCCGGTCTCTTCGACGCCGCTCATCTGGGCAGTATGGAAATTTATCAAAAGACGAGCGGTCAGATTTATTACGGCGTGGCCGCGACCCGCGCTAAAGTCGCGTCTTTAAAAGCGGCTAAGGATTATTTAAATACTCAAGACCCTATTCTTAGCGCCCAAGACGCCGCCTTAAAAATTCAGGAAGCGGAAATCAGTTCGCTTAAGTCCCGGATGGACACCTATTACAATAATGGACAGATTTCCCAGTATAATAGTTTAGTAGGTACGTATAATGATTTAGTTAATAAATATAACAGTGGTTTAAGCGCTTATCAGGCGGCGGTTAATGATTACAATCAAAAAGTGAGCGACTTCAATCAGGCGGTAAAAGATTTTTATCAAAAATAAGCCAATTTTAAGTAGATAATCTTAAACATTTTGGCTTGACAAGAGCATTAATTTGAGATATCTTTATAGCAGAGGTTTTATGCCTTGGGCCGCTCAGCGGTTTTTTATTAATTATCATGCTCCTATTGGCCACTGCGCCACTATTTTTCTTCCCTTGAAAAAAAACAAGGGCGAAGGGAGCAGACGTAAGGGCTACGGCCCCAAAAAAAAGAAAAAATATGTCTAACTTACCAAAAATTGAAGACATGCTCAAAGCGGGCATGCACTTCGGCCATCGGACCAACCGTTGGCATCCGAAAATGAAGCAATTCATTTTTACCTCCAAAAACGGCGTCTACATCATTGATTTGAAGAAGGCGCAGGAAAAATTGCAGGAAGCTTTGGAATTTATGACCAAGCTCGTGGCCGAGGGCAAAAGCATCTTGTTTGTCGGCACTAAGAGCCAGGTCTCCGCGCCTCTTAAAAAGATGGCGGAAGAAACCGGCCAATCTTATGTTGTCGGCAAATGGCTGGGCGGTTATCTGACCAATTTCCCGATTGTCAAGAAATCGGTCAAGAAATATTTGGACCTGATTGAAAAAAGAGAAGGCGGGAAACTTGATAAATATACCAAGAAGGAACGCTTGAATTTCGATCGCGAGATCAAAAAACTGGAAGTCCGCGTCGGCGGTTTGGCGGCTTTAACCAAGCTCCCGGACGCTTTATTCGTTTGGGATACCAAAGAAGAAGAAACGGCCGTTAAGGAAGCCAGACAAAAAAATATTCCGATTATCGCCATTTGCGATACTAACGTCAATCCGGAAGAAGTCAATTATCCGATTCCGGCCAACGACGACTCCACTAAAACCATTAAACTGTTATTGGAAACAATCAAAAGCGCGGTTTTAGAAGGGAAGAAGAGTCTGAAATAAGGCCAGGTCTAATAAGGCCGAAGAATCAACCCAAAAAGATTTACAATTTTAATTCGTAATTTAATTATCAATATGGAACTCATTAAACAATTACGCGAGATGACCGGCGCCGGTATGGTTGACTGCAAGACGGCGCTCGACGAGGCGGATAATGACTTGAACAAAGCGGTGGAAATTCTGCGCAAGAAAGGGATTTCCAAAGCGGCGAAGCGCAGCGGGCGGGAAGCTAACGAGGGCGTCATCAAGGTGGCGGTTAACGACGCGAAAACTGAAGCTTATATCGTCGAGCTTAACTGCGAAACCGATTTCGTCTCTCGTAATGAAAAATTTCAGGCTTTAGCTGACGGCATCTTAAATGTTATTAAGAAAGATGAGCCGGCGACTCTTGAGGCTCTTTCAGCCTTGCCTTTAAATAACACCACGGTTGAAGAAAGCATCGGCGCTTTAAGCGGCACTATCGGCGAAAAAATGAGCCTTAAGCGTTTAGATATAGTGAGCGGCGCTACCGTCGCTTCCTATTCTCACTTAGGCGGACGCATCGGCGTTTTAATCGCTTTAGACCAGCCGGGACAGGAAGCGATCGCGGTTGAAGTCGCGATGCAGGTGGCGGCGGCTAATCCGAAGTATATACTGCCGTCTGAAGTCGCGGCCGAAGAAATGGCTAAAGAGAAAGAGATTTATAAAGAATTATTGATTAAGGAAGGCAAGCCGGCCAATATGGTTGATAAGATTGTCGAAGGAAAAATGGGCAAGTATTATTCCGAGATCTGCCTCGTGGAACAGGAATACATCAAGGACGATAAGAAAAAAATAAAAGATATTTTAGGCGGAGCCAAAGTTTTAAAATTCGTCCGCTACGCCCTCTAACATTTAGACTAATTCAGTTTAAGACCCTATCGTCAGGGGCTTAAGGTTATTTAATTATTATTCCCATGTTAATAGCGCAAGTACAATTCGCTCCTTGGGATAAGGTTTATAATTTTTTCGCCGGTAATCTGGAATTGTCGGTCGGTGATTATGTTATCGTCAAGACCGAACTGGGGACCGAACTCGGAAAAATAGTAAAGTTATTTTCTGGCGACGAAGCGGGGAAAGAGGGCCGCGAAATTAAGCCGGTCTTAAGAAAAGCGGGCTATGACGATATCGCGAAACTGCCCGACGCGGCCAAAAAAGAAGAAGTCCTGAAGTTCTGCCGGGAAATGATCGCTAAGCATAATCTGCCCATGAAGCTGGTTGACGTTCATTTCGCTTACGAGAACAACCGTTTCAATTTCGCTTTCGTTTCCGACGGGCGCGTTGATTTTCGGGAACTGGTTAAGGATCTGGCCGGACGCTTCAACGCTAATATCCGTTTAACTCAGATCGGAACGCGCGACGAAGCCAAAATCACCGGCGATTGCGGCCCGTGCGGTCGCGGGCTTTGTTGCCGCGGATTTTTGGATGAGTTTTCTTCCATCACTTCGGAAATGGCTGAAGCGCAGCAGGTCGTTCATCGCGGGAGCGAAAGGATTTCCGGCATGTGCGGCCGTTTGATGTGCTGTTTGTCTTATGAGTATGAAGGCTATAAAGAAATGGCCGGCCAGCTGCCGCCCATCGGCACGAAAGTGAACGTGGACGGCGCGCGCGGCGTCGTTATCGGCCATCATATCTTAAAACAAACCGTTGATGTTCGCCTGGCCGGCGAAAAAGAGGGCGACCGGGATACGGTAATCCAAGTGGATATAAATCGGCATAAGAAGAAATAATAAATTAAACCGCCTTATTACTTACTTCAACTCTATGAATTATCGTAAATACAGGTATACCCGGCTTTGGCTTCATTTACTGACAATGCCATTTATTTGGATCCCCTTGCCATTTATTTTAGCTCTTGATTTGGTCTCCGCTTTATACCAGTTTATTTGCTTTCCGATATATAAAATTAATCGGGTAAAACGTTCCGAATATATTTTAATTTTGGACCGCAATAAATTGGCTTATTTGAACATTTTGGAAAAGATCAGTTGCATGTATTGCGGATATGTCAACGGTGTTTTGCGCTATTTAAAAGAAGTTGCCGGCTTAACCGAGAAATATTGGTGCGGCGTTATGCATGAAGGCCGTCCGGGTTTTAAAACACAGGCAGATCAGGCCAGCCAGAACTTCGCGCGTTTCGGGGATAAACAGGATTTTCAGGAGAAATATGACAAAAATTAATTAAATAATAAATATGACGCCAGAAATAATGACTGTCTTAGAGCCTCGAGAGAAAATAGTTTGGCAAGATGTTATTAACAGAAAGGTTATGGTTTTTAACCTGGCGATATTTCTAATCGTCGTGGTCGGGCTATCATTTTTCTTTTTTTCACAAGAGGCGATTAGTTACACCTCAAATAATATCCCTAAAGGCATAGCCGGAACAACGGTCGGCTTAATTATTCTTGTTGTCGGGCTGATTATTTCACTAATCAGTTTTCTGTCCAACTATGTAAAGATTTATGTCATTACTGACAAGAGAGTGTTGATTAAATCGGGTTTGATAGGAACCGATTTTAATTCAATTTATTTCACGGAAGTTAAAACCGCAAATGTAAATGTGGGGTTGATTGATAAGATATTTTCAGTTGGAACAATCAATATTGATACCGGTAAAATTGAAACAGTGGTTAGCGGCAGCGGCGATAATAGGCAAAGTCGGACCCAGACCGTTTATAGTAAGCTTCTTCACATTAATAATCCATATGAGGTGTATAAATATTTTCAGACGACACTGACCGGCCGACAAGAAAGTTTATACTCCGGCCGAGCGGACAGGGATAATAACTAAATATTTTTTTATTTATATGAAAAAATTACTATCTTTAATCCCCGTCCTGACGATCGTGTTTCTATTAACGGGTTGTAATATTAAGCAAACCCCGGGCACGCCAGGCACGTCGCCCGTTATTCGGGATACCAAGGCTGAGATTACCGGCAATTATTTGGGTAGTGATTATAAAGGGAATTATGTTTGGGGCGGAGCGATGAATCTAGCTTGGAACGAATTAAATGATAATATTTTACAGGAAAAATTAAAACTCGCGACTGCTGACGAAGTTGCTCTGGAAATGGCGCAAAAATTTAATAATCCGGTGTTTGCTGTTAATGATTTGGATGAAAAAAGCTATTACATTAAAAGCGGTTACGGGCAAGAAACGGTTGAGGCGATTAATAAAGAATCAAAGAGTAAATTTCCCACCAAAAGCTTGGCTGATTTAGATTTAAATTTAAACAAAACCGATATTATTTCTTACGCCTATTTTCTTAAAGAAGTTGAATATAAAACTGTCTTTGAAAAAAAGGATGTTTTCTTCAATAAGCAAAAAGTAACCGGATTTTACGCGCCAGGAAAAGTGCGAAGAGATAATGTTAGAATTATTAAATACGAAAGTGATAATAAATTTATTGTCAGTTTGCAACTTAAAGACGAAAGCGATCAGCTCATTTTGGCCAAGGGCTATGAAATGAACGATCCGCAAACCGTTGTTAATGAAATTAATCAGAATAATCAAGAATACCTTTCAACCATCGGCGAATCCGATCGTTTTGAAGCTCCTAAATTACATCTCGATTACCGGAGAGATTATGTGGAGTTGGTCAATAAATTTTTAGCCAACCAGGGTTTTGAAGATTATTTCATCGCGGCGATGTTTGAGAATATCAAATTTGATATGGACGAGAGAGGAGCCAGGGTAGAGAACGATGGGGTTATAGTCATGACCGAATCTATCGCGCTGGAACCGATAAAACCGAAGAATTTTATTTTGGACGCACCTTATTGGGTGGTCATGCAAAGAAAAAATTCTCAAAACCCTTATTTTATTTTAGGAGTTAATAATGCGGAGTTAATGGAAAAAAATTAAAAATAGTCTTAAATCATTTTATTATTGACAGGCGCCAAAACCCCACAGACAGCGGGGTTTTGTTATATCTTGGCCGGATGTTAGAATTTCTCGGATTTTTTTGGTAGAATGAAAAGGTAGGTATTATTATGAAAGAAGCTCTCAATTACCAAAAAATCGGCGCTGAAGTTGAGTGCCGAGTCTGCGCCCATTTTTGCCGGATTCCCGACGGCCGGATCGGTATTTGCGGCTTGCGCCTGAATAGCGGCGGCCGACTTTATCTGTTGACCTATGGCCGAATAGCCGCTGTTAATATTGATCCGATCGAAAAAAAGCCCCTGTTTCATTTTTTGCCCGGCTCCTTAACCTATTCTTTCGGCACTCGGGGTTGTAATTTTCGCTGCGCTAATTGCCAGAATTACGATCTGTCGCAATTCGTCCGGCGCGGAGACATTAATGATTATGCCGAGGTTAACTGGGGGTTTAATCTGACTCCGGCCGAAATTGTCGCCAACACTTTAAAAGCCAAATGTCCGAGCATCTCCTATACCTATAATGAGCCAACGGTGTTTTTAGAATATGCTCTTAACACCATGAAATTAGCCAAAGCCAAGGGTCTGAAAAATGTTTGGGTTTCCAACGGTTATATGTCCGCTGAAACCCTGGACATTATTTTGCCTTATTTGGACGCGATTAACATTGATCTTAAGTCTTTTGACGATAAATTCTATCAAACCAATTGCGGCGCCCGTTTAGAACCGGTCTTAGCCAATTGCCGGCGGCTGGTCAAAGCGGGAGTTTGGCTGGAAATTACCACCTTGATTATTCCCGCCTTAAGCGACGGGGAAGAGATGTTAAGAAAAATCGCCCGCTTTATTAAGAATGAATTGGGTGATTTCGTCCCCTGGCATGTGAGCGCTTTCTCCGGAGAGATTTCCTGGAAACTGAAGCATTTGTCAAAAACGCCCGCGGCCGCGGTTAAACGCGCCTATGATATCGGCCGGGAAGAAGGTCTGAAATACGTTTATACCGGTAACATTCGGGAGACGGGAACGGCCGATACTCTTTGTCCGGCCTGCGGCCGCGTCACGATTAAAAGAGCCGGCTATAATATAGAGCGTTTGGATAAAAACGGCCATTGCCGCGCTTGCGGGCAAAAATTGGCGGGGATTTTTGGGCTATAATATAAACATGAAAAAGTCAAAAAAAATAATAATTTTTGTTGCTTTGCCGCTGATTATTATTTTAGGAATTTTATTTATTTTAAATTTTAAAAATATGTCTCGGCTCATTTTTAAATCAACGATTCGTCCGATGGCGGTAGCCGGCCAATTTTATCCGGCTGATCGCGCCGCTTTGGAAAGGGTCATCAAAACTAACCTGGAGGCCGCGCCGCCAGTCAGGGCGAGCGGAACGATAAAAATAATCATCGTGCCGCACGCCGGTTACGATTACGGCGCCGGCGTGGCGGCTTTGGCTTATAAGGCTTTGGCCGGACAAAAAATCCAGCGCGTCTATCTTCTTGGCAATTCGCACCATGATTATTTCTCCGGCCTAGCCGTTGACAATCATGATTTTTGGGAAACGCCTTTGGGCCGCGTCGCGGTGGATACGGAAAAAGTTAAGGAGCTGGCGGCCGCTTCGCCGCTTTTAGAAATCAATAACGCCCCTCATCAGTCGGAACATGGGTTGGAAACGCAGGTGCCTTTTTTACAGACTGTTTTGGGTTCGGATTTTAAAATCGTACCGCTTTTATTTGGTAACACCGACGATAATGATTATGAAGCCGTGGCGAAAATTTTGGCGGCCAATTTAGTCGACGGCGATTTAATCGTGGTCAGCTCCGATATGTCGCATTATCCTCCCTACGAGGCGGCCAATAAAATTGACCGCCAGACCTTGGAATTAATAAAAAATAAAGATTTGTCCGGCTTGAGCGAAGGGGCAAAAGCCGCTCTCAGCGCTCAAACTAACGAACAAACGATTTTGTGCGGTCTGGAGGCGGTCAAAACGGCGCTGGCTCTGGCCGAACAGCTTAATTTAGAGCCGCAAGTTTTGGGCTATAAAAATAGCGGCGACACGTTTTTGGGCGACAAAAACCAGGTGGTCGGCTATGGCGCTGTTATTTTTACAAGCTCGGATTTAAATTCGGCCGAGCAGAAAATTTTGTTAAATATCGCCCGGACCAGTGTGGAAAATTACGTGAGAAACAAGAAAATTTTCGAATTCGAAATCAAAGACGAGCGCTTAAAAACGCCGCAAGGCGCTTTCGTGACTCTAAAGAAGAACGGGGAACTAAGGGGTTGTATCGGTCAAATTATCGCCATTAATCCTTTATGGCAGGTCGTGCGCGACATGGCCATGGCCGCGGCCGCGGAAGATAATCGTTTTTATCCGGTGGCCGCGGACGAATTAGCCCGATTGGATTATGAAATCAGCGTTTTATCTAGGCCGCGGCTAATCAGCGATTGGCGCCAAATCAGATTAGGCCGGGACGGCGTGATCGTCAGAAAGGGCTTAAAGAGCGGAGTTTTCTTGCCGCAAGTGGCTTCGGAAAGCGGCTGGACCGAAGAAAAATTCTTAAGCGAACTCTGCGTGCAGAAAGCGGGCTTGGCGCCGGATTGTTATAAAAACGATCCCGAGGTGGAATTAAGCGTTTTTCAAACTCAGATTTTTGAAGGGAAATAAAATAAATGTGGCTTTTATTTCAAAATTTCATTTCAAAGTTTTTTAAGAATATGCTATAATTTATTAGTAATTCATTAATGTTAATTTTATGAAAAAGATAAATGTCGCCATTAACGGCTTCGGCCGCATCGGCCGGGCCGCTTTAAAAGTCATCTGGATGCGTTTCCCGAATATGAAAGTCGTGGCAATCAACGACTTGACCGATGCCGCAATCCTGGCGCATCTTCTTAGCCATGATTCCTGCTACGGCTCCACGCAGCAGAAAATAAGCGCGACTAAGGACGCCATCTTTGTGGGCGGCCATAAGATTCCGGTTTTGGCCATCAAGGAACCGAGCGAACTCCCGTGGAAAAAAATGCGAGTTGATATCGTTTTAGAATGTACCGGCCGCTTTACCGACAAAGAAGGATTGAGCCGGCATCTCAAAGCCGGCGCGAAAAAAGTCATCCTGTCCGCCCCGGCGAAAAAGGGCGGCGTGAAGACGATAGTACCGGGAGTGAATATGGAGAAGGTCGCCAGGCGTGATAATATCTTATCCTGCGCCTCGTGCACGACGAATTGTCTGGCTCCATCCACTAAAGTCATTAAGGATAATTTTGGCGTGAAGTACGCGCTCATGACGACCATCCATTCTTACACGGCCGATCAGAATTTGGTCGACGGTCCGCATAAGGATTTAAGGAGAGCGCGCGCGGCGGCGATAAATATCATTCCGACCACGACCGGAGCGGCGATTTCCACGACGGAAACCATCCCGGCCTTGAAAGGGAAGTTTGACGGCCTGGCTGTCCGCGTTCCGACCCCAATCGGCTCTTTATGCGATACGGTTTATTTATTGAAGAAGAAGACGACGGTTGAGAAGGTCAATCGCGCTTTTATCAAGGCGGCGAGAGGCCGGATGCGCGGCATCTTGCAAGCGTCTGATGAAGAATTAGTATCCAGCGATATCATCGGCAATTCCCATAGCGCGATCATTGATCTGAAGAATACTAAAGTTGTCGGCGGCAATCTGCTCAAAGTCATTGCCTGGTACGATAACGAATGGGGTTATTCCAATCGTTTCGTGGAATTGGCCGATTATGTGAAGAAGTTCCTTTAATTAACTCATTAACAATAATCATATGAAATTAGAAAATAAAGTTGCTGTCGTCACCGGCGCCGCCAGCGGTATCGGCTTAGCCATCGCCAATCTCTTCGCGGCCGAAGGCGCGAAAGTCGTTTATTCGGACGTGAATGTTCCGAACTTTAAATTAGATCCGGTTAAAGCGGTATTCGTGAAATGCGATGTCGCCAATTCGCCTGAAGTGGACGCGCTCGTGAAAGCGACGATAGAAAAATTCGGACGCTTGGATATTATGGTGAGTAACGCCGGTATCGGGTCTTTGGGCGGAATTCTGGACACGACGGACGCGGATTGGGAAAAAACCCTGCGGATTAATTTGTTCGGCGTTTTCTACGGCGCGCGCGCGGCCGCTAACGCCATGAAGGCGGCGGGAATAAAAGGAAATATTATCAACATGAGTTCTATCCTCGGTTCTGTCGGTATGCAATCGACGATTGCTTATAGCGCGACCAAAGGCGGAGTTGTCCAGTTAACTCATACCGCGGCTCTGGATTTGGCGCCCTTAGGAATAAGAGTAAACGCTATCGCTCCCGGATTTATCGCCACGAACATGACCAAAGCTGTTTTGGCCGATAAAAATTTTAACGCCATGATTAAAGCTAACACTCCCTTAGGTCGTGTCGGCGAACCGGATGATATTGCCCAAGCCGCCTTATATCTGGCGAGCGACGACGCCAAATATGTGACCGGCACTGTTATTTATGTTGACGGCGGCTGGACGGCGAGATAAAAGATTAAAGTCGGATAAGAACCGGACGGTGAGATAAAAATGGGACGGTTGGATGATAAACTAAAGGAACGAAAGAGATAACGCGCTATAAATAAATTGATGCCTAAAATAGATATCCTAAAAAAGATCGCCGACGCCGGCCTCGTCGGCCGCGGTGGCGCTTCGTTTCCGACCGCTCAGAAATGGGCGGCAGTTTATGACGCCTTAAAGACTAAAAAGCTGGGTTATATTATCATCAACGGCGCCGAAGGCGAGCCGGGAGTCAAAAAAGACGGCTATATTATCGCGAACTATCCGGAGGAAACGTTAAATGGCGTTTATCTGGCCGACCAATTTTTAGGCTCGGCTAAAATAAAACGAATTTATTTTTTTATCTCTCATGATTATTATCAGAAATACGCCGCCGGCTTGAAAAAAGTTTTGACGGCTAAAAAATATCGCGCTCTCGGCGAGAAGCTGGAATTTTTTTTGAAGCCGCCGGACTTGACTTATATCGGCGGTGAAGAAACCGCGCTTTTAAATTTAATCGAAGGAAAGAGGATACAGCCGCGCTTAAAACCGCCTTACCCGACGGTGAGCGGCCTTCATAATCATCCGACTCTTATTAGTAACACGGAAACTTTTTATAATGTCAGTCGGGTAGCGGGCGGCAAATACGAAGAAGACCGTTTTTATACGGTGAACGGCGCGGTTAAGCGCCCCGGCGTCTATAAATTGCCGATTAATTTAACCATTGAAGAAGTTTTGCGGCAGACCGGTAATTATCCAATTTGGCCATTTTTTGTTCAGGCCGGCGGCGAAGCGAGCGGTGAAGTCTTTAATTCGCTTCAGCTTGAGCAGCCGGCGACCGGCGCCGGCTCTATCATGGTTTATAATTTGGAGAAGACAAATAGGAGAAAATTACTTAAATATTGGCTAAAATTTTATCACGACCAAAGTTGCGGGCAATGCGTTCCTTGCCGTGAAGGCACCTATCGCTTATGGGAAATGATAAATAAGCCGGAGCTGGACCATAAATTATTCTGGGAAATAGTTTTCGCCCTGGAAGAAACCAGTTTCTGCGGGCTTGGTTCTTCGCTGCCGTTGCCGCTTAAAAGCTATTTTAATAATATAGTAAAAATTAATTTAAACAGTAAAAAATAATCTTAATTTTATGGACAAAGAAAAAAAGATCAAGTTGACGCCGGTTTTCGATATTTTTGAAACCGCGCTCAAAACTTGGTGGCAGAATTTAAAAAAGATAGTCTATGTTTATTTGTGGGGCTTGCTTTACGCTCTTACCCCGATGGCGGTCATCGCCATTTTACTCGGCGTTAATTATTGGTGGGGCGACAGCCTCGGCCTCGGCTTTAGAATCGCGACCGTCACCATCGCCGTTTTAGGATTTTTAGCCGCCTTATATTTTTTAATTCGCGCTTATATCGGCATCTTCTTACTCGTCAGAAATAATTACGCGGGCAACGAGAAAAAGCTTTTTACCGAGACTCGCAAGTTTTTCTGGCCTTATGTCGGACTGGTCGTTCTGACGGCTATTTTTGTGCTTCTCTGGACTTTATTATTGATCATTCCCGGCATTATCTATTCCGTTTTGTACAGCTTCGCTTGCTACGCTTTATTTTTTGAAGATAAGAGAGGCTTGGCCGCCATCCGCCGCAGCGTCCAGCTGGTCACCGGTTATTTCTGGCCGGTGTTCGGGCGCTTCCTTTTTATCGGCGTCATCGTTTGGTTTTTTTCCATATTAATTTCTATTCCTTCGATGTCTCTTGTAAACGCTAACAGTTTATTCGTTTCCTTATGGAACGGCATCGTCCAAGTTATCAGTTTCTTGATCGGCCCGATAGTTTTGATCTACACCTATAATGTTTATAAGGAATTGGTAAAAATAAAAAAATAATGACTCTGAAAATAAACAACAGAATTGTCGCGGTTCAGGCCGGTCAGACGATTTTGGAAGTCGCGCGCGCGAGCGGGATCAGACTTCCGTCTTTGTGTTATCATCCGGACTTGGAGGTGAAGGCGAATTGCCGCGTCTGCGTCGTGGAAATAAACGGACGCGCTAAGCTTATGACCGCCTGTTCGACCGAAGCCAAAGACGGGATGGAAATATTGACGGACAGCCCGCGGGTAAAAAGAGCGCGAGCCGTTAATTTGGAATTGATTTTGTCCGAACATACCAAAAAATGCGCCGATTGCTTGGCTTTTCCCGATTGCGAATTATTGACCCTGGCGCGAGTTTACAGGATAAAATCCGACCGTTTAGCGCCGCGGAAATCGGGGCGTAAAACTTATCGGTTCGCTAACGCCGTGGAAATCGACGGGGAGCAATGCATTGATTGCGATAATTGCGTGGCCGCTTGCCATAACCAGGGGATAGATTATTTAAAGATGGCCGGTTTCGGCGCGGCGCAAGAAATCGTGCCGGTTAAAGATAAGGAGAAAGCTTGTATTTATTGCGGCCAATGCGCGGCGCATTGTCCGTCCGCCTCCGCCCAGGAACAGAGCGCTTGGCCGGCGGTAGAAAAGGCGCTTCAGAATAAACAGAAAATAGTCATCGCTCAATTCGCGCCGGCGGTGCGCGTCAGTCTCGGCGAGGAATTCGGTTTGCCTCCCGGCACCAACTGCGAAGGTTTGATTTATACGGCTTTAAAAAAGTTGGGTTTTAATAATGTTGTTGACATTAATTTCGGCGCCGACATCACGACCATGACCGAGGCGGAAGAATTGATGGAACGTTTACGCGCCAAGAAAGCGGTCTGGCCGATGTTCACTTCCTGCTGTCCGGCTTGGGTCGCTTACGCCGAGTTTTATCATCCGGAGCTGTTGCCGAACTTAACGACAGCGCGTTCCCCGCATATCCATTCGGCCGGCGCTTTGAAAACTTATTGGGCGCAAAAGAATCGGATTAATCCGCGTAAAATTACCGTTGTTTCCATCGTGCCTTGCACCGCCAAAAAATATGAAGCGGCGCGCGGCGAATTAAGCTTGAATGACCGGCCGCTAGTTGATTATGTTTTGACGACCAGGGAGCTGGCTTATCTGATTAAGAAACATGACATTGATTTTAAGAAGCTGACGCCGTCTGACGGCGATAAGCTTTTTAATCGCGGCAGCGGCGCGGCGGCTATTTACGGCGCGAGCGGCGGCGTGATGGAATCGGCTCTTAGGAGCGCGGCGGTTTTCGCTTGCCGGGACGCTGCCAGCGCGAAAAATAAAACTGGTTCCGGTAAAATCAGTTCCGTCTGCACCGGACGTTTGGAATTCAAAGATGTCCGCGGCTTGACGGGTTTTAAGGAAGCGACCGTTGATATTGCCGGACGTAAGTTAAAGGTTGGAGTAGTCAACGGCATCGGCAATTTCCGCCGCGTCTTGCCAAAACTCAAAAAATACCATTATATAGAGGTGATGGCTTGCCCGGGCGGGTGCCTCGGCGGCGGCGGCCAGCCGATCCCGACGACAGACGCGATTCGGAAGAAACGTTTGGAGGGTTTATATAATATTGATCAGGGTCGGGCGGTCAGACGGGCGCACGAAAATAAAGCGATGGTTGAATATTATGATTGGGCGAAAAAACAAGGTTTAAGCGCCAAGGTTTTAAAGACGAAATTTAAGAAGACCCATCCTTAAAATCCTTAAAATTTATTTTTTAAAAAGTTTCACCCTTATATAAGTTTCATCCCTATGAACTTCATCGTTTATGACTTATTTTGAAGACAAAGATAGTTTTACCGCCGAGACGGTTTTAACGCGCGCCGGTGTCCTGGAAAAAGTAAACGCCAGCTGGCTGGCGCAATTTTTAGGGTTAAGCGCCATCGCCGTTTTCCTGCCGTTTTTTATTCATTTGCCCTGGCTGACCGGGCCGATAGTCAATGCCATTTTGATTTTAGTTTTATTGTTATGCGGCTTAAAAAGCGCGTTATTAGTTTCCTGTTTGCCGAGCCTGATGGCGCTTAGCGGCGGCTTGTTGCCGGCCGTACTGGCGCCGGCTCTGCCTTTTATCATGGCGAGCAATATTATTTTTGTCGCGACGATAAACTGGTTTTATAAGCGGAGCCGGACGGATTTTAACGGCTACTGGTCGGGCGTTTTAAGCGGCGCGGTTCTAAAATTTGTTTTTTTATTTTTTAGTGTTAATATATTAGCGACCTTTTTTGTTCAAACCCCGATTATGCCGCTGGTCGTGAAGATGCTGGGCTGGTCGCAACTGGTGACAGCTATCGCCGGCGGCCTGATCGCCTGGATTATTTTAAAGTTTTTAAAATTTTTTAAATAAATGAAAATCCCCGCTTACATCAAAAATATCGTCAAAGCTTTACAGGTTTCGGGCTATGAGGCTTATATCGTGGGCGGCTGCGTGCGCGATCTTTTAATGGACAAGGAGCCGAAAGATTGGGACATCACGACGAACGCCTTGCCGGATGAAATTTTAAAAGTATTTGCGGACGCGAAATACGAAAATGTTTTCGGTACCGTGCTTTTGCCGATTAGAACCGAGTCGGAAGAAGACGAAAGCAAAGGCAAGCTGGAAAACGTTGTGGAAATCACGACTTATCGCAGCGAGCAGAATTATTCCGACCGCCGCCATCCCGATACCGTCCAGTTTGAAAAAGAATTGGCCAAAGATTTGGAGCGCCGTGATTTTACCATTAACGCGCTGGCGCTTAATCCCTTTAAGCCGGATAAAATAATCGATTTATTCGGTGGAGTCAAAGATATCGCCAAAAAAATTATTCGCGCCGTCGGTGAGCCGGTCGACCGTTTTAAGGAAGACGCTCTGCGGCTGATGCGCGCCGTCCGTTTCAGCGTCCAACTCGGCTTTGAGCTGGAACCGAAAACTCAGCGGGGAATGGCAAAACTGGCCGGCAGTTTGAAATTCGTCTCCGGCGAGAGAATCCGCGACGAATTAATCAAGATATTGGCATCCGACCGGCCGGCGGACGGAATAATGCTTCTCCAAGATTGCAAGCTCCTGCAATATATCTTGCCGGAACTGGAACAAGGCGTCGACGTCAAACAGGATCGCCATCATACTAATTCCGTCTTTGTCCATAATATTTTATCTTTAAAACATTGCCCGAGCCCAGAATGGCCGGTGCGCTTGGCCGCTTTATTTCATGATATCGCCAAGCCGAAAACCCGGAAAATAATCAAAGGCATCGCCACTTTTTATAATCATGAATATCTGGGCGCGAAGATGGTGGAAAAAATCATGAACCGCTTGAAATTTTCCGCCCTTGATAAGACGCGGGTCGTTAATCTGGTTAAAAATCACATGTTCTATTATAATGTCGGCGAAGTAACGGCCGCTTCCGTCCGCCGCTTGATTGTCAAAGTCGGCCGTGATAATCTGAAAGACTTGATCGCTTTGCGCGTCGCTGACCGCCTCGGTTCCGGTACGCCCAAGGCTATGCCTTATAAATTGCGCCATTTGGAGTATATGCTGGAGAAAGTCCAGAACGATCCGGTTTCGGTGAAGATGCTGAAAATTAACGGCGACGACCTGATGCGTATCCTAAATACTCCGCCTGGACCGAAGATTGGCGCGATTTTAGACGTATTATTAGGGGAAGTTCTGGAAGATCCGGAATTAAATACGGCCGCCGGCTTGAAAAAACAAGCCCAGAAACTGGCCGGTTTGGATTTGGAAGAATTACGGAGTCGCGCGAAAGAAGTAATCGAGGAAAAGCGCCAGGAAGAGGACAAGGAGATCAAGAAACATTATAAAGTTTAATTAAAATATTTTTCGGGGTTCGCCCGAAGTAATTAATTTTTAAAATATTTTTTATGAAGAACGCAACCAGCCCCAGTCCGAGAAGCTCCAAAAAAATCTTATTCGCCCTCGCGCTATTTATCGTCGCGGTGAGCGTGGCCGCTTGTACTAATAAAACTAATAATACCACTATGAAAACTTTAGATGGGCAAGTTGATTTGTTCGCGCAGTATTCTCAGGCCTTAATCAAGACTAATTACGGCGACATCACCGTCAAGCTTTATGGCGCCGATTCTTCGATAACCGTCAATAATTTTTTAAATCTCGCGAAGAAAGATTTTTATAACGGCACGAAATTTCATCGCGTCATCAAGGATTTTATGATTCAAGGCGGCGATCCTTTAAGCCAGGGAACTGATTCTTCCGTTTGGGGAACCGGGGGGCCGGGCTATAAATTCAACGATGAATTCAATACTCATAAACTGGTAGCCGGCAGTTTGGCGATGGCTAATTCCGGCAGCGATACGAACGGTTCTCAATTCTTTATCGTCACCGCCCCCGCCACTTCGTGGCTGGACGGCCGCCATACTAATTTCGGCGAAGTCGTATCCGGAATGGACGTCGTCAAGAAAATTGAAGCGGTCGAGACAGGCGCTTCCGATCGTCCGGTTAAGGACGTGGTCATCAGTTCCATTGAATTGTTGAAATAACCGGACACCGCCAAAGATTTATTTTTGTTAAATATTTTCCGAATAAATAAAAAAGGCGGAAATAAAATTTTCCGTCTTTTGTTTTTATTTAGTTAAGAAGGATTCTTCCGGCACTTCGGATGATTGGATATCTGTTTTGATCTTTAAGGAATGGTCCGGTCGCGCCGTTTTTAGTGTTAAGCCAAATGCCTAATTTTTTCTCTTGATCTTTATTGTCAAGGCTTTTTTCATCAGGGTGTTCTGGCTTGGCGCTCTCTATAATGTAATAGCCGCTCTGGGCATAAAAAGCACCGCTTAGGCCGGAAAAAAGAGAAAGGGAAATTATCTCGCTGAAATTAGCGTCGCATTCCCCGGTTTTTTTTATTTCCGCCGTGGTCAGAATTTTGGTGCCAATCAGATAATAGGGCTTGGTGTAAATATCACCATCGCAATATTGATTGTCTTCAGCCCAGAGCCTAACGCCGTGTTTGGCGCGGAAAAATTTTTTGCATAATTTCAGGTAAGGCTTAGGTAAAATTGGCAAGAAAGGAAATTGATAATCGCCAATTAATTCTTGACAGGCAATCAGGACTTTTGTTTTTAAGTCCTCTAATTCCCAAAGCGTTTCATCTGGACAGCCGTATAATGATAAATTCATTATCTGGTTCAGCCAAGCGCTTTCCAATGAACATGTTTTTATTTTTTCCATGGTTTTTATATTTTTTTTATTATTTTGTAAAAGGGCTAAAAGATTTAGATTGTGTCTCTAAATTATCATTAAATTAGTGTGTTGTCAATTATTTTAATTGGACATAAGCCTGATGGTGTGGTATGGTTAAATCTTATAAAAAACTTATAAAATTAAGATAAATTATTAATATGCAAGTATATTTGGATAACGCCGCCACTACCCGGCTGGACCCTCGGGTTTTGGCCAAAATGAAGCCGTATCTCACGACTAAATACGCCAATGCTTCTTCCATCCACCGGCCGGGGCAACAGGCTTTTTTAGATTTGACCAGGGCGCGCCGGACTGTAGCTAAACTTATCGGCGGGGAAGCGGAAGATGTTATTTTTACCGGTAGCGCGACCGAAGCCAATAATTTTATCATCAAAGGCGTGGCGCGGGCGAATCGTAGCGCCAAGAAAAATAAGATTATTATTTCCTCAATCGAGCATCCCTGCGTGCGCGAATCGGCCCTGGAATTGGAAAAAGAAGGCTTTAAGGTAGAATTCATTCCGGCTAACTCCGACGGTCTGATTACTCCTTCGGCTCTCCAAAAATTAATTGACGACGCCACTATCCTGGTTTCCGTCATGGCGGTTAATAATGAGATCGGCACAATCGCCGATATCGTCGCCCTAGCTAAAATCGCGCATAGCCGCGGCGCCTATTTCCATAGCGACGCGGTTCAGGCCGTTCCGTATCTGAAACTGAACATTAAGAAAATGGGTTTAGATTTTCTGACTTTATCGGCTCATAAATTCTACGGCCCCAAAGGCGTCGGCCTGGCTTATATAAATCGCCAAATAAAAATCCGTCCGCTTATTGTCGGCGGCGGGCAAGAAGACGGTTACCGCTCCGGCACTTATAACCTTCCCGGCATCATCGGCTTGGCGGCCGCTTTGTCTCTAGCTTATCAGGAAAGAAGCGCTTATTTAAAAAAAGTGACCGCTCTGCGCGATCATTTTTGGAAGAGCCTTAAGAAAGAAATCCCTGAAGTAAAATTAAACGGCAGTCGGACCAAGCGCGTACCGGCCAACCTGAATATCATGTTCGGCTATATTGAAGGCGAGGCGATCCTAATGGATTTATCTTTCAAGGGTATCCATGTTTCTACGGGCTCGGCTTGTTCGGCGACTAATTTAAAAGCTTCCTATGTTCTGCGCGCCATCGGTTTGGATAAAAATTTTTTGAACAGCAATATCCGTTTTTCGTTCGGACGTTTCAATAACCTGGCGGAAATAGATTATACGATTGAACACCTGAAAGAGACGGTTAAGCGCTTAAGAAGCTTCTCGCCGGTTGCCTAATTTTTGATCGGTAAAAATA
>CAZJSQ010000001.1:47923-132888 GCA_964548885.1 uncultured Gammaproteobacteria bacterium
ATATGGCTCTTAATTATACCAAAAAAACAATCAATCATTTTTTGAAGCCGCAAAATATCGGCAAAATCAGTAAGCCGGACGGCTACGCTCAGATCGGCAATATGATTTGCGGCGACCAGCTGGATTTCTTTTTGAAAGTTGAGAAGGGGAAAATAAAAGACGTTAAGTTCTTGTCTTTCGGTTGCGCGTCCAATATCGCGACCGCCTCGATTTTGACGGAAAAAGTTAAGGGGTTAACTATTGGTCAAGCCAAGAAATATGATTGGAAAAAAGTCGTTAAGGAATTGGGCGGCCTGCCGCGCCAGAAAATCCATTGCTCGGTCATGGCGGTTCAGGGGCTCCAGAAAGCTATCGCCGATTATGAGAAGAAAGGCGATGGTGAAGTGAAAAGACTTATCGCTAAGAAAAAGTCCGTTGCTGTTAAGAAAACAACGTCCAAAAAGTAAAAGTTCTCTTTATAAAAAAACGTCCGCCAGCTGGCGGACGTTTTTCGTATTTGATCAGTTCATCTAAAAGGTAATTTAGAATCTCTTTTCGAGGGGACGAGCCTCATTGACAACAACTTTGCGACCGTCTAATTCCTGGTTGTTGAACATGGCGATGGCGCCTTCCGCTTCATCGTCGTTCTCCATTTCCACGAAGCCGAAGCCTTTGGAACGATGAGTCATTCTGTCCATGATAACTACCGCGGAGATAACCTTACCGGCTTTAGCGAAAGCATCACCTAAGTTCTGATCGGTCGTCTTAAAATTTAAGCCGCCGACAAATAATTTTTTCATCTTGTTTGCTTATTTACTTAGTTTATTAACGTAAGACGACCTTTTATTGAAGAAAAGGCGGATTTTGGTCCGCCTTTCTTTAAAAATTGCTTACCTGTAAATAGTCTAGCCTGTTTTTATGAGGGAGTCAATAGAGGGGAATTAGGGGCGGAATTAAGAAATAACGACCTTAACACCTTGGCTCATTGACGAGGAGAAACTGATATTTTTAATAAAACTACCCTTGGATGAGGACGGTTTGGCTTTCTTCAGAGTGTCTAATAAAGTCTGGTAGTTTTCTAATAATTTATTGGTGTCGAAACTGATTTTACCGATAACGGTATGGACATTGGCGGTATCGTCGTTTTTGAAGCTGATTTTGCCTTTCTTTAATTCTCCGACGGTTTTAACCGGATTGGTCGTCACCGTGTCATTTTTCGGGGAAGGCATCAGGCCCCTGGTTCCCAAGATTTTCGCGATCACGGCTAAATTTTTCATCAAAGTCGGTTCGGCGATGGCCACTTGAAAATCGGTTTTTTCGGTCTTCTTGATTTCGTTGATCAGTTCTTCGCCGCCGACAAAATCAGCTCCGGCCGCTTTAACGGCCGCCTCGTTTCCCGGAGAAACAAAAGCCGCCACCTTGATGGTTTTACCGGTTCCGTGAGGCAGACTGACGGCGCCGCGAACCTGCTGTTCGCCTTTTTTAGTATCGATGCCCAGACGGAAATGGACTTCCATGGCCGCGTCGAATTTGGTCTTAGTGATTTTTTTGACGATTTCTAAAGCCTCCTCGGGAGAATAAGCCTTGAGGCGGTCATAAATGGCGGAGTAATCCGCTTTCTTGACGGCTTTAACCTTTTTTACAATTTCTTTCTTAGTTTTAGTCTTCGTCTTAACGGTCGCCGGCGCCGCTTCTTTCTTTTCTGCTTTTGCCATAGTTTTATTTCGTGGTCAGACGCTCACGATAGCTAGTCCGATGACTAGAATAGTGAGCTCCCACAATTATAATTAATTATTTAATTTCCACTCCCATCTGCCGAGCGGTGCCGGCGATAATTTTTTTAGCCGCTTCCAAATCATTGGCGTTTAAGTCAGGCATCTTAATTTTAGCGATTTCGGCCAATTGCGCTTCCGTAATCTTGCCGACTTTTTCAGTCAGCGACTTACCGGAGCCTTTCTTGATGCCGGCCGCTTTCTTGATCAATTCGGAAGCCGGCGGAGTCTTCAGGATGAAAGTATAGCTGCGGTCTTCATAAACGGTAATTTCCACCGGAATGATATCGCCGACCTGGTTTTTCGTTTTGTCATTGAATTCCTTACAGAATTGGGCGATATTTAAGCCGTGCTGGCCTAAAGCCGGACCGACCGGAGGCGCCGGATTAGCTTGAGCGCCGGGAATCTGTAATTTTATCTTGGTTTTTATTTTTTTGGCCATAATATTAATTTAAATATTTAAATATTGAAAGATTTAAAAAAATTGTTCTAGGTTTTTTTAATCTGCAAGAAATCCAGTTCCACCGGCGTTTCGCGTCCGAACATCGAGACCGATACTTTGACTTTGCCTCTAGCTTCGTCGATCGCGGTAATCTTACCTTCCATGTTTTTGAACGGACCCTCGTTGATTTTAACCGGAGTGCCGATAACGACATCAATCTGGAATTTCGGTTCTTCCACGCCCATCCTTTTTTGGAGCGCTTTGACTTCGGCGTCGCTGATAGGGGTCGGGATGGTGCCGGTGCCGATAAAACCGGTGACGTTCGGAGTATTTCTGACGATATACCAAGATTCATCGGTCACTTCCATTTCCACGAGAATATAGCCCGGGAAGATTTTTTCTTCCGTCACCTTGCGCTTGCCGTTTTTAATTTTGATTTTTTTTTCGGTCGGAATAAGGATGTTGAATATCTTATCTTCCATATCCAGGGATTCGACTCTCTGCTTCAAATTCTGGGCGACGTTTTCTTCGTAGCCGGAATAGGTATGGATGACATACCAGCGGCGGCCTTGATTTAAAAGTTGCTTGGCCATAAATTTAAGAACAATAATTTACTAAAAAATTAATTTTGTCTGGTGAGTAACGCCTGGAAGCCTTGAGTGAAGATATAATCCAATAATCCTAAAAATATCGCTACGCCCAAGCTGATGCCGATGACCAGTATGGTATAGTTATAGGTTTCTTTTTTTGTCGGCCAAGTCACTTTTTTCAGCTCGGCGGCAGACTCTTTAAAATAAGTAATTATTTTGCTCATAAAATTAAGATATCTCTATTTAAAAAAAGGCCCGGAGAGGCTACTTTTTATCTACTAAAATAATACAAAATTCAGCCGTCAATGTCAAGGGGCTGCCAAGGCGGGTTCGGGGCCGGTCGTCCAAGAGACCGGAAACGGTCTTTTTATTGCTTTTTACGGGTAAATAATATAGAATAACAGCAAGAACTATTAATTCTTAATTTTTTTATGGTCAGTCCAAATTTAGCTAAACATAGCGAAGATGACCGTCCGGTGGAAATTAGTGGCGACGCCAAGAAGCTCTTCCAGATTATTTACAGCGAGAAAAATAAAAAGGAGGAGATTGATGAAGATATTCCTAAGATTAAAGTTTCCACGCTTATTTCTCGGGTCGCTTTTTTTTATGAAAAGGTCCGAAACGCGGTTGATTATGAAGAAGAGCATCTCTTGCGTAAGAACGCGATCGCTCGCATCTTGCGCCGCCAAATCGTCATTGAGGGCGTAGTCCTGGAAACCGACGGTCCGCAGATTGCTAATCATCTGCTCGTGGAACTTATCCGCGGCAGTTATTTGTCGAACAATACGATTCCGGAAACGAAAATTTCCGAGATTGCCGGCTTGTTGGAAAAATATATCCGGCTGAAAAATAAGATCGCGGCCAAGATCAATATCGAACTTAATCTGAAAACGGATATTAATAAAGCCAAGGACCTGATCGGAGAAAAGAATAAACTTATCCATTGGCTCTTGAATCTGGCCGCTTGCGAGATAGAAGAGAATCTAGCTCCTAATTTAATCAAACAGACTATCGTCGATGATCTTTTTTCCGTTCTGCAGAAAAATATTAAATTACCGGCCGACTTGCCTTATGAAGCCGATTTGGAAATCCAGATATATTTAAGTATCGACCGCACTTTTTTAAAGTTTGACGCGGACATGCTCAGTTTCGTCCTGTTTAAGTACTATAATCCCGATTGGGTAGGTATTTCTTCCCAAGAGGAATTATCCGGGGCGGAGGACGCGAAAATAGAAGCCATCGCCAGCCATGTCCTGTCCTTACGCGACCGAATCGACGCTCAGCTCGCCCACCCGCTCATTCAGCAGTTGGATAAGATCGTCCGGGTTTACGCCCTATATTTTTCAATCCTGTCCGAAACCATTGAAAGCGATCCGGCCAAGGTTTACAGCGAATTGCAGAAAGGCGAGAAAAGCTTTGTCGCTTTAATTCGTAAGGTCTGCAATAAAAAATATCTTAAAGCCAAGTCAAGATTATGGCGGGCGGCTTTAAGAGGTATTATTTATATCTTTTTAACGAAATCGATTTTCGTTATTCTGATAGAAGCCCCGGCGATAAAATTCTTCAATGAACCGCTCGACCCGGTTTCTTTGGCGATCAATATCGCTTTTCCGGCCGCCCTTTTATTTTTTATCGTTTTCTTGACGCGGACGCCTCGGGACAATAATACCGATAAAATCGTGAGCGGCATCAAGGAAATCGCTTTCGCGGGCAACGAGAAAAAACAGCCAATCGTGCTGCGCCGCCGTTTTCGCCGTAATTGGCTTAAAGACGGGGTTTTTCATCTTATTTACATCGCCTCTTTTTGCTTCTCGGTTTTTGTCGTTATTTGGGCTTTGGACAAGGTAAATTTCAATTGGGTCAGCATCATTATCTTTTTGTTCTTTTTAGCTTTCGTCAGCTTCTTCAGCGTCCTGACGACTAAGGGCGTCAAAGAACTGATAATCGTGGAGCGCCGCGAAAATCTCTTTACCTTCCTCTTGGATTTATTTTATATGCCGATAATTTTGGTCGGGCGCTGGTTATCGGGCGAGTTCGCTAAGATCAATGTTTTTATCTTCTTGTTCGATTTCATCATTGAAGCGCCTTTTAAAGTCTTAGTGGAAATAATGGAAGACTGGACTAAATATGTCCGGGAGCGCCGCGATAACATATAATAATTATGGGAATTCTAAGGATAGTCGCCACGCCGATAGGAAATCTTGAAGATCTGACTCACCGCGCCGAGCGGATATTGAAAGAGTCTGATTTTGTTTTATGCGAGGATACGCGCGTCACCAAAAGATTATTGGATCATTACCAGATAGTTACGCCGACCATATCTTATCATCAGCATTCCGGCGAGAATAAAACCGGAAAGATTATTGCTTTGCTGAAAGAGGGTAAGAACCTGGCGCTCGTCAGTGACGCCGGTACGCCGGGCCTGTCGGATCCGGGGAGTAAGCTCGTCACCGCGGTACGCGAGGAACTAGGAGGGGCGATTAAAATTGAAAGCGTTCCCGGAGTGTCCGCTCTCACGGCGGCGATTTCTATCGCCGGCATCGGTTTTGACCGTTTTTTATTTTTAGGTTTTTTACCCCATAAGAAGGGCCGGCAGACTATGTTGAAGACGATTTTTAAAAGCGAATACCCGGCAATCGCCTATGAGTCAAAACATCGCATCGTAAAATTACTAGAAGAACTTATTAAAATGAGTGGGGAATTAAAGATTCCGACAGAAGTTAAAGTGGCTCGTGAATTAACTAAATTATTTGAAAGCTTCTACATTGGCGCGCCGGGAAAAGTCCTAGAGGAATTACAGTCCGACCCCCATAGCTTAAAAGGAGAATTCGTCGTCTTGATAAATAAAAAATAGAAATAATAATTTGGTCCGGATAAATAAAAAAATAGAAAACAAAAAGACGGTTATTAAATTTTAAAATAAAAAACGTCAGTCAACAGCCACTATGCCAGATTCCAAACATTTTTACATCACCACCACCTTGCCTTATATCAATTCCGAACCGCATCTCGGTTTCGCGGCGGAAATCATCAAGGCGGATGTTATCGCCCGTTACCAGCGCCAGCGCGGGAAAAAGGTCTTTTTTAATACCGGCACGGACGAGCATGGCTTGAAAATTTATCAGAAAGCCCAGGAACTGGGGATGGATATTCAGGCTTACTGCGATGAGTATTCGGCGAAGTTCCGGCCTTTGAAAGAAAAATTGAATCTGACTTATGATAAATTCATCCGGACGACCGACGCGAGCCATGTCGCCGCCGCTCAAGCGTTCTGGAAAAAATGCGAGGCCGGCGGAGACATTTATAAAAAATCATACAAGATAAAATATTGCGTCGGCTGCGAGCTGGAAAAGACCGATTCCGATTTGGCGAGCGGCCGCTGTCCGCTCCACCCGAATCAAGAGCTGGAAATCATCGAGGAAGAGAATTATTTTTTCCGTTTTTCTAAATATCAAGAACCGCTTTTGAAATTATATGAAACTAATCCGTCTTTTGTTTTACCGGCCAGCCGCCTGAAAGAAATAAAAACTTTCGTGGCCGGCGGTTTGCAGGATTTTAGCATTTCGCGCTTGAAAGAGAAGATGCCGCACGGCCTCGCGGTTCCGGGCGACGCGACCCAAGTGATGTATGTCTGGTTTGACGCTTTAGTAAACTATATTTCTACTCTGGGCTGGCCGAATGAAAAAGAGGATTTTAAAACGTATTGGCCGGGACGGCAAGTTTGCGGCAAGGATAATCTGCGGCCGCAGGCGGCGATGTGGCAGGCGATGCTTTTATCGGCCGGTCTGCCTAATTCTCTCCAGGTTTTAGTTTTCGGATTTTTGACGGTCAACGGGCAAAAAATCAGCAAGAGCCTCGGCAACAGCATCAATCCTTTCGAACTGGTTGATAAATACGGAGCGGACGCGGTTCGTTATTATCTTCTGGCGGAGATTCCGCCCTTTGAAGACGGCGATTACTCGGAGGAGAAATTTAAGGAGCGCTATAACGCCGATTTGGCCAACGGCCTGGGAAACTTGGCGGCGCGCGTTTCTAATTTGCTGGAAAAGAATGAGATTAAAACTGATTTGAAAGTTAATCTGAAAGACGCGGGGATTAAGGATATGGTCCGGGATTTTGAGGCGAGTATGTCCGGCTATCGTTTTAACGAGGCTTTGCAGGTGGTCTGGAATAAGCTTCAGAGTTGCAATGAGATTATCAGCCGTCAAGCGCCTTGGAAAATGACGGACAAGAAAGAGATCGCCGCGGTCTTAAAACCTTTGGCGGCCGTTATCTTAACCAGCGCTTATCTCTTGGAGCCGTTCATACCGGCGGCGGCGATTAAAATTCAAGAACAGTTTTTGGCGCCGCAAGTTAAGAAGGGTGAAATCCTTTTTCCGCGGATTTGAATATTAAATAATATAATAGAACCGCTGAATCAGGCCATTTTTAAAATGGCTATTTTTGTATAATTTTGTTAATATAAATTATATGACAAATACTACTTATAACGAAATTATTAAAAAATCTCAAGAAAAGATTAAGGGTTTAGCAGTTAAGAATGGTTGGCTATGGTTTTATAATCTTCATCAAAAAGAAGTGGTAAATTATGCCGAGAAATTGTTAAATATTTATAAAAAAGCTGATTACAAAATTGTTATAATTTCTTGCTGGCTTCACGATATTGCTCATTATTACGCTAAAAACGCCAAAGAAATACTAATGGTTAAAGCCAACCATCATATTAAGGGAGCGGAGAGCGCCGAAAAATTTTTAAAAAATTATAAAATTAGCCGAGAAGAAACTGAAAAAATTAAAAATTGTATTTTGTGTCATCGCAACAAAAAACCATTCATTCCTAAAACCATAGAAGAAAAAATTGTCACCGTGGCTGATACTATGTCTCATTTCGGCAGTATTTTTTATTTCACTTATTTTAAACTTCATCCTGATCATACTTTAGAGCAAATGGTTGCCACTGATTTAAATAAATTAAAAAGAGATCGCCGGGACATAAAACTTTTGCCCAAAGCACAAAAATTAGTGGAGAAAGAATATAAAATTATAAAAAAATTATTAAATAATTATAATAAGGTTTAGTTAAAGCGCCTTGATTATTTGTTGAATTTTTGTTATTATAGAACCATAATTTATGGAATTTAATTAGGAATATATATGAATATAATAGACGTAAATAAAATACTTAGGCGATATAGCCATTTACCGGCAGTGGCGATTTGGAAGGCAATTATTGTCAATGAAGGCGTTGATAGTTGTTTGAATAAAAAAGATTTTGAAAAAAAATTTAATAATTATAAGATTAAATACGCCGTTAAAAGCCCCATAAGTTCCGATTATAAAGTGTTAGACCGTTCCGCCGATCAAAGAGTCATTTCTTCCGAGGTAATAATAAAAGACAATGATAATAATTTATCTTTGCTGAAGTTACGTTATAACCCGCAATCCGTGATAAATTTGGCCATCACGGGAAATAATGAAGAAAATATAAAATTTTATATCAAAAATAAGGATAAGAAAGTAATTATTCCCGTCGATATTTCATTTGTAAAAGAGAAAGGCGACTCGGTTGTCAGTTTATTGGGCAGGGACAGGCTCTCAATAAACTTGTTTGAGGGTTGCTGGAATTGGAATAGCGGCTGCCAATGCAAATTTTGCGATTTAAGCCCGAAAAGAAAGGATTATCGCAGCGTCGTCCCTTCTTTAAATGATTTAAGACCGCTTGATTTCGATTATGAGCTATGGTGGAATAAATATAAAATGGATTTTTTTAAAAGGCTTAATAAGTCATTTAAAAAAATGTACAAATTAGCCGAGCCCCACAAACATTTACTGATTATGTCCGGCGGTTTTATCGATAATGACTTTTTATGGAAAATGATTATTGAATTAACGGAGGAATTAAATCGGATCATTCCTTTAAAAAAACTGGATAATTATATCAACGTCCCGCCGCCGACAAATAATATAAAAAAACACTTTTTAAGATTAAAAAGCTTGGGAATCAAACAGATGCAGATTAATTTAGAAGTGGCCAATAAAAAAAAGTTTGAGAAAACCTGTCCGGGCAAGAATAAAACCATCGGCTATGATAATTATCAGAAAGCTTTAAAAGTGGCGGTAACTGTTTTCGGCCGGGGAAAGGTCAGATCAAATTTTGTTTTTACTTCTCACGCCGCCAAAGAATTGTTAGACGAGGCCAAGCGTTTGGCGAAGTTAGGAGTCATAATGGACTATAGTATCTTTCAGCCCAAAAAAGGGACGCCGTGGTCTGAAAAGAAGGGCCCGGCCGCCGGTGAGATATTAAGTTTTACCGAAGCGCTCGCCAAAATTTATAAGAAACATAATTTTAGGGGTATTTATTGTAACTTAAGCAGTCGGTCAAGCATTATAAATGAAGTTTTGAATTATAAAGATTGAAATATTCGATATCGCCGGAAAGCAGAAAAGGCGACAAGCGTCAATAATTTATGAAGATTTCCGGAAAAAATAAAAAAATAAAGAATATTAATTTAATTTTACCGAAAAATTTTGTTAATCCGAACCTTAAAAAAAATCGGCATCTTTATTTTTTGTCCGGTCCGATCAGAGGAGCGGGGGATTGGCAAAAAAACGCCGTTAAAATGCTGGCCGATGAAGATAGGGATTGCTATATTGTTTGTCCTTGCCGTTATTCTAAACGCCATGAATTATATAATTTTTCATTATCATCAAAATATAAAAAACCATTTGGCGGATCGGGTGTAGCCGCTAAAAAATTCTCCAGTCAGACATTATGGGAAAGATATTATTTAGAGCTGGCTTCTTATTACGGATCAATTATTTTTTGGCTTCCGCTAGAATGTAAAGATAATCCCCGGCGAAAAAATGACGGCCCTTACGCCCGAGAGACGCTGGGGGAAATCGGCAGATGGAGCGTAAGAAGCGCCTATAAATTAGGTTTAGGCGCGAATAATAAAAATAAGGAAAAAGTTAACATGATTATAGGGATACAAAGAGGTTTCTCCGGCCGGAAGACGATTAAAAGAAATTTGGACGCCGATCATGGAAAAAATTATCCGATTTACGCCTCTTTAAAGGAAACAATCAATAAAGCAATCAGTCTCGCTAAAAAATCTTCTAAAAATATTAAATAATCTAAATTTTCCAAGATATATTTTTTGGAGAAAAACAGACCTAAGACATCAAACATATGAGTTCACTGACAGGCAACAAAATTAATTATCTCACTCATACTCAACTTAATATTATCAAGGAAACTGGCGATTATCTTTTAGTATATGATACCAACCATAAGAGAGAGGAATTGCTTGTTATTAGCGACAACCTCGAAGATGCGAAAAAATACCTCGATCTCGGCTGGAAAACTAAAAAAATTCTTTCCGGGATAATATTCATGGCTCCGGAAATTTGGATAGTTGATTTAGCCGACCCCTTCAAAGTTATAAAAAATGGCGGACTTCAAGAAAACTTGGCGCTCTATAATACTTTCAAATATTTTCAGAGTAACGATAAAATTTCCAGTTTAATTAATAAGACCTTGCGGAATAATGGGCTAAACGGATTAAAAGTATATTTACTTCATGGGACATCTCTGGAAACTGAGATTAGAATGGCCGGTACGGATAAACGCGTTAACGATTTTAAACAATTATTCATTGATACGCTCCGGGAGAGTAAAGAATTTTTAAAAGAAATAGAACGGATTAAAATTAAATATGGAAAAAAGTGCCGGCGATTAGATCTGACTGAAAAATCCCCAGACAAAGCCGCCTTAAAGAAATATCAAGATATCTCCGATTATTATTCTTATATAGACCGGGATTTCTGTTTTCCTGATAATATTTATGGTTTATTTAAATTATTACCGGCGGCGGATAATATAATTTTAATACCGCATAGCGGATTTAAATTTCTTGATGAAATTACAAAAATATTTGATTTTAAAAAAATTTCATTTTATGAAAGACATTTTAGTCGGAATGGTAATTTTTGGTTATTTAAAAGGAATTTTAAGAACAAGAAAGTTTTAATCATAGACGTAAGTTATTCCGGGGAAACATTGAATACCGTTTCAGAGATGATAAGCCGTGAAGGGGGCACCCCGATAAGAATAGCGGTGTGGCCGAAAAGTAAATTAGGTATAGCAAATTTTGAATATATTGTTTTTTTGGATAAAATAATAAAAACTCAAAATGTCCATACTGCCAATCCCGATTGGTGCGTTAATTTATATGAAAAAATCGCTTTTGAATAGTGAATAAAAATATGGTTCAAGACAATAGAGAGATTGAAATTAAAATTAAAATCACCGATATTGAAGAATTTGAGAAAAAAATATCGGCCCTAAATCCCCAAGTTATTAAGGAGGTTTTTGAAAGAACCGTACGTTTTGATACTAATAACGGGGATCTTGAAAAAAAAGGAATATTCGTCAGGATAAGATCTGGATCAAAAAACACTTGGACCGTAAAGAAAAAAATCAATGACGCGGCGCAACCAGATAAATACTTTCAAAGGAATGAATGGGAGGTGGGTATAGATGATTTAGAAACAGCCGGAGAAATGCTTAAAGTTTTAGGGTTTGAAAAAGAGTTTATTATGGAAAAATACAGAAAAAAATTTATTTTGCCAAAAGCGGAGATAACTATTGATAAGCTGCCATTCGGGACGTATGCGGAAATTGAGGCCGGTAAAGACGAGATAGATCGTCTTACTAAAATACTGGGGATTGACCAAGCAAGAAGGATAATCGGGACTTATTGGCATCTTCATGAAGAATATAATAAGATTCATGGTCTGACAGAAAAAAATATTATATTTTTATAATAATACAAGGAATTTAATTTATATCACAATTATCTTTTTAGCTATTAAATAAAAAGGAAAAAGATAAAAAAACATTATGTCAACTTTTGACATCGTTCTGCTCGTCATTATCGGCGCGTTTGTCGTCAACGGTTTATTTAAGGGCCTAATCAAGCTCTTGGGTAATATCGCCGGACTGATTATCGGCGCTTATGTCGCCAGTCATTTTTATCTGAATTTTTACGCTTGGGCGTCAACTTGGGGTTGGTTGGAAAAATGGGCGACCGATCACGAGAATTTCGCCAAAGTCTTAACCTTCATCGTTCTTTTTGTGCTGGTGGCGAAGCTGACGGCTATCTTATTTCTTATCATTGAAAAGATTTTCAAATTTATCGCCGTTATTCCGGGCAGCAAATATATCAATAATCTGCTGGGGGCGGCTCTGGGATTACTGGAAGGATCCTTGTCCATCGGGTTGATAATTTACGTCATTTCCCGCTATACTCTAATCAGTAATTTTTTCGGCGAGCAACTGACTAACTCCATCGTCGCGCCGCTCTTGCTAAAAGTCGTTCATATCATTTTACCGCTCTTGCCGGAAGCCCTGAAAGCGCTGCGAGCGATTATTTAGAGAGGCAGCTTATTTAACGAAAAGTGATTATTTAAAAATAATTCTCCGTTTGGAAAGTAGTTTTATCAGCCGGGTAGTTTTATCAGCCGTAATGATTTATTCTTATATTAAAAATCTTGACGTTGAGTCGTCATTAATCGCGGCGGTCGCCCGTTCCCTGAAAGAGGGACGGGTTTTAGTTTTGCCGACGGATACGATTTACGGTTTAAGCTGTCGCGCCGACGATAGGGCGGCGATTAAGAAAATTTTTCGCTTAAAAAAACGCGATCCCAAGTTTGCCTTAATGGTTTTGGTTAACAGTTTGGCGATGCTGAAAAAATATGTTTTTGTTTCGCGCCGCCAAGAAGAGCTGATCGGGCGCTACTGGCGCGCCGCTCGTCCGACAACGGTCATTTTACGCGGGCGGGGCAATTTACCCAAGGAATTAACCGGCGCTTCCGACGGTTTGGCCCTGCGTTTGCCTAAAAGCGAATTTTTGATTAAAATATTGGATAGGGTCGGCGTCCCGCTAGTCTCGACCAGTCTTAACATAAGCGGGGAAGAGCCGATTTCCGATTTAAAAAATTTGAATTTTCATTTTCCCGCCGCCGTCCGGGAGATTGATTTGGTTATCGATACCGGCCGGCCGCGGCGCCGTCAACCCTCGCGCTTAATAGATTTGCGCGGAGCGGGACGGCCGATAATCTTAAGAAAATAAACCGGTCGCGTATCTGCGTATATCGCATATATCTAGAGTCGTCCGGTTTTAAAACAAATAAATTAAAATTATGTTTAACCGAATAAAAGACGCGATCAATAGATACATCTTAAAATATACTTTGAAAAAAATCGGCTTGGTTCTGATTGTCTTGGTTATTTTGGGAGGAATTTTTACCGGCGGCTACTATTTAGGAAAAGGAAAGAACATCCGTCCCGGCAAGCGGATTATCGCTTATTCGGAAGAGGCCGCTAACGCGGGCGATGAGGAGAACGGCCAAGCGATCGATTTTAATCTTTATTGGGAGGTCTGGGACAACTTAAAGACTAATTATGTCGATAGGAATATGGTCAAGGACCAGGACTTATTTTACGGTTCTTTAAAAGGTTTGACGGCGGCCGTCGGCGATCCTTATACCGTTTTTATGGACCCCAAGGAATCTAAACAGTTTTCGGATGATTTAGCCGGAACTTTCGAAGGCATCGGAGCCGAGGTCGGAATGCGTGGTGATATCACGACGATTATCTCGCCTTTGGACGGCATGCCGGCCCAAAAGGCCGGAGTGCGAGCCGGCGATAAAGTTTATGCCGTTGACGGCGTTTCCACTTTAGGCTTGACCGTTAATGAAGTGGTCACTAAAATCCGCGGCCCGAAAGACACGAAAGTGACCATAACTATCATCAGAGGCAAAGAAAAACCGCGCGATATCACGATTACGCGGTCGGTTATCATCGTCAAAAGTGTGAAGACGGAAATGCGCGCCGACGGCCTTTTTGTCATCAGAGTCAGTAATTTCAACGACGATACCGAAGATTTATTTAATCTGGCGGTCAATAATATCTTATTGAAAGAACCAAAAGGGATAATTTTGGATTTACGCAATAATCCGGGCGGTTATTTGGAAACCGCCGTCATGATGGCGAGCGAATGGGTGGAAGCCGGTCCGATAGTCGCGGAACAGTTTAACGGTAATCGCCGCAACGAATATCCGTCCAACGGCCGCGGCCGCTTGAAAAATATTCCGACTATAGTGCTGGTTAACGGCGGCAGCGCTTCCGCTTCCGAAATCCTGGCCGGCGCTTTAAGAGATTATAAAAAGGCGACGATAGTCGGTGAAATGACTTATGGTAAGGGCTCAGTTCAGAGTTTGAGCGATTTATCGGGCGGCGCGGCTTTAAAGATAACAATCGCGAATTGGCTGACTCCAGCCGGCGATTTTATCAATGAAAAGGGCTTAGCTCCGAATATTGAGGTTAAATTAACGACCGCGGACGCCGATAAAGGCCTGGACCCGCAATTTGATAAAGCCGTTGAATTATTAAAAGCGAAAAAGAAATAAAAAGTTTAAGACTAAGAATAAGACTAAGACTATGACTACCAAATACATTTTTGTTGTCGGCGGAGTAATGTCCGGAGTCGGTAAGGGTGTAACCACGGCCTCAATCGGCCAGATTTTACAGGCGCACGGCTATAAAGTGAGCGCTATCAAAATGGATCCTTATATCAACGTGGACGCCGGAACCATGAATCCGATTGAGCACGGCGAAGTTTTCGTGACCGAAGACGGCGATGAAACCGACCAAGATATCGGCAATTATGAAAGATTTTTGAATACTAATATCTATCAGGAGAATTACATGACGACCGGCCGGGTCTATCAAAGCGTGATCGCCCGGGAGCGCAACCTGGAATATAAAGGCAAATGCGTCCAAGTCGTGCCGCATATTCCGCAAGAAATTCGGGAACGAATCGCGAAAGCGGTCGAGAAAACTAAAGCGGAAATAATGATTATTGAAATCGGCGGGACGGTCGGAGAATATGAAAATTTATTGTTCTTGGAAGCGGCCAGAGTCATGAAACTGTTTAATCCTAAAGACGTTCTGTTCGTGATGGTGTCTTATCTGCCGATACCCAGCAAGATCGGAGAGATGAAGACCAAACCGACCCAGCACGCCGTTCGCAATCTTCAAGGCGCCGGCATCCAGCTTGATTTTTTGGTGGCGCGCAGCGAGCGGCCGATTGATATGGTGCGCCGGGAAAAATTGTCCATTAATTGTAATGTGCCGATAGAAGCGGTTATCGCCGCTCCGGACGTCGATTCTATTTACGATATCCCGCTTAATTTTGAAAAAAATGATTTAGGGAAACGGATTTTGGAAAAGTTCGGCCTGCCTCTCCGCCAGCATGATAATACGGCCTGGAAAAAAATGGTCGCCGCTTCTAAAACCAAAAAACCGTTGGTTAACATCGGCATTGTCGGCAAATATTTCGCGAGCGGTGATTTTTCTCTCGGCGATTCCTATATTTCAGTCATCGAAGCCATCAAGCATGCGGCGGCCGTTAATCATTGTAAGGTAAAGATAAATTGGCTCGGCGCCGAAGACATTGAAACTAAAGGCGTTAAAGTTTTAGCTGGAATGGACGGCATTATCGTTCCTCAAGGCTGGGGCGGACGCGGGGCGGAAGGGAAGATTAAGACTATCAAGTATTGTCGCGAAAGGGGCGTGCCTTATTTTGGCTTATGCTACGGCATGCAGATGGCGGTGATTGAGTTCGCTCGCCAGGTCGCGAAATTGAAAGACGCGAATTCAACTGAAGTCGATCCAAAAACCAAGAATCCGGTTATCCATATCATGCCGGACCAGGAAAAATTAATTAAAGAAAAAGGTTACGGCGGAACTATCCGTCTCGGCGGTTGGCCCTGTCGGATAGTGCCGGGAACGCATCTGGCCAAGGCTTACGCCCGCTATACTAAGGCGAAGACCGTTTCCGAGCGCCATCGCCACCGTTATGAATTCAATAATGATTATCGGAGCCGGTTTGAGCAATTAGGTTTGAAAATCGCCGGCACCTCGCCGGACGGAGAAATCGTGGAGGCGGTAGAAATCGCCGGCCATCCTTTCTTTATCGGCGTTCAATTCCATCCGGAATATATTTCCCGTCCCTTGGCGCCGCATCCTTTATTCGTCGAGTTCGTCAAGGTTTGCAAGAGTATGGGGAAAAGGAAAAAATAAAAAAGGAGTTAATTATTATTTTAAAAATATGTCGACTAAAAAACTAGCCACCGCTTTAGGAGTTTTAATAGTTGTGATTATCGGCGTCGGGCTGATCGCGATTAATTTAAGACCGGTCGGCGATAAAACCGATTTAACAGACGACCAAGCCGATTTAACGCCAGCGGACAATCTTGCCGGCGATAAGTCTGATTTGATAAAAATAAGCAATCTTATTTCCGGCCAGGTTATCCAGAGCCCCTTAACTATTGAAGGCGAAGCGCGCGGCTATTGGTTTTTTGAGGCCAGTTTTCCGGTTAAGCTTTATAACGAGAGTGGCCAACTAATCGGCACCGCCATCGCCCAGGCTAGCGCCGATTGGATGACAAATAATTTCGTGCCTTTTAAAGCGGAATTAAATTTCAATAATTCAACGAGCACCATCGGGACGCTGGTTTTAGAAAAAGATAATCCTTCCGGTTTATCGGAAAATTCTGATGAGTTACGCTTGCCGGTGAAATTTTTGGCTGGTTCGGAAAAGATAAAGGTCAAAGTTTTCTTCAATAATAATAAATTAGACCCGGAAATAACCTGCCTTCGGGTCTTCCCGGTGGAACGAGAAATAGTTAAAACTTTATCCGTCGCTCGGGCCGCCCTAACCGAACTTCTGGCGGGGACGACACCGGCCGAAGACGCGGACGGCTTTACTACCAGCCTTAATCCCAACGTTAAGATTCAAAGCTTGACTATTGAGGATGGGGTGGCGAAAGTTGATTTTAATGAACAGTTAGAAGCGGGCGTCGGCGGTTCTTGCCGGGTGGCGGCGATTAGCGCCCAAATAAGGGAGACTCTTAAGCAGTTTTTAAGCGTAAAAAATGTCATCATTTCCATTAACGGGCGCATTGAAGATATTCTCCAGCCCTAAAGATCAAAAATTCGGAGATAAAGAGAAACTCTCTTAAAAGCTTAAACATCCTTCGTTTAAGCTTTTTTAGCGGTAACGTGCTACACTGTAAGGGTAGGGGTTATAGAAACGATTAAAAGAGGCCATAAGGGTGTTGCCTTTACTTAACGAAGGTATTGACAAAGATATTGACAAAGATATAGCATACGTGCTATATTTTTGGTTATCCGGCACTTTAACATTTATGTTTTTGATTAGTATTTATTGGATTATCCTAGCTTCTTTACGGGGGTTGAGATAATCCAATAAAGGATTAATCATTAACTAAAACTAAAACTAAAAAGGGAGTAATAAGATGTATAATTCAAAAAAAATTATCGTTGTCTTACCGGCTTATAACGCGGTTAAGACTTTAGAAAAAACGGTTCATGATTTACCGTCGCTTGTTGACGAAATAATTTTGGTTGACGATAAGAGTAGCGACGCCACGGCGGCGCTCGCGCGTGATTTAGGCTTATTCGTCTTTAGTCACGAAAAAAACGGCGGCTATGGCGCCAATCAGAAAACTTGTTATCGCTTGGCCTTGGAACATGGGGCGGATATTATCGTAATGATCCATCCCGATTATCAATATGATCCGAAACTGGTGAAATATTTCGCCGAATTTATCGGTGATGATTGTTTCGACGTCATGCTCGGCACGCGCATCCGCTCGCGTCGGGAAACGGCGGCCGGCGGCATGCCCGGTTATAAGTATGTGGCCAATCGCGCTTTAACCATTTTTGAGAATCTCATCAGCGGCTATAATTTGTCCGAATGGCATACCGGCATGCGCGCTTATAAGCGGGAAGTTTTGGAAAAAATTGATTGGCAGAGCAATTCCGACGATTTCGTCTTTGATAGCCAAGTTTTATTTCAAATCGTCGCCCGGCGCTATCGGATCGGAGAAATTCCGGTGCCAGTCCGTTATTTTAAAGAAGCTTCGTCCATTAATTTTTGGCGGAGCCTTAAATATGGCTTGGGCACGGTCTGGACCGGCTTAAAATATTTAGCCGGACAAATGAAATAATTTAACCGCTAGCCGTCATTTTGAGGTAACTTAATCATAGTTACCTCTTTTTTATTTTTTACTGGCGCCGGGCGTTAAAACGTGTTAAGATGATAATAGACAACAATGAGATTAGAAATTAATTTTGACTATTTATGGAAAAAGCTTTAAATGATTTTGTCTCTCATGACCGGAAAATTTTTAAATGGAAAATAGGCAAAGTGCTGGCCTCGTCCTTGTCCGGATTCATCGCCGGGATTATCGTCAGCGCTATTTTCTTCTCAACCGTCTTTGACCTGACTTTAAAATAAAAAAACATCGGTTTTTAACGGCGAAAAGCTAAAGGTCGACGTTTTTAGAAAACCCGAACTTTATAATATGAGCGCGTGATAAAACAATATGAAAAAATATCTTATTATAACTGTTTTAGTTTTACCGATATTATTTTTATCGGCCTGCGGTCTGAATAAAGAGGCTAATAATACCGGCTCAAAAAACCTCATTCCTGATGAGGCGCTGGTACCGATAGCTGACGAAACGCCGGCTCCGGCGTCGGCGCCGGCCTCGGCTCCGGCCCCGGTCCCGACCCCAGCGCCGGCAGTCGATAGAACGGCGATGGTTGATTGCGGCAGCGGCGAAGACCCTTTTTGTTTCTTAAACAGGATGAATGAATGTTTGCCGGTAACCATTGAAATGACGGGCGGCGACAAAACGACCAAAATCGCCATGACGATTCTGGGGATAGAAGACGGAAAATGTCATTTTCAAAGAAAGATAAACGACGTCATGAATCTTAATTGTTTCTTCCCCAAAGGAACCATGAATCAGAATACCCTCGACCAGACTTTCGGAAACGATAGGGGCCTGCAAAAAGTGGTCGATGACGCCTGTAATTCGGGCTGGTAATCGGCCGGAAGGAGCGACGAGAATCGAAATCAATCCAAAAAATAAAATATTTATAATTTAAGAGCCTTTAACCGGGCCCTTTTATTTATTCTTTAGAAAAAATTTATATTTTCTTTATTTATTTGACTAAACTTAGTAGAAGTGGTTCAATATTAGGATAAAAACAAAAATATGAAAAATAATAAGATATTAAACAATCAGATTGTAAGGATTTCTTACAAATTCAAAATGTAAAATAGGAAATATGGACAATAAAATCATCTCTAAAAAAACAATCAGCTTATCCCTTCTCGTCGGCGCCCTCGGAGTTGTTTTCGGCGATATCGGCACGTCGCCGCTCTATGCTTTGAAAGTAACCTTCTTCGGACTTCATCCCTTGGCCCGCAATCCGGAGAACGTCCTCGGCGTCCTTTCCTTGGTTTTCTGGGCGCTGATGATTATCGTGACTATAAAATATATCTTGTTGATTATGCGGGCCGACAATAAAGGCGAGGGCGGAATCTTCGCTTTGCTCGCTTTGTTGCGGCAAGGGAGAGTCCGCCGGATTTTCGGTCTAAGCGTCACAGCCGTGGTTTTAGTGGGCGCGACTCTGCTTTTCGGCGACGGCGTCATCACTCCGGCCATCTCGGTCTTATCGGCGGTTGAAGGGTTTGAAATATTATCGTCGAACTTGGCGTCCTACGTGGTCCCTCTGACTATTCTTATTCTCATCGGCTTATTTTATATCCAAAAGAAGGGAACCGGGCGAGTCGGCCGGCTCTTCGGTCCGGTTATGGTTATCTGGTTTATCGCCCTTATCGTCTTGGGCTTGCCGGCGATCATTAAATATCCGCAAGTCTTAGCCGCTATCAACCCCCTGGCCGCTTATCGCTTCGTCTGCACTCACGCCTGGTCGACTTTTTTTGTTTTGAGTTCAGTCGCTTTGTGTATTACCGGCTGTGAGGCGCTTTATGCCGATATGGGTCATTTTAACCGCCGCGTCATCACCTCGGCCTGGGCGGGTTTGGTTTATCCGGCTCTTATAATTAATTATTTCGGTCAGGGCGCCCTATTATTATCCGGGCAAGAGATTGTCGGCGGCAATACTTTTTACGCCTTAGCGCCGCAATGGGCTTTCTTGGGCGTCGTTATTTTAGCGACCGTGGCCACGATAATCGCCAGCCAAGCGCTTATCTCCGGCGTTTATTCTTTGACCAGCCAGGCCATCGCCCTGGGCTTGTTCCCGAAAATAAAAATCGTCCACACCAATCCGGCTATCGGCGGCCAGATTTATATCCCTTTTATAAATAGCGTCCTGGCGGTGAGCTGTATCGCCCTCGTCCTCGCTTTCCGCACTTCCGGCGGCTTGGCGGCGGCTTACGGCTTGGCCGTTACCGGCACGATGGTTATCACGACTTTAGTGTTCTATGCTTTGATTCGTTATCTTTGGAAATGGCCTTTATGGATAGTTACGCCGCTCATTTCTTTCTTACTGATTATAGATTTAGCTTTCTTTTCCGGCACGCTCTTAAAATTCTGGCAGGGCGGTTTTGTGCCGGTTATAATCGCCATCGCGCTATTTATCATTATGTCCACCTGGGATTGGGGTCGAACCCTGTCTCATATCGCTCATCTCAAACTGCCCGGCCTTTCCGTCGGAAAATTCATTGAACTGCAAGCGGAACATAAAGATAAATTGTTAAACCGTTCGGTCGTCGTTATGTCTTCACGGCCGATAACTAACCGTCATGACCGTATTCCGGCGGCCATGGATTCTTTTCTGTCCAAATGGGGTTTGTACATTCCGAAACATATAATCTTCATGAATATCGTTTTCCTTAACAGTCCGCGGGCAAATAGAGGCAGTCGCTATCGGATTATTAATTTCCAATCCGCCGCCGCCGGCAGCAGTATGGTTTCCGTCCAAGCTTTTTATGGGTATATGCAGACGCCGGATATTAGACACGTCTTAACGGATTTAAAAGAAAAGGGGCTGATAAAGATTCCGAGCGACCCTAAAAAATGGTTGGTCCTTATCGCCAGGGATAATTTTATAACCAGGCCGCGCAATATCTTGCGCCGGTGGCGAATTGTCCTTCTGGATGCCATGTTGCGCTATACTAAGCCGATTACCAGCTATTACGGCCTGGGGGCTGATAATAAGGTTGATATTGAGATTATAAATATCTAATGAGCGTTTCAGCCGAAACCCTTGACTTATTAATTTTTACGTGGTACAGTGTTTAAGCAACAATAAGTGTGTCAAAAAAGTAGTCGATTTTTAAACTCTTTATTAAATTGCAATCTTACAAACTAAGTCTAAAATTTTTTATGACTGGCACTATCAAAACTTTAACCGATAAAGGTTTCGGTTTCATTAAGGTAGAAGGTCAAGAAAAAGATTTATTCTTTCACAGCAACTCATTGGTTGGTGTCCAATACAATGAATTGCGCGAGGGCGACGCTGTTTCTTTTGAAACAGAGAACTCTCCGAAAGGAATGAACGCGGTTAATGTTAAACGCGCTTAATATCTCTCTTGAAATCAAGGTCCCGCCTAAGTAAAACTGGGCGGGATTTTGTTTGGGGCCCGGAGAGAATCAGAAAAAAACGGGCCGCTTATTTTTTCATTATGACAGACAACACTAAACTTAATCACTCAACAAACAAGCTTAATCACTTAGCGGATGAAGCGGCTCAAGCCGCGTCGCCGGGATTTTCTGATTTAGGCGTCAGCGCTTCAATTCTGGAAATCCTCAAAAAACTTAATTTAAACACGCCGACGCCCATTCAGCGAAAAACCATCCCGATCGCTATCGCCGGTCAGGATTTGATCGGCATAGCGCAGACCGGAACCGGAAAGACTTACGCTTTCGGCATCCCGATGCTCCAGCGCCTCGGCGCCAGTAAAGGGCAGGGTCTGGTTATCGCGCCGACGCGCGAACTAGCTCTGCAAATTGAAGAAAGCTTGAAAAAATTAGGTCAGGCTTTAGGGCTCCGGACCGCTATTTTAATTGGCGGCGAAGCTCTGGATCGTCAGCTTTTTCAGCTGCGCAAGAAACCGCATATTATCATCGCGACTCCGGGACGGTTGATTGATCATCTCAAGCGCCGGACTTTCAAGTTGGACGAGATCAAGACTCTGGTTCTTGATGAGGCGGATATGATGCTGGATTTAGGTTTTGCGCCGCAGATTCGGGAGATTTTAAAACAAGCGCCCGAGGAGCGCCAGACCCTGCTGTTTTCGGCGACTATGCCCGCGGCAATCGTTCGGATAGCGGCTAATTATATGAAACTTCCGGTCAGCATTGAAGTGGCGCCGTCGGGAACGACCGTCGCTCAAGTCGATCAGGAAATATTTATAATCAACGGCGACGAGCGTTTTGAACATTTGCAAAAAGTTCTCGCTCAATATACCGGTTCGGTCCTGGTTTTTCTTCGGACCAAGCACACTGTTAAAGCCTTGGCCCGCAAGTTGCAATTGCTGGGTCATAAGGCCATAGAAATCCATTCTAATTTATCTTTGAATCGCCGCCGCGCCGCCTTAAATGATTTTAAATCCAAAAAAGAACGTATTTTAGTGGCGACTGACGTCGCCGCTCGCGGTTTGGATGTTCATGGCATAGAATTGGTAGTTAATTACAATCTGCCTGATAATTCTGAAGATTATGTTCATCGCATCGGGCGAACCGGACGGGCCGGACAAACCGGGAAGGCGATTACTTTCGCGACCGCCGACGAACAGAGAGAAATTCGCGATATTGAAAAATTGATCAATAAGAATATCAAACGGACGGAATTCGTGAAATTCAATAAAGATTTTTCTTCGGCCGGCGCCGGCGAGCGGAAGAAAAAAATATTTAGGAGCAGTTCTCGGTATCACGCCGGAAAAAACTTTCAGCATGATACGCCCAGTACGCGTAGCATATCTAGTATGCGTAGCGAAGCTTCGCCTCATACGGCTGATAGACGCGGGCTGTCGCCTCTGCATCTGGCCAGTAGGCGTAAACAATCGTCTCCGCGGCGATTTTCGTACCACGGTCAGCGTCCGACTAAATAATCTTTTCGACGTCATATTTCACTTAAAAGAAATAAAAAAGGGGCTGTTTTTGCAGTCCCTTTTGCTTCGTATCTCCCTGAAATGAGCTAAACGCCCATATCGTTTTTTTTATAGTCTTCCAGACTCTGTCCGGTGAGCATTCGGAATATAGTCAGATACCGGTCGGCAGTGTCGGTGATAATTTCTTCCGGAATTTTTAAATTATGAACAAAAGCCGCATGTTCCGGATTGGCCGGGTTTAATTTATTAATCCCGGTAATCTGTCCGTTTTCGTCTTTAAACGGGGTTTCTACCGTTGCGCCCCAATCCCTGACCGGTTGCTTATCCATGAAAGAAGGATCACGTCCTCCGGCCATGGCTTTTTCCCAGTCTTCTTTTAGAACAAACCGTGAAGAATCCGGAGTCAGGACTTCGTCAACTATTTTTGGGCCGCCGGCGACCTCAAATTTAGTATCTAAAATTAAGATACTTTTTGTTTGAGCGTACGCGTACGCTATCGCGTATGCCTGTTCCAGCATATAAACACTTTGACGAGCCTCTACACCCAGGCCCTTTTTTGACATCTCGCTGTAAAAGTAATCAGCATCCACATTGATATCGTGGCCCACCTCCTCTTTCGTTGAGGGCGTGAAGATAGGCCATTCCAATTTCGACCATTTCGGCAGATTGGCCGGTAGTTGCTGTCCGCCGGCTAAACCCGTTTTCTGGTAGGATTTGAAAATCGATCCGCCGATATGATGGCGAAAAATCATCTCAAAAGGATAAAGTTTCCCTTTCATATCTTCAATCACCAGGCAACGCTCAAGCGGCAGAGCATGTAGGAAATCCTCCCGCAAATCCCAGGCATCATTAAACCCGGGGTGGGTTCCGGATTCAACTAAGTGATGGCTGAACTCATACAATATCTTAGTCAGCCAAAAGTGAGTCAGGGCAGTTAAAGTTTCACCTTTTTTTGGAACTAAGGCGTTTAAGACGAAATCAAAGATACTGATTCTGTCCGTAGCCACGACCAATAAGCTGTCATTATCAAGGCGCCAAGTATCTCTCACTTTTCCTTGAGAGACACGTTTCAGTCCGGTTCCCGACAAATATGATGACAATTTGTCGTTTTTTAGTTGTTTTGGAATCTGTGCCATTTTTAATTGATTTTTAATGAACGTTATACATTATAATTTACGACTTCTAATTCACGAATATTATAGGTATCAAATTATATTAATACAAAAACCGGATAAATGTCAAATCAGTTTTAAACAGTTAATTCCCGACGGCTTTTTTCAACGGCCCCTTGCCCGTTTTTTAACGTTTTTTTAATGTTTGTTTTTTAAGGCCGTTTCTGATAAAATTAGATAATAAAATGGGGTGTCCCATTAAGATAATCAAATTTAATTTATGTCCAGCAAAAAAAAGAAAGGGCTTATTATAACGGCGATTATTTTAGCTATTATCGCGTCATTTTTTATTTTCAAAAAAAAGCCGCAAAACGAATATACGACCGTTAATCTGAAAAAGGGAACTCTTATTCAGACCGTTACCGAAGTCGGCACGGTCAAGGCCAGCCAGGAACTGGAACTTAGCTTCGCGCTTAGCGGCCAAGTTAATAAAATAACGGCCAAAGTCGGTGATCTGATCAAAAAAGACACCGTCCTGATGGAATTAGATTTGAATTCCTTGATTTTAAAAGAAAAAGAAGCGGCTTCCAGTTTTGACGTCGCCCAAGCCAACTTGAATAAATTATTAAAAGGAGCGACCGCTCAAGATATCGCTATCAGCGCCGCTCAAGAGGCCCAGGCTAAAAGCGCTTATTCCTCCGCGGAAAACGATTTGGCGAAAGCGCTGGAACTAAGCGCCGAGAATTTAAGCCAGGCGGCAAAAAAATTGGCGGATTTAGAATCGTCATCGGCCAGCGATGTTACGCCGTTAGAACAGGCGGTCGCGACCGCCCAAACTAATTTAGCTAACGCTAAAATTAGCGCCCGACAAACAATAGACAATAGCCGCGATAGCTTGCTCAATACGGCCGACGCGAAAATAAGCATCGCCAACAGCGCCTTGGATTATATTAATCGTCTCTTAAACGACGCTGACCTGAAAAATACTTTCGGCATCAAAGATTCCACCATCCTCCTGAATACTAAAAATGATTACGCTCTGGCGCTCGACGCGAAAGCTCCGGCCGCGGTCACTCTCCTAACGACTAAGGCCTTTACCACGGAAGCGAATTTAAAAAATCTGGTCAGTCTGACTTTGGCTTATTTGGAAATAACCAATCAAACGGCCAATAATTGTTTCAAGAGTCTGGAAAATACGGTTGTCTCTTCCGTTTTGCCGCAAGCGACTTTGGACGCTTATAAAACTAATGTCAGCGCCAACTTAAACGCCGTCAGTACGGGCGTCAGCGCCATTCAAAGCGCCGATTACGCCTTCCGTAACGCGCTTCTTTCTTATGATACCGGTGTCGCGGCCGCAACTGATGCTTTAGGTTCGGCTCAAGTTAATCTTGACGACGCCTTGAAGAACGCTCGCAACACCTATAATTCCGTGAAATTAAACGGCGAGAGCCAAGTCGTCGCCGCCCAGTCTAAATTAAGCGCCGCGAAACAGGCCTGGAATATCGCCCAAAAACAATTGATCAGCATTAAGACGCCGGCGCGCTCCGAGGATATTGATTTGACCAGAGCGCAACTGGCGCAAGCCCAGGCGAATCTGGATTTGATAAAAAAACAAGAATCGGAAAGCCAAATCATCGCCCCGATTGACGGACAAATTTCCAAGATAAATTATGAAATCGGCGAGCAAGTCTCTTCCAAGGCGGCGCTAACGATGCTCACGGAAAATAATTTTGAAATTGAAGTGGATATTTCCGAAGTGGATATTTCTAAAGTAAAACTGAACGATTCGTCCGTAATCGATTTTGACGCCTTCGGCGAAACGCGGAAATTCAGCGGTTCGGTCTATTTTATAGAACCGGCGGCGACTGTCATTTCTGGCATAACTTACTATAAAGTCAAAATAAGCCTGACCGACACGGGCGCGAATCTTCAAGATGTCAAAGCGGGCATGACCGCCAATATCACCATCACCACCAATAAGAAAGACGATGTCTGGCTGGTTCCGGCGCGGGCGGTGATTGATAAAAATGGCAGCGGGAAAATTGTCCGCGTTTTAACCGATGGTAATAAAGTCCAAGAAATTCCGGTAACAACCGGAATATCCGGTAATGACGGCCTGATAGAAATAAACGGCGACGACCTGGCGGCCGGGCAGAAAATAATTACTTTTATTAAAGTCGTGAATTAATCGGGCTTAAACTTTCTTTTGTTAACCCTCCTTCTTGATATGCTCATCCGCGTTAAAAATTTAGGCAAAGATTACGGCGCCGCCGAAACCCTGACTACGGTTTTGCGCGGTCTTGATTTTGAAATTGAGGCAGGCGAATTCGTTTCTATCATGGGACCGTCGGGATCCGGCAAATCAACTTTGATGCATATCCTCGGCTTACTGGACAACCCGACCCAGGGCCAATATTTTCTGGAAGGGAAAAACGTCACGCATCTGGACGATGACAGCTTGGCTAAATTGCGCAACAAGGAAATCGGCTTCGTTTTCCAGTCTTTTAATCTATTGCCGCGGACGACGGTGCTAGATAACGTCAAATTGCCGCTTATTTATTCCGACGAAAAAATAGATCATGACCGCCGGGCGAAAGAAGTTCTGGCCAGCGTCGGCCTCAGTCATCGCCTGCATTATTATACCAACCAGATTTCCGGCGGCGAAAAACAGCGCGTCGCCATCGCCCGCGCCCTCGTTAATTATCCGTCGGTCATTTTCGCGGACGAACCGACCGGCAATCTTGACTCTAAATCCGGCACGCAAATAATGGCCATACTTCAGAAGCTTAACGACGAAGGCAATACCATCATTCTCGTCACTCACGAAACCTACACGGCCGAACACGCGAAAAGAATAATCAAGATAAAAGACGGCGAGATTATCAGCGACGAAAAAATAAAATACCGCCGCCGCGCCCATGACGGCGAAATATTAAAATAACGAATTATTAAAATAATAAAACGCTGATGCGTTTTCCTTTTAAGCAATCCCTTAAGATCTCCGTCCGCGCGCTTCTAACTAATAAAGCGAGAAGCTTTTTGACCATGCTGGGAATAATTATCGGCGTCGGCGCGGTCGTGATGATTATGTCTCTCGGCGCGGGGGCGCAGAGCTTGATAATCAGCCAGATTGAGGGTTTGGGCGGAAACCTGGTCGGAATCTTGCCCGGAAAATCAGACTCCAGCGGTCCGCCGGCTTCAGTCATGGGTATTGCGATTACGACCCTGGTAGAAAGAGATTTGGAGGCTATCCGTCGCCAAGTGCCTAACCTTGACGGCGCCGTCGGCTATTCGCGCGGTCTGGCGACCGCCAGCTGGGGACAGATGAATTATGAGACGAACATTAACGGTTGTTCCATAGATTATTTGAAAGTTGAAGGCGGAGAAGTGGACGCGGGCCGGTTTTTTACGGCGGAAGAAGACCGTGATATGGCTAAAGTCGCGGTGCTTGGTTTAACCGTCAAGCAAGAATTATTCGGCGATTCCGACGCCGTCGGCCGGCAGATAAAAATAAAGAAACAATCTTTTGAAGTTATCGGCGTGATGGTGCCGCGGGGCACGGTCGCTTTCGTGGATTACGACGACCAGATTAATATTCCTCTTCAGACCGCCCAGAAATTAATCAACGGCGTCAACCATTTAAGTTTTATTCGGATGAAAGCGAGTAGCGCCGCCAGCGTGGACCAAGTGATGGCCGATACGATTATTGTTTTGCGCGACCGCCATGATATCAAAGATCAAAGCGGACAGGACGATGATTTTTCCGTTCGCAGCCTGGCCCAAGCTCTCGATATGATTATCACGATTACGGACGCGCTCAAATATTTCTTAATCGCCATGGCGGCGATATCCTTAATCGTCGCCGGTATCGGCATCATGAACATCATGCTCATCAGCGTCAATGAAAGGACTAAGGAAATCGGCCTGCGTAAAGCCCTTGGCGCCAACAATCGCCATATCATCTGGCAATTTTTAATTGAAGCGATAACTTTGACTCTGATTGGCGGCGCCGGCGGAATAATCCTGGGGACTGTCGGTTCTTGGCTTATTTCTTTGATCGTCCGCCGGCTCGGCTATAATTATGAATTCATCGTTTCCGCTTCTTCAATCATTTTGGCTTTATCGGTTTCAACTTTAATCGGTCTGATTTTCGGCTTATATCCGGCGCGCCAGGCCAGCCGCCTGGAACCGGTGGAAGCTTTAAGTTATGAATAAAATTTTTCCGGCGATAAAAATGGCCTTAAGATCCATGAACGCGAATAAAATGCGGACTTTTTTGACCGTGCTCGGGGTCATGATCGGCATCGCCAGCATTATCATCGTCTATTCGGCCGGCGAGGGCATCAGGAGTTTAATGGTCGGACAGATGGAAGCTTTCGGCACCAATATCATTGAGACGGAAATAAAAGTGCCGACCGCTAAAAAGGGAACTTCGGGAGATACGGAAAGCGCGATGGCTCTCGCTTCCGGCGTCCAAGTGACGACTTTAAACGGCGAAGATTTAAAAGATATTAATAAAATTCCTAATATCGTCGGCGGTTACGGAGCGGTTATGGCTCAAGAAAAAATCACTTTTAAAAATGAATCGCGCGCCGCCAGTTTATTTGGAGTCAGCGCCACTTATTTGGATATTGATAAAAGTAAGATGGCGTCGGGATTTTTTTTCAGCGCCGAAGACGATCAGGCCTTAAGTCAAAGCGCGGTTTTGGGCAGTAAGATAAAAGAAACGTTGTTCGGCGATTCTGATCCGCTCGGCCAATATATTACCATCCGTAAAGCCAGATTCCGGGTTATCGGCGTGATGGCATCGCGCGGCGCGACCATGGGGATGGATCTGGATGATTACGTTTATGTCCCGGTGCGGACGCTGCAGCAAAAAATCATGGGTATTGATTATTTTATGTATATGATTCACCAGTTTCAGGACCCGAAACTGGCGGCCGATACCGCCGAAGAGATAAAACGCGTCGTCCGCGATAATCACGATATTACCGACCCGGCCAAAGATGATTTTCGCGTGACCACCATGGAAGAAATGATGAAAATGTTGGATACTATCACCAACGCTTTGACTTGGCTTTTATTGGCGATTGTCGCTATTTCTCTGATTGTCGGCGGAGTCGGGATACTAAACATCATGTATGTTATCGTCAGCGAAAGGACGCTGGAAATCGGCCTGCGGAAAGCGGTCGGCGCCAATTACAGCCATATTATGACGCAATTTCTCGTGGAAGCGGTCCTGATTACTCTTCTGGGCGCCGTTATCGGCGTCATCCTCGGCGTCATCGTTTCCAAATTAATCGCGATTGGCGCCAGTTTCGCCGGTTTGGCTTGGGAATTTAGAATACCGCTAAAGGCTTTCGTCGTGTCTATCAGTTTCGTTTTTTTATTCGGCATTTTCTTCGGAGTTTATCCGGCGAAAAAAGCGGCCCAAATGAATCCGATAGATGCGCTTAGGAAAGAATAAAATTTTTAAGGAAAAAGATATAAAATAAAGTTTGCATATGAATAAGCCAAACAATAAAAATTTAGAGAATAAAAATTTGGAAGATAAACACCCGCCAGATTTTTATGAATTGAAAACGGAAGCGGTTTTTAAAGCCGTTAACTCCTCGCCTGAAGGCCTAAGCTCCGAAGAGGCGAAAAAACGGCTGGCTCAAGACGGGCTCAATGTCTTAGTGGAAGAAGAACCCTATAGCCGCCTGAAAGTTTTTATATCCCAATTCAAGAATCCCCTGATTTATATTCTCCTGGGCGCCGGCGTTATTTCTCTTGCCGTCGGTGAAACTATAGACGCTCAAGTAATCGCCGCCGCCGTTCTGGTCAATGTCATTATCGGCTTTATTCAGGAAGATAAGGCCAATAGCGCTTTAAGCAAACTTAAAAAAATAGTGGAGCATCAAGCTTACGTTAAAAGAAACGGGCGGGAAATAGAGATTCCGACCGCGGCGGTCGCAAGCGGCGACGTTTTAATTTTAAAAGCCGGCCAGATAATCCCGGCCGACGCTCGCGTTTTTCAGAATTTTGATTTAGAAGTGAATGAAGCCAGTTTGACCGGGGAGTCCTTATCCGTTTCCAAAAGCATTCAACCGTGCGCGCCCTTGACCGGTTTAGCCGATCGTAAAAGTATGGTCTACGCCGGAACCAATATTATCAGCGGGCACGGACTCGCGATTACGGTCGCGACCGGAGGCAAAACCGAAGTCGGAAAAATCGCGGCCATGGTCAAGACGGCCGCAAGCGGCCCGACGCCTCTGCAGGAACGCCTAACTAGGATTTCCCGTCTTCTCGGTTTGAGCGTCGTCACCATTTGTCTGATTATTGTCATCTCCGGCGTCTTGAAGGGCTTAAGCTTCTTAAATATTCTTCTGGCCGCGATCGCGATATCGGTCGCCGCCATCCCCGAAGGCTTATCCGTCGCCGTTACCGTCATTCTCGCCATCGGCATGAAACATATCGTCAAAAAAAAGGCTTTGACCAGAAAATTATTGGCCGCGGAAACGCTGGGGTCTATTACGGCCATTTGTTCCGATAAGACCGGGACTTTAACCGAAGGAAAAATGCGCTTGGAAGAAATCGTTTCATATTCGGGACGCTTGGCGCCGGCGAAATTAACGGGTCCTCGCGACTTGTCAAAATTAAAAGATTTTATGCTGGCTTTAAAGACCGGCGTTTTATGCAATAACGCCGTTATTAATCCGGAGACTTTTAAGAGCTCCGGGCTGGCGCTGGAAGTGTCGTTTTTAAAAGTCGCTTTGGATTTAGGCGTGAGTCAGTCGGAATTAATGAAGGACGAACCGCGCTTAAGCGAACTGCCGTTTAACAGCATCAGGAAATTCATGATCAGCCTGCATCAAAAAGGAAACGCTTTCAGTCTTTATGAAAAAGGCGCGGGAGAAATCGTTTTGGAAAAATGTGTTTTTCTTGAAGACGCCGGGAAAATAAGAGCGCTGGAAAATAAAGACAAAGAAAAGATTTTGGCTCTTTATGAAGATTTGACTCGTGGCGGCCTGCGCGTTATCGCTCTCGCTTATCGTGATTTAGAAACCTTGCCTTTTAATCCGACGGCGGAAGAAAAAAATTGGAATTTAGTGGATAAGGATTTAACTTTCATCGGCTTGGCGGCTTTTAAAGATCCGCTCCGTCACGAGTCTAGAAAAACTATCGCTTTATGCCAGGGCGCCGGCATCAGGCCGATAATTATCACCGGCGACCATCCTAATACCGCCCAAGCCATTGCCGAAGAATTAAAAATGGATTTGGGCGCGGCCGGCGTTATCAGCGGTGATTTTCTGGAGAAACTCAATGAGGGCGAACTGAGAGAATTAGTGAAGACCGTCGCGGTTTACGCTCGCGTCAGTCCGGACCATAAATTGCGCATCGTGAACGCTTTAAAAAAGAACGGGGAAGTCGTGGCCATGACCGGCGACGGCTTGAACGATTCGCCGGCCCTGAAAGCGGCCGATATCGGCATCTGCCTCGGCTCCGGCACGGAAGTCGCCAAAGAAACCGCCGACATCGTCCTGCTCGACGATAATTTCAGCGTCATCGTCAGCGCGATCAGACAAGGTCGGATTATCTTTGATAATATCCGAAAATCTTTGACTTATCTTATTTCCGACTGCTTTTCGGAAATAATTCTTATTTTAGGATCCGTTCTTTTTAATCTGCCGCTCGCCTTGCTGCCGACGCAGATCCTCTGGATAAATATTTTAAACGACGGCCTGCCCAGTTTTTCCCTAGCTTTTGAATCTAATGACGACGGCGTCATGAAACGCCGGCCGGTCAAAAGGAGCGAATCTATTTTTACGCCGGAAATGAAAGCGATTCTTTTCGGCGTCGGCCTTATAAGAGAAGTTTTATTATTCGCCGGCTTCTATTATTGCGCGACGCATCTGGCGGTCTTGGGTTGGAGCCTCAGTTATTTAAGAACATTATTAGTTGCCATTTTGATAGTCAAATCAATCACTGCTATTTTCAGTCTGCGCAGTTTCACGCTTCCGCTTCATAAAATAAAGCAGTTCACCAATCCCTATTTATTTATGGCCCTCGGCGTTGATTTGATTCTGCTTATCGCCGCCGTTTATCTGCCGTTTTTAAATAGATTATTAAAGACCGAACCTTTATCGGCTAAGTCCTGGCTCATAGTTCTGACCGTGGCTCTGGTTAATATTTTAATGATGGAAATCGTTAAAGCGCGCTTTGCTCGCCGCGCCCAAAAAAATTAACATCGTTTGATATTTCGTTTGACTTTAACTACAAAATCTGATAATTTAAGATGATAATTAATTTCCTAAAAATGGAATAATTATCATCTTTTTTTGAACATTGGCAGAACATTAACAAATTAATATACACTTAAAAAACAAGCGCCATGAATGTAGAACACTTTTATCGTTTAGAAGAAAGCGACTTAGAGTATTGCTTCAATGTTGAAGTAAGTGAAGCTCTGTCGTCGGAAGAAATCAAGACTTTATCTTGGCTTCTCGCTGAAACTTTCGCGCCGAAAAAATTCGGCCGCGATTCGTTTTTAAGAAACAGCCCCTTTAAAGAAATAATTGAGATCGGGCCTTTGCTTAATTACGCGACTCCTTGGAACACCAATGCTTTGTCGATTTGCCGGGCTTGCGGTTTAACTAAAATTACCCGCCTGGAAAGATCGACCCGGAGAATTATTGAATTCAATGATGATACGGCAAAGCTATTGGACCGGATGACTCAAGGATTCTATCTGAAACCATTAGAGTCTTTTGACACCGGCCATATTCCCGAAAAGGTTTACAGCGTTCCTTTGATCGCTGAAGGGCCGAACGCTCTCTTAAAGCTTTCAGGCTTGTCTATGGATGAAGCGGACCGCCAGTTTTATTATCACTATTTCGCGGAGATAGAACGGCGTGATCCAACCATCGTAGAGATTATGGATTTAAACAACGCCAATTCCGAGCATTGCCGTCACGGCTATTTCAAGGGTAAACAGATTATTGACGGCGTGGTTATGCCCGAAACTCTGATGGATATCGTTAAATCAACATTGGAAGCTAATCCCGGCAACAGCCTGGTCGCTTTCAATGATAATTCCAGCGCTATCCGCGGCTACAATGTCTGGGCGTTAATTCCCGAACATCCCGGCCAATCTTCCGCTTTCGTGAAAAAGCAGATGACTTATCATTTGATTTTTACGGCGGAAACGCATAATTTCCCCACCGGTGTCGCTCCTTATCCGGGGGCAGAAACCGGAACGGGCGGACGAATCAGGGACGCTAAAGATACCGGCCGCGGCAGTTTGGTTGTCGCCGGAACGACCGGCTATTTTACCGGCAACCTTTTTATTCCCGGCTATAAATTGCCCTGGGAAAAAGAACGGGTTTATCCCAAAAATCTGGCCAGCGGATTAGAGATTATGATTAGGGGTTCTGACGGCGCTTCTGATTACGGCAATAAATTCGGAGAACCGGTAATTGTCGGAACGGCCGCCTCGGTGGCCATTGATTTGCCCAGTGGTGAACATCAGGAGTTTATTAAGCCGATTTTGTTCACCGGCGGAATTGGAATGATTGACGACCGGCACATCAAAAAAGATAAGGCGGAAATTGGCATGCTCATTGTCCAAGTCGGCGGTCCGGCTTATCGTATCGGTTTTGGCGGGGGCAGCGCGTCCTCCCTTAATCAAGGCGATAATAAAGAGGATCTGGATTTTAACGCCGTTCAACGCGGCGATGGCGAAATGGGTCAGAAAACCAATCGTATCGTCAGAGCTTGCGTGGAAATGGGTGAGAATAACCCGATTGTTATTGTCCATGACCAGGGCGCCGGCGGACCGGCGAATGTCCTTAAAGAACTGGTGGAAAAATACGGCGGCAAAATCAATATCCGTAAGATAGTTTCCGGCGACCCGACTCTGTCGGTCCTGGAAATCTGGATATGTGAGTATCAGGAGAGAAGCGGATTCATCATTGATAAGAGCCGGATCGAGGAGTTTTGGACCATATGCAAGAGGGAAAAAGTGAATTGCGAAATTTTAGGCGAGGTTACCGGAGACGGTTATTTTGTCGTTTCTGACGAGGCTGACGGGTCAACGCCGGTCAACTTGGACTTGAAGCAGGTTTTAGGCAATCTGCCGCAAAAAACTTTTATTGATAAGAGCGTCACGAGAGATTTAGCCGCTCTGGAGTTGCCAAAGAATTTAGATATTCTGGAAGCTTTAAAGCGAGTATTAAGACTCGTTTCCGTCGGGTCTAAAGATCATTTAACGGCCAAAGTCGACCGCAGCGTCACCGGTCTGGTAGCGCAACAGCAATGTTGCGGACCGCTGCAACTGCCGGTGGCTGATGTCGGAGTGATAGCTCAAAGTTATTTTCCTAACAATCTTGGAGAATATACCGGCGGAGCGACGGCTATCGGAGAGAAGCATATGGAAATGATTATTAATCCGAGAGCCGCGACGCGCCTGGCCATAACGGAAATGCTGACCAATATGGCGTCGGTAAAAATCAATGGCTTAAAATATATCAAATGTTCAGGCAATTGGATGTGGGCGCCAAAATTACCGGGCGAAGGCGCCAGACTTTATCGGGCCGCCCTGGCTGTACGTGAATTCATGATTGATTTAGGCGTTGCTATTGATGGCGGTAAAGACAGCTTGTCGATGGCAACGAAAGTCAAGCATCCCGACGGCCGAGTAGAAACGGTAAAATCGCCGAGTCAGTTGATAATTTCCGGTTACGCGTCCGTGCCCGATGTCAGAAAAAAAGTCACCCCCGACATCAAAAAACCGGGCGCCAGCCGATTAATGAGAATTGATTTGTCAGATGGAAAACGTCGTTTGGGCGGATCGGCCCTGGCGCAAGTTTATAATCAGCCAGGCAATGAAACGCCGGATGTTGAAGTAAAAATTGTCAAAAATGGCTTCAACGCTATGCAGAAAATGGTAAGCGGCGGTTTGATATTAAGCGCCCACGACATCAGTAAGGGCGGATTCATCACCACTCTCCTGGAAATGTGTTTCGCCGGGAACTGCGGATTTTATCTGGAACTTGATTGCCGGCACGAGGAATTAATTCCGGAACTGTTCGCTGAAGAGGCCGGTTGGGTGATTGAATATTTGCCCGAGAACGAAGGTGTCGTCGTTTCGTTATTGAATTCGTTTTCCGTTCCTTATTATTATCTTGGGAAAACGATAAAGATTAAAGAAATCTATATCGTTAACGACGGCGACTTCCAATTTTTGGAGAGCACCGCGGTTTTGCGGCAAATCTGGGAGGAAACCAGCTACCAGTTGGAAAAATTGCAAATTAAACCAATTTGCGCGGTTAGCAAGAAGAGGAATGTCTTCAATCGGCCGGGAATCACTTACAAACTGGGATTCGAACCCAAAACCACTCTTCCGGAATTATTTACGGCTACTGATAAACCCAAAGTGGCTATCATCAGAGAAGAGGGTTCTAATGGAGACAGAGAAATGACCGCCGCTTTCTATTCGGCCGGATTTGAACCTTATGATGTGACCATGACTGATTTGTTAAATGACCGAGCGAATCTGCGCGCTTTTCAAATGGTCGCCTTTGTCGGCGGTTTCAGTTATGCCGACGTGCTTGATTCGGCTAAAGGCTGGGCCGGCGTGATTCGCTTTAATGAAAAATTGCGAGTTATGTTTGACGAATTCTATAACCGTCCCGATACCTTATCTTTAGGAGTTTGTAACGGTTGCCAGCTGGAAATGCTACTCGGTTGGGTTCCTTGGAAAGGACTGTCGGGTGAAGAACAGCCGCGTTTCATTAAAAACGAATCCGGCCGCTTTGAAAGTCATTTCTTAAATATCCGAATTTTAGACAGTCCGGCGGTAATGCTGAAAGGAATGGCTGATTCAATCTTAGGGGTTTGGTCGGCGCACGGAGAGGGGAAATTACATTTTCCTAATCACCGGCTTTTAGATGGCGCCGAAGGAGTCTTGTTAAACGATTTGGCGCCCATTCGTTATGTTAACGACAACGGACAGGCAACTCGTGGTTATCCCTTTAACCCCAATGAGTCTCCTTGGGGAATCGCCGGTTTATGCAGCCAAGATGGCCGACATTTAGCCATGATGCCGCATCCGGAAAGAACTTTCCTGAAATGGCAGTTAGGATATCTGCCGGAAGAATGGAAAGACGACGAAGTAATGCCCGTCGCTCCTTGGCTACAAATGTTCCAAAACGCCAGAAAGTGGTGCGAGGAACATAGAATCTAAATAATTCTTTATAATTCTTTAAGAATTGTTTTATAACCCTTGTTAATTTGATAAATATCAAATTTAGCGAGGGTTTTTAATTTACTTGGTTTAAGGTTTAATTATTTTATTTGACAAATCAGCGGGGAAGATGATACTCTAAGGAGAATATCTGTTATTTAAAAACTAAATATTACTTATAAACTAAATAAGAAATGGAGGAAAAAGCATGAAAATTAAGAACATTGAATTTAACGTTAATGCCGCTTCCGGCGCCCTAGGCTGGTTCGGAGAAGGGTATTGGTATCATAAATGGTATGAGAGCTTTTTTCCGTCGTTCGCTAAAACAGCGGGCGATATGAGCTTTGTAGCCAAAACAATAACTACAGATCTTCGAATCGGGAATCTCCCTTTAGACGAAAATTATGCGCCTAAAGACCTCTTCCCGAGATGCATAAAAGTGTATCCGCTGAGGGGTTTTATGCTTAACGCCGTTGACTCAAGCGGCCCGGGGTTTAAGAAATTATTAGCTACCGGGAAATGGCAAAACATTATCCGTCCGGCTTTGGGAATTTCCTTTATGCCCGTCGGCAATACTTTAGAAGAAATGCTTCGTGAAACCAGCTGGTTCAGGTACGAACTTATTAAAGTCATTGAATATAATGATTTCGCATCGCCTATCTGGATTCAGATAAATGTTTCCTGCCCGAATACCGAGCCGGAAAATCATCAACTGGTTTTGGATAACGTTACTGAAATTTTAAAACAATTTCAGTACCTAAGATCTTATCTCCTCGTTATTGATCTGAAAGTTAATCTTCTAATGCCGAATAAAGTCATAAAAGAGATCTGGCAAAAAGGTCTCTGTGATTTAATAACCATTTCTAACACCATAAAATATGGTACGGAAGGATTTGGGATTAACTGGAAGAAATTATTTTGGTGGCGGAAAACTTCTCCGCTGGCAAAATTCGGCGGCGGCGGATTATCAGGCAAACCCTTGTTTAAGCCGTTGTGCGAAAAAATTATGAGTGTGAGGCGGGATTGTATCCAGATACCCATAAAAGCTGGCGGCGGAATATTTTCCGTTAGCAACATCAGAACGCTAAGAGCCTACGGCGCGAACGCCATCGAACTCGGGACAGTTATCAGCTTGCGTCCTTGGCGTATTCGTCGCATGGTTGAAGAGGCAAAAAGACTTTTCTAATTAATTGAGTTAGTCAAAAATTCATCCAACGCTATAGCCTCATAAAATGAGGCTTTTTTATATCAATCCAGCTTTAAACTCGGTCAATTATATGCTACGATATATTTACAATTACTTAATTTTATTATAAAATCTAAATTCGCCTTTCGTTAAAGTGAGGCTTATATTTTTATAAAATTACCCGCCTATTTCCTAAATTAAATGGAAAAAATATTTAAATTAAAATCAAGTTTTAAGCCGGCCGGAGACCAACCGGAGGCCATAAAAAAACTCGTCGCGGGACTGAAGAAGGGTTTTAATCACCAGACGCTTCTGGGCGTCACCGGGTCGGGAAAAACTTTTACCGTCGCTAATGTCATCAAGGAATTAGATTCGCCGGTGTTAGTTATGGCGCCGAATAAAGCTCTGGCCGCCCAGCTTTATCGCGAATACAAGAATTTTTTTCCGGAAAACGCCGTCCATTACTTTGTTTCTTATTATGACTATTACCAGCCGGAGGCCTACCTCCCGATAACCGACACTTATATTGATAAAGAAGCGATGATTAATCAGGAAATCGACCGCTTGCGCCACGGCGCGACCTCGGCTTTGGTTTCCCGTCGTGATGTGATTATCGTGGCTTCGGTTTCTTGTATTTACAATCTCGGCGTGCCGTCCAGTTACTTGGAAGCGAAATTAGTCTTGGAAAAAGGCAAACCGATGGTCCGGATTGATTTGATAAAGCAATTAATCAAGATTCAATTTGAGCGGACGAGCGGAGAAATTGAGCGCGGCCAGTTCCGTGTCCGGGGCGATGTCTTTGAAATCCGGCCAAAATCGGAAAATATTGTTTATCGCCTTGAGCTTAACGGTCAAGCTATCAGCGACTTATGTATTATCAATAATACGACCAAAAATATTATCGGCGACTTGGAGGAAATCGTTATTTTTCCGCCGAAACATTTTGTTTCCACCGCGCCTCAAATAGAAGCGGCCATTAAGAACATTCAAGAGGAATTAAAAGAGCGTTTAGCCTATTTTAAAAAAGCCGGATTGCTCCTGGAAGCGGAACGTTTGGAAAGGCGGACGAAATATGATATGGAAATGCTTCGGACTTTAGGTTATTGCCATGGCATTGAAAATTATTCGCGCCATCTGACCGGCAAGCTGGCCGGCGAAGCGCCCGATGCCTTACTCGCTTATTTTCCCTGGAAAGACGGTCAGCCGGATTTCCTGACGATTATCGACGAATCCCATATCGGCGTTCCCCAAATCAGGGGCATGTATAACGGCGACCAAGCGCGCAAGAAAACCCTGATCCAATACGGTTGGCGCTTGCCTTCGGCGCTTGATAATCGTCCTTTAAAATTCAACGAGTTTGAGGCGCGCGTCGGCCAGATGATTTTTACGACCGCGACGCCGGGAGAGTTCGAGTTAAAACATTCAGAGCAAATCGCCGAGCAAGTCATCCGTCCGACCGGTTTGGTTGATCCGGAAATTGAAGTCCGCCCGGTTTTTAACAAACGAGAGAATTACAGCCAAATAAATGACGTCATGGCGGAAGTTAAAAAAATCGCCGCGCTGGGCGAACGGGCGATAATCAATACTCTGACCAAGAAGCAAGCCGAAGACTTAAATACTTATTTAAATAGCCGAGGCTTCAAGTCTAATTATCTTCATTCCGATATCAAAACCTTTGAACGCACGGAAATACTAAAAAATTTCCGGGAAGGGAAGTTTGATGTTCTGGTCGGCGTGAACTTATTGCGCGAAGGTCTGGACTTGCCGGAAGTGACTTTGGTCGCGATTTTAAACGCCGACCGCGAAGGCTTTCTGCGCAGCGAAACTTCGCTCATGCAGATTATGGGCCGCGCCGCGCGCAATGTTAAGGGTAAGATTATTCTTTACGCCGACAAGAAAACCGTTTCCATAAAAAAAGCGATCAAAGAAGCCGAGCGCCGCCGCGTCAAGCAATTGGAATATAATAAGAAACATAAAATTACGCCAATAAATATTTCTAAACCGATTGAGGATTTTTTAGATGCCGTGGAGAAATGAAAAAGCTCCCTGTAAAAGAGAGCTTATAAGATTGCTAAAGGAATCGCCGGGGGGAATGATTATTCCTCCCAACCAAATCCCAAGGATGCAGGCCAAGAAAAATCCCACAGCCGTGATGAACACGAGGATTATTACTTTTAAATAATCCCTGGAGCTTTTTTCTATCACCAGGTCAAAGGTGATTAATATAGCCGCCGTGGCTATAATAATCAAACCCCAGATAACCACGCTCTGGAGGCTGAAATCGGCCAACGAAACCCGCAGACAGGCGCCGATCATCAGTCCGATAATCAGCCCGACGGCCGCGAAAATTCTAGTGCTACCTTTCGTGATAGCATAATTAAATAATTTTTTAATCATTGTTAATTTTTTTTGTTAAAATACTAGAGTCAACTAAGAATATTATGGTAGAAATATAATTATTTGTCAACTGGTCATAAAAAAGGCGAATCTTAAATTTTATAAACATAAATTATGAAAATATGGATATTGAAATTGAATACGAAGCGACTTTCCTAAATATTAATAAAGACGAAATCCGCACCCGTCTTAAAAAAGCCGGAGCGGCTTTAATAAAGCCGGAATTCTTAATGAAAAGAATTGTCTTTGAATTGCCGGCCGGCCATGAAATCAAAGGCGGTTGGTTAAGAGTGCGCGACGAGGGCGACAAAATAACTATGAGCTTGAAAATAGTCGACGGCGACAAAATAGAAAATCAGAAAGAAATTTGCCTTAAGATCGATAATTTCAATGAGGGGGTTAAGTTTTTAGAGGCTATCGGCGCCAAACAGAAAGCCTATCAGGAAAGCCGCCGCGAACTTTGGACTTTAAATGATGTGGAAATAACTCTTGATGAATGGCCATATTTAGAACCTTATGTTGAAATAGAAGGGAAGTCTGAAACAGAAGTTAAAAACATTAGCGAGAAATTAGGTTTTGATTACGCCCTGGCCTTATTCTGTTCGGCGGATGTTTTATATAATAAAAAGTACGGCGTGCCTTTTAAAGTCATAAATAAAACCAGACGCATAACTTTTACGGATCCTAATCCATTTATATAACCGGAAAATAAAAAAGTAATCAGAAAATAAAAAAGCCTCTTCTGTCAAGAAAGAGGCTTTAAAAAAAATGATTTGTCACAACTCCGGTTACTAAAGTTCCAGTATCACGCCAGCCGAGGAGCAAAATTGCTTTGACTCAAAATTTCGGCCCGAGATAGCTCTTATTTTCACATTTTGCAAGCATGGCCGCGGCTTGATTCTGAAATCATATTCGGCAAACAGACCGGTGGCCAGAAACCTCTCGGAAATTATTCCCGCTTTTAAATTCTTGTCAAAAGAATAAGAAAGAAAGAACTTATACCAACTGTTAGGGTCAAATCCCCGAATGTAAACCGGGTCGCCGTACCCGCCGAATTTTTCAAGGTCCTCTTCGGAATACTCGGATTTATAAGCGGTTGTCAGCGAGTAGACTCCCAGCGCTCGCAAAGACCAATTTCCTTTGTCGATATACACTCCGACAAGCGGCCCGAAACATGACTTTACCAAATCAAGGCCGGCGCCGGCGAATAATTTGACCTTGCCAAAAGTATAACTGTCAAAGTCGTAACTTAATCCCAGCTTAGCGCTGATACCGAAATTTTTGTTTAAGTCATATCCCTTTTGGATCCATTTCTGATAGACAATCGGTTGCGAGTATTCTCCCAGCCCCCAGAGTCCCCAGCCGGAACGGTAAACCGAGTATCCTTCAATGGAAAATCGGGGATAATACTCTGCGCCCAGCTGGTAAATGCTGGCCTCAAAAACATTTTTTTGATACTGAAGACCTTCCAAATAAAGGTCATCTCTTTCAATTTGCGCCTGGACGCTAAGGCTAAATAATAAGCAAGCAAAAATTAATAAATAATAAACTTTTTTCATTGCGTAGGACCCCCTTGCCCTTTTGTTATTTTTAATGTTCAAATTAATATTAATCTAGTATAATAATATTATTAGCATAATCAATAAATATTGTCAATATGTCAGAAAAATTGATTATCCGCGGAGCGCGGACGCACAACCTAAAGAATATCGACCTGGAAATACCGCATAATAAATTGACGGTCATTACCGGCGTCTCCGGTTCGGGGAAATCGTCGCTGGCATATGACACGATTTTTGCCGAAGGCCAGAGACAATACGTCGAGTCTTTATCGCCTTATATGCGCCAATTCCTGGGCCAGAAAAAACCGGCCGATGTTGATGAAATGATCGGCTTGGCGCCCTCTATTTCTATTGATCAGAAAGCCCTCTCGCATAACCCGCGTTCAACGGTCGGGACGCTGACCGATATTTATGACTACTTGCGTGTCTTATACGCTCGCGTCGGCGAAGTCTATTGCCCGGTCTGCGGCGTGAAAATTGAAAAGCTCACCGTGGAAGAAATGGTTGATATTTTAATTAATCGCGGCGCTGATTTGAAAGAAGAATGCGTGACCGTCCTGTCGCCGGTCGTCCGTGATCGCCAGGGTGAATATTATCAACTCTTATATAATTACCTATCGCTCGGCTATAGCGAATCCCGCATTGACGGGAAAATTCATTCTTTGCGCGAACAGGTAAAACTGGCGCCCAAGCAAAAGCATGATATTGAAATCGTGATTGATAAAGTGATGTTAAACGATGAGACGCGCCTTTTTGAAGCGGTTGAAAATTCACTGGAATACAGCAAGGGGCTTCTGATCGCGAAGTATAAAGACCAAGAATTTTTATTGTCCGCGAACTGGACCTGTCCGAACGATAATTTTTCTTTTCCGGAAGTGGAACCGCGGCTTTTTTCTTTTAATTCGCCCCACGGCGCCTGTCCGGAATGTAGCGGGCTTGGTCGAATCGATTTTTTCAGCGAAGAAAAATGCCCGGCCTGCCAGGGGAAACGTCTGCGGCCGGAAGCTTTATCGGTCAGAATTAACAATAAAAACATCGCCGAAGTGGCGACTTTACCGATTAAGCGCGCTCTGGATTTTTTTAATCATTATTACGAAAAAATGACGAAGCGCCAGCGCGCCATCGCCGAGAATGTCGTCGTCCAAATTATCAGCCGTCTGGAATTCTTGTTAAAAGTCGGCTTGAATTATCTGTCACTGGAACGCGAAGCCCATACCTTGTCCGGCGGCGAAGCCCAGCGCATCCGCTTATCTTCGCAAATCGGTTCGCATTTATCCCGGACTCTATATGTTTTGGACGAACCGACTATCGGCCTGCATGAACGCGACACCGACCGCCTGATAAGTACGCTTAAAGCTTTGCGCGACAAGAATAATACGGTTATTATCGTGGAACACGATGAAAAAACTATTTTAGAATCCGATTATCTTGTCGATCTCGGCCCCTTGGCCGGCGTTCACGGCGGGGAAGTCGTCGCGATTGGCAGTACTAAAGACTTACTGAACGAAGCCAAAAATAAAACGGCGCTAAAAAAGTCTTTAACCTTGCAATATCTTATCGGCCAGCGGGAAATTTCCTTGCCGGATAAACGTCGCGAGCAGAATCATGGCGCTTTAAAAATTCGCGGCGCTTACGCCAACAACCTCAAGAACTTGAACGTTGATATGCCGCTCGGCCGCCTCGTCGGCATCAGCGGCGTTTCCGGTTCAGGCAAATCTTCGCTGTTATACGATGTGATTTATAAGAACGTCACTCAAATAAAAAATCGTCCGGGTAAAGCGAAGTTGGAACAGGTTAAAGAGGTTAAAGGAGCGGAATATATCAATAAAGTCGTGGTCATTAATCAATCGCCGATCGGTCGGACCCCGCGCTCCAACCCCGCGACTTATACCGGCATTTTTACTCCGATTCGCGATTTTTTCGCCTCTCTCCCGGAATCCCGCGCCCGCGGCTATATAATCGGCCGTTTCTCCTTTAATCGCCCGGGCGGGCGCTGTGAAGCCTGCGAGGGCGCCGGGGCGAACCTGATTGAAATGCATTTCCTGCCGCCGGTTCTCGTTGAATGCGAGGTTTGCCGCGGCCGGCGTTTTAATCGGGAAACTTTACAGGTTAAATATAAAAGCAAGAACATCGCCGAAATTTTGGATTTGACCATTGAGGAGGCGATTGAACATTTTGCCGGTAATTATTTTATTACCGATAAACTGAAAGTTCTGGAGTCTGTCGGCCTCGGCTATCTGAAAATCGGTCAGAGCGCGACGACTTTATCGGGCGGCGAAGCCCAGCGCATCAAAATCGCTAAAGAGCTGACTCATACTTTAGGGAAACGCACCCTTTATCTTTTAGACGAGCCCACGACCGGTTTGCATTATTATGATATCGGCAGACTCTTATCGGTCTTAAATAAACTGGTGGAGAAAGGAAATTCCGTTTTAGTGATCGAGCACAATATGCACATGCTTAAATCAATGGATTATATCGTTGATCTCGGACCGGAAGGCGGAGAAGAAGGCGGACGTTTGGTCGCCGCCGGCGCTCCGGAAGATATCGTCCGCGAACCGGAAAGTCTGACCGGGAAGTATTTAAAAAAGTATTTGAAATAAAAAAAGCCGAAAAGAGATTTTAAGTTGGTCCTTTTATACGCTTGGGAGTTACTTAAAATTCTTCTCGGCCGGTTGACCGCAATTTTATGAATTTTAGTCATAATCTTAAAAACAAATTAAAAACCATTCCTAAAAAGCCCGGGATTTATTTCTGGCTGGATAAAACCGGAAAAATTTTATATGTCGGCCGGGCGACGAGTTTGAAAAATCGCCTCAGTCAATATTTCCAAAAGAACATCGATTCGCGCATCGCCGAAATGGTTGCGAGCGCGGCTAATATTAAATATGAAGTTACGGAAACGCTTCTGGAAGCGATTATCCTGGAAGCGAAAAATATTAAAAAATATTGGCCGAAGTATAACGTTAGAGATCGTGATGACCGTTCCTTTATTTATGTTATTATTCCGAAAGCCGATTTTTCCAAGCCCCTCATCGTTCGCGGCACGGACTTAAAGAAATTCTCCGGCTCTTCTATCGTTGGTAAAAAGCGAACAACGGGCCGCGCCAAAATCTTCGGGCCCTATCAATCTTTTCATCTTATCCAGAGCGCCTTGCGCCTGATTCGTCGCGTCTTTCCGTATGGAACCTGCGCGCCGGCCGGTGTCGCGGGTAACCCCGAAGGCCGAGCCTGTTTTGATTATCAGATTGGGTTATGTCCGGGCGCTTGCGTCGGAATCATTTCGCCTGAAGATTATCAGAAAAATATTAATAATATTATTCTTCTCCTTTCCGGCGAGAAGAAACGCCTCGTCAATAAATTAAAAAAATCCAATCCCGATAAGATAAAAGCTTTAAAACATCTCCAGGATGTCGCGCTTCTTACCCGTGAAGACGATTTGGGAGAATATAAGATTAGTCGCCTGGAAGGCTATGATATTTCGCATCATGCCGGCAAAGAAAGTTACGGCGCTATGGTTGTTTTTGAGAGTGGAGAAGCGGCTAAAAATGAATACCGATTATTTAAAATAAAAGAAGCGCCGGCCGGCGACGACGAGCGCGCTTTAAGCGAGATGCTTCTGCGCCGTTTCAAACATAGCGAGTGGCCGATGCCGGATTTAATAATGGTTGACGGCGGAGCGCCGCAAATAAGTTTTCTTGCCCGCGTCTTCAAAGCCAATAATATAAATATCCCGCTGGTCGGTATTTCTAAATTCGGCGGCGATAAGCTCGTTTTCACCCCGGAAACCAAAGGACCCCTGCGCGGCCTGGCGGAAAATATCAAACCGACTTTATTGAAATTGAGAGAAGAGGCGCATCGTTTCGCCAATCGGGGACGAACGCTCAAAAAGATAAATTGGCAAACTAGCCCAAAAAATCGTAATCGGCTATAATAGAAGTAAGTCTAATTAATTTAAAAATAAAAAACTATATGAAAAAAACCTATGTTTTTCTAGTAACTTTGGGCGTCCTGGCGGTAACCGCCATCGTCATCGTCGCCCTCGTTATGGCGGACAACGTCAATAACCAAGATCGTTTCTCGGTCACCGGATCCGGTACAGTTTATGCCAAGGCCGATATCGCTAACTTAGAAGTCGGATTAAAGACCGGCACTAAAAAAACCGCGGTCGAAGCGACTACTGACAGCACCGGCAAGATGAACGCGATTATTGAAGCGGTCAAAGCTTTGGGTATTGAAGAAAAAGACATTAAGACCAGCGGTTATTCTTTGAACCCGGTCTATAACTGGACCGAAGGCAGGGGCCAGGAATTAATCGGTTATGAAGTCAGCCAGAATGTGAATTTAAAAATCCGCGACTTGAATAAAATCGGCGACATTATTGCCAAGACGACCGAGAAAGGCGCGAATCAAATCGGCAATATCAGTTTCACCATTGACGACGAATATGAGTTGAGGAACCAAGCCAGGGAATTAGCTATTGCCAAAGCCAAAGAGAAGGCGCTGATGATTGCCGAACAATCCGGTATGAAATTGGGTAAAATCAAGAGCGTTTATGAGAACGCCGAACCGGTAATCAGCCCAGTCATGTACTCCAACGCTAAATTAGATATGGGCGCCGGCCGCGCCGCCGAATTGTCCGCTCCTTCCATCCAATCCGGCCAGAATGAAATCAAGGTGGAAGCCACTTTAGTTTACGAAGTGAAATAGTCAACGATTTGAACGATTCTAAACACCTCCCAAACAAATTCCGTCAATAAAAAACCGCCTGTTAATAGGGGCGGTTTTGTTTTGAAGAAATTTTTACATTTTTTTTTGCTTTTTTTCCATCTTTGCCTGGATAAGCCGACTCAGGTAAAACGATAGAGACTCATGATTAGGGATAATTTCGGTTTCTTCCAAACCGGCATCTCGGAACTCTTCGTAGGTATTGATTCCGGAACAGACGCCGACAAATTTGATCGGCCGGCCTTGAAGGCGGGCATTTTTAACGGCTCGATAATCATATTTAATCGTATCACCGAAATAAACGATATTTTCAGCTGTCAGGCCGCCGCCAAGATCACGCGCCCAATTAATAAGTGGTACGAAGACGTAACCACTCGGCTTACAGCTGTGGTAGTCGTCCACCGTCTGGATATAATGGAATATATTCAGACTCAAATCGATTTTTCGGGTATATTTTTTCAAGTCCGCCTCTCCTCGGCTGGTTATTATCGCCGTCAGAAACCCGAATTGCGGGAGAGCAACCAGGACTCTAAATAAGCTCCGATCGAAAGTATAACTCGGGTGGATTTCTTTTTCTCGCTTTTTAAAGCAAGCGGTTTGTTCTTCATTCGCTCCTTGAAGTTGGCAAATAAGAGCGGCCAAATCATCCATCTTTTTACCCCAGTGTTCTCTTAAAAAATCTGGGGATACCGGCGGCAGCTTAAGTTCAGTTAAGATTTGATTGACTTTTTGAAAGCCGAGAAGGGTATTATTGACAACAACTCCATCGAAGTCAAAACACAAAATCATTCGATTCTTCATTATTTATTCTTTTTGGTTAGTATTTAATTTTTAAAGAAATTTTCTTGCCTAATTTTTATCTAAATTAGTCATCTAAAAATTACTACAAAAAATAGTAATAGTCAAGCCCGCAGATTAACTATCCGGATAAAACTAATACAAACTCTTGACAAACTCTAACAATTTGCTAATATATCAACATAACAAAATATTGCCAGAGACAGCCAGCATTTCGGAACGGATTAAGGCTCCGGCCGATTATAAGACTCGCCGAGGTACAGATACTTTATTTTTAAGTATTTCTGCCAGGACGTCTGTGGTGAAACACGGATTTTTTATTATCTAAGATATATATGCCAAAGAATAAAATTCAAAAAGGAGAGATTTTTCGCGATTTAAACGAAAGAATCAAGAAATCCAAGTCTCTGGTGTTCGCGGGCTTTAACGCTTTCGGCGTTAAAGATAACGAAGATTTGCGCGACAAATTAAGGAAAGCGGGCGGCGAATATTATGTCGCCAAGAAAACCTTGATGAACCTGGCCTTGAAAGAGAATAATTTAAACGTCAACGTCAAAGATTTCGAAGGTAAAGTCGCGGTCATCTTTTCTTATGAGGACGAAGTCGCTCCGGCCAAGATTTTGGGAAATTTCCGCAAGGAGAGAGATAAGGATAAAGATAAAGCCGGAGGCATTTTCTTTTTGGGAGGCGTCCTGGAAGGGAAGCTTCTTTCTAGAAAAGAAGTCGAAGCTCTGTCCGAATTGCCGAGCAAGATTGAATTATACGCGCGGCTCGTCGGTTCCATCAACGCGCCTATTTCCGGTTTTGTGGGCGTGCTCGCCGGTAATCTGCGCGGTTTAGTCGCCGTTTTGAAAGCGATCGAAGCCAAAAAATAATTAATTAACATAAATAATAAATTTAATTTTAAACGTATGGAAGAGAAAAATGTAGTCGTTCCGGCGAAATTTGAAAAATTAGTCGGCGAAATCGAGAAGATGAGCGTTTTAGACTTAGCGGAACTCGTTAAGATTTTAGAAAAAAAATTCGGCGTGAGCGCGTCCGCTCCGGCCATGATGATGGCTCCGGCCGCGGCCGCCGCCGTAGTCGAAGAGAAAGAAAGTTTTGACGTGGAGATCACCGATAGCGGCGCCAGCAAAATCAACGTCATTAAAGCGGTTCGCGAGTTGACTGAAATGGGCTTAAAGGAAGCCAAGGACTTGGTTGACGGCGCCCCGAAAGTTTTAAAGGAAGGAGTTAAGAAAGTTGAGGCGGAAGCGATGAAGAAGAGACTGGAAGAAGCCGGCGCTAAAGTCACTTTGAAATAATCTACTTTTTCCGCTCTATAAAAACCGACTCTTAAAGGTCGGTTTTTTGTTATGGAAAATTAATATTATAAAATAATTTACTGATTCAATCCGACCTTATAAATCGCATCTCCATCCAAAAAGTAAGCGGTCCTTCCGACTTCATCAACCGTTACGTCTTTAATCTGGTTGAGCGATTCTATAACATACTGATTGGCCAAAAGACCTTTCTCTTTAGATAAAACCGCCAAACGCTTAGAGGTCGCTTCAAAAATATATAAATACTTCGCGCCGACAATAAGTTTATTGGCGCCGGTCATAGCCGGAGACAAGGCCGCTGCGTCATATTTCTCCGCTTCACCGCCGGAGAACCGCAAGACCGCGCCGTCAGCTTTTAAGACATAAATATCGTTGTCAATCCCTAGATCAACCGCTTGACTTAAATCAGCGTTCTCTTTAAGCCAATCAAACTTCGTACTAAAACCTTTATTAGATTTTGGATAGACATAAATCTGATTTTTATCCTTAGCGAGAGAATATAAAGCAGTAGAATATAACTTGGAATTATAAATTTTAAAACCGATCAGGCTGGAAGCTAATTCCAGATTAGCGGTGCTGATAAGACTGCCGGTCTTATTCTTGAAATCAAGCTTAACGATATTTCCGGCGTCCCAATAATAAATATTGTTACTATAGTAATGAGGATCGCTTAAATTACTCGCGCCTTTTATTTCTATCCTGGAAGAAGAGGCGCTACCGGGCGTCAGGGCGTAGACCGTTGAACCGCCGGCGGCGTAAATTTTTCCGGCGGCAAAAGTTAGATTGCTCACGTTTAAGCCGATCAAATCATTAATCTTATCGGCCGAAGTTATCCGGACTATCTTTTGGAGCTTTTCGGCCGCGGCCGCCAATTTAACGGATAACTCCTGATAAGCGGCTTCCTGCTTATCATTCTCTCGCGGCAGGGAAGCTAAAAGAGCCTGCGCTTCCGTTAATATTCCGGTCGCGCCGGCTTCATCTTTATATAAGAGATGATTATTGATTTCAGTTTCTTTGTCGTTAATGGCGATAATCAGATTATTAAAATTTTCTTCCGCGACGGTGCGCTGGTGATGCCGACTCGTCGCGAGAACGCTCACGATCAAAACTATAACCGCTAAACTTAAGCCGACGAAAAGCCAGCGCTTCTTTTTATTAAGCGACATCAGCCCCGACCGAAAATGGCCGCCCAGCCCCGACCAAAAATGGCCGCCGAACAAACCGGCCAAGACGGATTTAAAATTTCTGAACCAAGAACCGACAGCCCCGGTCCTTTTTTTGAAAAAAATCTTATCCGGTTTTAAGAAGGAACCGGAGCCGGCCATATTCAGGCTCTTGACCATTCCTAAATCCAAAGGCGGCTGAACAACCTGTTCTTCTTCGGTTCGGATATATTTCTGACGCGGCCGAGACGGTTTGAACCGCCAACTCTTAACCGCATTTTTCAATCCCTTTAGCATTCCAGCCAGGTTGATCAAACCGGCCGGAGCGAGCATGCGCTCGGTTTTTTGTTCCGTATAATTTAACGAAGAAATAGAACTGTGGGCCGAAAATTCTTCCAAATCTTCTTTAGAGTCCGCCGGCGCCAAACCCGTGGTATTTTTAATGATTATTCCCAGGAATGGGATATAAGTATTTACTTTTAATAAAACATTCTTGATTTGTTCGGCGGCGGCCAGAGGCGGGAGTTTCGTGATAATGCCGATCATCTCCTGGCCGGACAGATATTCCGGCAGAGCTTCGTTGCCAAGCACAAAATAAGAAGCCAAGGGGATCTCGCCGCTGATAACCGAGGAAAATAGTTTAGGCGCGCGCGACGGCGCCGCTTCGGCCTCGCCGGTATCCGCCAGCGCTTCGGCGGCGTTGGCTTCAACATTGATTATTTCATATTCTTCGCCGCGGCGGAAAACCAGCAAGGAACGATTGCGGCCGAAATTGGCGAAGTGGATCTTATTCTCATAAACGACGCCGATAGTCAGGTTAATGGCCGCCGGATTAAGCCTAATCTTCTCATTGACTAAAAAATCGGCCAAATCACGATTAGTCTTAGTCACGGCCGCCTCAAAAATATTTTCAATCTTCAGCCCCGGGATCTTATCCTTGAATAAGATCTTTTCGTCGTTATAATAATTATCGCTTAAGGCCATTATCAAAAAATCAAGAAACTTCCGGCTTTCGATTTTTTTGCCGCCGATTTCCGCCAGCACAAAAATCTTGCCGGCCTGGCTTTCTTTAAGCGTATCCGGTTGAGCGACAAAAACATCGCTTAAGCCCATGGCCTTGGCGGAGTTTAAAATAATTGAAGAAATCTTATTATACATAAGAAAAAAGGGGATCAAACCTATTTTTTAGTTTGACTGTTTCTTGTGAATATTATACTATAAATTCATAAATAAAGGAATATGCTTAACGAGCTTTTTGGTTCCGAGGCTAGGGTCAAGATTATCAATCTTTTTTTTCTATACCCCGACAAAAAATATTCGTCCGCGCAGATAGCCCAGACGCTAAATCGGCCGCTTAATTCTTTGCGGCGGGAAACGAATAATCTTCTTAAGACCGGAGTTATCAGAGAAGCCAAGCCCGAGACCGGCGCCACGAAAAAATATTTCAGCGTTAACCCCGATTTTATCCTTTTTCCGGAAGTAAGCGCTTTATGCGCCAAGACGCAAATCCTCTTCAGCCAAAATTTTATCGTCAAACTCCAAAAAATCTGCCAGCCGAAACTTTTGATCCTGGCCGGTTTTTTTGTGAATTGTCCCGATGCCAAGACTGATTTACTGCTTGTCGGCGCCGTGCGCCGCGCCGCCTTCTTAAAGCTCGTCAAGGAACTGGAAAAAGAATTGGGTCGGGAAATTAATTTTACTATCCTAAAAGAGCGCGAATATCGTTATCGCCGCGAAGTTATGGATATATTCCTCTATAATATCCTGGAAGGGAAAAAACTGGTCTTGATAAATACTCTGAATAAACAAGAATAAAGATAATATAAATAAGGATCATGAAAAGATTATGAACAGATATTTAGCTCATTCATTTAGCATCTTCTGGTTTATTTTGAAATACGCCCTGATTATTCTTATCGCCGGTCTTATTCTTCTGATCATCGCGCTTGGCGGCGCCTATAAGGATTTGCGAATCGCCGGCGAACAAGGCTTGGCCGGAAAAAACGATATCACCGCCGCCGTGGGCGCGATCAAGAATCAAGATTGGGAAACGGCTTTAACCTTAACGGTCAAAGCCCGTTCCGAATTCGGCGACGCTTTGGCCAGCCTCGACGCCACCCGTTCCAATCCGGCCATCAAAAATTTCGGTCCTGTTCGCGTCCAAATCAATGATTTAGAATATCTCCTTAAAACCGCCGATATCCTTAGCCGTTCCTTGGAACGCGGTATTTCTATCGCCGGCGAATTGAGGAAAATCAGCGCCGCCGCCGGCAATCAGAATTTTATTGATTTTCCGGCGGCGGATAAAACCCGCTTCTTGAAATTTATCTACGAATCAGAGCCGGAATTAAACGGACTGAAAGCTAATCTTGATTTAGCCCTGCTTAATCTAAGCAAGATCCATAAGATTGGCGTCCTCTGGCCGGTGTATAGCCAGATAAGCGACATTAAACAAGAATTAATCCAGGTTTCCGAATTACTAAACAAAACCACGCCGCTCATAAAACTTCTTCCGGCCTTAGCCGGCTATCCGGTCGCGAGCCGTTTCTTGATTGTCCTTCAAAATAACGACGAACTGCGCCCGACCGGCGGCTTCATCGGCGTCTATGGGATAATGGAAAGCCGGAACGGTGAAATAATTTCTATTAATACCGATGACAGTTATCATCTGGATATGCCGGCTTCTTTATCGGATAAATGGAAAATGGAAGCGCCGAGCCCTATAAAAAAATATCTGAAAGTTGAAAAATGGTATTTGCGCGATTCTAATTGGTCGCCGGATTGGCCGACCGCCGCCGTCAAGGTCATGGAAATATACCATGGTGAAAATGCCGCCGCCGGCACCAGCACGCTTCCTTTTACCGGCGTGGTCGCGCTTACGCCGGATTTTATCGGCGATCTGCTGCGTCTCGTCGGACCGATAGTCGTGCGCTCCGAAACTTATGACGCCAATAATTTTCAGCCCCTTCTGCAATATAACGTGGAAGTCGCTTATAAGGATCAAGATATCTCCCCTTGGGATCGCAAGGATATCGTCAATGAGTTAATGGGCGAGATTAAGAGCCGCTTATTTAAATTAGGCGCGGATAAATGGAGCGAGCTCATCAAGATCGCCGATAGTAATATCACCGAGAAAAATATCCAGGCTTATTTTCCTAACGCCAGCTGGCAAAGTGTCGCTAAAGAAATGGGCGTAAGCGGAGAAATCAAAAAACCGATGAGTGATTATTTAATGGTCGTGGACGCCAATCTCGGCGCCTTTAAGAGCGATGCCGTCGTTAAAAAGGATATTTCTTATGCTCTAAATCAGAGCGCGGACGGGCTAAACGCCACGGTTCGGCTGGATTATCGCCATGAGGGCGGTTTTGACTGGCGGACGACCCGTTATCGCAGTTATACGCGCGTCTACGCGCCCTTAGGCAGTCATTTCATCAGTCTTAAGGGGATAAACGAGTCTACCGCCGATATCAGCGTCACGGACGATACTGGCCTTAATAAGACTGTTTTTGGCTTCTTTTGGACGATTGAGCCGGGAAGCGCCGGAAGCGCTATTTTAAGCTATAGTTTGCCCGATAGAATAAATGTCCAAATGAAGGCCGGCGCTTACGAGCTCCTGATTCAGAGACAGGCCGGTTCCCGCATTAATTCCTTAAAAGCCATTTTCAAGCCTCTCTCCGGTAAAACCAGGGAACGGAGCGGCGACCTGAATACCGATAAATATTTTACTTTTAATTAATATCTCTCCTAGATTGATATCTCGCCGGTTTTCGACTTAATAAAAAAGAACCGCGATTTAATCTCGCGGTTCTTTTTATATTCAAATTATCTTTTTAAGGCGTTGACTTTCGTAGACCTAATTAATAGCTCGCGCTTTATTTAACCTCGAAGTTGGTGCTATAAGTTAAGCCGGAATTAAGACCCTTGACCTTGATATCCTGTTTCTCCTTCCTAACGTCGGGGATGGTCAGGGAAGTATCAAAGCGGCCGTTTTTATCGGCGTTAGTAATCTTGATTCCAGTTGAGCCGATAAAGATTTGGAGCTGATCGTTAGCCCAGAAGCCGCCGCCGGTCAGGTTAACGACGCCGCCGACAGTCGCGGAATTATGATTCGCATTAAGATATAGGCTTTCTTGCGGTTTTTCGTCCATGTCTTCAATCGCTTTGACGGAAGCGATCTTATCTAATTTGCCGTCCAATAAAATAATATTGGAACTATTGAAGACGACTAAGATATCGCCTTTATCGGTATTGACCAGTTTTAAACCGATGGCCCAGCCCTGCGGTCCGCCGGACATAGTCGTATAGGCGAAATCGGCCACGGTGAATTTGTCTTTATTTAATTTAACGACGCCCAAGCCATTGGAAAAATAAACGTAATCGTTACCGATAGTGCTTTCCATTCCATATCCGGCCGCGTCGAGATGTCTGAAAGAAGCCAGTAATTGGCCGGTCGTGGCGTCAAATTTCTTGGCGTAATAATCATCGATCGCGTAGATTTTGTTGTTTAAGACATCGAGATAGGCTTTATGATTCTTATTATCGGAAGCGAAGTTAAGAGAGATTTCTTTAGTCACTTGGCGGCTGGAGCGATTAAAAATTTTAATTTTGGAATCCCCGATAGCTAAAATCTTATCGTTAGCGCCGTTACTGGTAACGCTGTAAGGTTCCACGCCGGTAAAATTATAAGAATCGATCACGTCTAAATTGCTATTGATGATCTTAACGCCCTTATCGCTGATCAAAGTTAAACTGTCGCCCAACTTTTCTATCTCTTTATACCACTCCCAATAATTATTTTTTACCTTATTGACGAGCGTCAGGGAGTTGAGTTCAGAAAAATCATACTTAAAGACAGTATATTGGGAAATCGCGTAGACATAGAGACTGCCGTTCTCAGACGCGAATCTTAGGTCGGAATAATCGTTATAGGAATTGAAAGTCGGATTATAGTCTTTCACCTTCACTAAAAGATCCACATCATTGCCGTTTAACTTGAAAATTTCCAAGTAACCGGAATTGGCGGTACCGAAAATAAGCTGGCCGCGATAACTAATCGCGTCGCCGGAATAATACGGCTGGATTTTAGTGCTCCCGGAATTGATGAAAACCAAGGGAGTGAGAATAATCGCCGCCGAGAAAATCAGGGCGATTCGTTTGAATAATTTTTTCTTAATCATATATGACTTATATTTGAATAAAATTTTAAATACTGGTCTATTCTAAAACCGGTATTTCTTGGCTTTTTAATTATTTTTTTATGTAATCTAAAGAGTTTATCACTTTTTAAATAAACAGTCAAGAGTAAAAGATTGGCTGCATTTTAAAATTAAAAGATTGACACATATTAAGATAAATGATATTATAAAAGATTCTAAATATTATTAAGAGAAATTTTAAGAAATTTGGACAAAAATAGAACTTTAAAAACTTAACTAATACTGATACATAATGAAAAAAGTAATTTTTCTTATTTTATTATTAGGCGCTTTTTGCGTTAACAATTTGCGAGCGCAAAAATTGCAGGCGCCCTGGTATCTTCCGACGATGAGCCTGGAAGAAGCCAGGCAGCTTAAGGGCTACGATTGGGTCATAGTCGATCCGGAAATTATCTTCAATAGTAGAGCATCTTTAGATGCTCTGCGCGCGGATAATCCTAATATTAAAATCTACTGCTACTTTAATGTGGCAGAATGGTTTTTCCCAATGTGGGATGATAAGCCTTGGTCCAAAAACATTGTCTCTTTCTTAGATAAGAAAGAGGAATGGTTCCTACACGGTAAAGACGGGAAAAGGTTGAATTTCTGGACGGACGAAAAAACCGGGAAGAAAATGCTGACTATGAATTGTCGCATAGACTGTCCAAAATTACCGGTCTATTCGATTAACGAAAAAATGAGTTATATCGAATTCATTACCGATCGTTTTGTTCAGGATATTCTTAGAACTTATCCATTTGACGGCGTATTAATGGATAATCTTTGGTATCGTATTACCTGGTTAGGCAAATACGGAACCAACAAAAGTGGTTTTGACTACGGGTTCATACAAAATAACGATTCAGTATCGTTGAATCTGCTTTGGAAACAGGGGATGGATTACTGTCTGAATACGCTGAAAAATTTTGGCGGTCCGGACTTTATTCTTGTCGGCAATCCTGGTCACTTGAGCTACCCGCAGTGTTCAGGAAAGATGTTTGAAAACTTTCCTGAGATCTATCTAAATAAAAAAGATACGCTCTATGAAGCGTGGTATGAAAATCTCAACAATGCCGCGACTTTCGCGCCAGGTCCTTGCATCTTCAACGCCCGAGCCGACAATTATTTTTTTACTCTTTGCTCGGCCATGCTTCTTGATAATGTTTATTTTTCATATTTACAAAATCAAAAATATGAAAGTAAATATAATCTGGAACTGGGCAAGCCGCTGGGGCCCGCGCAAGCAGGTAACAGCATTCATAGCCGAGTTTACGAGAACGGAACAGTTTTCGTTAATCCTCTATTCGAGAAAGCTTGGATAACCTACAACGACGGACGGGAACGAAAAGAATAATCCGCTAAAGGATTAAGAACAAAAAGAATTTAAAATCAAAAAAACCGCTTATTCGCAAGGAGAAAGCGGTTTTATTTTTGCTCGGTTATCTTTTAAGCGAAACGGTCTAATGAGCCGAAATTACCGATGGACCTAAACTATTAATAAGCCTAAACCGTTAAACAACCAGATCATCTTTATCTCGTTTACTCTCCAAATAAGCGAACATCAGCGCGCCATTAAGCGCCCAGAAGCTCCACTGCAGGGAGGAATCTTTTAAAATATTGTCGCCCGCGCTGAAAAGATAGAGGGAAACAAAAAAGACGAACATAAACAGAAACAATAATTTCCGCCGCGGCCATTGCTCGTTCCTAAAACCCTGAACCAAGCGCGCTAAGAGATTAATGATCAAAGCGAGATAGGCGGCCAGACCGATGGCACCGGTTTCCAAGAGAACTTTTATATAATCATTGTGCGGCTCGCTGGAACCTAAAATAGCGGACCGGTTATTGCCGATGACTATCGGGGCGGTTCCCGGACCGTAGCCTAATAGAGGTCGACTTTGAGCGTAACCGAGCGCGTCGCGCCATAAATCCAGACGCCAGACGGTTGAATCTGTCGCCGAGAAAGAAACCAGACTGTTCACCCTTTCCTGGAAAGGGATGAAGATAATGTAAAAAACAATAATCAGGCCTAAACCGGCCAATAAGAAAGCCCGGAAGCGAGTCAGGCCGATTAAGAAAAAAATAATGAACAGGCAGAGCCAAGCGCCGCGGGTATAGGTTAAAACTAAAACAACCAAGAAAGGCGCCGCCAAGACAAGATATAAATATCTTTCCACCGCCTGTTTTTTTAAAGATAAAAAAATGAAACAAGCGAGAGTGATGACGAAGACCAAATAGAAGGCGAGCATATTCGGATGGACGAAAGTCCCGTTCAAGCGCCAGCGCTCGCCGTCAAATACGCCCTGTCTATTAAGCGCCTGCCAGACGGCTACGGCTGTCGGAATAAGAGAAGAGGCGATAAGTATCCTGATAAGACTCGTTAAGCGCTTGCTGCCCCTAAAAAGATAGAAGCCGAGAACAAATAAGGCGAAGAAGCTCAACCAGCGCAAGAATTCCACCAGGCTCGCGCTCAAGCTGATGGAATTAAAAGATAGAGCGGCGGCCAAGACCAAAAATAATATCCAAGAACCGGCTAAAGGCATCTTTTTCCGCCAGCCCTTATTTTTGATAAAAACCGCGGCCGCGAAAATAAGAACGATAACGCCCATGAGCGAAGTGAAGTTGACGCCCAGCTCGCCAAGGGAAAAGATATTCCGGTCGGTCAAAAAATCGGACGCCGTCCGCATAATAATAAGAACCGCGAAAGCGACGCGAGGATAAAAGAAAGAAGCGGTGAAAGCGCCGAGCGCCAGAATCGTTAGTAATAACAAGCCCGGGCTTTGCGTCCAAAATATCGCGATCAAAAAAGAGACCGCCAGGAAAACGGCCGCGGCGAGAGTGAATGAACGCTTAGTCTTTTCCATAAGAAATGCTATAATTATACATATTTCAATTTTATCAATAAAAGCTGGAAAGTCAAAGTGCGCCGCTAAAAAGCCAAGCGCCGCAATCAAAAAACTAAAATGCGCATTCTCCAAGTTAATAAATTTTATTACCCCAAGGGCGGGGCGGATAAATACTTCCTCGACCTGACTAAAGCCTTGAACGCGGCCGGACACGAGACCGCGGTTTTCGCTATGGCCGATCCGCGCAATTTAAAATCACCCTATTCCAAATATTTCGCGGCGGCGGCGGAGTTTAACGGCGGCGGTTTAAAAGATAAATTGAAAATTCCGGGGCGGATGATTTATAGCCGAACCGCTCAACGTAAATTCGCGCGCGAGCTTGATGATTTCAAGCCCGATATCGTCCATGTCCATAATATCTATCATCAGCTTTCGCCGTCAATTTTAGAAGCGGCCAAAGCCAGAGGAATTCCGGTCGTGACGCATCTTCATGACTATAAGTTAGTTTGTCCGAATTATCGCTTATTCACGAAAGGACATATTTGCCGAAAATGCTTGGATAGGAAAAGCTACTTACCCTGTTTAGCCAATAACTGTTATGAGTCTTATTCACGAAGCTTTTTGGCGACATTAGAAATGACTATCCATCATAAATGGCTTCATATCTATGAGAAGAATATTAATTTATTAATCGCCCCCAGCGAATTCATGCGGCGCTTGATGATTGAGGGCGGTTGGCCGGAAGAGAAAATTATCACGGTTTATAATCCGGCGCCAAGAGTTTCCGAGGCGCTTTTAAACACGGAAGACGGCCTATTGAAAAATGATTATCAAAATAATTACCCGGAAGAAGATTATTTATTATACTTCGGACGCCTGGCGCCGGAAAAGGGAATCAGTGATTTAGCCAAGGCCGTAAGATCCGCCGGCCGGCACAGCGGTCAAAAGTTACATATTGTCGGCGAGGGTTCGGAAGAAAAAAACATTCGGACGGAGTTCGGCCCGGAAATAAAAAGCGGGCAGATAAAATTATTGGGTCAGCTCTCCGGTCAATCTTTAAACGATGAAATCGCCCAAGCGCGCGCGGTTATCTTTCCGTCAATCTGGCCGGAGAATATGCCGCTCGCCCTTCTTGAGTCTTTAGCCCAAGGGAAAATAGTCATCGCCAGCCGCGTCGGCGGCTTGCCGGAAATAATCAAAGATAAAGAAAACGGCTTCCTGTTCAAAGCCGGCGATATCAAGGAACTGGAGGCGGTAATTAGAGCGGTTTGCGAGCTTAAATTTGAAGCTAAAAGAAATATAGAACTTAAGGCCAGAGAGAGTGCCCGGATACTTAACCCTGATAGCCATCTGGTCAAGATACTACAAATATACTCAAAGTTAGCCAAAAAATCGGGGTAAACCCGATTTTCCTTTACCCATTGACTAAAAAAATATAATATGTTATTGTGATAAGTCATCGAATAAATCTATGGAAATTACAAGTTTTCTAAAAATAATTAAAAAACGTCAAGGGGCGATTATTGCTTCTGTTTTGATTTTTCTGGCGATTGCTATGGTGATAACCTTCAGCCAACCGTTGAAATATCGGGTTAGCTCCCGCTTACTGATTATCTCCGACGGGGCTATTTCCGATCCTTATACCATCGCAAAATCCAATCAATATCTAAGCTCCTTATTGTCCGAGGCGGTTTATTCCGGTTCTTTCTTCCAGCTTTTAACCGCTTCCAATTATGATATCAACTGGAATTATTTCAGCGGCGATTACAAGAAGCAGATTAAAATATGGAAGAAAAGCATTATGACCCGCAGCGTCAACGATACCGGCGTTCTGGAAGTGGAAGTCTATCATCCGGATCCTTACCAGGCGAGGCAAATAGCTTATGCCGTCAATAACGCTTTAATCACCCAAAATAATGTTTATCAAGGTTCGGCGACCGGTTTAAGAGTCAAGGTCATTGACGAACCGACGGTCTCTTCTTATCCGGTCAAACCGAACCTGCCTTTGAACGCCGGCGCGGCCATTATTTTCGGCGGCGCTTTCGGCTTGGCGTATATCTATTATTTTCCGATCAGCCGCAAGGAAAGACGTTTGACCATTTTGAAAAATTTACGATAACGGCGGTGCTATAGCCGAGAGGGAATCAGATAATTAATTCCCCTTGGACTTGAAGGCCCGAAAAATATTCGGTCCTTAAAGTCCAAGATGACCTTTAAAAATTGAATATAAAAATAACTAATACTTGTTGTGATGAAAAAGAAAATTTTGCTGATTATTTTTCTTCTTCTTTTAGCGTTACTAACGCTAGGAGAAAAAGCTCAAGCTCAAGAACTTATAGGCCTGGCGGGAGCGGGATTATTCCGCACCATACCAACCGCCGAAAGAACTATCGGCGACTTCGAGTTCATTGAAGGCCGACTGATGTTTGGTAATAAGATCAGGTTCGGCCCGATGGCCAACTATACCTGGGCTTACGCCAGAATGAGTGAAGAAGACCCTTTCTATTACAAAGGGCGATTCTATACTCTAGGCTTATCGTTTGATACCTGGGGTAAAGCTCTCGGATTGCACTATTACTCATGGCTCAATTCCGGCATCCGCTGGAGTTATGACCGGGGCGCCTCTACTGTTTACAATTCTTGGCAAAGAGATAAGCTCTTCCTGATTCAGGGAGGTTTGAGATTGACCAAGATTGAAAGTAAATGGTTCAGCAATAGCCTATTTATGGGTGAACTGCTAGAGCCGATTGAAAACGGTGAAAACCGTTACAGCACTATTCCCGATATAGTCGTTGCCGGGACTCCTTATAAGAAAGGCGGATACCGTCTCACTTATGAAACAGGAATAAAAAAATTTGCGTTTTCCGTTAGGGAACGGGAAATCAGGTTTGAACCTATCGCCCATCTCGGGTATGGCTCGGAGAAAGCTTATAACCGCCAGTATATTGAATACGGCGGCGGATTTGCCTTTAGCTATTTTAAGGAATGGCAGAGGGAATTATTCAAGATTAAAGCATTTCAGCACCAAGATCTTGATGGGTATAACCCGCAAAGTAATGACGGCTCTCAACCGCCACGATTGCAGGTCGAAATTGTAATTAACCTGCTTAACTGGAAAATTAACTAGAATGAAAAAAATTATCACAAATTAAAAAAGGAGAAATTAATCATGGAAACGAAAAAACCGAATGTCACAGGAAAAAAAGCAAATTCTATCCGTTTCGATGGATAATAGTAGGAATACTTTTACTGTTATTAGTTGGAGCCTTAGTTGCGAGCTATATTTGCTCTCATCACAGACAAGTCAAGAATATCAACTGGGTCGAAATTGACTCAACTTATCTGGCAAATCTTAAGAAAGACTCGCAGAGTTTATTGGATTTAAGAGGAGAATTCGAAAGCACTAAGTCTGCTCTGAAAATGAGTACGGATCAGACGATAATACTGCAGTATGAACTGGATAAATGCCTGGGAGTAAAGAAGACGGTCGTGAAAAATACGACTTCGACCGCGAAGAAATTATTGCCGCCACCTCCTCCACCTCCTCCTAAACCAAAAGCTGCAGCCGTTAGTTCGACTGATTTAGTTGCTAAAGAAACCTTCAAGCCGCCAGCCGAGAAACCAAAGATGGAATCAACCTACAAAACTTCTCTGGATGGAACAAAATTTATTGGCCTGAAGGACGGAGATTTTTACATCACCATTTCCGACGGCGGTTATCTGCAGTATGTTTTCGCTAAAAGATTGTACGACGAAGCCGGTGGTAAAGGAATGCCGGAATTAAATTCTAAGGGGAGTGGTAAGTTGTTTGAGTTAGATGGCGATTTCTATATTTATATAGATAAAACAGCGCCGGCGACCGGAGTTGCCCTAACGCACACTTACTTATGGACTGTGTACATAGGCGATAGAGATGGTTACAGCGCATACTTGCCGCATGAACTCATTAAGCCGGATATAATTCGGGCTAGAGGGGAATTGGCAGGTACTATCAGCCCGGAAGACGTGATAAAAATCGGAGAATCAGTCTCCGAAATTCAAAATGGTCGAATAAAGCCTAATAAAATTACGGCTATTGGTGATTACGACGGTTTGAAATATGAAGGGTGGCATTTCTGCACCCCCGTTATGTATAAAACCATGCAGGAGTAGTTCTCTACAAAAATACAAAGGGTCTGACTAAAACAGACCCTTTTTTATATACTTTAGTTTTTTATTTTCCTTGACAAAAATATAAAAATATTATACAATGTATTTACAAATGTCCAAAAACATTATATAATAATTTGTTATGAGAATCGCATTTATCGGACAAAAAGGCGTGCCGACTCAAAACGGCGGCGTCGAAAGATACGTAGAAAGCCTGGCCCTTGACCTGGTAAACAGAGGGGTGGAGGTTTTAGTATATTCTCGTCGCTATTATAGCCGGGGCATTAAGGAATATAAAGGCATTAAAGTCATTTCCTTGCCCAGTATCAAAAGTAAAAACCTGGAAGCGATTTTCAATACTTTTTTAGCCTGTTTTGACGTTGCTCGGCGTAAAGTTGACGCGATTAATTTTCAAGCCATCGGCCCGGCTTCTTTAATCTGGCTGGTTAAAATATTTAAACCGAAGACGCCGATAATCTTCACTTTTCATTGTCGAGACTATTATCATAAAAAATGGGGGTTCTTCGCGCGGTTCTATCTGAAATTCGGAGAAAGGATCGGCTGCCGCTGTGCGGATAAAGTCGTGGTCACTTCTCGAGTCTTGAAAGAATACGTTAAAAAAACGTATGGCTTTGATCCTATTTATATTCCTTACGGCGCTTATGCTCAAGAAATTATTCCGGTTAGAGACATCAGACGCTGGGGCTTGGAAGAAAAAAATTATCTGGCCTATATCGGCCGTCTAGTCCGTCATAAGAATGTCCACCTCTTGATTGCCGCTTTCAAACAGATAAAAACCGATAAAAAATTAGTCATCGTCGGCGGTTCTTCTTATACCGATAATTATGTCAGGGAATTAATGGACTTGGCTAAAGATGACGAGCGGATTATCTTTACCGATAATCAGTCCGGACATATCTTAAATGAATTATTCGCCAATACTTATGTCTTCGTCCAGCCGTCCGAATATGAAGGCCTGTCGGTCGCGCTTCTGGAAGCTATGGGCTGGGGCTTAGCCTGCCTGGTCAGCGATATCGACCAAAATCTCGAAGGGATTGAGGGTACCGGCCTGAGCTTCAAAGAGGGCGATGTTCAAGATTTGAAAGAGAGGCTGGAATATTTATTGGCTAATCCGGCTGAAGCAGAACGCTTAGGTCGAGCGGCTAGAGAGAGAATTAAAAATGAATATAATTGGCCCGGAGTCGCTTCCCAATTGGAAACCGTCTACCGCGAGGCCATTGCCGGCCGGAAGAAATAAAAATCTTCCGCCTTGCCGCCGGGTGATTTATAAAAAAAATCGTTCGGCGAGAAGGAATGGTCCTTTTAAAATTGAATAGTAAAAATTAATAGCAATAACCAATACAAAAGAATCATGCCATGCAAAGATTAATTAATGTTTTGTCGAAAATGGAAAGACAAGTCAGAATTTCCAAACGGCTCCTATGGAGTAGCTATTTCCTCGTTCTCTGCGCAATTGTGTTGTTCTTCACTTCCTGTGAACAAAATTGGCCGGAATTAACCCCGACCACCCCAATCATACCCGAAGTGCCCGTCGATGAGTGCATTATAAGTTTATACCATGCGATAACAACGGATGGTAAATCCCAGGATACTCTCGGGATAAATATCGCGTACGTCGAAAAGGCGTTTAGCCCAGGAAAATGGTTTATGAGCGGAGATTATAATGCTTGGCCAACTCCGGTTAACGCTCCGGCTATTACCAAAACAACAATTATAAACGGTAAGACCTACCTGATTTGGGGGTCAATCGGTCAAATCGGGTTAGAGAAATGTAATGGCGGAAAATATCTGGCAGATGGATCTAGCAGTTGGTTTTTCGCGCCGAAATCTATCTATTGGCACGTCAATCCTGCCGGTGGAGGTGAATTCTGGTTCTATCGTAAAACGGCCGGAGTCTCTAATAATCCATAAATACCCTACCAGGTACAAAAAGAATAAAGCCCCAGCTTAACGCCGAGGCTTTTTTATTTCTCTCGTAAAATTTTTATTTAAATCCATTTCTTGCTCTTAAAAAACATCAGCATCCCGATGGAACAAAAACCCATTATACCCAAAATCGTCCAGAAACCCAAAGGATGTTCAACAAAGGGCATATATTTGGCGTTCATCCCGAAAATCCCCGCGAGTAATGTCAGAGGAAAAACAATAACCGAGAATATGGTCAGAGTTTTCATGATATCGGTCATCCGGTCGTTTAAAATAGATTCATTGGTGCTGTTTAGAACCTCAATCATCTCTTTTTGGTTATCCAGCATTTCCCAGATACGTTTTGAATTCTCCACCAAGACGGAATAATATTTTTTTATCGCCGTTTTTTCAACCAGGCTGCTTTCCATTTCCATCAGACTCTGGAGGATATTCTTGTGATTCTGCATGATTTTTCGGATATTGATAATATTGCGCCGGAAGGTCATAATCTTCTCCACGGCCTTTTTCTGCTGCCTCGCGAAAATCAATTCTTCTATCTCGTTTATCTTCAAACTACTGTCATCAAGCAATTGGAAACAGTCGTCCAAGAGATGCCCCAAGACTTCATAAAGGAGTATGGCCGATGATTCCAGAGAATAAGAAAGCAGGGAATCCGGACTTTTTTTCCCCAAGGAAAAGAAATGCGTCAAGGCTTTTAAAGTATTATTATGGACGGTTATCAGATACCCGTGGCCGATAAAAAAATCAACTTCGCCGGCGACTATATTCTCGCCTTTAAGAGTCGGGAAGTGCAGAACCAGACAAATATAGTCATCGCCCTTAAAAATCATCGGGCGCTGGAAAGAAACCGAAGAGGCCGCCGCCTTTAAATGGGCCAGATTAAAATTATAATTCCGGCGCAAGTAATCGATCTCATCTTTGCCGGCGTTGACGATGTTTACCCATTTGACGACCGGCACCGTCCGAGGATTGTCGATTTTAAGTTCCTCAATCCTGTCGGTCAGTCTTTTATAAGCCATAAAAATTAAAAAATAAGAAAAATAAAACTTTGACTAAAGCTAATATTTATAATAAAATTAGGGTGTCATTATGAAGAATTTAGGGTGTCATTATTATAACATATGGTCAATATTTTGGGAATAAATTTAAGCGCTTTGAACCGCGGCGCCGCTCTCCAAAAGATCGGGGAATTTTTAAGCGACGGCCGCCAGCATTATCTCGTCACTCCGAATCCGGAAATAATCCTTAAATCGCATCAAGACGAAGAGCTTTTTTATATTTTAAATAAAGCCGATTTATCTTTAGCCGACGGTTTCGGCATCAAGCTGGCGGGGCTTATCGCCGGTAAAAAAATTCCTCGTCTGACCGGCGCCGACTTGACTTTAGACTTACTGGCGCTCGCGCGCGAAAAGAAATTAAGAGTCGCGGTCTTAAATCGGGAGGGAGGACTTTCCCAACAAACGGCCATCTATGACGCCTTGGCGAAAAAATATCCCGGCTTGGAAACATTAGTTATTGATCATCATCGCCATCAGCCGCTTAGCCATGAACTGCTGGAAAAGATAAACGCCTTCGCGCCCGTGTTTTTTTTTAATACTTTCGGTTCGCCTTATCAGGAGAAAATAATTTACCACAATCTTGACAAGATGCCGAGCGTTAAAATCGCTCTCGGCGTCGGCGGCGCTTTTGATTTCATCACCGAAAAAATAAAACGAGCGCCGAAAGCGATGAGAATTATCGGTTTGGAATGGCTCTGGCGCTTAGCGCAGCAACCAAAAAGGATTAAGCGTATTTACAACGCTACTGTCGTCTTTACCGTAACTTTATTTCGCTCCAAATTCAATCATTTCTTTTATCGTCCTTGCGTCGCCTGTTTCTTATATAAAAAAGGCAATGGCGAAACAGAGGTTTTAATAGTCGAAAGAGAAGACGACCGCGGTCATTGGCAGTTGCCGCAAGGCGGAACCGACGGCGAGGCTTTGGCAGAGGCCGGCGCTCGAGAATTAAGAGAAGAGCTTAATACCGATAAATTCGTCATGGAAGCGGTTTTTAAGAAAACTTATAGTTATCTGTTCCCGCCGGTCAGCCAGCAGAGCCCCTTATCCCTGCAGCGTCGTTTTATCTTTGATTATAAAGGCCAACGTCAAGGACTGTTCATCGCCGAATTCTTCGGGCGCAATGAAGATATTAAGGTTAATTTTTGGGATCATGCCGGCTGGCGCTGGGTCGATATCCATGATTTAGTCGCCAGTGTTCATGAGTGCCGCCGCGAAGCCACTCGAATATTCTTAGCTAAATTCAAGTCTTTAAAGTAATAAGTCTTGATTATTAATAAGTGTTAATTAATACATATATGTTTTCTTTCTTATTCGGCCATAAAAGTACAAAACCCCGCCTGCGCTTCGCCCCCTCTCCGACCGGTTTTTTGCATATCGGTAATTTTCGCACCGCTTTATTCGGCTATCTGCTCGCTAAAAGCCAAGGCGGTGATTTAATATTACGGATTGAAGATACCGACCAAAAAAGAGAAGTGACCGGCGCGACCGAGAGTTTAATCAAGGTTTTGAAAATTATGGGCCTAGAATTTGACGAAGGCCCGCATATCGGCGGTAAATACGGCCCTTATATTCAAACTCAACGCTTGGATATTTATCATGAATACTCCGATAAATTATTGGCCGAGAATAAGGTCTATCGTTGTTTTTGCAGCGAAGAGAGATTAACGGAAATGCGCGCCGCCCAGGAAGCGAAAAAAGAAGCGCCGCGCTATGATAGGCGCTGCCGCGATTTAGACGCCGGCGAAGCGGAAGCGAAAATCAAGGCCGGAGCCAAATTCGTTATCCGCCAGAAGATGCCGCTTAACGGGGAAGTGAAAGTCTATGACGAACTTCGCGGCGAGATAATTTTCAAAGCGGCCGATCTGGACGACCAAGTTTTGATAAAATCCAACGGCATCCCGACTTACCAGTTCGCTAATATCGTTGACGATCATTTGATGGCGATAACGCAGGTGACGCGCGGAGACGAATGGCTCGGGTCATTTCCCAAAAATATCTTATTATACCGCGACTTCGGTTGGACCCCGCCAAAATTCATCCACATGCCCTTGATTTTAAATAAAGTCGGCGGCGGAAAATTGAGCAAGCGCAAAGGCGATGTCTTCGTGGAAGATTATCTGGCCAAAGGCTATCTGCCGGAAGCGCTGATTAATTTTTGCGTCCTCCTGGGCTGGCATCCGAAAAGCGATCAAGAAATTTGGACACTGGCGGAACTGAAAAAAGAATTTTCGCTGGCCGGTATGGGCGCGAGTCCGGCGATTTTTGATACGGCCAAATTGGATTATTATAATAGTTATTACCTGCGCCAAAAATCCGTCGCCGAACTGACTAAGCTCTGCCTGCCGTATTTGGAGAAAGCCGGCCGCGATATCGGCGACTTAGAAAGAACAGAAAAATTCACAGCCCTGGCGCAAGACCGCTTGAAGATTCTAAGCGAAATCGCAGCGGCGACCGATTTCTTATTTGAACTGCCCGCTTACGCGCCGGAATTATTGCGCTGGAAAAACTTGACCCCCGAAGAAGCAAAAACTAATCTGGCGCGTTTGAAACCGGAACTGGAAAAAATTAATGAGGGTAATTGGACTAAGGACTATTTAGAAATGACTATAATAGACTGGATAAAGGCGGTCGGCGGCAAAAACGGCGATTATCTGTGGCCCCTGCGCGTCGCTCTGACCGGACTAAAAAATAGCCCGAGCCCGTTTGAAGTCGCGGACGCTTTGGGCCGAGAAGAGAGCTTAAGGCGCCTAAAATTAGCCTAAATAATAATATTTACAGAAGATAGAAAACGTGGTATAATTAAAGGACTATGAAAATCTTAAAAACTCATCTTCTAAAAATCGGTCTCTTACTGGCGATTTTTATCGGCCTGATTTGCGTCGCGCCTTTGACATTCAGCCAATACGGAAGTTTGGATGATGAAATAAATGCTTTAAATCTAAAAATCCTGAACCAAAAAAAACAGTTGGAAACTCTGCAAGAGCGCCAGCAGGAATATCAAGTCCAGATAGAATTAAAACGAAAAGATAAAATAAATCTTAGCAATCAGTTATCTATATTAGAAAACCGTTTAGCCAAGGCGCAACTGGACATTGAGAGCGTTAATATTGAAATAGACAAAACAGGACTGGAGATAAAAAAAATTGAGATTGACAGCGATAATTTGGATCAGGCGATTGAAAAACAGAAAACCCACATCGCCAATCTTTTACGCTCCATGTACAGGCAGGATCAGATTTCCACTCTGGAGATTTTGCTTTTAAACGATTCCTTGTCGGACTTCTTAGACCAAGCCCAATATTTAGCCGACACTAATAAAAAAATCGGAGAAAGCTTAAAAGGCTTAAGAGCCGATAAAAGCCGCTTGGAACAAAATAAGGCGGCGCTCGACGGGAAAAATACGGAACTGGTCGGCTTAAAAGACAAACTGGAAGAAAAGAAAGATAATTTGTCTTATGAACAGGAGAATAAAACTTATATTTTAGAAGAGACCCAATCTTCGGAAAAGGAATATCAAGCCTTACTGCAGCAGGCGAAAAGGGAACAGCAACAGGCGGAAGCGGAAATTGCCAGCGCCGAACAGCTTATCCGCCAAAAAATGTCTCAGAAAGACAAGACCAGGCTCAACAACGGCAATAATACGATTGCTTGGCCGGTACCGGTCAATACCATCGTCGCCACTTTCCACGATCCTGATTACCCGTATCGTAATATTATCGGGGAACATTCGGCGGTTGATATTCGCGCCAAACAGGGAACGGCGATTACGGCCGCGGCCGACGGCTATGTCGCTAAAGTTAAGTTTAACGGCGACAGAAGCTACGCCTATATCATGCTTATCCACGGCAACGGCTTAGCCACGGTTTACGGCCATGTTTCCGCGGTTTATGTCATGACCGATCAATACGTTACGCAGGGACAGGCGATAGGCCGCACCGGCGGTACTCCGGGCGGCATCGGCACCGGCGGTTTTTCCACCGGACCGCATCTTCATTTCGAAGTCCGTTTGAACGGTTTGCCGGTCAATCCGCAAGAGTATTTGCCGTAAAATTTACGACTGTCAGCGCTTAAAAATAAAAACCCGATTATAGAAACCGGGTTTTTTGAAAAATATCGAATTAATTTTAATCTTTCAGCGGATGAAACTTCTTTTGCACTCCTTGGGCGTAAAGATCGGAGGCGTGGACATAGCGCGTCGTGGTGTCGAGCGATTCATGGCCGAGTAAGACCTGGATCGCGGCCGGATTGGCGCCGGCTTCGGCTAAATAAGTGGCAAAACCATGGCGCAAAGAGTGCGCCGAAGTCGGGACGTTAATTCCTAAAATTTCCCGATATTTTTTTATCTTGGCTTGCAAATAATTGGTGGAAATTTTTTTATCTTTCAAATTCGGGGAATTAAGTCCGCGGTAGGGAATAAAGGCGTAAGGCGAATCATCCGTTCGGATGTCAAAATAGGCTTGAAGTATTCTAAAAGCTCGCGGCGTCAAATAGACAAACCTTTCTTTCTTGCCTTTGCCTAAAACAAATATTTTACCGCCTTTGTCGACTTGAGTTATTTTTAAATTAACTAACTCGGAAATTCTCATGCCGGTAGAAAACAGGACTTCAAGCATGGCGCGGTTGCGCAAGGCAATGCGCTTATCCGTCTCTATTTTAGAAGGGAACTCAATTAATTTGACGATTTCAGCCAGTTCCGCCACTTGCGGCTTCTTTTTGATGGTCTTAATCATTTTTATAACATCCGGCGGCAGGGAAGAGGTATAATCCATCTCAATTAAATATTTAAAATAACTCCTTAAAACCGAGAGCATCCGATTGATAGAATAGGCATTAAGACGTTTCGCGCCCAGGACCTGGTTGGCGGTCTTGCGGTCGATGGATGTTAATAGGGCTTTATAACTAAGAATATCTCTTTTTGACAAAGATTTAAAACTAATCTTACTGTCAATTAAAAAATCTTCGAAAACCTTTAAATCACGTTCATAATTATAAATGGTTTCCGGAGAATAGTTGTTAACCTTTAAATTCAGCAAATAATCTTCGCTTAGAGGCAGGGAATGGTCCATATGAGTAAAAATATTTGGTTTAATGAGGGATAATGAGGAATATTGAGCGTAATTACCTGATAATCGCCTTATTATCTCAATATCTATAACCGAGTATAATATCCCTTACACTCCATTATAACATACCTTAAAGACTAGGGCAAATAAAATAAGAGGTTTTTAGCCTCTTATTGATTTAACACCTTTTAACTGATAATCAGCCCCATCAGGTTAACTTGGGGCTGGAACATCAGAATAATCTTAACGATGATTAAAAATACGCCGATAACCGTAATACAAAATACAAAACCCGCCAGCACGAATAAGATTTTAAAAGCTACTTCCATATATGTTATAAGTTAATTAATTAAAATCGGGATTGATAAATATCATGTCGCCGTAGCGCAGGTCGATATAACTGGTCTTACTGAAATTATCCTTGATTTTCTCTCTTTTGACAAGCAGGAGGCGGTTAATCTGGACGCCGGCCTCTTCCTGAACCTTAAAAAACACGACCGGACCGGCTACAAACTTGACCTTAATTGTGTTAAACTCTTGATCGATGATAAATTTTTCAACGGGCAATTCCGGATAAGCGCTCAAGCGGCCGTTTAAATCAAAGATGAAACTCAAATAATCATCCTTGACGTTAATTTTTTCACTATCGGTGATTAGCGTCCTCTCATTTTTATTCTCCAATAAGAAATATTTTTTCATGTCAACCTCGGAGACAACCGGTTCCTTGATGATATAGGCGTCGGCGGAAGCGTAATAATAGGCGCTTCCCTCTTGAAAAATAAAAGCGTAAGGACGTTCGATGACTTTAAGCTCTAAAATATTCGGCCATTTCTTCTTTATCGCCGCTCCGGAAAAATTATAAGTCGCGATAATCTTGGCGATAACCGCCTCTCGTCTGAATAAAAAAAGATTATCTTCCCGAAAAAATAAGCCGCGCCGATTACCCGTTTCGTTCCAGATAATCTGCTCCAGTTCGGCGCTGTTTAAGCGAGTCAGGCCGGAGACTTTAATTTCTTTAAGACGCCAGACCGGCGCCGCCAAAAAGAACCAAATCATAAACAGGCTGACCGAAAGGATGGCCAAAAAGAACCATTTCAGGCGCTGCGGATTTTTAGCCTTGGCCGGTTTATGAAAAAAAGGGTTATGGAGATTCTGGCGTTGATAATCTTTTTTTATTTTTTTGTAACTGGGACGAACGACCATGACTCTAAAATTTAATTATTAATTATTTCCCGGCGGGTACTAGCTTGGAGTTTCACTAAAAATTCGTAAGGAATAGTCTCGCATAGTGCGGCCAGGTTAAAAATAGAATTTAGGTCTTCCCTTTTGGCCGAAACAACTTGGACAATATCACCAATTTTTGGCTTATTTTGGCCAAATTCTAGACAAGTTAGATTCATGCAGACCGTCCCCGCTACCCGCGCCCAAAAATAGTTATTCTTCGCTTGGACTAAAAACTGGGCGCGATTGGATAAGCGCCGATCCAACCCCTCAAAATAACCGAACGGAATGGTCCCGATGTTAGTGGCTTGGCTCGCGCGGTAAGTGGCGTTATAAGAAACACTTTCCAACACTTTTAATTCCTGGAGGGAGACGATATGGGAAAAAACCTCCAGGGCCGGTTGGAGAGATGATTCGTTTTCCCGCCCGTCAGAAAAAGGGCTGTAACCGTAAAAAGCTAACCCCGGACGGTAAGCGGTCAATTTATTGTTTTTCGCCGTAAAAATAGCGGCGGAATTTCCCAGATGAACCCAGGGCGGATTAAAACCCGCCTCTTTTAAAATTTCCAAGGCCTTAAAAAAATTATCTTCCTGTTCTTGGTTAAGCCCTGATTCTTGATCGGCGGAAGCTAAATGGGAACAGAGGCCGCTGACTTCAACCTTACCCAGATATTCCTTATTCTTTAAAATGAAGGCATTCATGTCTTTTATACCTTCACGGTTCATGCCGGAATTGACGAAGAGATGGATATGGACGCGCTGACCGTATCGCGCCAAGTATCTTAAAGTGGCTTCGTTATAAATAACGAATTCCGTCCGCCCTAGTTTGCAATAATCATAAGCGCGTTGCGGCATTTCGCTTAAAATCAGAACCTTACCCCGGAAATGGCGGTAAGCTATCTGCGCTTCCGGGTAAGAATCGACGACGACCAGGGCCGGTTTGACTTTATTCAAAATCCGGCAGACTTCTTTCAAACCATGGCCGTAAGCGTTAGATTTCAAGACCGGAAAAATGGCCGCTTCCGGCTGAAGGCTTTCAAGATAATGAAAATTGGCGCTTAGCTTCGCGGCATCAACCTCGATAACATTAAGAGTTTCATATTTCGGCTTGATAAGTTTTCTTAAAAAATGCATCATATTTTATTTGATCCGAATCGGTTTTTATTCGCTCGCGACCCGGCCTTGGCCGGAGTTAAAACGGTCTTGATCAAGATCGGTGGTTGATTTATCCAAGGCGCCGCTTATCTCTTCGCTGGTTAAAGAGTCGGTGGCATAGTACCGCGGATTACTTAATAACGGCAAAACTTGGCCGACTTGTTCCGCGGTGGGAATAAGCTGAACTTCAAAATCCAGATGATAACTTTCCGCCCGGCCGGCCAATTCCGAAACCTTCCAAATCAACTGGCGAGTATCCGGATTATAATTGAATTCTCCGGCTAAAAGCGAGCGGCTATCGGTTAATTCCACGCCTTTAGGCAAGCGGGCGCTCACAACCAGATTTTTAAAGTTATCCAGGCTCTGCGTTTTCCAAAAAATCCAATAATTCGTCGGGATGCCGACCAGGGGCGGCAAAGGGCCGATACCTAATTGATCGCCCTGGGGACTGGTATAATAAGCCTCGCTCGTAACGCTTAATTCCGCCTTCACTTTTAGAGTCGGCAGGCTGATATCATTTTTTAAAATTTGGCCCAGGACGCTATATTCGCTTCGAGCGCGCCAATTAATAACCCGACCTTCGCTCTTGGAGTTAAAATAAATTTTCACTTCCGCTTCCCCGCTCGCCCCGGCCGGTATCTTGGCGAAGTTGATAGTCTGGTTATTAATGGTGATAATCTGATTATCAATATTGAAGCCGGCGTCCGGCTTAGGCTCGGCTATTTTTTTAAGAGAGAAATTATTATCGGATGTTTCTAAAGTTAATTTCAAATCATTAATCGCGGCCGCGCCGTTATTCTTAAAAATTATTTTCAAGGTCACGCCGTCGCTAAGACTGACTGCGCTTCCGCCCGGAGTGAGTTCTAAATTTAGCGGCGGATTATTCAAATCAAGCACGGGACGGGCATTAGGGCCGCCGCTCGGCGAGCCGGGGCGGTAGGAAGACAAGACAATCAGGCCGATGGCCAGACAGACGACGATTATCGTCAAGGATAAATCTAGGACAAAATGCCCGTGATTCTTAAAATAAAATCTTTCAAAACGGCCGCGAAAATAACGATGAATCAATTTAATCATATATTTATAACTTAATAAAAATTTTTGATGCCGACGAGAATATCCGCCCGGCCGTCCTCGTTGATATCGCTGACGCTGACGCGCGCGCCGCCGTGATAACTTTGGTCATAGGCGAACCAGCTATAAAGCGCCCGACCGTCAGCCGTAAAGACGCGGATTTGCGGACCGCCGCCGGACGCGGGAATGGTTATTATTTCCGTCGCGCCGTCGCCGTTAACATCTCCGACCGCGATATTAATACCGCCGTTAAACTTAGCGTCGTAAGCTAAAAAAGTATTTTTTAATTGGCCGGAGAGAGTAAATATCTTTATCCCTGATTTATCTCCCTTCCCCGGTCCGGTAATGATCTCGTCTTGGCCGTCGCCGTCTAAATCAGCCAGAGCGACACTGACGCCGCCGCGCAAAGTTTTATCGTAAGCGAAAAAACTGCCTTCTAATTTTCCGCTCGGGCTGAAGACGCGGACTTGCGGGCCGCCGCCCGGACCGGCGCCGATGATTATTTTTTTAAAATAACCATCATCAAGACGCGCCGCCAGATTAACCGCTTTAAGGTAGACTTTATCGTAAGGATAGAATGAAGCGACGCGCCAGCCGTCTTGATATAAATTCAGCTGACCGTTAGCGGCGCTTAGATTAATATCAGTAATGGCGTCATTTATGCCCGAAGCCATAATAATTTCGGCCTCGCCGGGGTAAGCGCTCGCGTAAGAAAAAAAGCCGTTGCTGATTTGAGCGCCCTGGAAATCATAAACTCTGTAAAAATAACCGTTCGTAAAAGCGCTATTTTTTATGGCCGTGTTGCGTTTTAATAAGATTAAACCGTCTCGCGCCGCGAGTTGGATATAATTTATTATCGCGCCGTTATTGATCGTCGGCGCCTGACCGCCGGAAATTTTTTCCAGCTCTTCTTTTAAAAACACATAAGCCTGTTTCTCATCGGTGGAGTTGACGATAGCGACGCCATTTTTGAAATCGCGCCGCCAAAGACCCGGTTTCAGTTCTTGGCTGGAACTGGCCAGCAGATTAAAGGGCGGCGAACTAGGCGGACCTAAATTAACGTCATATTCGTCATACCGCCAGGTCTGGCCATGATTAGTGATGTCATAATCAAAGCTATAAAAACCGTTGCCTAGAAGCGCGCTCGCCAGGCCGTAGCGGAAATGTTGATAATTAAATTGATTCTTATCCGTGACATTTACAACCGAAACGGCCGGAGCCGGATTAAGATTCGGCAGCTTCAGATAGGTCTTCATCGCTTCGGTCCAAGTGCCGCCGTTTTCCCAGGGCGGCGGAAAACTCTCCAGCATCATGCCGTTGATGATTGATTGATAGCCGTCATAAACGTGACCGTTGCCGATAATGATAAAATTCGGTCCGGTTAAAGCGCGGGTCTTAGCCAGCATCTTTTTGAATCCGGCCGCCCAAGCGGCGTCGGCTTGAGCCGGCGTGTCGCTTGCGCCGTCGTTATTTAAATCCAGATTGCCGTTATTTAACCAAGAAATATCGCCCCAAGTATTATCGTAAAAAACGCCGTCCCATAAGCCGCTGCCCGCGATTTTATCCGCGACGAATTCCGGCAAATAATCATTCAATCTTCGGCCGCTGGCGTCTAAAGCGGCGCCGTCGGTCAAATTGAACATTGAAGTATGGGGCCAATTGGAAATCTTATTGCCGCTTTTATCGCGCAACCACCAGCCGCCAGACAAGCCCGAAGCGAATTCTTGCCGCAAAGTCGCGGCGCCGTAACTATTAACGTCATCCAATATTTCTTCGGACGTGATATAGGCGAGGATGATTATCTTGGGATTGAGTTGACGGATTTTTAACAATTGCGGGCGGCTATTTTCCGCCACTTCCATATCTAAGATAAGTAAATCCCATTTGGAGAGTTCTCGCGCCTCACTGTCCGACACTTCCCATTTCAAAAAATAATTGGCCAGCCGCGGGTAAGAAGTTTTTAAACTGGCGGCGCCGGTCGCGGACGGAAAAAATAAGCCGGCGCTGATAACGGCTAAAAACAAAAGCCAAACTGGTTTTAATCCGAACGCCTTTTTCATGGCTTATTTCTATTTAGGTTTTATCTTCTTGCAACCCTTAGGCAGATACCTAATCAAGGCTTTAGGAATATCAACCGAACCGTCCTTGTTCTGATAATTTTCTAAGATGGCAATCAGACAGCGCGGAATGGCGATGGCCGTGCCGTTAAGTGTATGGACTAATTCTTTAGCGCCGCTTACTTTTAGATATTTAGTATTCATGGCGCGAGCTTGATAGTCCGAGCAATTAGAAGTTGAGGTTATTTCCGCCCAAGCGCCTTGACCGCCGTCCTTGGCCGGCTTGCCCGGTAGCCAAGCTTCCAGGTCATATGTCCGGATAGCCGGCGTGCCTAAATCCGCCGTGCCATGGTCGATAACCCGGAAAGGAAGCTTCAGACCTTTGAATATTTCTTTTTCTATCTCTAATAATTCTAAGTGAGCCTTCTCCGCCATTTCCGGCGCCACGAATTGAAACATCTCAATCTTCGTGAATTGGTGGACGCGGAAAATTCCTTTGGAGAATTTGGAATAACTGCCGGCTTCGGTCCGGAAGCAATGGGAAACGGCGACATATTTTTTCGGCAAGGCCGCTTCTTCAAACACCTCGTCTTGGTGGTATCCGCCCATGGTTATTTCCGCCGTGCCGATCAAGCTCAAATCAGAACCTTCGATATTATAAACCTGGGTGGATTCGCCGCGCGGATTAAAACCCAGACCGGCCACGATTTCACTCTTCGCCAAGTCGGGAGTCGTCAGCGGAGTAAAACCGCGACGGACTAAAATCCCTAAAGCGTATTGGATAAGAGCGAACTCCAGCAAGGCCAATTCATTTTTTAAATAATAGAATTTGACGCCGCTGACTTTTGTCGCCCGGTCGAAATCAACTAAGTCTAAAGACGCGGCCAGTTCAACGTGGTCAAGCGGAGTGAACTTGAATTTAGTCGGCGCCCCATAAGTTTCCAGAACCGGATTATCATCTTCGTTAGCGCTCACTTTGACGGCCGGATGAGTCAGATTGGGAACGGCTAAAAGCAGTTCTTTCAGTTTAATTTCTTGGGCGGCCAGTCTCTCTTCTCTGCCCTTCAAAGATTCGCCCAAAGCTTTCATCGCGGCGATTATTTCCGGCGTCGGCTTGGTTTTGGAGGCCTGATTGCGTTTCGCTCGGGCGGTTTCTATGTCCGTCAGCAGATTTCTAATTTCGGCGTCCAGCGCCAGAAGAGCGTTAATATCCACGGCCGCTAAACGATTGCGGGAATTGGTCTTAATCAGTTCCGGATTTTCTCTGATGAATTTTATGTCTAGCATATGTTTAAAAAATTAATTGATCACTTCTCCGCCGAAAGTCTTTAAGAGGTCGGCCATCAGGCCGCCGGAAACTTTTTTATCCGCGACCGGCGATTTTAAGATAGCGGCTTGCGGTTTCTCCTCGGTCTTCGCGGCCAGGGGCGTTTCTACGGCTTCTTCCTCCTCGTGGCGCAACTCCATCTTCTCGTCAACTAAAGCGACAAAACCCAGCCCGCAGCCAAAGACTTCGCTTAAATTATTGGCTACGATAATTTTAATATTAGGATCGCTCACCCGGTCATGATGAAATTTATACTTAAACACTAGCGTCAGCTTCCCGTCTTTTATTTCCCGCGGTTCGCAGTTCTGCAGCACGAACGATAAAGAATGATTATATTTTTTAATTTTCACCAAAAATTCCGGCCATTTCGCCGAGATTTCGGCGGCGCTTAAATTAATTTTAGTGTCAATCTCTTGATGAGGCGGCAAGTCGGCGCTAACAAGCGGCAAACCGGTCTTATTAAGCGGCGGCATCAAAGTTTCCGGTTTTATAACTGGCGCGTTAACATGCGGCTTAGCGTTTGGCATAATGGTTTCCCGGCGCGAACTCGAGGCAACGGGCGTAGCCGGGCCGGCTGACGCCGGCGGCGTCAAACCAAAACATAATTCCACTATCGCCAATTCTAAAGGCAGTTGCGGGATAAGCGGACTCTTATTATCATTAGCGCTTTCCAGAAATCGCTTGGTAAAAGCGAATATTTGTTCCCAGCTTAAATGTCCGGCCACTTCCGTCAAGCGCTTTTCCAGATTCTCCCCCAAATCAAGCCCCAGATTATCGGCTAATTCCGGACTCAGCTTATTAAGCATTATCTTTCGCAACAGGCCGACTATCTCATCGGTAAAAGTTTTAAAATTAACGCCGCTGTCTATCAAGCTGTTTACCAGATTCACGGCTTTAGCGGCGTCTTTCTTCCCCAAATAATCCAGCAAGTTTATCGCTTCGTGGCTGTTATAATGCGGCAGGACGAGTTCGGCTTGTTCGGCGCTGATCTTCTTGTCGCCCAGCGAAAATATCTGACCCAAGAGGCTTTCCGCGTCGCGGAGATGCCCCCCGGAACGGCGCGCGACCGCTTCCAAGACCGAAGCGTCGATACTGATCTTTTCCGCTAAGGCGATATTACTTAATTTAACGACTATTTCGCTGACGCTGATGCGCTTAAAATCAAAACGTTCGCAACGAGAAATTACCGTGCCGGGAACTTTTTGAATTTCCGTCGTGCAGAGGATGAAAACGACATAAGACGGCGGCTCCTCGATTATTTTTAAAAGCGCGTTAAAGGCGGACAGAGAAAGCATATGGACTTCATCGATGATGAAGACTTTTAATTTCGCGCCGGTCGGCACCAATCGAGAAAAAGCGATGATATTTTCGCGGACATTATCAACGCCGGTATTGGAAGCGGCGTCGATTTCGATGATATCCAAATTCTTTCCGGCCGTGATGCTTTTACAGCTGGCGCATTCGTTGCAAGGCTCGGCGCCGTCGTCCTTCCGTTTTTCGCAATTAAGCGCTTTCGCCATGATACGCGCCAAAGTCGTTTTGCCGACCGCGCGCGGACCGCAAAAAATATAAGCGTGCGCCGGACGGCCGGCGACGATTTCATTCTGGAGCGTAATTTTGATGTGATTCTGTCCGAGAACTTCAGAAAAATTCTGAGGACGATAATCGCGGTAAAGAGTGGACATATAAAAAAATAACGATTAAAAAATATAAAATTAGTGTCGGCCGATTACTAATGTCCGTTGCGGCGGCTGATTTCCGCTTCCACGAGACGCACATTCTGCCCGTATTTCAAGCGGCTCAGCGCGCGGACCTTATCGGCCAGTCCCGGATGCTTAACGCCCAAAAGCGGCCAGATCGTCTTTAAGGAAAACGGCCGCAAGGCGCTATTATCGACTAAAAGCTTCAGGCAGGCCAGGCCTTTATCAACATTAATCAGATCATATTCATTAAAAACCGGAGCGAATTCCTTGACTAAAAAAGCCGCGTCCTCCGGACCGACTTTAAAATTAACCATGGTTCCGACGTTGCCGAAAACCGCATCCTTGATTTCGGTGTTATTATTTTTCACGAGTTGTCCGATATACTGGTGGGCGATAATCAGGTTTAAAGAGTATTTGCGCGCTTCCGACAATATCTGGCAGACGGAACTCGTCGTAAAATTCTGGAATTCGTCGATATAAAGATAAAAATCCTTGCGCGCTTCCTTGGGCAGATCGGTCCGACTAAGCGCGGCCATTAAAATTTTGCCGACCAGAATCATGCCCAGCAAATAAGCGTTCATTTCTCCGACAACGCCTTTAGGCAAATCAATCAATAATATTTTTTGCTTGTCCATCACCTCGCGCAGATTAAAAGCGCTTTTCTGCTGGCCGATAATCGGACGCATCATGTCATTGGAAATAAACGAGGTTAGTTTGGAAGTGATGTAGGGAACGATATTGGCCAGAGCCGCTTCCCCGCCGGCTTTCTCCGCTTCCTTGCGCCAGAAATCCACTACGGTCTGATTTTTGCAGCGGCTCAATTTCAAGCGCCGGAAATCCTCATCCGCTAAAACTTTCGGGATTTCCATTAAAGTGGAACCGCTGGCCGGATCATCCATTACTAAGAGCATCGCATTTCTCATATATTGCTCGAACATCGGGCCGCCGGTCGCTTTCAAATCGTAAAGCTTATCAAAGATGCCGATCATTTCGTTGATGACAAAACTCTTCTGTTCCGGATAATGTTCGTCATAATCCAATAAGTTCAAGGCGAGCGGCCGCCCCAGGTCGCCGGGCGAGAATATTATGACGTCTTCGGCGCGCTCCGGCGGCAGACGGTCTAAAATGTCCTGGATCAGGTCGCCGTGCGGATCCAAGACGCAGACGCCTTCCCCGTTTTGGATATCCTGGATAGCCATGTTCGCCAGCAAGACGGATTTACCGACGCCGGACTTACCGATGATATAAGTATGGCGGCGGCGGTCGTCGCGCTTGATCCTTATTTCTTGTTTTACGCCGCGATAAACGTTCTCGCCTAAAGTTATGCCTTCCGTCGGGATTGTGGCCGGCGCCGGAGCAATCTTGGCGGTCAGCCAGAAAATATTAGGAGTTTCCGTCGTCGACAGAGGGAAATGAAAAATACTGGCCAGTTCTTCGCTGTTTAATAGAAAACTGATCGATTCCCGGAAAAAACGATAAATAAAATCCTTAATGGTCTTATCGGAATCGCTTTTATGAAGACGGGAAAAAACATTGCCGTAACTAAAATTATTATATTCCATGAAAGCGCTGCTGACATTTTCCAGATAAACATTCGCCTTCTCTTTGGTGCGCGCGCAAGCCACCACGCGGACATTGACGTCCAGTCCGGCTTTCAGATTTTTTTCCTCGATTGATTTAAGCATTTCTTCTTCAACTACCGATAGTTTTTTCATATCGTTTGGATCATTCGGATTCCTCGGTTTTGAAGTTTTAAAGATTGCGTCGAATCCGTGCAGGAATCGGCCAAAAGCGGACGCCGCCGTCAAGCCGTTCTTGACGGACTGTTTCTTAATGATGCTCGCGGTGACGCGACGCGAAATTCTGTGCCAGGAGCCTCTGGCGCTCCGCACGGTATATTGGATCGCCAAGCTTTCGTCTTTATCCAGTTTTGACAAAATATTAATCAGTGAATTAAGCGGGTCGACATCCATCTTCTGATAAGTCTTCAGCGGGAAGACAAAACTCTTGGCCGGCCGCAGATAACCGGCGGCAATCTGGCCTTTCAAGCTGAAAGAGTTATAATCTTCCAATTCTTCAATCACCGCTTGCGGGTAATGAGCGTGAATCTGCTGCTCCAGATAACGGGCGCTATCCTTAGGCGCCGCGACATAGAAAGAAATGCGATTATGACTGGCGACGATTTCAAAAGAAAACTGGTCGCTGCGTCCGGTCAGCCAATTGATAAAACCCCGCTGCGCTTTCAAGCCGCCGATAGCGGAAAAGATTGTTTCCCCTTTGGCGATTTCTTCCTTCATCTGATTGACGCTGACTTCTTTGTCATCGTCATGAGGTTTTTCTTTCGGCAGGCGGACTAAAAATATCTGATGCAAGAAATAACGCCGGCGCGCCAACAAGAGGCGAATAATATTAAGGATAATCAAGGCGCCGAAAATGACTCCGATTAAAACGGCGGCGAAATACAGGGCGGTATCTCCAAAATAATTAGAAAAATTTTCCATATTAAAAAGTATCTTTTATCCTGATTATCTTATCAGTCTTTATTTTCGCTTCCTGCTCCAAGAAAAAATGATTAATCCCGGGGATAAGTTTCAGCCAAGCTTTGATTAGCGCGATAATCTTGTTGGCCCTGATTTTAGTCTTACTTAGAAGCAGGTTTATTTTTTTGACGGTCTCTTCCCCGCGCTTCTTAAATTCTTGCTGGTGCGGCGCGTCCATTTTCAAATATACTTCATTCAAACCTTCCGCCAAAATCGCGTCTATGGCTTGCTCCCGCTGCTTTTGATAATTTGAAACAATCGGCATAACCGGACGCGTCGCGACGGGCGCGGCTTCCTCAGCCTTTAAAGTTTCCGGCGCCTTTTCTAAAACAGCTGAAACCCGTTCGGCTTTGATTTCCGGGCTGGCAATCTTTTCCGAGCGAGACAAGGGTAAGGTTATTTTTTCACGCTGGGAAGTTTCCAGTTTTTTTTCTGCGGCCATAGTTTTATTTTATTTAGAGCGCCGCCGCCGGCAACGCCTGACGTTAACTTTATTATTTGACGCTAATAGCTTCAACCGGACAATCAGCCGCCGCGTTTTTAGCGCAATCAGTGACTTCGTTCTTGATAACTTCGGATTTTCCGTCCAAATCCATTTGAAAAGTTTCCGGGCACATGCCGGCGCAAATGCCGCAACCGATACATTTGTTCTTATCCACTTTAACCGTATGATTTTAATTAGTTTTTAGCTATTTTTGATGTTTTTATTATACCATATTTAAAAAAAATTGAAATGCTGCCCGAATGCCTAAAAATGGGCAAATTATGCCCAAAAATCACTCCAGTTGACAATTGAACCGGCTTTTGTTATATTGAAGTTATAAAATTTTAATAAGCACTCTGGAATACTGGTCTTTCGACTAGTATTTTAATGTCAAGCAACCAATATGGCACATAAGAAAGCCGCCGGATCAACCTCGTTAGGCCGCGAATCAGAAAGCAAGCGTTTAGGCGTTAAACTCTCTGACGGCGAGTGGGCTAAAATCGGCGCCATCATCATCAGACAACGCGGTACTAAATATCATCCGGGCCTGAACGTCAAAAAAGGCAAAGATGACACTTTGTTCGCCGTTAAGAACGGTTTTGTCAATTTCTCTACCAAAAAGTTAAGAAAATTTGATAATTCCCTGAAGGACGGGACGATTGTCAGCGTCCTGTTAGCGGCCAAAGTTCCGGTTCCGACTAAGAATCCGACCCCGAAAGGCGTAATGCCGCCGATTAAGAAAAAGAACGTTAAACGCAAGGCTAAGAGCTTCAAGTAAAAAGCGTCGGATAAAATAAGCTAAAAATATTATCGTTTCCTGTTTCTAAAACACCCGTCGGTATGGCGGGTGTTTTATATTTCACATAACTTTCTTTTATTGAACTGCTTGGAGTCTGAGATGCAGTTAAAATTTACTTAACTATGGCTACTTTCGCTTCCTCCCTATCCACCATAAGCGGTGGGCGCTCAGTATGATGCCGCCATTTTTATCCAATAATTTTATTTTTCTTAGACTTTCTCGGTCTTGATGGCGATCGAAATCGGGGATAATCGGCGTTCTCTCTAAAACTCTTACGACTGAAGCCAGTGAAGGAAATTTCTGATAATAAACAAAATTTTTCAGATAGGTCAGCTCGATTTTAAATTTATCTAATAATTTTTTGACTAGGGTTTGCTTTTTAAAAGTATAAGGAAAGTTCTGCCCTCTCCGGAAAATTCTTTTAAGCTCAATTTTATCGGTTTCGCCAATTGTTTCTTCAAGGAAAAGACCCCCGGGTTTTAACACTCGTGAAGCTTCTCGTAAAAAATCGGCGTTCGCCGACAAAGGTCCTCGGGAACTATAGACTAAATCAAAGGAGCTATTTTTAAACGGCAATTTTTTAGCGTCGCTAATTTTAAAAATTATATTGCTTATTTTCCTATTCTTTTTGTCCTTAACGGCAGTGCTGATGTATTTAGCGCAATAGTCTATCCCGACAATCTTCTTGCAATAACGAGATAATTGCAGGGCCAGCTCGCCTGAACCGCAACCAAAATCCAAAACAACCATACCTTTATTGACATTTTTGACTAATAATTCAATAAAAAATGGTTTTTCCCCTTTTATTAATTCGGCGCCTGATTTGAATTTATAACGATTATATTGTTTCATCGATGACAATAAAATTATTGACTTAACTATAGAATTAGCGCTAATTTTTGTCAAATAATAAAATTTGCTAAGATTAACAACTAGCGCATTTTAAGCTCCCGACCATCTGATTGACGACGGCGTCCAAATTAAAAATCTCGCGTTCGCCCTCACTGATCGGTTTTAACCTCCGGACAAGGCGTAAATTCGCAATTCGGTCCGTTGCGACCGACGCCGCTGCCGTCCGGACAAATTTTTGCTTCCATGGTGCAAGCCGGGCCAAAATTTAAATCACCGGTCTCAACGGACAAGCGCCAAATAGAAAAATTCAAATAGCCGGCGAAACTTACCCAAAGAATATAGGGGATGAGCAGATAAGCGGCGGGACGGGAAACTTTATAAAAAAAGAATATTGTGGCCAAAATCGCCAGCCAGAGGATAATAATTTCCAAAAAAGCTGTACCCGGATTGTGTAGCCCGAAAAAAATTATCGACCAAAGCGAATTCAGAGCTAGTTGACCGAGAAAGATAATCAAAGCGATTCTGACCGCTTTCTTATCCAATCCCTGGCGCCAAACCAAGAAAGCGGCGACGCCCATAAGAACAAAAAGCGCGCTCCAGACCGGCGCAAAAACCCAATTCGGCGGATTGAGTGCCGGTTTGGCCAGAGCCGCGTACCAAATCGGAATGGCGGTAACGGTAAAAATAGAACCGATAAAGCCGGCCAGTTCCGCGACCAGGATGGCGATAATGAGCTTTAGGGGGTTATTAATTTTCATAATCTTGGTAAATTTTATCCCAAACTGTCATATTTATAATAATGTTATCTATTCTTCAGTTCATCCACAGTAATGTAATTATAACATACCATTCCGTTGCCATAAACTCCCTATTAAAAATGGCCCCTCCGCCAGCTGGCGGATCAGGGCTATTTAAACTGCTCGCTTGGAGGGACTGTTTTCGAACCTCGATGGCTAATTATGGAGAAAAATTATAACAATTTTAAAATGTTTTTAGCAACTCTTTAAAATATTTAACAGTCTTTATCTTTTTTAGGTCCATCTCTGATAACCAAGCATATTCTTCATGGTCATTTAGATTAAGTTTGATTGATCCGCTATATTTCTTAGTTATAAATATTAAAGTAACAAATTTTTTTTGTTTAATTTTATCCCAATTTGAAGTATATGCAAATAATCTTAAATTATTTACCTTCAAACCACACTCTTCCCGTACTTCACGAATAGCGCCAATCATCGGATCTTCTTTAAGCCTAACTGTACCGCCAGGCAAATCCCAATAACCGGGGAGAATTTTTTCCTTATCAGAACGACGCAAGACAAATATTCGCCCTTCTTTATCAATTATTACTGTATGTGAAATAATAATAGCCATAATTATTTATTCTCTTTATAGTCTTTCAACATTTTTATATCGCGAAAGTCCTTTTCTCTGCCTAACGCTCTTTTAAATTTAATAGTTTCCGAAATGTTTAAAAACGGGAAACCATTAATGACGTCTGCCGTTCTTATTGCTTCCTCTACGGTAGTGGGATAAGCATCCCAATCTAGCTGGGTTATTATATCAATATTATTAGCTTCCAAAAATAATTTACCATATTTTTCGACTCGTTTGTATTTTTTAGAATCAATAAGTTGCTTTAATAATTTTTTAGTAACAGCGATATCTAAATCACTCGCTTCTCTTATTTCTCTAGCTGCCAGCGGTCCACTGCCAACTAACACATATTGGAGGGACTGTTTTCGAACCTCGATGGCTAATTATGGAGAAAATCAAGACGTCAATTAATTAATTTGGTTTCCTTTTTTAATATTTTTATTCAAAAGAAATTATCTGGATTCCCTTTTCTTTAATATCTTCTTCGCTCCACCATAAATCCTGCAACTTAAATTTCCGCAAATAAGTAACTTTTTTTTCTAATACCCGGCCGGTCGCTTGGCGAGTTTTAAGATCAGCCGATGTCCATTCTTCCAAAACCAAAATATCTCCCGGCTCAATTTCAAAATCATTAAGGCGAAGCTCATATTTTTTCTTTCCATCAACAATATCCTGAAAATAATCAGGCAAAACTTTTTTAATAATGCGTTGAGACATATTTAATTAAATATTATTGTTTTAACAATTGCAAAACTATTTTAACCATAGAATTCATTGAGTTGTTTAGCTGTTAAAATAACTTGCTTTTTAGTTTTTCCGAC
>CAZJSQ010000001.1:132988-137766 GCA_964548885.1 uncultured Gammaproteobacteria bacterium
AGAATTCATTGAGTTGTTTAGCTGTTAAAATAACTTGCTTTTTAGTTTTTCCGACTGTCTCCATTTCAGAATCAGCCCGTAATTCAATGGCTCCATTTTTTGCTTGATAAACAGCAATATTATTTTTTACTCTATTTTCTTTTTTCATGGATATATTATATCATTTTTAATAAAATTTTCCAGCCAAAATTTTTTAGACTACTTTACCTAACAAAAACGAGCCTTTCGGCTCATTCTTGAGTTATGCTCGAGTCGTAGTGGCTAATAATAAATAAAAATTTAACTCTTAATCCGGTTCTTATTTTTAATAGCTTAATAAATTGATGATATAGTTATAATACTTGAAAAATATTCCACAACAAATAACAAACATATACACTAATCAAACCGATGCCAGCCAATTTATTAATATGCCATTTTTTAGCCATTAGGAAGCCAAGCACCGCAATAACAGTCGCAAATAATAAAATTATTGAACTGTTAAGGTTTTCAGTGGCTACCGGGATAATTTTACCGCCAATAGTTACTATTAGCCATGGCAAGCCAAGCCCAATTAAAATATCAAAGATATTAGATCCAATGGCATTAGAAATAGCCATCCCCCCTCTACCCTGACGAGCAACTATTATTGACGACATTAAGTCAGGAATACTGGTGCCGGCGGCTAATACAGTTAACCCTATAATAACTGCCGGGATATGTAAAATAATCGAAATCCCAACAGCGCTTTCTACTAAAACCCAACTCAAGCCAGCAATAAAAGCAATGGATGTAAAAAATACCAACCAATACTTTTCTTTTGTAGGAAAAATAAAATCTAATATCCAATGTATACCATTTAAAAATCTACCAAAAAAACTTTTTTTCTCTATTTCTTTATTTTCCCCTTCTATCAAAACTGCTACCGGGTCTTTTTCATCGTCTTTGTATGGCAGTATTTTGCGCCATTGTAGAACGGCCGCGATATAGACGCCATAAAGAGCTAGAAATGCGATGGATTCTAGAAGTGTTATTCTCCCGTCCCAAAAAGAATATATGAGCAAAATTATAGAGAGAGAATAAAAAATAATATCTCTAATAACCGGCTGCCAAGCAATAAAGGCTTTGCGAACCATGGCCGAGGCGCCAATAATCACTAAAATATTAAAAATCGCCGAGCCGACAATCGTGCCCGCGCCCATAGCTTCATTGCCTGGTTTAAATAAAGCGATAAAAGAAACGAATAGTTCTGGGGCGCTGGAACCGACGGCCATCAAAGTAGCCCCTGCCATATCTGAATTCATTTTTAACTTAATTGCAATTTTATCCAAAGAAAAAACAAAATAGCGATCGCAAACAACAGCTAGCAAATAAAAGGATACTAGCAATCCGAGTAAATACAAGATGAGACTCATAAAATAATTTTATTATTTATAAAAATATTTTAACATAATTTCTATTTATAACCTAGACTGGCGTGTTATTAAAAAATAGATGTAAGGTTAATTCAGGTTATAACCGTTAAAATTAGGCGAAAATAAAAGAAAAAACGAGGCTTTAACCTCGCTTAATCTACGTTGGCTCGCTTGGAGAGACGGCTTTCGGACTTGGAGCTCTAATAATAATTAAAATATCAACTTTAATTTTTGATTCACTTTTTAAATGAGACAAAAAAAGAATGAATTTGATTAAGCAATAGTTTTAGTAATTTAATATTGGGCTTATTTTTAGACTGGGGAAATATTAAAACACATTTTAAATCTCCAAATTCAAAATCACTGAAAATCGTCACATAATAATCGCCAGCAGCATCTATTTTTCCTTTAATTATTTTGGTATTAGACAAATTTACTTCTAATTTTTTATCATCTTTTGAAAAAAAGAATTCTGTTACTGTTCGTCCTGATATTATATTCACAAACCTTATCGCCCCCCTATCTATTTTAACAACTGATATAATTAAAAATGATAAAATTTCATTAAATATATACTTATTATTTAACGAATCTTTATTAAATTTCTTTAAATATCCAAAGAAGATGTCTAAAACTTCAGTTTCACCATGAGCTTTTCCAATATACTTGTAAGATTCCGATAATCTATTTTCATATAATCTACTTTGTTTATTGATTAATTTTATCTTATTACTAAAAACTTTAAATAGAATATAACCGATTATTAAGTCAAACAATATAACAAGTGATTGAGCATATTTAGCACCAATAATACCATCGTCGTGAATAATATGTGGAGCTGTCGTTGCCACCACTAAAATTACTAAAAAAGCTATATAAAACAATCGAATTTGGTTTTTTTCCTTATTACTAATATTTTTCACTAATTAACTTATCAAAATAAATGCATTCAAAATAAGCTACTTTTTGTTAATATATTTCCATAAAGCCATTATACCTAAAACAAGCAAAACTGTGCCTAACACATATGTTGTCCAGGCAAAAAACATCATACCACTACCACCGTAACCATTCATAAAATTATAATCCATCATAAAATTACTAATTAATTTATAAAATTCCGACCTTTTTTTATTTTTTTATTTTTAAGGTTTTAGCATTAATAGCTACGATGACTGTGCTAAGTGACATAAGTGCCGCACCTAGGGCTGGGGAAAGAATAATTCCAAAATTATATAATACTCCAGCTGCTAACGGAATGGCGACAATATTATAACCAGTTGCCCAAGCTAAGTTTTGGATCATTTTTTTATAAGTCGCTCTACCAAACATTATAAGTGCAACAATATCTTTCGGATTACTATTTACTAAAATAATATCAGCCGTTTCTGCCACAATATCTGTTCCGGATCCAATAGCAATGCCTACATTAGCTTGCGCTAAGGCCGGCGCATCATTAATACCATCACCAACCATGGCTACGTACTCCCCTTTAGCTTGCAAATCTTTTATTTTATCCTGTTTTTGATCTGGTAAAACTCCGGCGAAATATCCGTCTAATCCTAATTCATGGGAAACTTCTTTAGCAACTTGTTCATTATCACCGGTCAACATCCAAACCTTTATTCCTTCCTTTTTTAATAAGTTGATAGCTTCTAGCGACTCCGGCCTAACAATATCAGACAAGGCGAAAGCACCAAGTAATTTATTTTCTTTTTTACTAATTAAAAAGATTACGGTGGCCGATGTTTGTTTTAATTCCGAACTAATGCTTAAACCTAATTCTTCTAGATATCCGGGGCTAGCGACAATATATGATTTACCCTTAATTTCCCCAATAATACCTTTGCCCTTAATAGCCTGAAAATTTGAAACATCGGACAATATTTCTTTTTTACTCTCCGCTCCCCTAACAATTGCTCTAGCAATCGGGTGTTCAGAATTTTTTTCCAAAGAAGCGGCAATGTTCAGAATTTCATTTTCTTGATAAGCATCGTCAAAAATATAAATTTTAGTAATGCTAAAATTCCCCATGGTTAAGGTTCCAGTTTTATCAAAAACAATAGTTGAAATCAGCCGACTATCCTCAAAGGCAGTTCTATTTCTAATTAGTAATCCATTCTGTGCAGACAATGCCGTTGAAATAGCTACTACTAAAGGAACGGCGAGACCAAGCGCATGAGGACAAGCAATAATAAGAACCGTGGCAGCCCTTTCAATGGCAAAGGCCAGATCTTTTCCAAGTAGCAACCAAACAATAAAAGTTGTCAGTCCTATTGTTATGGCAATTATTGTTAACCAAAAAGCAGCCCTATCTGCTAATAATTGATTATTAGACTTGGAGGCCTGAGCTGATTTAACTAAATTTATGACTTTAGAAAGATAAGTCGCCTCACCAGTTACTTCAATTTTTATCTGCAGTGCCCCATCTTCATTTATTGAACCGCCGATAACTTTATCACCGATTTTTTTAGAAATTGGCTTAGACTCTCCGGTTAACATCGATTCATTTACAAAACCCTCTCCTGCTATCACGATTCCATCGGATGGTATTTTTTCTCCAGGTTTTACTAGAATGATATCGCCTGTTTTTAATTCTTTAGTATCAACACCCACGACTTGATTCCCTTTTAGTAAATGGGCTTTATCTGGTATAAGTTTTGATAATTTTTCTAATGCCTTGGAGGCCCCCATAACAGAACGCATTTCCAGCCAATGACCGAGAAGCATAATATCTATCAAGGTAGCTAATTCCCAAAAGAATACCTCTCCTGATAAACCAAAAGTTACTGCAGCGCTATAAATATAAGCGACCGCAATGGCCAGTGAAATAAGCGTCATCATTCCAGGAGTTTTATGCTTTAATTCATTAAAAGCTCCTTTTAAAAATGGTAACCCCCCATAAAAGAACACAATGGAAGAAAACAGAAAAAGAATTATCATGTCTCCGGAAAATCTAAAGGAAAACCCTAAAAATTTTTGAATTATCGGAGATAAAATTAAAACTGGAATTGTTAAAAAAAGAGTAACATAAAATTTACTCTTAAACATCTGGGCTGAGTGCCCTTCGTGTTTAGAATATCCTTCATCCGAAGAATGATTCATTTTTTCATGATTATTATTTCCCTGGTGGTGATTATCTTGCATCTCCATCATGCCATGATGATTATGGTCCATCTTATTTGAATATTATATTGTCTTTTAGTTATTATGTATTAATTATATAGCAGAATCATAATTAAAAACAGACAAATGGATTCGAACTTTTTTAAACCAATAAAATCAAGGTGTTTGCTAAAATACTTAAAATATTGTAAAACTGTTCGAATCAGTTTTACATAATAAAAACGGGCATTTCTGCTCGTTTTTATATCGATGCTCGGG
>CAZJSQ010000002.1:0-25341 GCA_964548885.1 uncultured Gammaproteobacteria bacterium
TCACCTTCACAAACACAAAAAAATCCCCTAATATTAGGGGATTTTTATCTAATCTGAAACCTATAAATCCGGGCTTAAATTGGTCTCGGTTGATCAATCATTAACAAATTCTGATTCTATTTCATGGGCCATAATTTTCTTGATTTAAATTAGCGTTTTTTAAACTCTAGGCGGCCGGCGAACATGTCCCATCATAAAAATCCAGGGTTGAACATTTGGAACCGTTCTTAAAAGTGCAAACCGATCCAGGGACGGCGAAAGTCTCACCGCCGGACCAAGCGCAAAAATTTTGATCTATCGTATCAAAGCCCGTTGTCTTGACTCCGCCCGTCGGACAATCCCCGCGCAGTAGCGCCCATTCCTCGCAGGCCCGATTGTCTTCAAAATAACATAAACCATATTCCCCGCCGTCGCCGCGTTTCTGGATTACCAAGTTGCCGCCCAACGTTGTACAATTGACGGAAGCGGGGTTGGCTATTCCCGAAACATTGTTTTCTGAAGGAATCTGTTCGTCTTTAACTGTAGAAATAGCGTCGGGAGAATTTAATTCATTGCCCGTTTGCGGAGAATTATTGTTATTAGCGGAATTAGATTTAGAGATTGTCAGCGCCACGACTAAGGCGGCGGCCGCTAAAATTACCACACCGATAATAATTGATGTTTTTTTCATATTATTTTAAATATTAAATGATAGATTTAGAATCTACTTATTTTTACATTATAAAGTAGCCAACCCTGTTTGTATTATATCTTAATTCCCCCGAAGTGTTAAGTCGGCCGACAACTGCTTAAATGGTTGACAAAAATAGTATTATTATGCTAATATGGTTATTTGAAAAAACAATTGAACCTTAAAAAATAAATGCCATGATAAACCATCTAATAAGTAAGGCCACCAGGAACGAAATTCTGATTATTAGCAAAACTTTTAATATTCCGGCATCTGAAATTGAGGCTGTCCTGCAACAAGCGGATCCGCTTGAAAAACCGGAAAAAAAAATAAAAACTAGTAGCCGAAAACCCGAAAAAATGATCGGAGAAAATACTGAACCGGAGATACCCCAGGCTACGTTTAATTTTTCGGACTTTGAGGAAGCCTATGTTAACGCCAAGGATGAAAGTGAAGAAATTATAATCATTAAAAAATTTCTAACGGCCTGTCTTGACACTAAACAGACTAAACAGCTCTATGAGCTCTGTCCCGAGAACCAAGAATCTCTGAAAAGTAAAATCTTATACCGCTGGGTAGAACTAACGCGGGATTTAACTGACATCAGACAAGTTAAACCGTTGACTAAAAAAGGGACACCGGCCGGCGATCTTGCTTATCGGAAATATTTAGCTTTTTATTAAACTAAAAACCGACTAGGAATGAAAAACGCAGATATTAAAAGAATAGGTCGAGCTTTCGGAATTTCCGAAGAAGCTATCAAACAAGCATTGAAAAAAGCCGCCGCTAAAACAAAAAAGCTGAATCGAGCAAACGAGCCGAAAACCTCCAGCCCTTCGTATTTTTATTTTTTGGCTAGTGATTTTCAGGAATTAGTCATTAGAATAGAAAATCTGCATAAAGAAATCGCTCGTTTGGGTAAAGCCATCGGCCGGAGCTGTGATGTTTCCGGAGAAACTTTCCACGATAATTTCGACTACGAGGAATGCAGCCGACAACAGGCAATGTGGTCGCAAGAAGTTAAAAAATTAACAGCGATTAAGAGCCGAGCCAGAATTGTAGAGGCTCAAAACAACGACAATCTCTCGGTTTCAGTTGGACGAACTATTGTTATCAGCAATAATGGTGAGCCTCAGAAAATTAAAATCGGTGGCTATATGACTTTTTCACCGGAATCAGTCTCCTATGATTCGGCCTTAGTTAAACTAATTTTCGGCGCCAAAATCGGCGATGTCAAAGAAGGTCTGATTGGCGACCGAAAAACAAGAATCGAAATCATAAAGATCCTCTAAAATTTATAAGCCGTTGCCTGAATCAGCGGCTTTTTTAAACCCATTTGCTAAAAAGACGAAAATATACTATACTATTTAGTCAAATAAAAATGATAAAGAACCTTAAAAAATAAATGAAAAAATGAAAAAGAAAAAGATAACTATCTCCAATTTCGTACCCAGTCAATCAGCTTTAAAAATCCTTAAAGAAGGCAGAATTCTAAAACCGGGAGAATCGCCGGCCGAAATGATTGACCGAGTTGTCGGCGCTATCGCGAGCGCAGAAAACCGCTTCCTCACCAAAGAGCAAGATATTCGCATTTTTGCTCAAGAACTAACCGATCTTTTAGACCGAAAAAAGATTGTCTTCAGTACACCGGTACTGACCAACGCCGGCAGTAATAACGGCAAACCACTTTCCGCCTGTACTGTCCCGTCCATCAACTTAAGAGAAGATCTCCGGAAAATAAAAAAGATGGTTGACACTTATCATCAGGAAGGACTGGGCACCGGATTCAATTTTGACGAGCTGGATGACCCTTTGCCGATGCTCTATTTCTTAAATGAGGTCGCCGTTGAAGGCGCCGCTTCCGGGCAAGAAGATCGTCCGGTGGGAAACATGGGCCTGCTAAGCGTGAGCCATCCTAAAATCAAAGAATTCATCTGCGCAAAGATTAATTCTGATGTAACTTGGAAATTTAATATCTCAGTCAACATCAGCGATGAATTCATGCTCGCCTATCGCAAGGGCGGCAAATACAGGCTCACAAATGGACAAGAATTCTATTCTAAAGAAGTTTTTGATTTGATAGCCGCCGCCTCTTTTCTCTCTGGTGATCCCGGGCTGATTTTTATGGAAAAATTAAATCTCGACAATCCCGTCCCTCACTTAGGAGGCTACCAATCGGTTGCTCCCTGCGCTGAAGTCGGACTCACCCCCGGAGAAAGCTGCCAATTCGGCTACCTAAACTTGAATAAATTTTTCGATCATTCCGGCAATTTCAATCAGGCCGACCTGATGAGAACGGTCAGAATTCTGACCCGCGCTTTGGATAATGCTCTGGAAATTAATATCCAAAATTTTCAAATTAAAACGAGCGCTGAAATCACTAAAGCTAAACGGAAGATAGGTATCGGAGTTTGCGGAGTCGCGGATCTGTTGGCTAGACTAAAAATCGGCTATGACACAGCGGTCGGGCGTCGCCTGATTAGAGATTTAGTTATTCTGATTAATTACATCAGTAAAGACGAATCATTCAATCTGGCTCGGACGCGCGGTTCCTTCGAAGCTTTTCCTGGCAGCCTCTATAACTCTCAACCGGGGTTTATCGGGCGTAAATATGGGCAATTAGACAGCGAATATGTTCGATCCATCGATTGGCTTAACCTTGAAAACAAAATTAAAAGCACCGGTCATCTGAGGAATTGCTCAACCATTTCTCTGCCCCCTACCGGACGTAGCGGCTTAATCATCGACGCTTCAACCGGGATTGAGCCGTTCTTTAATTTATTTATCAATGGCAGTCTGCATCCGGAGCTATTGTCAGATTTGAGAAAAATGAAGCTGCCTTTCGGGCGGATCGAAAAAGCAATCGTTAAAAGCGGCGGCTGCCAGAATCTCGGCCTGCCCCTGAACATTTCCGAAATTTATAAAACCGCCACCGAAATTCATCCTCAAGATCAACTGAGAATGGTAGCAGAAATTCAAAAAGGCGTAGATGAGTCAATCTCCAAAACAATAAATCTGTCTCATCAGACAAGCATTGATGAATTAAAAAACATTTTGGTTGATGCCTACTCTGCCGGCCTGAAAGGGATAACTGTTTATATCAGTGATCGCCGTCAAGGTCAACCGATTAAATTAGTAAACTAACACAAAAGCCTCCTACGAAAGAGGCTTTTTTTATTTTTACCGACCTTTCATGGTTCTTCAAATTTCCAGTAGAGTCCCGGCCTGCTGCGTCTGCATAAGTAACTGCATTGCCCGGACCGAATCAGGAATATTTTTTATTTTAGGTTCAAAATCTTCTAAATCATCGGTTCGAACCCAATTGAATTCGGAATATTCGGCGCCCAACTCTATTTCTCCTCTTTGATGAATTGCATAATAGTGAGGCAGGATCATCCGCGAACCGTCTTTTTTAATAAAAAATATATTAGTGGAATATTTTGGGTTAATCTTAATCTTAAACTCCGGGCCGACTTCTTCATCTTTTTCACGTTTCAAACCGGCCAAGATCGATTCATCGCCGATTTCCATCTTGCCGCCGATAAACGAGAAAACCCCATCGTAGTCTTTTTCATCTTTACGCTTACACAGCAAAACGCTCTTCATATCTTTTGAAAAGACTACTATCTTCTGACAAAATTGAAAATTATATTTTTCCATAAAAATATTTAAAAACCGCCAAAGCGTAAAATTATTATGAAACTATTATATCTTAATTTTCATCTGGTGTTAAGCCGACTAGGGGTTATTCTTTACTCTTGACAAATATATAAATCTATACTAAATTGAACAGAAGTTCTTTCACATCTAAAAACAATGCGCCATGAACAAGTTTATCGTTCTTGAGGGTTGCGATGGTACAGGCAAGAGTTCTACTGCTCTGCTAATAGCCAAAGCAATTAATGGCGTTTATTATAAAACGCCCCCTCCAATATTTAAACCGCTTTCGGCGGTCATTGAAGAAACAAAAAATTATGATTTGAGATTCTATCACTATCTCGCCGGCGTTCTATACTCCTCCCTGGAAATAAAAAAACTTTTAAAAAGTACGAACGTGGTTTGCGATCGCTACATCTATACGACAATCGCCGCCCATCGGGCGTTAGGAATCGATGTTCCCGATAATTTAGAACGTTTAGTCATCACGCCTGATTACAGTTTTTGTCTGTTCGCCCGGGCGGATGAAATTAAAAAAAGAATGAGCGAAAGAAAAACTCTGGGTTATTTCGACGATGACGACGACCATCAAACAAAAGTTCGTCGGGAATTCCAAAAATTTCCCTTAATTTTTATTGATAACAGCGACATGACCGCCGAGGAATCAGTTGAAAAAATTTTACAAATAATCCGCCTTTGAAAAAGACGGATTTTTTATTACAAAAAATATTTCGTTACGTTTATATTTTATAAAAACCGATTAAAAATCGGTTTTATTCTGGAGCCGCTGATCGGGATTGAACCGATGACCTTCTCCTTACCATGGAGATGCTCTACCAGCTGAGCTACAACGGCTTGTTTAAAAACATTATTTTTAACTCACAAACTATTAATATTACAAATTTGCAATTTTCTCTTTCCACTTCTCTAGCTTCTGATTCTCCGGATTAACCGCGGCCAATTTCTCCCAAGACTCCCGCGCCAAAGTTTTATCTTTCCTCATTATACTTAAATATAAAATTAAATCAAGATAGCGGGGGCTGTTCGGTTCCAACTCCAGGGCTTCCCGGATATTTTCCAAGGCCGCGTCCAGATTTCCCGCTTCTTTTTCTACTTCGGCCTGAGCGAAATAAATCCGCTGCGGCGTGATTTCTCCGGTCTCAACCTTGTCGCCGTAATGCCGGCGCGCCAGTCGCAAAGCGTAACTAAAAGTTTGACTCGCTTCCGACCACTTTTTCTGGCTCACATATAGCTCACCCAACTGGAAAAAAGCGCTCAAATTCTTCTGGTCTAAACTGATAATTTCCAATAATTTTTCTTCGGCCGCGGGCGTGTCTTCTTTTTTTAAAAATTCGGCGGCGGCGGACAATAACCCCTCAATCTTCTTCTGCTTTTCGAGCCAGGGCATTTTGATATTAACTCGATAACTCGTCTTTATTTTTTTTAAATTCGCCTGCCGGGATTTTAACGACGCTCCCAGGCGCCGGCTGATAGCCAGCCAAATCCGACCTAAAAATCCGCTCCAGCGCGCCAAATCACGCTCCACTCGCGCTTTAATAATCCGTTCTTTAAATTTCGCTTCTTTCTCCCCGGGAATATTGCCCGCGTCTAAAATAGCTAAAGCCGGAAATTTCTTAATGATGACCGCTAAAATAACGATCACGGCCAAGCCGATGACGATAAGGGATATTAAAGTGAGCATATATGACTGAAATCTTTAATCTTTAAGGAGGCGCCACCGACTAAGAGCCCGGCGACATTTTTCTGGCTCAAGAATTCTCCGGCGTTAGCGGCGTTGACGCTGCCGCCGTATAAGACCGCGACCGGCTTCTTTAAAATTCTGGCCGCCAGCGCTTTGATAAATTTATGGATAGCTTCGGCGTCAAGCGCGCTCATCGGCCGAGCGTTCTTATTCGTGCTGATCGCCCAAATCGGCTCATAAGCGATTACTAAATCAGCGGCTGACTTTACTTTGACGCCGGAGAGCGAATGCGCGAGTTCCCGGCTTAAATATTCCTGTGTTTCCCCGCTCTGTTTTACTTCCAATTTTTCACCGACGCATAAAATCGGTATCAGGCCGCCAGCTAAAGCGGCTTTTATCTTTGAATTAACAATCAGAGAACTCTCATGGAGATGCTCGCGCCTTTCGCTATGACCTAAAATAACATATTTAACGCCCAGGGCTTTAAGGTCAGAAGGCGAAACTTCGCCGGTATAAGCGCCCCGGCCGGCCATGGCGCTATCTTGAGCGCCTAAATTCAGCTCGGTTCCCTTCAAGATCGGGCCGGCAAAAGGCAAAGCTAAAAAATCGGGACAGAGTACAATAATATTTTTCCCCTTTATCTTCTTCACGGATTGTTTAGCTAACTCCAGACTCTCCTTCAAAGATAATTGCATTTTCCAATTGGCGATGATAAGTTTTTTCATATTTTAATTGTTAACACTCCGCGCCCAAGCGATAGTCCGCTTTATCCCTTCTTCCAGTTTGACTTCCGGTTTCCAGCCTAAAATTTTCTTGGCGAGCTTCGGACTCAAACAGCTGCGGCGCTGTTCTCCCGGCTTTGCCGGCCCTTCCTTAACGGCCATAGTCGCTCCTAAAGCTTTATTGATATCTCGGCGTATATCCAATAAACTCGTTTCAACCCCGGATCCGATATTTATTTCTCCCTGATAAGCCACTTCTTTAGCCCTTAGCAAAGACGCCGCGACATCATCAACATAAACGAAATCCCGCGTCTGCCGACCGTCGCCGTTTTGGATGCTCTCCCGGCCTTTGACGGCATTATCGATAAAAATGGCGATGACCCCGGCTTCCCCGCCCTTGAATTGGCGCGGACCATAGACGTTCGCGAAACGCAAAACCGTATAATCAAGTCCGTAAACCTGATAATAGCAATTCAGATATTTCTCATATGTCAATTTATGGATGCCATAAAAAGAAAGCGGATACGCCGGATAAGATTCGGGAGTCGGAATTTCGGAAGCGTCGCCGTAAATCGCGCCGCCGGTGGAAGCGAAAATTATTTTCTTGACGCCGCTCAAACGAGCGTTCTCCAAAATATTAAAACCGCCCAGAACGTTAATGGCGTTATCCTGTTTCGGGTCGGCCATGGACTTAATAACCTCTATTTGGGCGGCCAAATGATAGACAAAATCAAAGCGCTCGGTCTTGAAAATTTCCGCCACTTCCGGAGAGGCGATGTCCGCCTGGTAGAACTTAGCGGCCGGGTTAAGATATTCCCGTTTTCCGGACGATAAATCGTCAATCACGACGACATCGTGGCCTTCAGAAATGAGCTTATCCGCTAAAGTTGAGCCGATAAAACCGGCGCCGCCGGTCACTAAAATTTTAGACATAATTTAAGGGTTTTTTAACTATATATACTATGATAACACGATTTTTTTGTTTTAAAAAGCGGGGCGGGAAACGGGGTAAAAAACATTTGCCAAAGCCGATTTTTTTTGCTAAAATAATACTAGATAATACGCTTAAAAATCAGACGAAAATGCCCTAATCCACCTCCGCCGGTTGGCGGGGACGGACGGGAATTTTTTGTTTTAATGAGGAAAAATATATATGGCGAAAGAATTAAAAACATCCAGCGATTACGGCGCCGATCAGATTACCGTTTTAGAAGGTTTGGACCCGGTGCGCAAGCGCCCAGGCATGTATGTCGGTTCGACTTCCGCCTCCGGATTGCATCATTTGATCTGGGAAGTGGTTGATAATTCCATTGATGAAGCCATGGCCGGATACGCGAATGAAATTACCGTCGCGTTACTGCCGGATCGGCTGGTGGAAGTGACTGATAACGGCCGCGGCATTCCGGTTGAAAAACATAAAGTTACCGGCGTTTCCGCCCTGGAAACCGTTTTAACAAAACTTCATGCCGGCGCTAAATTCGGCGGCGGCGGTTATAAAGTTTCCGGCGGCTTGCATGGCGTCGGCGTTTCCGTCGTCAACGCTTTAAGCGAATATTTGAAAGCGGAAGTGCGCCGCGACGGCAAGACCTGGGAACAGGAATACAAAATCGGCAAACCGTTAAAGGCGGCCAGAGTGGTCGGCCCGGCGAAAACTACCGGAACGACGATTACCTTTAAGGCGGATGCGGCGATATTCATTGAACTGGAATATGATTGGGGAAAGGTTTTGGACCGCTTAAGACAACAGGCCTATTTGACGAAAGGAATTACCATTAATGTTTTAGATAAACGCGCCGGCCATCGCGCCAAGAAATATAAATTTCATTTTGAGGGCGGCATCAAATCTTATATAAAATCCTTGCACCGCAATAAGAGCGTCAAAAACGATACTGTCTTTTATATTGATAAGGATGTCAGCGGCTGCAAGGTGGAAGTATCCCTCCAATATAATGATGAGTATAACGAGACCGTTTTAACTTTCGCCAATAATATCCATAACCCCGAAGGCGGCACGCACGCCGTCGGCTTCAGGACGGCTCTGACCAGAACCCTGAATAATTATGCCCGTAATAAGAATATCATTAAAGAAAAACAAGAGAATTTAAGCGGCGAAGACGTCCGCGAAGGCTTGACCGCGATTGTGAGCGTTAAACTCCCGGAACCGCAATTTGAAGGCCAAACTAAAGGCAAACTCGGGAACGCGGAGATAAAAGGCTACGTGGAAACTGTTTTCGGTGAAGCGTTTAATATTTTTTTGGAAGAACATCCGAAAGAAGCGGAAGCGATTGTCGGTAAATGCTTATTATCGGCCCAAGCGCGCTTAGCCGCGCGCACCGCTCGCGCCACAATTTTGCGTAAAGGCGCCTTAGAAGGCATGACCTTGCCGGGAAAACTGGCCGATTGCTCCAGCCGCCATCCGGAAGAATGTGAATTATATATAGTTGAGGGAGATTCCGCCGGAGGTTGCTTTTTTGCTAATATTAAAGTAAAATTAGCAGACGGCAGAAATTTATCGTTTAAAAATCTAGTAAAAGAGCATAAACAAGGCAAAAAAAATTACTGTTATACTATTAAAGAAGATGGAAATATTGGGATTGAATTGATTGTTAACCCGCGAAAAACCAAAACGAACGCTGAGGTCATTAAAGTTATTTTAGACAATGACGAAGAAATAATCTGCACTCCGGACCATAAGTTTATGTCCAGAAACGGAGGTTATAAAATGGCTAAAGATTTACAACCGGAAGATTCTTTAATGCCTCTTTATAGTAAACTCTCCAAAAAAGAAAAGCGCGTTACGATTGAGGGTTATGAAATGATTTTAAATCCGAAAGATTCTAATTGGGTTTTCGCTCATGCTTTAGCCGATGAACATAATTTGGTAAATAGCGTTTATAACGAGAACGACGGCCACAATCGGCACCATTGCGATTTCAACAAACTGAATAATAATCCAGACAATATCGTCCGAATGAGCCGGAAAAAACACATGGCCTATCATCAAGAGATGATTAAATATGGACTGCACCGGGAAGATGTTAAAGAAAAAGCTAGGAAGGCCCATCAAACTATCGCCTATAAAGAAAAAGTCAGTAAAATCATGAGCACTCCGGAAATGGAAGAAATGTTAAGCCGAAGAGCGAAAAAACAATGGGAAAGCCAAGAGTATAAAAAATTCATGGCTGAAAAATTCCTTGATTTCTATAAGACTAACTCTGAATACCGGGAAAAAAATAACAAACTCTTAAACGACGCCCAAAAAGAATACTGGGCGAGCGAGCTCAACCGAGCTAAACAGGCGGCGCGGGTTGAAAAATATTTTTCCGAACACCCGGAAGCGAAAAAGTCTCTTTATGAAAAAGCTAAAAATGAATGGGCCAACCAAGACCTGTTGGCCTGGCGAGCGCTGACCACTAAAAAACAATGGACGGCAGATTTCCGCCGGCAAAGAAAAGTCGCCTATAACCAAACTTATTACCGCCACACCATCGCGACCCTAAAAAAATTATGGGATCAATATGGCACGTTGGCTTGGTATGAAACTATTCGAACTGAAAAAAGAAACAATAATCTGCTGAAACTTCCAACTTTCACCGAACGATTTTTCGCGGCCGACGCGACCAGAATGCTGGAAGCCGTGCAACATTATAACCATAAAATCAAAAAAATTATTCCTTTAACCAAAAAAGTCGACGTTTATGACCTTGAAGTTCCCGGTACGCACAACTTCGCCTTAGCCGCCGGCGTCTTTGTCCATAACAGCGCCAAACAAGGCCGTAACCGCAAATTTCAGGCTATTTTGCCCTTACGCGGAAAAATCTTAAACGTAGAGCGCGCCCGTTTGGATAAAATGCTGGCTAATAATGAAATCAAGAATCTGGTAATTGCTTTAGGCACTAATATTGACGACCAATTCGATCTGGAAAAACTCCGCTATCACCGCGTCATTATCATGACCGATGCCGACGTCGACGGCGCTCATATCCGGACCCTGCTTTTGACTTTATTTTTCCGCCATTTCGCTCCGCTGGTTTCAGGCGGCCATATGTATATCGCCCAACCGCCTTTGTATCAACTTAAAAAAGGCGCCAGTGTTAATTATGCTTACAGCGATGAAGAAAAAGATAAGCTGATCGTGGAAATGGGCGGAAATTTGCAAGAGGCGATTGAAATCGGCGTGGGCGATGACGAGGGTGAAACCGTGAGTATTGAAACCGAAGAAGCGGAAACCGCAGAAACTGGCGCTCAAAAGAAAAAAGGCGCCGAACCCGAAGATAAGAAAAAGTCCACCAAAATAACCATCCAGCGCTATAAAGGTTTAGGAGAAATGAATCCCGGCCAGCTATGGGAAACTACCATGGATCCGGAGCGCCGCATCATTAAGCAAGTAACTGTTGAAGACGCGGCTAAGGCCGACCAAATTTTTGACATGCTCATGGGCGATAATGTCGCTCCGCGCAAAAACTTCATCCAGACGCACGCCAAAAAAGTAGAAAATCTGGACGTCTAAAATCTGGACGTCTAAAATAATCCTTAATTTAAAAAAATAATCGGCTGATGACGATTATATGAGTCTAATAATTTAGAAATCTCTACGTCTAACTAATTCACACGCCCTAAATATGTATATTTATCTTATCTGCCTGATAGTCGCGTTCATCCTCGCCCAAGGAACTAAAGTTTTCTTGCGTTCCTTTAAGCATAAAATGACCTGGCGCGACATTTTCGCTTATTCGGATATGCCTTCCGGACATACCGCGGTCGTCGTCGCTCTCGTCACTATCCTCGCCTTGGAAAGAGGCCTCGCCTCTGCGGAATTCGCCGTCGCTTTCGTTTTCGCGACGATTGTTATCGTCGACGCCATCGGCTTAAGAAATTATCTCGGCCAGCACGGCAAGACTCTGAACATCCTCGTTAAAGATCTGAAAGAAGACGAATTCTTGGATAATTATTATCCGAAACTTTTGGAACACATCGGACATACTCCGCTCCAAGTCTTGATTGGCGGTTTAGTGGGGGTAATTACCAGCCTGATCGGTTTCTTTATAATCGGCTAATTTAAATCAGACTCTTACCGGTCATCTCCGCCGGCTTGTCCAATTTCATTATCTTTAAAATCGTCGGCGCTAAATCCGCCAAAGTTCCGGCCGGAGTCAGCGAGCTTAAATCGCTGGCCAAGGGATCGGCCAAGCCGATAGTCTTGCCTTTGAATTCCGAACCGACGATTATAAGCGGCACCGGATTAACGGTTAGACTGACATCCGGCAAGTCGGTCACTAAATTTCTCGTTTCTTCCATGTTACCGCCGGCCGCCGTGATTATCAGAAGGCCGTTCTTGGCGCTCACGGCCAAAAAGATATCTTTTAAGACTCTATCGACAGTCTCAACCGCTTTCTTGTTTTCGGAAAAATCTCCGCCGGCCGCCGTCAAATCCAAGTACGGAATCGCCGCCGCCAAAAAAGAAGGCGCTTCCTCGGAACCGATGGTCTTAATTATCTCGTGGACGGTCCGACTCAAAGTCAAGCTCAACTTGGCTTTTTTTGATCCGATTGTGGAAGAAATTATTTTCCAATCTTCTCCGGGCAATCTGTCTTCACGATGGCCGTTAAAAAAATGAGTCAAGGCGGCAAACATTTCCGTTTCCGCGATCTTGGTCTGCTTCAAACCGGCGGCGGAAATGACGGCCGATAAAGTTATTTCCGGTTCAATGTTCTCAGCGGCGATTTCCCGGCCGCTTCCTAAAGTCAAATAGCGGGCGTTCAAGCTCTTGTCGCCGGGATTAAGCAGCGCGACCGGGTATTCTTTTATTAAATTTAAAAAAGTCGGGGTCTTCGCGGCCGTTATCGCGTTAGTCTCGCCGGCCGGCGCTACGCCCCAACCGCCCAGTAGCAATAGAACTATCATAAATTATTTAATAATTTCGGCGATCGCCAGCAAACGGTTGTACTTAGCCAGGCGTTCGCCGCGATTGAGCGATCCGGCTTTTAAATAATCGGCGCCGCAAGCGACGGCCAGATCGGCCAAGAAATCATCCGTAGTTTCCCCGCTGCGCTGCGAAACAACCACTCGATAGCCGTGCTTCTGAGCCAGCTTGACGCATTCAACCGTCTCCGTCAAGGTGCCGGCCTGATTCGGTTTTATTAAAATAGTGTTAGCGGCTTTCTCTTTTAATCCTTGGCGTAAGCGGTCGCTGCTGGTCTTGAATAATTCATCGCCGGCAATCATAATCTTCTTTCCCAGCTCCGCGGTCAATTCCCGCCAAGTCGCCCAGTCATCTTCGGCTAAACCGTCTTCAAGATAAACGATCGGGTATTTCTTCAGCCATTCGTTATATAGGCCGACCAGACTGGCGGAACTGAAAAAAGCCTGGTCAAGCGGAAAAATATATTTTCCCTGCTCTTTATCATACAAGACTGAAGACCCGATATCTATCCCCAAATGGACATTTTCTCCGGGCTTATAGCCGGCTCTTACCGCCGCCGCCATTATCAGCTCTAAAGCTTCAATCGTCGAATCCAGATCCGGCGCGTAGCCGCCCAGTTCGCCGGTATCGGTATCATAACCCGATTCACGTAAGACTTGCCCCAGTTCATAACAGATTTCCGCTCCCTGCCTGACCATCTCCGCGATATTCTCCGCTTTCGGAATAATCAGAAATTCCTGAAAATCAAGATTGGTATCGGCGTGCTTGCCGCCGTTGAAAATATTAAAAAGCGGTGTCGGGATTTTCGGCGTCGAAAAAGAAAAAGTCTGGCCGAGATAAGCGAATAATTCTTGCTTGTTATCCAAGGCCGCCGCCCGCGCGCAAGCCATTGAGACGGCGAGAGTCGAATTCGCTCCTAAATTCTTTTTATTTTTGGTGCCGTCGAGCTCAATTAAAATTTTATCGATCTTGGCCTGTTCGTTTATTTTCTGGCCGATGAGAGCCGGGGCGATAATCTCCTTAACCTTGCCGGCGGCCTTCAGAACCCCGTTCCCCCGGTAACGTTTCAGATCGCCGTCGCGCAAATCCACCGCTCCATATTGAGCGCTGACAGCCCCACTCGGCACGCTCGCCGTCGCGCTCAAGCCGTTAGCTAACACGACTTTTGCCTCCAAGGTCGGCACGCCGCGCGCGTCCAGAATTTCTCGAGCCGTAATATTTTTTATGGTTGCCATATGATTAAAAAAATAATAATTGGGATTAAGCTTAAATTATTTATCTTGAACTTTTACCGCCGAGTTTACACTATTTTATCAAGCTCGGACTATTTTACTGAGCCCCGGTAATTTCCCGCCGCCGAGATAAGTTAACATCGCCCCGCCGGCCGTCGATACCCAATCGACATATCCGGACATCTTCGTCAGATTAAGCGCGGCCACCGTTTCCCCGCCGCCGACAACTCCATAAGCCAGGCCGGAAGAACGAGCCGCTATTAAATAAGCGATCGCGAGGGTTCCGTGCTTAAAGCTCGCTTCTTCAAACTTTCCCAAGGGGCCGTTCCAGACTAAGGTGTTCGCTTTCTTGATATAAGCGGCAAAATCGCTGATAGAAGCCGGGCCGATGTCTAAAATCGTGTCGCTGGCTTTGACGGCGGATGGCGCGACGACTTGCGCTCGGCCATCTTTAGTCTTAACGACAACGTCACGGGGCAAAATTATTTTAGGGACTAATTTTTTGCTTTTAAAAAACTTTTTGATATCAGGAGCGCTATCTTCGTCAATCATTGACTTGCCGATTTCCAGACCCTGAAATTTAAAAAAATTATTGGCCAAGGCGCCGCCGATAAGAATTTGGCTGGCGGCCGGATACAATTTAGAAATCAAAGGCGCTTTCGTCTTTATCTTGGCTCCGCCCATAATAACGACGAGCGGCTTGGTCGGTTTTAAGATTTTATTAAGCGCCAATATTTCTTTTTCCAACAATAAACCGGCGTAAGACGGCAGATACTTTTTGATGGCGGCTATAGAGGCTTGATCGCGATGACAGACGGCAAAAGCGTCATTAACGTAGATATCGGCCAAAACCGCCAAGCTCGCCGCGAATTTATCATCATTCTTATACTCGCCCGCGTTGAAACGCAAATTTTCAAGCATCACCATTTCCCCCGGCTTCAAGGTTTTAACTGCGGCCGTGGTTTTCGGACTGACGGCTTCGGACAGAAACTTTACCGGACGCTTCAATAAGGTTTTCAGGCGTGCGGCCACCGGCTTAAGCGAAAAAACGGCTTCACGCCCTTTCGGCTCGCCTAAATGCGAAGCGATGACTAATCGCGCGCCTTTAGCTAATAAAAAATTAATGGTTTCGAGGCCGGATCTTATCCGATAATCTTCTTTTATTACCCCGTCCTTAAGGGGCACATTAAAATCGACCCGCAAAAAAACCGTTTTGCCTTTCAAATTTTTTATTTTTTTGAGCGAATTTATTTTCATATTATTTCATCTCTCCTAATTTCAGCTCCACTTCCTTTTCCGCGCCGGCGCGAACATAAGTCAAGGTAATCTTATCGCCGGCTTTATAATTAGCCAATAAATCGGCCAGATCATTATTCGCGTCTATTTCGATATTATTGACCCAGGTAATCACGTCACCGGATTTTAATCCGCCTGATTCCGCCGGACTGCCCTTGATTACCGCCGGCTGACTGGCGGCGGGATATAGCCAAGCGCCTTTACTCAGGGGAACAAGACTGGTTTTAATCCTGGCTAAATCCAAATAGTTGACGCCTAAATAAGGCGGCAATATCCGGTTTTTCTGCGATAAGCTGGACCAAGCGGAATTAAAAGAAAACGCCGGGATAACCGCCGCGTCACCGGCGACGAGCGCGACCAGATTGCCGGATAAATTAAAAACGAAAGAATTTTTCAAGTTGTCGTCGCCCTCATTGTTTAACTTTAAACGGGCGCTGGCCGTATCACTGCTGGCGACGACGGAAGTTCTGGACAGAGCCGTCAGGGTCACCGGCCGGACCGAAGTTAAATTATTAATGACCAATAAGCTTTCACCCAGCGACAGCTCGGCCCGAGCGACATTTTTTTTGACCGATAAATTATTGGCGCCGGCCAAATGAAAAATCAAAGGTTCGCCCGGCAGATTTTTCAGGGCGGCCAACTCATCTATTTTGTAAATCTGGCGATCGCCGGTAATCACGACATAATTCTTAAATTTAAAATCAGCTTTCAGATCGTCAGGCGCCATCGCCGCCACCCAACCGTCAGTGGTGATAATTAAGCCGACAAAGAGCGGGTCTTCCAGGTTATAATAGCCGGCGGCCGAAGAAGCGGCGGAGATTTCCTTAAAGACGCTGGCCAGCACCGGCCGGATACCGGCGACCGTTTCGGCGATCTTAACGTCTTGATTAACGACCACTTTCTTGGCGTCGCGGATAACTAAGCCGGAATTGGACGTGTTCAGACCGGATAGATTTAATTCTCCCGAAAATGACGAAACGCCATAATCTTTAAAAATGTAAATTCTTGTCAAAGCTTCTCCCAAGATTCCGGCGGCTAAACCGCAAACGAGCGCCACGGAAACTATTAACCAGAATCTGGCGCTGGGCTTTGATTGTTTAACAGTATCGACCGTTGTTTGACCGGTCTTGGCTTGGTTGGACATATTTTAAAAATTATTTATGGATTAAAACCGGCTGGCCGTCGGGACTGACCGGGTTAAAACCAGCGAGCCGTCAGAAATAATAATATGAAAGCGATCGCGCTGAGAATAAGCGGCAATTTTAAAACTCGACGATTCAAAGCGCCGCGCAGATGCAAACGAATGATAGACAAGGCTAAATAGTAACTGATAGCCAAAAATAAACCGAGCAGATGGAACTTGAGCGGTAATAGAGACAAGCCCCAGGCTAATTCCGTCAATCCCAAAACACTGATGAGTATCAAGACTTTAGCTTGCTCCGGCCTAATCTTTTTCAGCGGCATAAATTGGATAAATAAAAGCCAGATTATCGCCGCGAGGATTAAAACCGTCGCCCAAATCGGCCAAGCGATGAATATCGGCAAACTGAAAAGGACGGTCGCGGCGGCAAAAACGGATAAGAAACCGCTGGCGATAAGAAGATTATCTAATTTATTTTCAAAAAAGGATTCTGATTCCTTGCGGGTAAAGTAATAATATAAATTCTTCAAATACACGAACAAGAACCAGGCGATCAGGATTAAAAGCAGCTGAACCCAGAAACTTCCGATGATAATCGCGATGTAGCCAGAAAAATTCAGGAAGAATAAAATTGGCGCGATCGCCAGAAGCGGCCAATCGGACCGTTCGCGACCCGCCAGATATTTGACGCTTAATATTATTACCAAAGCGCCCAGAGCCAAAACGGAATAAAATAAGCCCGACCAACGCAAAAATAACTGGCCGGAAATCCAGATTAATAAAGGAACAATCAGGGGAATTAATCTTTTATATTTCATAACTGAATAAAAAACAAATTAATTAGGGGGTACTGGACGCGGTTGTCGTCGCCCCGGGGACTGTCAAAGCGGGCGGGAATTCGGCCGGAGTCGAAGAAGCTCCGGGCAAAGCGGGCGGGAATTCGGCCGGAGTCGAAGAATCTCCGGGCAAAGCGTCCGGTAAGGCGCTTTCAATCGACGAAGTACCGCCGGCTGACGAAGCGCTGCCGGACGACGGAGCGGCGCTCGCTTCCGGCATCGGAGTAATAATATAATCATCTCCGCCGGCCGAGAGTTCCAAACTTTTGATTTCGGCCAAATCGGTCAAACTATTGATTTTCAAAAACTTATTGGAAAAAGTGAAGAGAGCGTCATTAATATAGAGACTGCGCTTGGCGGTGTTGTCATAATAACTGTAACCGTCCCAATAATCGGTCGTGCTGTAGTGGCCGCCGGCGGAATGGTCTATCTTGCCCAGTAAAGTGAAGGCGTTGTCTTTCAGCGTAAAGACGAGCGCTCCCGCGAAATCCAAGCGGTTGTTAGAATCACGCAGCGCCGCCGGAATGACCAATAAATTCTTAGCGGCGGAATATAAGAAAGCCTTATGGTCATAAAGGGCGATAGAGTCGCTGCTACCGCCGCCCAAAATATAACTGTCCAATTCCTTGGGTTTAGTCGGGTCGCTGAAATCGAATAAAGATAATTTCAGCCCCTTGACTGTGACGTTGCCGGCGGTGGTTTCCTCCGTCTCGCGACCAAGACCGATCAGTTTTGTCCCGTCCTTATCGGCGGGATGAAGATAATTGGAAAAACCCGGAATCTTAATGGCGCCGAGCACCGTCGGCTTGGTCGGATCATTCAAGCTGATGACGAATAAGGGGTCGGTCTGCTTGAAAGTCACCAAATAAACGCGGCTGCCGATAAAACGAGCGGCATAAATTTTTTCCGTCGTCGCCAGATTTTCTAATTTACCGACCGTTTGTAAGTTAGAATCAAGCACGTAAATACTGCTATAAGAATCGGCGGACGAATCGCCGAGCCGCGAAGAATATTGGCTGCGCGTCGTCGCGATTCGAAAATAATTATTGTTCTCGTCCATGGAAAACTGATTCAAGACTTGACCGCTCACTTCCCCCAGAGCGCGATATTCTATCTGGCCGCCGCTGATACCGATTTTGTGGATAATGGTTTTCTCCATGTCTTTGATTTTCTCGCTGATTTTCTCCGCCAGTTTCGTATCGATCTCCGCGCTTAAAGCGGTCTGGGCGGCGGAATCTAAAGAATTAAAATAACGGTCAAGATACTGCGCCGCCTTGGTTTTTTTCTCTTGGTTGTTAAGGATGAAGCTCGGCGTCGCCTCAATCTTACTGATCTTATCCTGAACTTCGGCGCTTAAAAGCGGATAGATTAATTCCCGCTTGACGTCCTGTTCCAAATCATATTCATTGAGATACTGGGTATAAGTGATGTAAATATTATCTTGGGAAACATAGAGATTTTGTCCGCTATTTAAAAGATAGGCCTGCCCGCTAATAACCTCGTCGTTGTTTTTTATATTTATCGCCGTAATGTTAGTGAAATTATAAGAATCGTAAGCGATATCAAAATAATAAACAGCGGGCGCGAAACACTTTCCGCCGGCTTCGCAGGTTGAAGATAAAGCTTGCCCGCTATCAAGAACCCGCGGCACGAGCGGTTCGCCGGCGATATAATTATTATAAGTATCGGTTATAAAATAAACATAATCGCCGACGAGGCGGGCGTCGCGGTAAGAGCCTTCAAAATCCAGATCGCGGACCTGTTTCGGATTGGCCGGATCGCTGATATCAAAGACTTTGAAAAAAGTGTAAGCGTTCTGACGCCGGAAACTCTGATATATCTCTTGAGCATATATCTGGTTATCACCGCCGAAAACCGCTAAAAAGTTGCCGTTGATAAAGATATCTTGCGGCCGGGATTTAAAAACGATTTTACTGACGACTTTGGCTTCGGCGGCCGGACTGGCGTTAATCACCGATAATTCATTCCTGACCAGCGCGTAAATATAATGTCCGTCCGTCTTGATAATATCGGCTTCATCAACTCCGGCGACTTGGTTGTTCGTCGTCGAATAATCCAAAGAATTATTGGGCTGAGAGCTGTTATTCGATTGAGAGCCGCTATCGGAAACGGCCGCGCTCTGCGCCATCATTTCGGACTTTAAAAACCCGGCGGAAACTCGAGTAAGGTCGGCGGTCGGATTATTGTTAGCCGCTAAAAATTCCGCTAATTCGTCATAATTATTAAATTTCTTAAGCTTGCTGGTTCCGGTGGAAGCGCTCGCTTCCGTGGTCGTCGCCGCTTCTGTTTGTTCAACCACGGGAGTAACGTCGGGCGCGACCGGCTTTTTCCAAGGCAGGGTGCAGGCGCTAAGCGCGGCGGCTAGAAATAGTAAGAAGCAAGATAATAAAAAAGTTTTTTTTGACATAAAACAAAAAGATTAGCGTTAACCTAACTAAGATAATTATATCATTTAGGCGTCAAAAAAACAAAAGCCGATGGGTATCGACTTAAAGAGCGGCCGGATAACTTAAAGATAACTGGATTATTTAAAAACATGGGGGATTATTTAATTATCACCTCGGTCCCCTTACTCACCCTATCATATAGATATTGGGCCGAACCGATACCGAGACGGATACAGCCGTGCGAAACCGGCGTACCCAAATGATTCTCGCCTTCGCGATAACCGTTCGGCCAAAGAGGCAGTTCATGAATCCCGAATTGACCGCGGTCTAACCCCAGCCAATAAGGCATCCATAATTTATAGGCGCTTGACCAAGCCTTTTTGGCCTTATTAAAAACCCGAAAATTCCCTTTCGGCGTCGGCATGCTCGCTTTGCCGGTTGAAACCGAAAATTCTTTCCAGGGCTGGCCGCCGACAAAATAAACCAGTCTCTGGGTTTTTAAATTAATTTCAATTTTCTGCGCCAACTTTACGGTGGAGCTTGATAAGGGATTAAAGCCGAAGTCTATTTCGACTCCGTCTTTATAACCGTCGCCGTCGGAATCGGCGTTAAGCGGATCGGTCTGAAATTTTAATTCCCAGTAGTCGCTTAAACCGTCTTTATCCATGTCGCTTTTATCTATTTTCACTTTCGCCGGATTAACGGGCGAATAGCCGCTCTTTAATTCCTGTTCGTCGCTATAGCCGTCGCCGTCGGAATCAGGACTCGGATTAGAACCAGGATTTGAATTGGAATTAGGGCCTAAATCGGCCGCTTGCGCCGCTCCTATCCCTAAACATAAAAAAACCGCCATAAACAATACCAGAGAGGAGAGAAAAAATAATTTTGAAGTTTTTAAAGCCATATCGTGAAGACGCGTGGCCGCGTTGAACTCTTCGGCTTATTCGCGTTGAACTCTTCGGCTTATTGTTTAGAGGAAACCTGATCTAAAGAATACTCACAACCGCAAAATTTTTGCCGGTAGAGGCCAAGCTCTTTCGCCAGCTCCTGGCTGCGGCGATAACCGTCATCAGCTTGAAAATCCATATCCAAAAAAGCGACCTCGCTCATCTCTTCCAATTCTCGGCCTATTCCTCTTATCGCCGCGACGTCCTTATACGGACTGACTAAAAGCGTCGTCGAAAAAATATCAAAACCTTTCTCTTTCGCCAGACAAGCGGTCTTAGTCAGACGGTCGCGGTAGCAAAAGCGGCAACGTTCGCCCCGTTCCGGGTCGCCGGCGCGGACGCAAGCTATTTCTCGCCACGCTTCATGATTATAAGGTTCGACCAGGAGAGGAAAACTAAATTTGACCGCCATCAATTCAACCATAGCCAAGCGCTTATCGTATTCCTCTTGGGAAACAAGATTGGGATTACAAAAATACCAGGTCAGGTCGTAATGCGGCGCCAACCGCTCGCGGCTGATATAAGTGCCGCAAGGCGCGCAGCAAATTTGTAAAAGCAATTTTTTCATAATGAATTTACCGGTTTTTTTATTTTCCCCGGGCGGCGGTCTAAAAACCAAAAACCGATGACAAAAAGCATCATGACGCCGACTAAACCGATAAGCGCCCAGAACTTACCGCGGCTTTGTAAAAATAAACCGCTCAGTCCGAACATAAGCGACAAAACATAAAATACCAAGACCGTCCGGCGCTGGCCGATTCCCAGCGCCAGCAAGCGATGATGCAAATGTTTCTGATCGGCGAATTTAAACGGGTTCTGGCCTTGGAAGACGCGGCGGATTATAGTCCAAGCGACATCAAGGATAGGAATGCCCATAACGAGCAAGGCGATGGCGATTTTTCCTCCGGAAATAATCGCCAGCACTCCCAGAATATAACCCAAGAGCAGCGACCCGCCTTCGCCTAAAAAAATCTTGGCCGGATACCAATTAAAAATCAAGAAACCGCCGCAAGCCCCGACTAAAAGAATAGCGGCCAAAGCGATGTCCGGCTGGTAATAGCGGGTCGTCAGCGTAAACAAAAAAATAATCAGACCGCCGACACCGCTCACTCCGGTCACTAAACCGTCAACCCCGTCCAGCAGTTTAGTCGTATACATCATACCTAAGAGCCACAGACCGATTAGAAGAGGGGAGACGAGAGCCAGAGCGCTCAAATTAAAATAAGAACCGAAGGGATTGGTTATTTTGGCGATTTCCACGCCGCCCAAAATAACGGCGACGATTGCCAGCAAGGGAAAAATGATTTGCAGCCGCGGTTTCAGATTATATTTATCGTCTAAAATGCCACCAATCATAATTAAGAGCGCGCCCGCAAAAAAACCGACGAGATGCGATAATTTAAGATTTCCAGACAAGAAATAGCCGGAGTTCAAGAATAAAATAAAAAAATAAGCGCCGAAAATGGCCAGGCCGCCTAAGAGCGGTACCGGCCGAGTATGGATTTTCCGGCCGCCCTCTCCTCTTTTATCCGGATTGTCCACTATCTTAAAAGAAAAAGCGACCCGCTTAACCAGGAGCGTTAAGCCGGCCGTTAAAATAAGAGCTAAGAGAAAAATATAAAAATAAAACATATAAATGAAGGTTCTGCCCGGAAAGTGGAGACTCTATCCGGTCGCCGGGAAACGCGCCCTTTATAATTCCGCCGCCGGCTCAACTTCGATAGCGGCGCGGCTATTTATGATAATCGTGTCGCGGCGCTTCAACTGCCCGGCTAAAATCTTATTGGCGATATTATCCTCAATTTTATCTTGAAGCAGGCGCCGGAGCGGACGGGCGCCGAATTTCGGATCATAGCCTTCGTGCGCCAAAAGGGCCACACCGTCCTTATCCGCTTTCAAGCCGATTCCTTTGAGCGCCAACTTCTTTTTTATTTTCTTCAGCATCAAGGTCGTGATCGCCACCGTATCTTCTTCGCTTAAAGGCTTGAAGACGATAATGCCGTCAAAACGATTGATAAGTTCCGGCCGCAAGTACTTATTGAGCTGATTATCGATCAGATCCTGTTTGATGATATTTATCGGAGTCTGAGCTTTTATCTGATCCTGGATAAAGACCGCGCCGATGTTAGAGGTCGCGATGATAATAGATTCGGAAAAATTGATTGTTCGGCCCTGGCCGTCGGTCAAGCGGCCATCGTCTAGAAGCTGGAGCAATAAATTTAAGATATCCGGGTTGGCCTTTTCAACTTCATCCAATAATATCAGGGCGAACGGTTTCTTACGCACCGCTTCCGTCAAATAGCCGAGCGTTCCATCCACATCGCCGATCATCTTTCTAATGCTGTCGGCGGACTGGTATTCGCTCATATCCAGACGGACAAGATAATCCTCGTCGCCGAAATAAACCTGGCTGACTGTTTTCGCCAGTTCGGTCTTGCCGACGCCGGTCGGACCGAGAAACAGAAAGCTGGCAATCGGTCGCCGGCTGTCTTTCATTTCGGCGCGGGCGCGGCGCAAACTCGCCGCCACGGCTCTGACCGCCTCAGCCTGATCGACTAAACGCTGATGAATTTCATTTTCTAAATTCAATAATTTTTGACTTTCTGAAACTGTGACTCGACTGACCGGGATGCCGGTCAACGCACTGATGGCTTGAGCTATGGCCTCGCGGCCGCAAAAAGACGACTCCGGCTTATCCGGCGTTTTCTTGGCGGTGAGAATCGCCGCTTTCTCCAAAAGGTCGATCGCTTTCAGCGGCAAGAACTTATCATGCAAATAACGGGAAGACATGATAACCGCCTGCTCGATAGCGCTATAAACGATATAGGTATCATATTTAGCTTCCAAGAATCCGACTTTGCTTTCCAATATCTGAATAGCCAGATTAATTTCCGGTTCCTTAACGGCAATGGTCGTCATGATATTGCCGATTGCCTTATTCTCGATGTGGCGAGCGTAATTTTCCGTCGTCGCCGACGCCAGGCAATATAAATTTTTTCGGCTGATAGCTTCCGCTAAGACCTCCGACAAATCCAAGCTCTCTTTACTGCCGGAGCTGATACCGATGAGATTCTCGATGTTATCTATATAGAGAATGATATTGGCCGAACGGTTAATTTCATTTAGACTCGTAAGCAGCCGCTCTTCGGCGAGGGACGCGTCGGCGCCGGCGACTAAGCGCGAAACGTCAAGCTCCACTAAACGTTTATCTTTTAAGAATTTAGGCACATTTTCCGCCACCATCAGCTGAGCCAAACCGCCGATAATCGTACTCTTGCCGACTCCGACCGAACCGACCAGAAGCACGCCGTTGTGTCCGCCCGTGAACGCTTCAAAGATGTCGTTTATTTCTTTATCCCGGCCGACGCAAATATTTAAAGCGCCGTATTTCGCCTGAATGGTCAGGTCATGAGAAAAATGATCTAAAGTCGGAGTCGCGATCGCCGTATAAGCGCGGTTCATATTACTGCCCGGCTTAAAAATCGCCGAACGGCGATAACCGCGATAATTCTCGACCAAGCGGCGATTGACGCGGAACCAGGCGACGGTGTTGATAATCTTGTCCTTATCGATTTCCAGTTCATAAAGTATTTCCGCCAAAAACGGATCGCGTTCATAGCAGAATTGAACGATATTCAATAAATCAACACTCGGCTGACGCAAGCTATAAGCGTCGGTAAAAGCAGACACTAGAACTTCCTGGAGCGCCGGCGCGAGAACAATCCGGCCCTTAGTTTTAGCGTCCAGCGACTTGACGAGACGACGGTCAACCAGTTCCACTAATCTTTTCGCGTCAACATCCAAACGGATAAAAAGATTCTGAATCTCTTTAGTTTTTAAGAGGACCCGAAAAAGATGAATGATCTCAACTTGACTCTGGCCCAACTTCACGGCCAGAAGATAAGCGTCTTCCACCGCCCGCCAGCTCGCGCGAGAATAAGCGACGGCGACATTATATTTTTTCTGTCCGCGGCCGAGTTTGGGCTTACCCACGTCAAACAAGCGATAGTTTATCTTGCTTAACGCCGCTTTCGCTTGGCTGCCGCAATAAATCAGAAATAAATCAAACCATAAGGATATCAAGAAAATGAAAATGAGCGGATCGAATTCTCGCCAAAAGAAAAGCAGGGTTATCGGCTTGGCGATTAAGGAAGCTTGGTTATTAAAGACCCAACCGCCGAAAGCGCCCCAACCGGCGAAGACTATCAACCAGACGAAAAATATCAGGAGGCGGTTAATCTTGGCTCTGGTTCTTCCCAGACCGATGACCGAGCGACGGAGCGCGCTTCCCCAAAACAAGAAACGCCCTAAAAACCAGGCGCCGCGGCCGCCATCATTCTGCTCTTCGGTAAAAATTATTTTTTCTTCCGCCATATTTTATTTATTCATTAATTCGCCAGCTGAAAAGCCAATCCCAAAAATAGCAAAATCGGAAAGATCAGCCAAATGATTAAAGCAACCAAGACCAAACCGAGCCAGAATAATAAAACAACGCCCCGAAAGATTATCTGGACCAGGCGCATGACGAAACTGATGACGCGGCCGGCCAAATCGCGCTGGCCGTACATCGGCACAAAAATATTTTTTAACCAGACGCTAAATCCCAAAGACGCTTCTCGCGCCCGCCAAAAACGGAAAACACTTTTCGCCGCCCGAGCGAAGCCGACGCTATACCACCAGACTGGAAAATACAAAATTTCCCCAAAGATTTGAAGAATAACCTTGCCGGAGTAGGTTAAGAAATTATGGTTTAACATGAAAAATTAAAAATAAGAATATTCTTAATAAAAAAGGCTTTTCACTCTAA
>CAZJSQ010000002.1:25441-53849 GCA_964548885.1 uncultured Gammaproteobacteria bacterium
AACATGAAAAATTAAAAATAAGAATATTCTTAATAAAAAAGGCTTTTCACTCTAATATAATAGCATGTTTCAGATTTTGTTGACAATAATTTGGTTGGAATGTACAAGTCCACGAACATAATTGACAAGCGGCTGGCCTTATATTATGATTAGATTAGCACTCTAATAATGAGAGTGCTAAAAGATAAAATGTTTATAAAACATTTAATCAAGCTAAATCTTATAAATTACCCATACATATATGTTCAATAAATTCACGGAAAAATCGCAGGAAGCCATCATTAATTCCCAGATTATCGCCTCCACTTACGGCCAGGCGAATATTGAGGCGCTTCACATCTTACTGGCCCTGCTGGAACAGAACGAAAGCCTGACCAAGCCGATTCTGGAAAAAATGAAAATAGACCCGGAGATTATCGAGGAATACGTCATTAAGGAAATTAAAAAACTGCCGCGCGTAAAAACCAATCCTAATAACGGTCCGATCCAAGCCGTTTCCGGTACGGCCGAAACTGCCTTGATCATGGAGCGCGCCCAAAAAGAAGCCGACGGCATGAGCGACGAATTTATTTCTACCGAGCATATCTTCTTGGCGCTGATTGGTATTCCCTCTCCGGCTCAAAAAATCCTTTTGAATTTTAAGGTGGAATACGAAAACGTTAAAAATATTTTAAAAGAACTCCGCGCCGGGCAGACCATTACCGACCAATTTCCGGAAAATAAATATAAAGTCTTGGAAAAATATACGACTAACCTGACCGAACTGGCGCGCCAGGAGAAACTCGATCCGGTCGTCGGCCGCGACCAGGAAATCCGCCGCATCATGCAAGTCTTATTGCGCCGAACCAAGAACAATCCGGTTCTCATCGGTGAAGCCGGAACCGGCAAGACGGCGATTGTCGAAGGTCTGGCCCAGCGCATCATCGCCGGCGATGTTCCGGAAAATTTAAAAAATAAAGAAATTATTACTCTGGATTTAGGCGCGCTGGTCGCGGGCGCCAAATTCCGCGGCGAATTTGAAGACCGCCTTAAAGCCGTCTTAAAAGAAGTAAAGTCGCAAAGCGGCCGCACTATCTTATTCATCGATGAACTGCATACTATTATCGGCGCCGGCGCTTCGGAAGGCTCGATGGACGCTTCTAATATGTTAAAGCCGGCCTTAGCGCGCGGCGAACTCCGCACTATCGGGGCGACCACGACTAAGGAATATCAAAAATATATTGAGCGCGACGCGGCCCTGGAGCGCCGTTTCCAGCCGATTCTCGTGAACGAACCGAGCGTTGAAGACACTATTAGCATGCTCCGCGGCTTAAAAGAAAAATATGAAGTTCATCATGGCGTCCGCATCACCGATAACGCCCTGATCGCCGCCGCCAAATTATCCAACCGTTATATCAGCGACCGCTATCTGCCGGATAAGGCCGTTGACCTGATTGACGAAGCGACGTCGTCTTTGCGCATGGAAATAGATTCCATGCCGGACGAGCTGGATCAATTAAAGAGAAGCATTAATCAATTAGAATTAAATAAAGCCGGACTGATGACGACCGACAAAAAATCGCCGAAACTCCGGACGCTTAACGCCGAGCTGGCGAAATTGAAAGAAAAAGCCGACCAATTGGAACTGCATTGGAATAATGAAAAAAATATCATCTCCCAGATTCGCGATTCCAAAAAAGAAATCGAGGAATTAAAAATCAAAGCGGAAATCGCCCAGCGCCAAGGCGCCGATTTGACCGAAGTGGCCAAGATAAAATACGGCTTGATTCCGGAACTGGAAAATAAGGTCAAGCAGTTTCAAGAGGAATTGATTAAGATTCAAAAGAAAGGCCAGCGGATATTAAAAGAAGAGGTGGATGAAGAAGATGTCGCCAAAGTCGTCGCCCGCTGGACCGGCATTCCGGTCAATCGCATGCTTCAGGATGATATTAAAAAATTAAGCGGCGCCGAAAAAGAGCTGGCCGAAGAAGTCGTCGGCCAAGAAGAAGCGATTAAAGCCATCGCCAACGCCCTGCGCCGCAGCCGCGCCGGCATCAATGAAGAAAAAAAACCGATCGGCTCTTTCTTGTTTGTCGGTCCGACCGGCGTCGGCAAGACTGAACTCGCGAAAACACTGGCTCGCTTCATGTTTGACGATGAGAAGGCTCTTATTCGCTTAGATATGAGCGAATTCATGGAGAAGCATAGCGTCGCCAAGCTGATCGGCTCGCCTCCCGGTTATATCGGTTATGACGAAGGCGGCCAGCTAACCGACAAGGTCCGCCGCCATCCTTATAGCGTCGTCTTATTCGACGAGATTGAAAAAGCCCATCCGGATATGTTCAATATGCTCCTGCAGATATTAGATGACGGCCGCCTCACCGATTCCAAGGGCCGGGTGATTAATTTCAAAAACACGATCGTCATCATGACTTCTAACCTCGGCAATGAAATTATTAAGCAATATTCTATCGGCTTCAGCGACACCGGCGACAAAAAACAGGAGACCGCGATGCGCGGCGCCGAAATGAAAGAAAAAATCGATAAAATCCTGAAAAACCATTTCAAGCTGGAATTCTTGAACCGCATCGATGAAATCGTCCTCTTCCAGAGTCTGACCCCTGAAGCTCTAGAAAAAATCGTTGAGCTGGAATTATTGAAAGTTGAAAAACGCTTAAGCAATAAAAATATCAGCGTCAAAGTCGGCCCGAAAATAAAAAAGATGCTGGCCAAAAAGGGCTACGACATCACCTACGGCGCCCGCCCGCTCAAGCGCATCATCCAAACTATTATTTTAGACGAACTAGCGATGGAAATAATCGAAGGCAAAATCAAAGAAGGCGATAAGGTTAAAATTGATTTGGGGGAGAAGGAAGCGGTGGTGATGAAAGTTAATGGGTAAAGATTAAAGCAGCTCAATCATATTCCCCGGTCCATGTCTGCCTATTAGATTAAATTCCCATAAAAATCCCGTCCGCACGGGATTTTTTGTAAATATTGCTCTTGAACGATAATAGTTTTGGAGAAAACGGAAAATTATACTATAATGATACAATATGAAACATACCAAATTCATCAAAACAAACTTAATAGGCTTAGGCGCGCTTATCGCCTGCCTTTTGCCGTTATTGGCGCGAGCGCAGACCAATATCGACCTGAATTTTAATCCTAACCGGATTCTGGAGGATAGCGAAATCCTTAATTATAGTTCCATGGGGCTGACGGAAATCCAAAATTTTCTCCAAAACAAGGGAAGTTATCTGGCTAACTATAGTACTCTGAATACTCACGGCGACATGAAGGGCGCCGCGGAAATAATTTATGACGCGACCCATAATAATTATGATTGCGAGGGGATAACTTTAAGCGACCGACCGACCGAAGCTGAAAAGAAATCCAAATGCCGGCAGATAACGACCATTAATCCGAAATTCCTTCTAGTTCTGCTCCAGAAAGAAGCCAGCTTGGTGACCGACAGCGCCCCGCCTCAAAATCATCTGGACTGGGCGACCGGCTATGGCTGTCCGGACAGCTGGGTCTGCAATCCTTATTATAAAGGTTTCGGCAAGCAAGTTAACAGCGCCGCGCTCCAATTCCTGGCTTATATGCAAGAACCGGGAAATTACGGCTTTAAAGTCGGCCAGACTTATATCGCCAAAGATAAATATAGTATTTTAAAATCAACGGCTAGAGCGATAAACGACGGCGACTACAATAGCATTGTCACTTCTCCGGAGATGGTCAGCGTGACTCCGGCCAACCAAGCGACGGCCGCTTTATATAATTACACGCCGCACGTCTTCAATGGCAATTATAATACCTATAAACTCTGGAATACTTATTTCCCGAAAGTGTCGCGCTTATATCCGGACGGTTCCATAATCAAAGCCGAAGGCGACCCGCGAGTCTGGTTGATCGCGAGCGGAGAGAAACGCCACTTCACGAATTGGTCCGCCTTCGTTTCCCGTTTCCGGCCGGAACAAATAGTCACGGTCACCGGCGCTGATTTAGAAAATTACCCGCTCGGGGACGAAATAAAATTCGCGAATTATTCTCTCGTCCAAATTCCGGATAAAACAATTTACCTGTTAGTTGACAAGGAAAAACGGCCGTTCGCCAGTTTGGACGTTTTTAAAAAAATCGGCTTCAACCTCGAAGAAATTGAGACCGCGACCGTGGCCGATTTGGCCGGATATTCGCTTGGCAAAGCTATCACCGCCACTTCTACTTATGTAACCGGCGCTTTACTCCAAGATTCCAAAACCGGAGAAATATTTTATGTTGAAAATGGTACACGCGCTTTAGTCGATAAAGTTTTATTAAATATTAAATTTGTCGGCAAAAAAATAATTCCGAAAACCACAACCCAATTGAAAGCTTACGCCACGACCACGCCGATACTTTTAGACGAAGGCGCTCTCGTCAAGACCAGCACCTATCCGACAATTTATTTGATTTCTAACGGAAAAAAACGTCCCTTTACCGATGATGCCATCTTCGCTAAATTAAATTATAACCCCCAAAACATCATCACGGTTTCGTCACAATTCTTATATAATTACGACATGGGTGAAGCCATACGATAAACTGAACGTATTAATAAATAGGAACTTCAAAAGGTTTTCTCCTCCGAAGGAAACCTTTTTTAAATTCAAGATGTCTTCTTTTTCGCAATAACTTACTATTTTTGTCAACTTCCCTAAAATACTAAATAATACTATACTAAAAATACCTAAAAATCTTAAATTTATGGCGCTAACAACCGTTGCTCTGCTTCCTCATTCTCCACTACTCATCCCGGAAATCGGCCGGGCTAATTATAGTTTCTTGGCAAAAACCGTGGCGGCCTATGAAGAGATAAAAAACGACTTAAAGGCCGGTTCGGTTGACACTATCATAATCATATCTCCGCATAGCGCGTCGCAGGTCGATTCTTTTGTCCTTAATGTCGCTCCGGAAATGGAAATAAATCTGAAAGACTTCGGCTTCATCCCTCCTAAAACCGTATTAAGCGGCGACGCTTTTTTGGCCGATCAAATTAAGAACGCGCTCCGTCCGGAATTCCCTTTACAACTAATTTCCGAAAACGCTTTAGACTATGGCAGCGCCATTCCTCTTTATTTACTAAAGGATGCTTGCCCGGAAGCAAAGATAATCATCATTTCCCCGGCCGATAACGCTAGTCTTGATAGCCAATGGCGTTTCGGCGAAAGGTTGAAAACGGTCTTAATGTCCAATGAAAAAAATATCGCTCTGATCGCTTCAGGCGACTTGTCGCACCGTTTGAAAAAAAAATCTCCGGGAGGCTATTCACCCAAGGGTGCCAAGTTTGATAACAAGCTGATAGAATATCTCAGTGATCTAACCACCGCTTCGGCTAATATTTTGAAAATGGACGCCAAACTGGTTAAAGACGCCGGCGAATGCGGCTTACGCCCCTTACTAATCCTTCTTGGAATCATCAGCGGCTCAAAGTGGCAGCCGGAAATCCTTTCCTATCAAACCGACTTCGGTATCGGCTACTTGACCGTGAATTTTAAATTATGGACTCCTTCTCAGATATCTTAAAAAATCGCCAGGGCGTCAAACCAATCAAACCGCCGGCCTATCCTTGGCAGGACTTGGCTCTGCGCGTCATTTGCGATCTCGGCATCCCCGGTTTTAAACGAGGGGCGGTCTTTAAAGTCTGTAAAGAAAAATCGTCTCAACAGATAGAAATCGCCCTTAATGACACCAAAGAATTATGCCGGAGCGGAGCGAAATGGAAATATTTTTTCAAGATTATCGATCAAAAGTAACCATATGCCCAAACAACTTCAAATATTAACGAATCCTGACCCGATCCTGCGAAAAATTTCCGGCAACATCGGTGCGGAAGAAATCGGCCGGCAAAATTTTCAAGAACTTTTGGCGGACATAAAGGAAACGATGATAAAAAGAGATGGCGCCGGCCTAGCCGCGCCGCAAATCGGCCAAAACATCCGTCTCGTCGTCATCCATCATGACAATAAGATCTATTTTCTGATAAATCCCAAAATAACCAAAAGGTCATGGGCGCGAGAAACGGAAGAAGAGGGCTGCTTATCCGTTCTTGATAAGAAGGGAGAAATAATTTACGGACGCGTGGAGCGCCATAAAAAAGTTAGTTGCGCTTATCTAGATGAGAAGGGTCGGGCTAAAAAAATAAGCGCCGACAAAATAATGTCGCGCATCATCCAGCACGAACTGGACCATCTGGACGGAATCTTATTCATTGATAAGCTCGTTAAAGATAAGCGCGTCGAGTAAAGACAATCTAAAGCATGTTCGGCATCACGCCGTTTTTCTTGTTTCGTTGCCATTTTCGGAATTTCCAAGCTATCCAGACAACGCCGAGAGCGAGCAAACCCCAAGAAATTTCTCGATAATACTCCTGGAGCAAAACTTGATTGGCGCCGATAAAATAGCCGAGGGCCGCTAAGATGCTCACCCAGATAGACGAGCCGAGAGCCGTATAAAACAAAAATCGTCCGAAAGGCATGCGGCAAAAACCGGCGGGAATAGAAATTAACTGGCGAATGACAGGAATAAGGCGTCCGAAAAAAGTGGCGGATTTGGAATTGAGAAGAAAATATTTTTCCGCCCGCTCAATTTTTTCCGGAGTAATTAATATTAGACGAGCGAAGCGCGTACTGGCTAATTTATAAACAACCAATCGCCCCAAAGATAAAGCCAAAAAATAATTAATCACCGCTCCGGCCAGACTGCCCAAAACGCCGGTGATAATAACCAAAACCAAATTCATCTTTCCTTGACTAGCCAAATAAGCGGCCGGCGGGATTACAATTTCCGAAGGAAATGGCAAAAAAGAGCTTTCAATCGCCATTAAAATACCGACTCCGAAATACCCGAGCCCCTGCGTGATATTCAATGCCCAATTAATTAAGTTTAATAACATAAATTAAGTTTAATAACATATAAGATGCGGCTTCTGAAAACGATGATTACCGCAGCTTAGAAAGCGCTAATTATCGCGCTTGAGAACACTTTAATTATCACTTAATTATCGTGTCCTCTTAATATATCATTAATTTTCGCCTTATGTCCATTGCCAGACCCGACAAAAAAATACGCGTTATTTTCATGGGCACGCCCGAGTTTGCCGTGCCGGGATTAAGCCGTCTATTGGCCGCGCCGGAGTTTGAAGTCGTCGGCGTTTTTACCCAGCCCGATAAACCGGTCGGCCGCAAGCAGATATTAACTCCTTCGCCGATAAAAGAGCTGGCTTTAAAATACCGGCTGCCGATTTTTCAGCCGGAAAAAATCCGTCCGGAAACAGCCACCATCAAAAATTTAAAACCTGATCTGATAACCGTTATCGCTTACGGGAAAATTATTCCTCAAGAAATTTTAGATATTCCGACTTTCGCTTGTATTAATGTCCATGCTTCCCTTTTGCCGAAATATCGCGGCGCCGCCTGTTTGAATGCGCCGATTTTAAACGGCGACACGGAAACCGGCATGACGATAATGAAAATGGAAGCCGGCCTTGACACCGGCCCGATCTTACGGCAAACTAAGATAAAATTAAGCGGTTCGGAAACTTTAAAGGATGTTCATGACCGGCTGGCGGAATTAGGCGCGGAGTTACTTATTCCAACCTTGCTTGGTTTCATCGGCGGGAAGATAAAACCACGGGCGCAAGACGACTCTCAAGCCAGTTATATTAAGACGCTAAGTAAAGAGGACGGGCGCGTTGACTTTCAAAAAAATGCCGCGGAAATTGAAAGGATGATCAGGGCTTATAATCCTTGGCCCGGGACTTACACGGAAATAAACGGAGAAATTTTAAAAATAATCGCGGTGGAACACGAGGCGGCGGGGATAAATAAAGCCAAGCCGGGCCAGTTATTTTTAGACGGCGCCCGTCTGCTTATCCAGTGTGGACAAAACGCGCTGGTTATAATAAAATTACAGCTAGCCGGAAAAAAAATAATGAGCTCGGGCGAGTTCATTAACGGTTATAAGAATCTGATCAAAAAATAGTTAAATGGTCCCTTCGTCTAACGGTTAGGACGCCAGGTTCTCATCCTGGTAACAGGAGTTCGATTCTCCTAGGGACTACGAGTTAAGAGACGGGCGAGAAGCCTGTTTTTTATTGGGTTTTCAGCATTAATCTTGGTTTGACAGGGACGGCTAGGGCTATTTTCTTATCTTCCGTAATTGCGATTGTGACCATATTGTGACCAATATTCTCGTTTAAGGTATTAATCGCTCCTCGTTTGGTATAAATTTTTTTATTTCTATCGGAGGAATATTTATTTTACAATATTTAATATCGTTCATAAGACCGGGGTATTTTTTCTTATAAAATTTAACAAAAAACTCCACCGATTCTTTTTCATATTTCTCTGCCTTTGCGCCTCGCTCTAAATAAAGAGGAAAAACGGGGCATTTTAATTTACTTAAAACCATGTCGAGAGCTACGGACGAGTCTAACCCGCCCGAAAAAATAAAAACAACAGGCTCTCCTTTTTTAATTTTAAAGATATACCCCCTTCTATTTTTTAAAATATTTTCAACAGAAGAAACAATTTTTGGATCCTCAAGATAGTTTTTCTCTATTATCAACGGATACTTTTCCATTTTATTTGAAAATTATTGATTTACTTGGAATACATAACTCTTTTAAATTTTTATATCTCTTATCCATTTTTGAATTACTAACCTTGTCATCTTGGCCATACAGAGACATACCCCAACTACTATAGGATTTAGCAACACTTTTACTCATTTTTAAAACACCGATTTTCAAAACTTCTGTTCCTAATATTTTAATTTTATTATTTAAAATAACTGTAGGCTGTAAAATAATTGGGAATGGAGAATTATTAACCAGTTCAAGAGTTAATCTAATTGGTTTATCCTGGCCGCAACCGGGATTAATCATTCCAATCGCGCAGTGAGAAATCCCCAATCTCGCCAAAGAACTAGAATTAAATAATCTTATTATATATTCATTCCCCGTAGAAAATAACTCGAAGGTTTCAGCCAATATAAATTCTTTTGGTCTTATAATTATACTTTTACTACAGTTTTCTATTCTTTTAAAATATCTGTCCGAATTTTTAAAGGGATCAGCCGGCTCTTTAATTTTCTTCGGTATTAAAAAGCTATTGCCTAGATGACAATAATATAAATTCGGTCCCTGAAATTCTTCAAAATATGGATCAATATTAATCTTTTTATTGAGAATTGCCGTCTTTATTTGATCTGAATTTATGTAACTCATTTTTTGTAAAAAAAATAACGGATAAAAGTTCCGTTATTTTAAATAATTAATAAAAATGCTTGATAAAATCGCAGCTGCTTTATTAAAATTGTTATTCCTAACCTTATAAAGAGTTATCCCAAATTTTTCAGAATACGTCTCGGCGGCCAAAATTTCATATTTCTGCTGTTCTATGATTTTAAGAATGTTTAGCGGCCTTTTCCTGGAACTTTTTTTTCTTCTAAAATAAATCCTTAATGGGGAGGAAATAATGACAATGGCAACTGAAACATGATTTTTTTCTCGATCATCTGAGGGAAATTCATATCCCTGCTCTGAGTAGACACAGAAATGCCCATCACGTATTCCGTAAGTAATTGCACTTAGCTTTTCAACATATACTTACGTGCGTCGTTCCTGGCCTCCTTACTAATAAAAGGGAACTCTTCAGGCGATTTTTTTAAATAATCAGACATTATTTCAGCTCCTTTTATAATAGGGGCTTTTTTACCTGATATTTTTAGAGCTTTTTCGATAAGAGTGCTCTTCCCCACTCCATGTACACCCCCTATTCTGATAGTTCCCATATTATTTTATATTTATTATAGAAATGGAGATATCTTTAGAGCCCATGGCATAATTAAAACTTTCACCTTTATGTTTTCCCATAAAAGCAGTTCCGAGAGGTGTATTATAAGCTATCTTATAATTTTTTGGGTCTGACTCTCCATAACCTACAATTTCCCATGTTTTAACGTCGCCATTGAATCTTACAACAATAGTTGATCCTATAAAAATTGTGTCTTGTGATTTTCCAAATCCGCCACTATATCCACCACTATTAATAATAATGGCTTGTTTTAACACGTCTTCATCAACTCCAACTTTTTTTGTCAACATCCGTAACTCCATTGTTTGTTGTTCGTACGAGAAGTTATCATGATATTGATCGCCACCAACTTCTGCTAAATAACCAAGGCGAGACAACATTTCCGCTATTTTATCTTTATCTCTTTTTAACTTTTCATTATAAAGATTATAGCCAATTTTCGTGAAATAAATCTTTTCAGTTTCCATATAGTCAATTTTAAATTGTTTAAAGAACGAGGTCAAGTTATTTTAAGACAATTACAAATATTTGTCAATACCATTCCAAAGCTTCCGCCCACCGCTCAATTTCCCTAGCAATTTCATCAAAATTTTGAGAAATTTCAGACTTTAGGACTACGAAATTAAAAATGACTTAGCGAATGCTAAGTCATTTTTGGTATTTTATATATTTTGAGTTGGCTTAAAATCGACTAGGTATGTTTTTACAAATTTTTCAATAGCTTTAGTAACTTCTTGTTTTAGTTTTGGCGGACTTTGAGCAATCCAGACTGAAAAATTATATAATTCTTTCGAATCCACTTTTAGCCATTTATTATTTATATATAAAAAAACTAAAAGTGAAGTAACCGCGATTCGTTTATTACCATTTTGGAAAGGGTGATTCTTTATTAATAAGTAAAACAAAATTGCGCCTTTGCCAATCAGCCCGGAATATAAAGATTTTTTATTAAATCTCTGGAAGGGGGTAGCGGCGCAACTTTCCAGAATATTAGGGAAACGAGACTCAAAAGGAGGAATCGGCTCATCCCATTCTAAAGTATCTTTGGCTAGAGCAAAAGCTATATATTGAATTCTTTCTAACGTTATCGGTTTTACCATATTATTCTTGACCTAGCATTCTCAAAGTGTCGCCATAATCCCTTATCACCTTGCTAACACCTTTTTTTATCTTTATTTTTTCTTCCTCTGAAAGGTTATTGTCAATAATCCCAACTAATTGATCTTTTGATATCAAATATGTCTTGCCAACTTTTTCCGCAACAAGCTGGCCTTTTTTTATTTTATTAAAAACAGCGATACGACTTAGCCCCAAAATATCTGCCAGTTGTTTTACGGTTAAAAAGTTATTATTTTGAGTATCTATATTTTTCATATTTTTATGTTAACATGTTATGTCTATATGTTAACATATGTTAACTAATTAATCAATAGTTAACATATTATTATTTTTTTGTTTGTTTCTAGCTAAAAATATTAGGATATCCTGTATTAAAGAGAATAATCTGTTATGTATCTAAAATTTCCGCCCATCTCTCAATTTCCCCGATAATCCCGTCAAATCTCTATTTCCCCAATAATCTCGTCAAAATTTTGGCAAATTTCAGATTTAAGGACTGTAGAGATAAAAAGTGCTCGGCATAGGCTGAGTGCTTTTTTTATAATCTAAATATGTTATAATAGCCGCATGAATATCCCAAAACACATCGGAATCATCCTGGATGGGAATCGGCGCTTCGCTAGATCAAAAAATCTACCAATCTTTGAAGGGCATAGGTTAGGTTTTGAAAATTTGAAAAAAATCGCCCAGCATGCTTTTGATAAAGGGGTTAAAATCTTGACTGTCTATGCCTTCTCAACGGAGAATTGGCATAGAGACAAAAAAGAAGTCAGTTACCTGCTGAATTTATTCAAGCTGTTAGTAAATAAAGAAATCAACCTTTTAATAAAAAATGGGGTTAAGGTAAATTTTTTTGGCCGAATAAGCGATTTCGATTCAGGTTTACAAAAATCTATAAAAAATGCCCTAGAAAAAAGCCGGAACGGCGACAAAGGTATTCTTAATATCTGCTTAAGCTATAATGGTCGAGATGAAATAATCAGGGCCGTTAAAAAAATAATTGAATCGGGGATTACGGCGGACGAAGTGACTGAAGATCTAGTAAATAAAAATCTAGATTCTGCCGGTCTGCCTGATCCGGATATGATAATCCGCACTTCCGGCGAACAACGGTTATCTGGTTTTCTAACCTGGCAATCTATCTATAGTGAATTTTATTTCCCTAAAAAATATTGGCCGGAATTTACCACGGCTGACTTCGACTTAGCTTTAGAAGAATATAATAAACGGCGGCGGCGATACGGCGTTGATTAATTCTTTGATTTATGACCGATAAATCAACCTAAAACGCCTTCATTCTTCATGGGCTCTTGTCAAATGAAAAATCTTTTGTTATTATCAAATTTGTAATAAAACTGGCTCATTTATGAAGCCGTTTTATTATAACGAGCGCCTATAGCTCAGTTGGTAGAGCAACAGCCTTTTAAGCTGATGGTCGCTGGTTCGAATCCAGCTGGGCGCACAAGAAAACAGGTTAGAGCCTGTTTTTTGTTTATGAATCATAGTAAGTATCTCGCCCTTGCTAAAATTAGAAAAATCTTTTATATTGATTATGCCAGTCATGCCGACTTAGCTCAGCTGGTAGAGCAGCCGCCTTGTAAGCGGCAGGTCGTCGGTCCGAGCCCGACAGTCGGCTCCAAAGGAGTGAAACCGCTGGCGCTTTAATCGCGCCGGCGGTTTTAAAAAATCAGCCAAAAACTTGTAAGAAAAACTGGTTTATGTTAAATTTATTGGTTAATAACTCGTTAATAAAAGGTTGATAAAGAAAGATTGAAAAAATGCTAAGCATGCGCTAAGATAAGGATAAAGAAACCGATAAATATCGATAAATAATCCGGTAATTAATAAACTAAATAATTCGGTAACTAACAGACTAAAAAATGGCCACCAGCGACGACAACTTAATCGCTAAAGTCCCGCCGCACAGCCTGGAGGCCGAGGAATCCTTTCTTGGTTCCCTTTTGATTGATAAGGACGCGATTGTTAAGATTGCGGATATGATCATGCCGCAGGATTTTTATAAAGACGCCCACAGAATAATCTATGACGCGATTAAGGAATTATACGCCAACCAAGAACCGATTGACATCATCACTCTCTCCGGTCGCCTAGAAGACAAGAAAAAGATGACGGTCGTCGGCGGTCGCGCCTACCTGGCCCAGCTTAGTAACGCGGTCGCGACTTCCGGCAATATCGTCAATTACGCCAGTATCATCCAACGCAAAGCGACCCTGCGCCGTCTTCAGCAAGCCGCCGCGGAAATATCGTCCTTGAGTTTCAACGAAGAAAGAGAAATAGACGAAATCCTCGATGAAACCGAAAAAAAAGTTTTTGGCGTCTCCCGCAAGTATTTAAAAAACGCTTTTCTGCCGATTGACAATCTTCTGACCGCCGCTTTTGACCGCATCGACGAACTTCATAAATACGGCGGGAAACTCCGCGGTCTTTCCACCGGCTTTGCCGATCTGGATAATCTCTTAGCCGGCCTGCAAAAATCCGACCTGATTATTCTGGCCTCTCGCCCTTCCGTCGGAAAAACTTCCTTGGCTCTGGATATCGCCCGTCAAGCGGCGATTAAAAGCAAAGAGGGCGTCGGCATCTTCTCCTTAGAAATGAGCAAAGAACAATTAGTGGACCGCTTGCTTTGCGCCCAATCCAATATCAGCCTGTGGAAAATGCGCACCGGCAATCTTTCCGACGATGATTTCATGCGCTTAAACGACGGCATGGGCAAACTGGCCGAAGCGCCGATTTATATCGACGACTCCGGAACTCTGTCAATCATGGAAATCCGCGCCAAGGCCCGCCGCCTGCAAATAGAAAAAGGTCTGGGACTGATTATTATAGATTACTTACAATTAATGGAAGGCCGAGGAAAATACGGCGATAACCGCGTCCAAGAAATCGCGGAAATAAGCCGCGGCTTAAAATCCATCGCCCGTGAATTGAATATTCCGATTCTCGCCCTCGCTCAGCTGTCGCGCGCCGTGGAAATGACTCATCCGGCGATTCCGAAACTTTCTCATTTGCGCGATTCCGGTTCCATTGAACAGGACGCCGATGTCGTCATGTTTATTTATCGCAAAGCGGCCGACCGCGGTTATAATATCAACGACTTGTCGTTGGATGAACGCTATAAAGCGGAAATCCATATCGCGAAACATCGAAACGGCCCGACCGGAAAGGTAGAACTGTTCTTTGATGAGAATTCCGTCAATTTCAAAAGTCTGACCAAGATGCCGACCAACACCAACCCCGTAGAATTTTAAATGGCGCGCGATTCATCAGATTATCCATCAGATTATTCATCGGACTATCCCTTAGATTATCCACTAAATCATTAATTAAATAAACCAATAAATATGTTCAGTAAATTAAAACAATTCCGGGATTTGCGCAGCCAAGCGAAAACCATGCAAAGCGCTTTAGCCCAAGAAACGGTGACTGAAGAAAAAAACGGCGTCAAAATCGTGCTCAACGGCAACATGGAGGTGCTGGAAATAAAACTTAACGGCGAATTAACCAAGAATGTCCAAGAAGACACGGTTAAAACTTGCTTTAACGACGCCCTGAAGCGCGCCCAAAGATTAATGGCCAAAAAGCTCCAAGACATGGGCGGAATCCCGGGAATGAATTAAATGAAATATCCAGCCGCTTTACAAGCTTTAATAGATAGATTAGCCGACCTGCCCAGCGTCGGCCCGAAAACGGCCGAGCGTTACGCTTTTTATTTATTGAAACAGGCGCCGGAAAAATTAAAAAGTTTCGGCGCGGCCATCGCCGGTCTTCAAGATAAAATCACTGTTTGTCGGGAATGTTTAAGCATCTGCGAGAACGACCCCTGTCCGATTTGCGCCGATGCCTCGCGACGGCAAGATATCCTTTGTATCGTCGAGAATATCCAAGATTTGACGGCTATTGAAGCGACCAGACAGTACGACGGCCGCTATTTCATCCTCGGAGGACTGATAAATACTATCAGCGGTATCGGGCCGGAAGACTTGAATATTGAAAAGTTATTAAAAAAGATAAAGGCCGGAAGAATAAAGGAAATAATCCTCGCCTTGAATTTTACCTTGGAAGGGGAAACCACCTCTTTATATCTGACCAAGATCTTAAAAGACCATTTAAAGATAACCCGCCTGGCGAAAGGCTTGCCGGCCGGTTCCGATTTGGAATACGCGGATGAATTGACGCTGGCCAATGCTCTGAAATACCGAAATGAAATAAACAAATAGAAGTTAAGTGAATATATAAAAGTTAAATAAAAAAAGAAAGGAAAAAAGAAATGATGACATTATTGATAGTTACCATAGTCGTCCTGGCGGCTCTGGCGCTAGGGATAATGTACATTGTCGGCTTCTTCAATAAGAGGGTTAACGGCCATGTCAATCTGACGTTCGGAATCATTCGGACTTTAAAAATCAATTGGAAAAATCTTTGGTGCTTGCCGTCCCGGCTGCGGCTTTTAATGAAAATCTGGCCTCATAAGAGAAGCCTGCTGTTTCTTAAAATACGCAAGAAATTAAAAGCCAATCGGCGAGAAAGGAAAAAACGCCGGCATCATAGACGCTATTTCAGAAAAACCAAAAGGCAAAAAAACCGCTCCCATTAAGAGCGGTTTCTTTATTTTAGAATGGCTTTTTATTTTCAAAAACTTTAGCTTCAATTAATTAAGCGATTTTCAAGACCTTCAGGGCGGTAAATTGCTGACGATGGCCGACAGTTTTCTTGTATCTGGTCTTATTCTTATATTTAACGACGGTCACTTTTTTGCCTTTAGCGGTTTCTAATACTTCCGCTTCAACTTTTTCGCCAAGAGACGGCTGGCCCAACTCTAATTTATCGCCATCAGCGATTAAGAGAGTATCTAATTTAACTTTCTGGCCGTTGGCAGCCTCCAGTTTTTCCACTTTAATAGTGTCTCCTTCTTTGACTTTATACTGTTTGCCGCCGGTTTTGATTACTGCGATTTTTGACATATTAGCAAATTTTTTTAATAAAAAATCAGATGTATCTCTGAACTAATTTAATAATAGCAAATATTTGAAAAATGTCAACAAATGGGTTATAGTAAAGAAGCGAATAAAAATAAATACACTTTACAAATATGCCAAAATTCATTATTACCGGCGGGAATAAACTCAACGGTGAAATCACCGTCGGCGGAGCTAAAAACGCCGCTTTGAAGATTATCCCGGCGGCCATCCTCTCCCAAGAGACCATTACTCTAAATAATATTCCGGATATCGAAGATATCGGGAAATCTTTTGGTTTACTGGCTGATTTAGGAGCGGAAATAATTCATAACGGCTCTCGGGCGACTATTAGCACTAAAAATATCAGTAAGACTGAATTATCGTCTAAACTGGCGGATAAGTTCCGAACCTCGGTGATGTTTGTCGGACCGCTTTTGGCCCGTTTCGGCGAAGTCAAGTTTCCTCACCCCGGCGGCTGCGTCATCGGCGCCGGCAGCCGGCCAATCGATCTTTTTTTGGAAGGATTCAAGGTTTTCGGGGCGACAGTTGAGGAAGAAAACGGGAAATACTATCGTGTCAGCGCTAAAAAATTAAAACCGGCAAATTATTTTTTTTCCACTATTAGCGTCACGGCGACGGAAAGCTTGATGATGACCGCTTGTCTGATTCCAGGTAAAAGCGTTCTTAGAAATTGCGCCATGGAACCGGAAATTGAAGCGCTCGCCGATTATCTGAATGAACAAGGCGCGAAGATTAGCGGCGCCGGAACGCCGACTATAATCATTGAGGGGGTGGAAACGCTTAAAGCCGGAGTTTTTAATATCATTCCCGACCGCATTGAAACCGGCTCTTTCGCGATTATGGCGGCGGCGACCGGATCGGAAATAAAAATAATAAAATGCAATCCCGATCATATCTTGAGTTTACTGACTATCTTCGATAAAATCGGAGTTAAATATGAAAAAGGCGACGACTGGCTAATAATGAAACCCTCCAAAAATATCTTAAGTTACGATATTAAAACCCATGAATACCCCGGCTTCCCGACCGACCTGCAATCTCCTTATGCTGTTCTGATGACTCAAGCCCGAGGCAATTCGCTTATCCAGGAAACTATTTATGACCGCCGCCTCTTATGGACGGATATGCTGTCGCAGATGGGCGCCAGTATCATTATGTGCGATCCGCATCGCGTCGTCATCGCCGGTCCGACAAAATTATTCGGCAAACGCTTAATCAGCCCGGATATCCGCGCCGGCATCGCGCTCGTCATCGCCGCGCTTATCGCCGCCGGAACGACGGAAATAGACAATATCTATCAAATCGATCGCGGCTACGAGAAACTCGACGCCAGACTTAGAAAATTAGGCGCGGATATCAAGCGCGTCGAATAATCATCGATTTATGCCCAAAAAAACCCGCGATTACATCTTTTATTTTTTTATTTTCTTTTTTATTACCGGCACGGTTTTAATATCCCTCTATGCTTCCGGCTATAAATTCAATTTAAGCTGGCCGCTTAAATTTAATCGTATCCTTATCAAGACCGGCATGATCGCCGTCGATACCGTTCCGAGCGGCGCGATCGTTTATCTTAACGATAAGCCGCAGGCTAATTTTTCTCTCAATCCATTTAAAAAAGAATACCTGACGACGGCGGTCAAAGTCAAGAATGTCCTGCCCGGCGAATATGATCTGCGCTTGGAACGCGCCGGTTATTGGCCTTTCCAAAAAAAAATAAACGTTTACTCCGGACAGACGACTTTCGCGGAAGATATCAATCTTTTCCGCAACAGCGCGCCTTTATTGCTCGCAGCTGGCGGCGAGACGGAAACGCAATTAAGCGCCAATCGGAAATATCTTTACATTCCGATGGCTAAAAAAATAATAACTTTAAAAAATGGCGAAACCAGAATAATCCCTACCGCCAGTTCGGAATCTTCCTGGCTGGAAAACGGGGACAAATTATTGTCGTCCGGAAATATTTATGGAATAGGCCCGGAGGGCGACCTTAATTATCAACGCTTAATCGGAGCGGAAGCGGATAATTGGTACTTGGACGAAGACCAAAATCGCCTCTATTATCAGGGTAATGGCTCTATCAGTTATCTTAAACTGGCCAATAAAACGAGCGTTCTGGTAATCAGCGGCGAAACATATAACACTTACGAACCGAGAAATGAAAATCTTTTTTTCGTCGCCTCGGATTCGGGAAAAGTCTCCGCTAAAAAATATTCGCTGGCCTCGCAAAAGATTGAAAGCGAGTTAAGCCTGCCGGCCGTCGGCCAATATGAATTCCGTTATGACGGAGCTAAATCATTGGTTCTCTATGACAGTTTGAATAAAACCCTTTATATCCTGAACCCCGATAATATCCAGAGCGGCCTGCGGACGATAAAGAACATCATCAGTTGGCAGTGGGCCGATGAGAATACCCTGCTTTACAATAACGGCTGGGAAATATATCGCTTCAATCTCAAGACCGGAAGCTCGGACTTATTGACGCGCGTCGGCGAAGAGATAACAAAAATAATTTGGAATGGCTCTAGCGGCTATCTGATATTTTCAACCGCTAACAGTTTGAACGCTTTGGATATAAAAATGAACGCCGCCACTAAGATTTTCCAGACCGATAAGATTTCTGGAATGACTATAGACGAAAAAAATAATATCCTCTACTTCTGGGCGCAAATCGGGTCGGAGTCGGGAGTATATAAGATGATTTTGCAATAAAGCTATCAGGTGATTCTGCAATAAAACTACTAATGAATCGAGATCATAAAAAGAACCGGAAACCGGTTCTTTTTTATTGGATATTTTTTAGCATTCGTTATCCGCTTGCTCAACGTCTACTATTTCGCCAACCCATCAATCAATTTCTGCAAATCAGCGCCGATTTCCTCATCTTTCAAGCCGAATTTCAAGGACGCTTTTAAAAAATTAAATTTATTGCCGGTGTCCAGCCATTCGCCCTCTATCTTTTTACCGTAAAGCGGTTTCCCCTGACTGAGCAACTCTTCATAAGCGTCGGCCAGACGTACTTCCCCTGACTTGCCTGATTTCATCATCTTCAAAATCTTCATAATCGCTGGAGAAATGACATTCAAGCCGACCTGGACTAAGTTAGAGGGAGCTTTTTCAATCGCCGGTTTTTCCACGAACTTCCTAATCTCATAAACACCGTCGCCTAAATCCACGCCGTCAATAACGCCGAAGGTATTCAAGACTTTCTTTTCCACTTCCGACAAACCGATAACCGTATCGCCGTATTTTTCATAAACCGCGATAACTTGCTTGGCCGCGGCTGCGCAATCATCATATAAAGTATCGCCGAACCAAACCAAAACCGCCTCATCTTCCTCGATCAGATGCGCCGCGCAATTAACGGCGTGTCCGTCACCCAGAGGAATCGGCTGACGGACATAAGAAAATTTCGCCAGATTTTCAATTTTCTTAACCTTCTCCAATAGATCAAGCTTATTCTTCTCCACTAGATTATTCTCCAACTCAAAAGAATGATCAAAATGATCTTCTATCGCCCGCTTGCCACGCCCGGTAACGAAAATAATCTCTTCAATGCCGGCCGCCACCGCTCCCTCCACTAAATATTGAATGGTCGGCTTGTCCAAAACCGGCAGCATCTCTTTAGGCAGAGCTTTAGTCGCTGGCAGGAAGCGCGTGCCGAAACCCGCGACCGGGAATATTGCTTTTCTAATTTTTTTCATATTATTGATAATTAATGAATCTGTCTTATATCTTATATTTGTTCAGAATTTACCTTCGAATCCAGATTCAGGTATTCTTCCGGAGACGAACTTTTAATCCCCATTTCGCGAAATATTTCAACCAAGAACTGATATGCCGCCGCGCCAGTTTGTCGACGAATAAAGCCAGATACCAAGGATGTCTGGCGCTCTGACGCTGATGGTCATGAATAACGACCGCTTCCGGATTATAAACGACTTTTAATCCGTTAGACCAGAATTGGCGCGCCAGATCCGTATCTTCAAAATACATAAAATAACGTTTGTCAAAGCGCGGTCGGAAAATCCGACCGTCCGCCAAACGGATTTCTTTGTAAAACATTAAGCATGAACCCATCAGCCAATCGACCGGTACGATGGAATTATGATCAAAATCATTCATGGTAAAACTATCGCCCGCCGTTTTAAAATACTTGCCTAAGGAAGTCCGGCGCAAGAAAGGCATGAAGAAACGCGGCCAGCGGGAGCAAGAATATTGTAAGGAGCCGTCGGGATATAATAATTTTGGACCGATTAGGCCGGTTCCGGGGTTATTTTTCAAATAATTTAATAAAGTAGTCAAAGCTTTATCTTTAATGACGGTATCGGGATTAAGGACAAGCACAAAGGGCGCGCCGGCCGCCTCAATACCGAGATTATTTCCGCCGCCCATGCCTAAATTCTTAGGGCTCTCAATCATTTTTATGTTCGGCCAACGTCTTTGGATATCTCCTAGGTCGTCGCCGGAAGCATTATCCACGATAATTATTTCGTAAACTAAACCACCCATCTCCGCCCGGACGATAGATTCCAAGCAATTAATGAGCTTGGCCTTGCTCTTATAATTAACGATGATTATTGATAAATCCATATTAGATGATTTCTTTTTACCCGGTTAAATAATTCTTCTTATTAAACGCCAATACCAAGCCAGGAGCGGATTACCGATATATTTTAGCAGCGGGTTGGTGATTTCCTGAAATTCAATCCGGCCGGAAAAATCGCGGGCGATTTCGGAGAATTTAACGACGCTATTTTTTTTAACCCCCCGTCTGGCGTCGCAAATTTTTACATAAGTGGAATAACGGCAAAAATAACCCCAGATTTTTAATTCTTCTTTGAGCCGGCCGCCGAAAATAGAATAAAAGAACATAACAATATCCATGGCCGCTCCGGCCAGACCGACAAGCAAAAACAGTCGCGCCGGATAAAATATTAGAAGAGTCAAATAACGATTACGCTCCATATAATAGAACATCCGGACACTTCGGGAAAATTCATATTTATGGAAAATGATCGATTGCGGCGCTAAAACTATCTTATACCCGGCCAGCCGGACTTTCAAGCTTAATTCCAAATCATCGTGATACATGTAAAACTCTTCCATGTAACCGCCGATTTTTTTAAACACCTCGGCGCGGATAATAAAAGAACAGCCGCTCGCATAACCTTTAATTTCCGGATAACCCGTAATTTCCCCATCCGTTTCGCCGTAGCCGGAAGTAAAACCAAAACCCAAAAAATGAATAATATTGCCTAAGCTATTAACGCGCGGATTTTCCCGGGCTTCTTCGGGGCGCGGAAATAATAAAATCTTGGACTGAGCTATCGCCGCTTCCGAGTTACGGTCCAGAGCTTTCACTAATTCCGACAACCAGTTCGGAGCCGTTTCCGTATCCATATTAACCGTCACCAGATATTCACAGCCGTCGCTCGTCGCTTGATTCAATCCTAAATTATTGGCCGCCGCGTAATTACCGTCCGGGCGAGTCAAGATTCGCGCTTCCGGATAATTCGTTTTTAAATATTCAAGCGTTTCCGGAGTTGAGGCGTTATCAACGATATAAATATTCATCAATTCGGCCGGATAATCCTGGGCGCGCAAAGAATCGCGACAGGCGTTTAAAAAGCGCGCCGCGTAGTCCTGATAATTTATTAAAATGATTCCGACTTCTTTGGGCATAAAAACTAAGGGGATCTTTATTTTACAAAAATTCTCATGATCGCGATAGGAACCTCCATTATTTTCCAAGATATTTTCAAAATTACATATTTCCATTTCTTTTCCCATTTCTGAAAATATTTTAACATCGAATCGCTGAAGTATCCTTGTGTTTTATCTCTCTTAATCTGGCTGAAACTGGCGCCGACATAATCAAGACACTCGGCCGCCGGCGTATACCAGACTTCACCGCCCAACTTATAGACTTGGCGGCAGAAATCTACCTCTTCAAACCAGATAAAATAACGCTCATCCAAAAGCGGCTCGCCCAACCCGCTGATTTTTTTATATTGCTCGCGATTAATCAAAAAAAAGGCCCCGCGGATAGAATCGACTTTAGCCGCCTGATCATAAGCAAACTTCGTATTTAAATATCCGTTCACGACTCCGGAAAAAAGATGCGGTACTTTTAGAGTTACGAGTAATTGATCCCAAAATTTCGGAAAACGACGAACCTGTTTAACAATATTCCCTTTCTCATCGACTAATTTACAGCCGCAAACCGTCGCCTGCGGATTATTAGCCGCCCAGGCCAGAATATTCTTCAAAGTATCCGCGCTTACGCGCATATCCGGATTAAGCAATAAAATGAATTTTCCGGAAGCTAATTTAAGCGCTTGATTATTCGCTTTGGCAAAACCTAAATTTTCCGGATTGGCAATAAGGCGAACAAGCGGAAATTCCGCCATGACCATGGCCGCGCTCCCGTCTCCGGAATTATTATCCACAACCAGAATTTCAAACTTAAAATCTCCTTCGGATTTAAATAAGGAGACCAGGTTCTCTCTTAATTTATCTTTGACGTTCCAGGAAACGATGATGATTGATAAATCCATATATTAGCAAGCTTGAGCTATATAATTGATAAACTCGGGTTAACGGCTGATCTTGATAAGCTTCAGTCTTTCGCCGGCGCCGCTGATAATTTTTACACTCCCTTTAGCGACGCCAAGCTCTTTCGCTAAAAATTTAATAAGTTCCAAATTAGCCTTACCTCTCTCTGGAACGGCCGCCACCGCGATTTTAAGCGTTCCATCCCCCATTTCTTCCACAAACCCGGTTCTCCCGGTGCCTGCTAAAACCTTAACCCTTAAATAAATTTCTTTATTATCAGCCAAATTTTTAATATATTTTTCTGACATATTCATACTCTAAAGTCAAATAAAATCCGCCTGAATCATATCTATAGTTTAACCTCTTTTTCAGCTTTTTAAAAGCCCAAACGGAATAGAAAAACACATCTGTCAAGATTTATTTTATTTAAATAATAGGTTAAGATATAAGTACTTTTAAACTATTTAATTTTGATTTTATGGCCGGAGAAAATGAGGTTAAAACCGAGTCCTATCATCGCCCTTCTTGGGACGAATACTTCCTAAAAATCGTGGAAATGGTCGGGAGCCGCGGCTCTTGCAATCGCGGACGCGCCGGCTGCGTCATCACTCGCGATCGCCGCATCGTTTCCACCGGTTATGCCGGCTCGCCGGTCGGTTTGCCGCATTGTGATGAAGTCGGCCACGAAATGAACACTGTCACCAATGAAGACGGCACCCAAAGCCGTCATTGTATCAGAACGACGCATGCCGAACAAAATGCCATCTGTGAAGCGGCACGCATGGGTATCGCCCTGGAAGGCGGGACTTTATATTCCAAAATGACCCCCTGCTACGTCTGCGCAAAAATGATTATCAACGCCGGAATAAAACGCGTCGTCTGCGTCCAGGATTACCATGCCAGCGCCAGAAGTAAAGAAATTTTTCAGGAAGCGGGCGTGGCTTACTCATTGGCGAACGATGCAGTGACTGAATACGAAGATCAATAATTTCCAATCATATGAAACAATATCTTGATCTCCTAAGAGATGTTTGGGAAAACGGGAAAAACAAAGACGACCGGACCGGGACTGGCACCAGAAGTGTTTTCGGCCGCCAAGTCCGTTATGATTTGAGCGAAGGCTTCCCGCTCCTGACGACTAAGAAGGTCCATTTGAAATCTATCATCTATGAATTATTGTGGTTCTTAAAAGGCGATACTAATGTTAAATATCTGAACGATAACGGCGTCACTATCTGGAATGAATGGGCTGATGAAAACGGCGACCTCGGACCGATTTACGGAAAGCAATGGACCGCCTGGGAAGCGCCGGATGGCACTAAGATAAATCAGATTGCCGAAACGGTGGAGACCTTGAAACATAATCCGGCTTCCCGCCGCATTATTATCAGCGGCTGGAACGTTGGTGACTTGCGCAATCTTATCAGCGGCAAAAAAACCGCACCGCCTCCTTGCCACACCATATTCCAATTCTACGTTTCTCACGACAATAAACTATCCTGTCAATTATATCAGCGCAGCGCCGACTTATTCTTGGGCGTTCCGTTCAATATCGCTTCTTACGCGCTTCTGACGATGATGATGGCTCAAGTTTGCGACTTAGAACTCGGCGATTTCGTCCATACTTTCGGTGACCTCCATATTTATAATAATCACTTTGAACAAGTCCAAGAGCAATTGAGCCGAACGCCGAAAGCTTTGCCGAGAATGCTAATTAATCCGGAAGTTAAAGATATTTTCAGATTTAAGTATGAAGATTTCATTTTGGAAGGCTATGATCCGGCCCCGGGAATCAAAGCGCCGATAGCGATTTAATCACTAAGATATAATAAACCATGATCCCAATCACTATGATGATGGCGATGACCGTTGACGGAAAAATCGCCAAAGACAAAACGCAGTTCGCCGATTGGACCAGCCGCGAAGACAAAAAACTTTTCGTGGAAATTTCGCTTGCCCACGGCGTAATTATGATGGGCGAAAATACTTTCAATACTTTCCCGGCACCATTAAAGGACCGCCTGAACGTCGTTTTTTCTGAAGTGGACAACGAACCGAGAAAAGGAGTAAAATGGGTCAAAGGCGAACCGGAAAAAGTCTTAGAAGAACTGGAGGCTCTTGGCTATAAATCCGCGCTCTTGGGCGGAGGTTCATTCCTTAATTCCCTCTTCTTGGAAAAGAAGCTTATTTCTGAAATCATCCTGACGGTGGAACCGAAAATTTTCGGGACTGGGCTCTCCTTATTCAATAAGGACTTGAACGCTAATTTAAAATTATTGGAAGTTAAAAATTTAAATGACGATACCCTGATGCTGAGATATCGGGTCATCTACTAAGTTATGTCTAAAATCATCCTCGGCTTTACCGGCCTCATCGCCAGCGGCAAAGACGTCAGTAAAAAATATCTGGAAGCGAAATATAACGCGGCCAGTTTCCGCTTCTCGACAATCTTGCGCGATGTCTTGAACCGTCTCGACATTCCGATCAGCCGGAATAATATAATCACCCTCTCAACCTGGGCGAGAGCGACCTTTGGCCAGGATCTCTTGGCCCGAGTGATAGCGAAAGATGTCATTAACACCAAAGAAGAACTGGTTGTCGTCGACGGAATCAGACGCCTTCCGGACATTGAATATCTTAACCGGATACCCGGATTCATTCTTATCAGTATCGCCGCCGATCAAAAAACGCGCTACGAACGGGTAATCAGCCGGAACGAGAATAAAGGTGACGCGCAAAAGACCTGGGTTGACTTTCTGGCCGACAACCAAAAAGAGACAGAACTGACCATCCCCGAAGTCATGGCCGTAGCTCAATATCATATCAACAACAACGGCAGTTTTGAAGAATTATACGCTCAGATAGATAAGATTATCGCCGCGATTAAAAAATCCGCTTAAAAACGGCGAGACCCATAAAACTATGAACGAATTATCCGGAAAATTTATCGTCATCGACGGCACTGACGGCAGCGGCAAAACCACTCAGCTTTGTCTGCTTAAGGCGCGTCTGGAAGAGGAAGGATATGATGTCGCCATCGCCGACTTTCCTCAATACAACACTAAATCAGCCGGCTTGGTGGAAGAATATCTGTCCGGAAAATACGGACAGGCGGAGGAAGTTAACTCCTATCAAGCTTCTATTTTTTACGCCGTTGACCGCTACGACGCCAGTTTTAAAATTCGTCAGTGGCTGACCGAAGGTAAGATCGTTCTGGCGAATCGCTATACCAGCGCTAACATGGGCCATCAAGGCGGCAAGATCGCCAACCCGCTGGAAAGGAAAGTCTTTTTTAATTGGTTATATGATTTAGAATATAAGATTTTTGAGATTCCCCGTCCCGACTTATCTATCATCTTGCACGTCGAGTCGGCCATCGCCCAAGAACTGGCCAAAACCAGAGCGCGCGAGGAATGGATCGGAAAAAAAGCCGATATCCATGAAGACAATCTGGATCATTTAAAAAAAGCGGAGCTCATTTATCTGGAAATAGCCAACAGCTTCCCGGATTTTCGTCTGATTAGCTGTACTAAAAATAATACCATATTGAGCCGGGAGGAGATTAGTCTGTTAATCTGGCCGGCGGTCAAAAAAATTATCGCCGGAGATATTTTTCAAAGCCGCGATTTCCAGGCCATCGGCAATATCATCGGCTCCAACCGCCAAATTGTCGATAATCGGGAAATTATTTTTGACAACCGCCAGGCGAGCGAACCGGTTATAAAAAATGATGTTCCGGTTATAAAAAATAATCTTCCGACCAAACTGATAATCGAGAAAGTCAGCCCGCAAGCCAAGTTGCCGCAAAAAGCGCATTCGGGCGACGCCGGCTATGATCTGTACGCCAATAATTATTATTCTATTCCTCCCTACGGCCAAGACCTCGTGGGTAGCGGCGTCAAGATGGTCATCCCCGAGGGCTATGTCGGTTTAATTTGGGATAAAAGCGGCCTGGCTTTTCGAGGGATTAAGATGATGGGCGGAGTTATCGACTCTAATTACCGCGGCGAAATAAAAATGGTCGTCAAAAATCTTAGTGAAGACGATTTTAATATCATTCCCGGCCAGAAAATCGCCCAAATACTCATCCAGCCGGTGCTGGATTTAGAAATAAGCGAAGAGCCAATTATTAACGAAACCGAGCGCCAAGCGAGCGGCTTCGGCAGTTCGGGCCAATTCTAATATGAAATACGACGCTATCATCGGCCTGGAAATCCACGCCGAACTCAAGACCAAGAGTAAGATGTTCTGCTCTTGCGATAACGACGCCGAGAACAAAGCGCCGAATACTACGGTCTGTCCGATCTGCCTCGGCCATCCCGGAACCTTGCCCGTCCCGAATAAGCAAGCGATTGACTGGACAATACTCGCCGGTCTGGCACTACATAGCAAGATAAACCGTTTATCAAAATTCGACCGCAAAAATTATTTTTATCCCGACCTGCCTAAGGGTTATCAGATATCTCAATACGATCAACCGTTCGCTTCCGGAGGGTATTTAGAAATAGACGGCGATAAAATACTCCTCACTCGCATCCATCTGGAAGAAGACACCGGCAAATCTTCCCATAAAAAAGAGTCCGATTATACGCTTCTGGATTTCAATCGCGCCGGCACGCCTCTTATGGAATTAGTGACCGAGCCGGTCATTAAGAGCGCCGAGCAGGCGAAAAAATTCTGCCAAGCTTATCAGCAAATTTTGCGTTATCTGGGCACGAGCGGCGCCGATATGGAAAAAGGCGAAATGCGCTGCGAGGCGAATGTCAGTGTCCAGGCGGCCGGGACCTGGGAATACAAGGACGGTAAAATAATTCCCAAAAAGAAAGGCTGGTTTAGGGGCGGCCGGCATGAACTCAATCCGAAAGTGGAAGTAAAAAATATTAATTCTTTCCGGGTCGTGGCCAAAGCGATTAATTTTGAAATAAAGCGCCAAACCGAGGTTTTGGCCAAGGGCGGCGAGATAAGCGCTGAAACCCGCGGCTGGGATGACAATAAATCCGCCACCGTCAGCCAGCGCGTCAAAGAAAGCGCGGCTGATTACCGCTATTTCCCCGAACCCGATATTCCTCCGCTAAAAATCGGCGAAGACTGGTTGGAACGCTTGATGACAGAACTTCCGGAAATGCCGCCGGCTAAAAAACAGCGCTTTATGGCGGAATATAAATTTTCGCCGGCCATGGCGGAAGTTTTGACTTATGACAAGAATCTGGCCGATTGGACGGAGAATGTTATTTCTGAACTGGACGCCTGGATAGAGGCCAGCGGCGACAGTGAAGCGCGCCAGGAAAGGCGCTTGGCCAAGGCGGCGGCTAATCTCATCAGCGGCCCGCTCTTGAAGCATTTGAACGCGGATAATAAGAAAATCGGCGATTTGAAGATAACGGCGGAAAATTTCGCCGAACTGACCTGCTTAATTTATCAAGGTAAGATTAATTCTAGCGCCGGACAAAATATTTTAGAAAAAATGTATCACAGCGGCGGCGATCCGACTGATATCATGCGCGATTCGGGGCTAGAACAGCTTGACGACAGCGCTGAACTGGAAAAAGTCGCTCTCAAAGTCCTGGCGGCTAATCCGGATCAAGCCGCTCAATACAAAAGCGGAAAGGTAAAGGTTATCCAGTTTTTACTCGGAAACCTGATGGCGGAAACGGGCGGCAAAGCAAATCCAAAAATCGCTAAAGAGATATTGGAAAAAATCTTAAAGCAATAGAGTTTCCATTTTAAAAATTCTTACCAAAAGCCCCGCTCCGGGAACGGGGCTTTTTTATTCCACAATTTATAATTTTGGTGCCCATTCAAAATAATTATTTTACTGAATCAAGCGCTTATTTAAAATAATTACGGCGCCCACTTTTTAATCTTTCTTTCGGCCGCGGCCGCGTCTTTAAC
>CAZJSQ010000002.1:53949-87176 GCA_964548885.1 uncultured Gammaproteobacteria bacterium
ATAATTACGGCGCCCACTTTTTAATCTTTCTTTCGGCCGCGGCCGCGTCTTTAACCCAATTTATTTTCGCGCCCTGTTTTTCCCAGCGCCTAAACCAAGTCTTTTGGCGCTTGGCGAAACGATATAAAGCGATACTTAATTTTTCTACCATTGCCCCATAAGACAATTCCCCGAGAAGATGGCGGGAAACGAAACGATATTCTAAACCGAACGCCTGGAGGCGCTCCCAGGAAACGCCTTCATCGTTAAGGCGCTTCACTTCGGCAACCAGGCCTTCTTTTTCCAAGCAATCTAATAAGCGTTGAATTATCTTCTTACGTAAAATCTCATTCGGAGAGTTGAGCCCGAGGAGTAAAAAATCATAAGGGCTCTCCCGGCGACCGACCTTCTCTAAACCGTCCGCTTCAATTATTTCCAAATACCGGGCCAAACGGCGCGGATTATTTTTATCGCTGTTATTAAGCCGGGCGGCAAAATCCGGCTTCTTTTTAACGACCAGCGCAAATAACCGGACAGCGCTCATCTTCTCCCATTTTTTCCGATTAACCGAATGCGCGCGGACGCCGGATAAATCATAATTATCCACCAGGGCCTGCAGGTATAAACCGCTGCCGCCGACAACTAGCGGCAACTTCCGGCGACGCAAAATATCATTAATCGCTTTAAAGGCCAGATTCTGATATTTCGCCAAATCAAACCGCGTCTTCGGAGAGGCGACATCAATTAAATGATAAGGAATGACGCGACCGCCGACTTTATATTCCGCCAAGTCCTTGCCGGTTCCGATATCCAAACCTTTATAAACCTGGCGGCTATCGGCGCTGACTATTTCACCTTTAAATTTAGCGGCCAATTTTACCGCCAGACCGGTTTTTCCGGCCGAGGTCGTCCCGAGGATAACCAGAACTTTCGATTTAGAGCTGCGGATGAATTTAGCGTATTTAGTTGCCATATTTTAATATTAATGAAGAGGCTGAACGAATTAATACTCAGCCTCTTTTCTTTTTGTCTTTTAAATTTTTATTTTTAAAAGGCTCAAGCACCAAATCACCTTCCAGCCCAAAAGCCAACGCCTGAGTGATCCTAACCTTAACAAAATTTCCAATTAATTTATTTTTTTGACTTTTTAATGTCTCCTTTTTTTGACCAGCTTTAGCATTAGCTTCAACCTTAACCATAACCGTCTGATAACTGCCGGTCTTGCCATAATACTGGCCGCGCTTATTTTTGCCTTCAATCAGCACTTCCATTATTTCTCCCAGATGCGACTGGTTATTTTTTGCCGCGGTCACTTTTAAAATTTCATTAATTTCTCCGGCGCGGCGCTTCTTTTCCGCCGGACTGACATTATCTTTCATTTTATAAGAAACCGTCCCCGGACGCGGGCTGTACTTAGCGATATAAGCCAAATCAAAATTAACCGCTCTAAATAATTTAACGGTATTAAGGAATTGCGCCCTGGTTTCCCCCGGAAAGCCGACAATGACGTCAGTTGTAATCGCGATACCCGGTCGCGCGGCCCGAACTTTCTTAATTAAACCTTGATAATGTTTGGCAGTATAACCGCGATTCATCGCTTTTAGAATTTTATCGTCGCCGGACTGAACCGCCAGATGCAAATGCGGGCAAAGTTTGGGTGATGCGCCGATTATCTTAATCAAATCCTCACTCATATCTTTGGGATGGCTGGAAGAAAAACGAATCCAAGATTTTCCCGGAAGCTTGATGATTTTCTCCAAGAGCGCGGGGAATTTTGTTTCTCCGTCCTGATAACTATTAACGTTTTGGGCGATAAGAATTATTTCCTTATAGCCATTTTTGAGTAAGCCGCGTATTTCTTTTAGGATATCCGCCGCGCCGCGATAAACTTCCCGGCCGCGCGCGTAAGGCACGACGCAATAAGAACAGAAATTATTACAGCCGTTACCGATGGGGATATAGGCGATAGCTTTACTGGCGTGCTTCGGCTTAATATCCAAATATTTTTCTCCTTGCTCTAACCGGACTTCATCCAGGCTGAAATGCGGCTTAAATTCTTCCCCGCCTAAAAGCTCGGGTAAACGCGGCATCTCGCTGATAGGTAAAAAAACGTCCGCCCGGCCGGCTAAGCGTTTTTTCACGTCCGCCCGCTTGCTCAAACAGCCGGCGATAACTACTTTCGCGCTCGGATTGAATTTTCTGATCTGATCGACTAGGCCATAGACGCGGTCTTCGGCCATTTGGCGAACCCCGCAAGTATTGATAATCACGACGTCGGCGCGCTTAAAATCGGGCTTAATTTTATAACCCTCGGATTCTAAAAAAGCGGCCAAACGCTCGCTATCAACCTTGTTCATCTGGCAGCCGATGGTGATTATATGATAGGTTTTTCCCGGTTTCATAAATATTATTTTAGCGGCGGCGTACTCGATGAAATAAGCGGCGCGGTCGAGGAAGCGATTGCCGGCGTACTCGATGAAATAAGCGGCGCGGTCGAGGAAGCGATTGCCGGCGTACTCGATGAAATAAGCGGCGGCGTACTTGTTCCCGCTTCTAATTTATATAACCCGAACTTCGCGTTAACCTTCTTGATTTCCGTCATCTTCAGGCCATAGGCGGCGAATTTATTCTGATTCAGATAATCGACGGCGGCGCCATCGAGATAAAAATTATAATAATAAACCGGATAATAACGAATCAATTTCACGGTCGCTTTTAAAATACCGTCATCGGGCAAGAGGCCCATGATAACACGCCGTTCCGGCCAGAAAAACTTATCATAATACCGAGTTATTATTATTCCCTCTCTATCCGTTAACGCCCAGACCCGCCGGGTAGCCAATTTCTCTTCTTGATTATTATAATAAAGATAAGCTAGACCCTCTTCCGAACCGTAAAGCACGAAAATTATCGAGACGGACGCGAAAGCTAGAATGGCGGCGGATTGCAAACCGGCCGCGACTAGCCGCTTGACGCGCGCCGTACTCTTGGCGCTCATAAGCGACAGCGCTCGAGAGACGCGGACCAAGGCCAGAGCCGAGAAGGGCATCAACCCTAGATAAAAAGGCAGCCAATAACGGGTATAGGAATTGCCGATAGTATAACTGGTCAGATTTGGATTATCGTTAAAACTCCAACTGCCGTAGTAGATAATCAAGAAAGCGCTCAAAAATAACCAGGCTAGAACATAAACCAGATATTTTTTCTGAAAACGCCGGCAGTTCTGAATAATTAGGAGTAATATTCCCGCCAAACCGGAGTAAAGCAAAACCGGAAACATCTTCAGGACATAATTTACGAACATGACCCTTGACTGTTCCGGATTAAAACCGAAATAAAAAATATTATTAAATATTTTTGAGAAATAATCGTGGTAATAGGCCAGATTATGCGAGCCCCAGCCGAATTTAAAAATGGCGCCGCCGGTTTTAATAATATCTTCCAAGGACCGATTCATTTCATTATAGCCGCCATGCCAAAAAGAACCGTATAAGATCTGATTATAATAAGCGGCTAAAAGCAAAGGTAAAATCAAGCCGCTAATAAACAAAATAGTTTTCGCGATACCATATCGACGCGCGTAAAATATCCAAATAATAAATAGTGTCGGCAGGAGCCAGAGGACTTCTGAAGTGCGGGTAATTATCGCCAAACCGATGAAGATACCGGAGGCGAGAGCGGCCGAAAATTCCCACCAAGTGCGGCCGGATAATTTCCAAGCCAGGAAAGCGGTTTTTATTTTTTCCTTTTTTATACCTAAAGCCAATAAAAATAAATATAACCCGGCTAAGAGCAAGACGATGAACAGAATATTATGGAACATGCTCCGAACAGTATAATAAATATAGACCGGGAAAGACGCCAACAGAAAGGCCGACCAAAAGCCGACGCGTTCCGTAAATAGGCGCCTGATAATTAAGTAAAATAAGATAAGGCCCAGGGCGGCGAAAAGGGGGGTTAAGTATGGAATAACGGCGATGTCGGTCGCGGCGGCGATAGTGCCATAGATTAAGCTGATACCCAAAAAGCTGACCGGCTTGATGAAGCCGCTATCGCTCCGGACGCTCCGCGGCATGACCATATTATCACCGCGCAGATTCGCCCGATCGAAAACTGCCAGCTCGCCGGTCAAAGCAAAATTTTTCGCGAAAAAATAATTGGCGGTTTCATCCGGCGAAGACCATTTAACGTAATCCGACTCTTGGCTCAAGTAATTAAAACTGACGGTGGCTATAAAAAAAGCCAACGCCAAAAAACTGACAATTATTAAATTAACGTGTTTTTTTAAAAACATTTTATTTACGCCAAATAAATGAAGCCTCCGCGCCTCTATTTTAGCAAAGTATTTCTTTTTTAATGTTATCCGAAATTGCCAATTTTAGCAAGAATTTGCTATCATTAAAGCATATGATTAAATACCCGAAATTAACTAAAATTAACGGTCGCTGGCTTGACCATATCCTACTTTCAAGTTCTTTGATTATTATCTGGGGAGCAATAATTTACTATCTCTACGCGCTTAACACGGCGGGAATAATTTTAACCGTATTTTTAACTATTTCAAGCTTTTTTTGGACAAAAAGATTTTTCTTAAGGGAAAAAGATAAAAATGGAGGAAGTGAAAAATCGGCCGTAAAATCAACTAATTTAATAAATTACCTAATATTAAATAAAATTAATTTAGCCTTAATCGTCGGCTATTTCACTCTTATCGCTTTAGCTTTTTACCGCTTTTATCAGGCCAGAAGCGACCGCGCCCTTATTTCTCCTTGGCAAGTCATCAATTATGATTTCTTCTGGTTTTACGCCTTAAGCGCTCTGATTTTAACCGTCCTATTATCAAGGATCAAGATTAAAACCGGCTTAAAACTCGCGCTGATTTCGGTTTATTATTTCCTGTCTTTTGGCGCGGCGGTCATAATTTATAAAATCGGTTACGGTTTTGATCCTTTCATCCATCAAGCGACCATGGAGCTCATCGCCTTTCAAGGTGTGGTTCTGCCGAAGACGCCTTATTATTTAGGCGAATACAGTCTCATTATAATACTATCTAAAATCAGCGGCTTGACAATTTATTTTTTGAATAAATTTTTAGTCCCCGCTCTCGCCGCTTTATTTCTGCCGGCCGCCTTATATAATTTCTTAAAGCGACAAGTCAAATCATCTCCGGCAATTTTTTTGACAATTTTATTTTTATTGATTTTAAGCTTCTCGCCTTTCATCGCCACCACGCCGCAGAACTTAAGCTATCTTTTTTTGATTCTGGCCGTCCTCTCCGCCGCCAGCTCCGATAATTTCGGGCGTGTCTTAATATTATCTTTAGCCTCGGCCGCTATCCATCCCTTGGCCGGTTTGCCGGCTATCGCTCTAACCGCGTTCGTCGCGCTTAAAAAATATGAGGACCGGATAAAATCCGAATGGAGAAAAATAATCAAAACAGCTATTTGGCTATTCACCGCCTGGTCTATTCCGACCGCTCTCTTTTTTAGTTCCGGCGCGGAGCGAGCGAGTATCGGCGGCGGAAAAATACTTCTGGCTTCGTGGCTGAATCTGTTGGGCGCGCCGAGTGGCGCCGGACGCGAAGACATCATCCTTAATTTCGTTTATCTGCTGACTAGCAACTATCCGTTGCTAATGATCTTACTGATCATTTCCGCCCTATGGTACACCGGCCGCTCAAAAAATATTCCGGAGCATTTCCGGACGGCTAACCGCGGACTGATTTTAATTTCCTCCGCTCTGCTTCTCGCTTATTTTCTGAGCGGACAAATAATTCTTGACGGAATCATTAATTATGAACAGTCCGGCTACGCGGATCGCCTTCTCATCGCAATCATGATATTTCTGCTTCCGAGCCTCGCTCTCCTTCTGGGAAATATCATCAGCCGCGTCCTCCAGGCCAAGCCGGCGATACGGATAATTTGGCTGATTCTCGGCCTCGGCGTCTTAAGCGTCGGCCTGTATGTTTCCTATCCGCGCTTTGATAAATATTTCAATAGCCGCGGCTATAGCACCGGCGCTAACGATATCGCCGCCGTGAACTCTATCGACGCCGAGGCGAGCGCGCCCTATATCGTTCTGGCGAACCAGCCGGTTAGCGCCGCCGCTCTTCAGTCTTTCGGTTTCAATCATTATTACCGGACCGGCGGCGGCGAACTTTATTTTTATCCGATTCCGACCGGCAGCCCTTTATACCAATACTATTTGGACATGGTATATAAAAACCCCGACCGAGCCAGCCTGATTAAAGCCTTGGATCTTGCCGGAGTCGATAATGGCTATCTGGTTATAAATAAGTATTGGAACCAGAGCGGCCGCGTTATCAGTGAAGCGAAGCTTACGGCCGACAAGTGGTGGACGATAAATGATGAAGTTTTTATCTTTAAATACGGGCGCTGATAGATTGATCTTGTCCCTCTCGGCTCTAGCCGGCGTTAGCGGCCCTATTGGCTTTCCTGATAATCCCAAACCGGACCGACGGAAAAAACCTTGTTCTCCCCTTCCTGATGGACAATAAGCAATAATTTCAACCGGCTTAAATCTTCTTTCAAGGCGGTTTTTTGCGACGGCAATTTTATGGTCAGCTGTTTTTCTTTTACGGCCGCCGCTTCCGTTTTAAACTGTTTCGTGAAATCGGCGATGGCTTCGTTATCGGCGGTATTTAATTCTTCACCTCCCAATTCTTTTTTGACAATCGCCTTCATCTTTTCCAGGCTGCCGGAAAAATTCTTGATATCTTGCAAAGCCAGGTGCGCTTTGGCGTCCAGTTGCAAGGCGGAAAACATCTGAGTCAGCATCGAGGCGTTAGCCAAGAGCTCGCCGATGAGATCTAAATTAGGTTCGACGTAAGAATTTTCATTCCAGCGCGCCGCGTTATTGAGACCCAGGTTCTTCACGCCTGGGGTGACGAAAAATTTGTCCGGCGGCAATTGCAGATTTATCCAAGCGGCGGCCGCCGTCCGAAGCGACTTATCTTGCCAAGCCGACGAGCGCGTAAAAAGAGGTAAATTCTCCCTATCCGTCGTCAGTAATATTTTTACCAAGCTCAAGTTCGCCCAATAATTATTAAGATGCCAAATATCATTTTTCGCCAATTCCGATTGCAGGCCGTTCGCCGCCTCGCTATAGCCGGCGTAATTAGTATTCTCGTTAAAATAATTGTTATTGACGATGGGATAAATCAAGCCGATGACATCCAGCGCGAAACCATTACAGCGATTATAGACATTATTTACTCGGCAAGCCGTAACATTATTTAACGTCGTCGTGGCTCTAAAAGCGCCGACCGCGGGAGAAGTTAAATGGCTAAAAATATAATTATTCGGCCAATATGATTCGGCCAGTAATTTAAAGCCGAGGCGCGGCTTCAAGGTCGCGTCGGTCTTGCTTAAGGCGCCGGATATTTCCGTAAAATCATAAGCCAGCACTTTATGGCGTAATTTTTCCAAATTAGCGACCGCTTCCTTGTTAGAATCGCCAAAAAGTTCCTCAATCTTATAGTCATTTCCGAAAACGGCGCTTAAAGAATCGCGATAATGAACATAATCCAAATCGGCGCGCAGACCCGTGAAGAAAGACATGACTTTATAAATACGCGCCCATTTATTTTTCAAACCCGGAAGTTCGGAAAAATCAAGCGCGATAAAGCTGGCCGCCGTCAGATTAACGCGCCAGTCGGCCACATCCAATAAGCAAGCCGGACAATCCTTGCCGCGATAATTAAGCGGGAAGACGGAATTGAGCCAGGTCGTGGTCAGATAAAAATTATTCAATTTAGCGTTTAATTTATAATCGGCGGGCACGGAAAATTCCGTATAATCACGGTTATAGAGCAAGACCGGAGACTTAAGCTTAACCTTCGCTTCACGGATGAGTTTTACTTCCGCGAGCACATCCTCTTTCAGATAAGGCGGGGTGATGAAATAAAAACGTTCCGTGTCGGCCGCGGTAAAAATTACGGCCCCGACCGAAGCGTTGCTCGCGATCGATTGCTCCGCGGTCGGCCTCAAGAGTTCCAGGGCGACGGCGAAAAAGGCCATTTCCAGGCGCTCTCCTTCCAAAATAGAATCATTGATATTACCGATGGCCGCCAAGCGGTTTTCGTAGCGGGTCTTGGCGACGGTATATAATTCTTTATTTATATCCCAGAGGTTATCATAAAAAACGTTCTCTTCCACATCCTTAAAAGTTTTTTTGAGAATATTCTGGTAATAATAAACCATGAAATCGGAAGTTATCAGAAGCGGCAATTGTTTGGCGTCCAGAAGCGAATAGACCGAATAAAAATCCGCCGCTTCTTTAGACCAAGGGTTATCAATCGTCGCGAATCCCTGCTTATCAAGGTCGTCTAAAACTGGATCAAGGCTTAATTTTCGGGAAACGTCATAATAATTCATCACGTCGATCTTGATATTGAGCGGCAACTTATAATCATTCAATTTAGGAGTAATGGTATTGTCCGAAGCCTTATAAAAATCCGCGAATGAAAGATACTCTATCGCCAGAAGCGAAAAAGAGGAAGTAGCGACTGTCGTCGTCGCGGTGGCCGAGCCGTTTGAATCGGGCAAGGTTATCGGGATAACAACCGGCTCGGTCGTGGTCGCGCCGGTTCCTATATCCGTCGGAACGGTCCGAGGAGACATAAGTTTCTTAACCGCGAAAAAGATGGCCGCGATAAAAACAAGGGCGGCTACGGCCAGGGCGGCAATGAGCAGGATTTTCTTCAGAAGTGATGGCGGAGGAGACAAAGGTGTCGGCGCGGGTAACGGCGCGCCGCCGGAAGATTCCAGCTCCGACGAAATGATAGTAGGCTGATCGGAAAACATAGATTTATCTTAAATATTGATATTTAATTTAAATATTGGGCTTTATTTTTCTTATGTTCTTCATAAGTATGGGCGTAAATGACTTCATTTTCCCCCGGCGTAGTTAAAAAATAATAATAATCGGTGGCAAGCGGATAAATAGCCGCCTTAATTGCCAAGATTCCCGGATTACAAATCGGCCCGGGCGGCAGGCCGCGATACTTATAGGTATTATATGGGGAGTCGACTTCCAATTCCCGGCCGCTATGCCGCGGGTCGTTATCACCGAAGATGTAAGACAGGGTCGCGTCGGATTGCAAGCCCTGACCGATTTTCAAACGATTCCAGAATATTCCGGAAATGATGCGCGCATCGCGGTCATCGCCTTTCCGGTAATCTATCGGCGCTTCTTTCTCAATAATGGAAGCTATGGTAATAATGTTGTAAATACTCTCTCCTTGTTTTTTGATATCCGAGCGCATCTTGCCTGTCAGTTTATTATCAAAATTTTCCAACATCTTCTCAATCACGTTCGCGACCGTCGAACTGGCGTAAATACGATAAGTGTCCGGGAACAAATATCCTTCCAAGCCGTAATATTTCGGCTTATCGGCCAAAAAAACAAATTTATCCGACCAATCCGGCAAAGCCGGCAGCTCTTTATTACCGCGATAATCAACTTGCGGCCACCCGGCAACTTCTAAAAATTCCTCGCTCGACCATTTCCCCTGGCGTTCAAAATACTGGCTGATATCGCGGCTGGTCCAACCTTCTAATATCTGAATGGTTTCTTCCAACTTAGGAACGATCGCCGGCGCCGGTTGGCGGCGCGTCAATTTATCTATCAGGCGGACGGCGGCCGCCGAAAAAAATTTTTCACTGTCTGCCACTAACGCTTGATAAACAAAACGGATATAAAACAAACCGACTACTAAAGCGGTCGCCAAGAAAATCGCGGCGGCGAGGGAAAAGTATTTTAGCAATTTTTTCATAAATGAATGCGGAGACCTATATAAACATCCGATAAGTTATTTGCCGGCTCTTGAATTATTTTCCGGACTTTAGATTATTTCCGGCCGGCTTCGGCGCTTTTATTCCCGCGGCTCCCTGAGCTTTTAAGATAGCGGCCTTGGCAATCAACTGAGAGCTGGCGCGGATCTTCTTGCCGAGGCCGTCAACCATTTTAATCTTATATTTCTGGCAGATCGGGTATTCGGGAACATCGCCGCGGTTATGGCGATCGCCGCCATTGGCGAAAATATCCGGTTTTATTTTAGCTAAAGATTTTATAACCGGAACATGGCCACTGGCTAATTTATAATCATCAATCGATAAAAAAACCTCATCCACATCGCGCAAAGCTCTGATAATCGCCAGTCGATCTTTTTCGGGCATAAAAGGAAAGCCGCCTTTTAGCGCCACCTGTTTATCACTATTAACGATGACTACCAGTCTGTCGCCTAATTTTTTAGCTTTCTGAATCATTTCCAAATGCCCGACATGAAGCGGGTTAAAATAGCCGGAAACAGCTACAACGACCGGCTTTTTTGGGGCTGATTTCGTTTTTTTCGCGGATTTTGACATAATAAAATAATAACGATTAGCTGCTTATATTATAGCAAATTAAGAACTAAAATAAAAATCGCCAGCGCGATTTAGCGCCGGCGCAATCAAATAAAAAAGACTGCTTAAGAACGGTCTTTAAAATGTCGATAAAAATGGGATTATTCCTTTTTAACCGGAGCGACAAAACCGTCAACTTTGACGCGATCGCCGAAATCCTTAACCGCGGCCCGGCCGATTTCGAGCAAACGGCTAAGCTGCTCAGAATCTTTGGCGGAAACGATTATATAGAAAGGGTTCTCCGCGTTAAAGCGTCCACCGAACCCATGATCGCCCAAAGCGATTCCGACCAGAGCGGCTGATTCTTTCTTGAAATAAGCATCGCTTAATCCGAGCCCAGGAGCGGAAGATAAAAAGTGCGGCGGTAATTCCGGCCAATTAGTGGCGTCAAATCTCAGTGTTCCGTCAATGACTAAAGCGCGTTCGTCGTGCACCGGACTTCTGAATTCCTCATGATTAACCTGCTTATATCTATTTCCGGTTTCCGCGGCTAATTTTCCAGCTTGGGCATAACCGACATTATCGCTATCAGGTCCTTCGTGAGCCATTTTCGCGGCCCCGCAACTCTCGTGACCGGTAATTAAAATATTCTTGCCTTTTAAGGCTTCGGCTAAGATAACTCTCTCTTTCGTGAGACATATTGTTTATTTAAAGTACTGATTATATAAAATTATTTATTATCCGTTCCCTTTAATCTCCGCCAGCGGCCGCTCGCGCGCAGACGCGCCATTTCTTTTTCCAGTTTGGCGGCGACGGCCGTAAATTGGACGTTATCGACATTTCTCGCCTTTTCCTTAAGCTTCTCGGCGCGCTGTTGCGCCTCTTTAATCCTCTCTTCATCCAGTTCTTCCGCTCTTTCGGCGGTATCGGCTAAAATAACGACCTTATCTTTTGTGACTTCTATAAATCCGCTGGAAACCGAGATTATTTCCGAACTGTTATCCGCGCGCTTAACTTCAATGACGCCCGGCTTTAAAACCGAGACGAGTGGAATATGATCCGGCAGGACCGTTATTTCGCCGCTAGTAGTCGGGACGGTGATCTGCAATATTTCCTGTTTCAAGACCACGCGTTCCGGCGTCACGATTTCAAATTTTATAGTTTTCATAAAAGTAATGGAAATCTGGCAATCTTATTAATCACTTCGCTAACTCCTCAATTCCGCCGATCATGTAGAAATCGTCTTCGCTCTTATCATCATATTTGCCTTCAAGAATCTCTTTGAAACTGCGAACAGTATCGGATAGCTTAACATATTTACCCGAACGACCGGTAAAGGCTTCGGCCACAAAAAAAGGCTGGGATAAGAATCTCTGAATCTTTCGGGCGCGGGCGACAATAACTTTATCTTCCGTGGATAATTCTTCCATGCCCAAAATCGCGATAATATCCTGCAAGTCTTTATAGCGCTGTAAGATTTTCTGGACGCCGCGGGCGACTTCGTAATGATCGGCGCCGACAATTTTCGGGTCTAAGATAATGGATGAGGAATCCAGAGGGTCAACGGCCGGATAAATACCGAGTTCCGATAAAGAACGGGACAAGACGACCGTGGAATCCAGATGCCCGAAAGTCGTGGCCGGCGCCGGATCAGTCAAGTCATCGGCCGGAACGTAAACCGCTTGGATGGAAGTGATTGAGCCGTTCTTGGTGGAAGTGATTCTCTCTTGGAGTTCGCCCATTTCCGAAGCTAAGGTCGGTTGATAACCGACAGCGGAAGGCATGCGGCCTAAAAGCGCGGACACTTCCGAACCGGCTTGAGTGAAACGGAAAATATTATCCACGAAAAATAAAACGTCTTGATTCTTCTCATCGCGGAAATACTCCGCGATCGCCAGTCCGGATAAAGCGACACGGGCGCGGGAACCCGGCGGTTCGTTCATCTGGCCGAAGACCATGGAGACTTTATTAATAACGCCGCTCTCTTTAAATTCATGATACAAGTCATTGCCTTCGCGGGTTCTTTCCCCGACGCCGGCAAAAACCGAATAACCGCCGTGTTCGGACGCGATATTATGGATTAATTCTTGAATAATAACCGTCTTGCCGACACCGGCGCCGCCGAACATGCCGACTTTCCCGCCTTTGACGATTGGACAGATAAGGTCAATAACTTTGATACCGGTTTCCAAAATTTCCGTACTATTAGATTGGTCCACAAATTTCGGAGCCGGCCGATGAATCGGATATTTCTTTTCGGTTTTGACCGGCTGGCCGCCGTCGACGACCTCGCCCAGAACATTAAAAATACGACCTAGAGTTTCAACTCCGACCGGAACGGAAATCGGCGCCCCGGTATCGGTCGCCTTATCGCCGCGCTTTAAGCCGTCGGTTGAACCCATGGCGACACAGCGGACAATGCCCGCGCCAGTATGCTGTTCCACTTCCAAAGTCAAGATTTGACCTTTAAGTTCCAGCGTCAAAGCGTTGTAAATCTCCGGCAATTTATTCTCAAAATAGACATCGACGACCACGCCGATAACCTGTTTGATAATACCCATGTTTTTCTTGTGTTCTGACATATTATTTAAATTATTTATTCTGCTAAGGCATTTGCTCCGGCCGAAATTTCCGCGATTTCCGCGGTGATGCCGGCCTGGCGGGCTTTATTATAAAATAACGTCAACTCACTGACCATATCGGTCGCCGCCTCCGTCGCCTGATGCATCGCCGTCATGCGCGCGCTGTGTTCGGAAGCGTTGGCTTCCAAGAACGCCTGAAACAACTGAATTTCTAGGAATCGCGGAATCATCATGTCTAAAACTTCCCGCGGCGACGGTTCAAAAGTATATTCTATCGAAGGCGCGTCGGTTTCGATTCCCCGAAGTACTCCAGATTCGGCTTTATCTGTTTGACTGGCGACGCCCGAATATGAATCAATTTTTTCTGTCTCTAACGGGAGCAGCTGCCTGACGCGCGCGATCTGTTTCACCGGATTAATAAAATCGGTGTAAGCGACAAAAATTTTATCATACTTGCCGCTTAAATAATCGTCTAAAGCCATTTTGATAATCGGATAAATATCACCGGCGTTGTTTAAGATATCGCTCTTTTCAAATTCGGCCGTTACGGTATGACCATGCTGATAAACGGACGCGCCCTTTTTACCGGCGAGAATAAAATCGGTTTTAATGTCAGAATATCTCTTCAAGGACTGCTCCGCTTTATTCACGACCGCGGCATTATAACCGCCACACATGCCGCGATTGGAAGTAATAAGAATAACGGCCGCTGTCTTTATTTCTCGGCGGGGCGCCAAAAGCGGATGAGCCTCATCGTTCTTGGATTTTTCTAAAGTCGCCAAACGTAAAACCGTCTCCCGGCTTAAATTAGCATAGGCGCGAGTTTTTAAAACCGCTTCAATCGCTTTTCTCATTTTGGCCGCCGCGACCATTTCCATCGCTTTCGTAATCTTTTTGGTGCTGGTGACGGATTTGATGCAGCGGGAGATTTCTTTGGTCTTAGCCATTTTCTTACTTTATTAAATAATCCAGAGTCGCTTTATAATCTTCAATCAACTTCTTCAAACCGCTTTCAATTTTTTCGTCTATTTCTTTCTTGGTCTCAATCGCTTCCAAGACGGTATCGTTTAAATCGGCATATTTATATAGACCGGCCTCGAATTCTTTAATCTTTTCGACCGGAACATTGTCCATAAAACCGTTAATGAGAGCGTAATAAGCGGCCACCTGTTTAGCCACGGATAGCGGCTGATACTGATCCTGCTTGAAAATTTCGTATAAGCGTTTGCCTCTTTCCAGTTTTTTCCGGGTATCCGCGTCCAAATCAGAACCGAACTGAGCGAAAGCCGCGAGTTCGCGATACTGCGCCGCTTCCAGACGCATCTTGCCGGCGACTTTTTTCATCGCTTTTATCTGCGCTGAAGAACCGACGCGAGAAACGGACAAACCGGCGTTAACGGCCGGGCGATTGCCTTTATAAAATAGATCCGGTTCCAAAAAAATCTGGCCGTCGGTAATGGAGATAACGTTAGTCGGAATATAGGCGGATAAATCTCCGGCTTGAGTTTCAATAATCGGCAAAGCCGTAATTGAACCGCCCCCATGTTCCTTATTTAATTTACAAGCGCGTTCCAGTAAGCGGGAATGGAGATAAAAAACGTCGCCCGGATAAGCCTCGCGTCCCGGCGGACGGCGGAGCAGTAGGGAAATTTCGCGATAAGAAACGGCATGCTTGGATAAATCATCATAAACGATCAACACGTCTTCGCCTTTATCCAAAAAGTATTCCGCCATGGCGCAACCGGCGTAAGGCGCGATATATAATAGCGAAGCGGAAGTGGAAGCGCCGGCCAACACCACAATCGTATAATCCATGGCGCCGGTTTCAGTTAATTTAGTAACGATGTTAGCGACTTTAGATTCTTTTTGACCGATAGCGACATAGATACATTTCATGTTCTGGCCTTTCTGATTGATGATAGTATCTATCGCCAAAGCGGTTTTGCCTAATTGTCGGTCGCCGATAATTAATTCTCTCTGGCCGCGGCCGATCGGAATCATGGCGTCAATGGCTTTGATACCGGTCTGAACCGGTTCTTTGACGCCAGTACGAGTAATGACGCCCGGAGCGATCTTTTCAATCGGATAAAATTTTTCGGCCTCAATCTTGCCTTTGCCGTCCATAGGTTCGCCGAGCGGATTAACAACGCGGCCGATCATATTCTCTCCGACCGGAACTTCTAGAATTCTTTTCGTCGCGACAACTTCGTCGCCTTCTTTAATCGCGGTATAGTCGCCAAGAATAATGGCGCCGACCTGATTTTCCTCAAGATTCAAGGCCACGCCGGTAGTTTCAACTGTTTCGGTTTTAAAAATTAAAATTTCGCTCATCATCGCCTCGGCCAGACCGGAAACAAGCGCGATTCCGTCGGAAACTTTCAAAACCTTTCCAACTGATTTTTCGCTAATTTCAGCTTTAAAACCGGATATTTCTTCTTTCAGTTGAGCGACAATGAAATCCTTTGTAGTTGACATACGTTTATACTAAATATTTATGTTTAATTACTAATTTTATTTTTTAAGCTGTTCAAGCTATTCTTCAGGCTGCCATCCAAAACCTTACTCCCATATCTTAAAACAAATCCGCCGATAAGCGTCTTGTCGATATTTTCCGCCAACGAAATTTTTTTCGCGTCTGTTTTATTTTTTAAATAATCCACCACAGTCTCACGAGCGGTCGGGCCTAGTTCGCGCGCGCTCTCAAGCGTCGCGACCACTTCGCCGTGTTCCCTATTCCAAATTTCAATAAAGGCGGCGGCAATCGCCGCTTCTTTATTTAATTCTCGATTCTTTCCCAAAATCGCGACAAAATTCTTCAAGATCGCCTTCACTTCCTTTTCTGATTTGCCAATCACTGAATCGAATAAGCTCTGCGCGTATTGTTGAGCGGATATCTTCATTTAATTATTTCGCTAATTTCTTAATTAATTCTCGGTCCTTATCGCCGGTCATCTTCTCGTTCAATAATTTCTCAACCGTCAGGATAACCAGTTCAGCCACTTCTTTCTTGATCTCTTTTAAGGTTTCGGCCTTCTCTCTGATAAGTTTCGCCTTTTCATTATTGATAACCTGACCGATTTCTTCTTTCGCTTTGATGATTAATTCTCCTTTTCTGACCTCGCCGCGCTTATCCGCTTCTTCAATAATCAGATTGGCCTGCTTCTTGGCGGCGGTGATAATCTCGGCGCGCTCTCTTTCGGTCAGAGCCAAACGCTTTTCAATCGCGTCGGCGTCTTTTAAGCTTTTATCGATTTTTTCGGAACGGTCGGCCATGACTTTAACTAGGGGTTTAAAAGCGAAAAAATATAAAACAAAAAAGACGATAGCGAAATTAATCAGCTGGGCGACCAGCAGCCTGACGTCCACGTAAAAAGTTGAAATTAATGATTCCATATCTATGTTTGATAATAATCTAGACTTTTAATAATAATCTAGCGCTTTCTCCCGTCCGCCGTCCGCCGTCCGCCAACCGGCGGAAGACGGAGGCAAATCAGGAGAAATCCGTCAAATTATTATTTGATGCTGAAAGCGATAACGAGCGCGTAAATGGCGACCGCTTCGGCGAAAGCCGCGACTAAAAGCATCGGCACTAAAATCTTGCTGGCGGCCTCCGGATTGCGTCCGATCGCTTCCATCGCTTTGGCGCCGATAAAACCGATACCTAAAGCCGGGCCGATAGAACCCAGGCCGATAGCCAGGGCTTTAGCTAACATGACATTTTCCATAATTTTATTAGCCGGACGAAAAATATTATTTTCCGCCCGGATTATTATTTAAATTTTAATTAATGTTCCTCTTGGGTGGTGTTAATCGTCAAATATGTTAAAATCAACATCGCGAAAATCAAGGCCTGGATCAGGCCGACCAGAACTTCCAAAAACATAAACGGAATCGGAACCCCATAGGCTAGAATAGCTGACATCGATGCGAGCAAAACTTCACCGGCGAAAACATTGCCGAATAAACGGAAGGAGAGACTGGCAACTTTCGCCAGCTCGCCGATAATTTCGATGATGCCGACGAAAGCCTTGATCGGATTAACCAGCAGGATCATCGGATCCTTCATGATTTTTCCCGGTATTTCCAAAAACGCCTTGATATTGATGAACTTATTCAGATACTTCCACCAGCCGACAGCGATGACGCCCATGATATGGCTTAACACTACGCCCAAGGTAGCCAAGGCTAAAGTCGTATTTAGGTCAGCGGTTGCGCCGCGCAGATAAGGAATAAAAACTTTCTCGCCGTGTAAAGCGGCAATCTGACCGACGGAGCCGACGCCGGGCAGAAGGCCCATCCAATTATTGATAAGGATAAAAAAGAAAAAGGCCAGGACAACCGGCGCGAATTTTAATGATCTCTGGCGGCTGCCGGTAACGCCGTCGAATATTCCCAAAAAACCTTCAATAATCATTTCCAAAGCATTTTGGAGCCCGGTTGGGACCTTTTTAATATTACGGCTGGTTATTACTGTCAAAACCACGATAATTAACAGGGCGACGGTCGAAGTCGCGAGCGCGTTGGTAATCGGAAAACTGCCGATATGAGCTATCGGTTCGGCGTATAAAGTATTTTCATGGATAATTTCTTCTGACACCATCTTTTTAAATCAAAATATTTTTATTTTTCCGCTTCCGGTTTCTTGGCTTTGTCGTCAACTTCTTTAGTTTTCTCATCAGCGTATTCTTTTTCTATTTTCTTGAATTCTTTTAAAGCATTAATCACTAAACCATAGATAGAAATAAGAAAACAAACGCCGATAGTCGCCAAAAACAGCCAGGGTTCTGTCTCGAAGCGTTTATCCAGCCACCTACCAAGAAACAAACCGATAATGACCGGAAAAGCAATCCAGCCTGAAATGTTAACCATAACTCTCAAGGCTACGCTCCAGGATTCATTCTTCATATGTTTAAAATATTTTTAACAACTCATTTATAGCGCAAAAAAACCTAAGTGTCAACCCTCTGTTTTTTATGGTTAAGGTCTGTTTTCAGGCTAAATTCTAAAGAAATTACGCGCGGTCGCCGTGGTCATTTCCGCCACTTTTTCCAACTTTATCCCCCTGATATCGGCAATCCGGTTAGCGACATATTGGACCAGGACGGGTTCATTACGCTGGCCGCGATAGGGTTCGGGAGTCATATACGGAGTGTCGGTTTCAATCATTAACTTATCCAAAGGAATCTTCCTGATTAAGTCATCCCATTGCTTGCTGAAAGTGATCAGTCCCGTAAAAGAAATGAGCAGGCCGAGGCGGAAATATTTCCAGGCCAGATCTTCGTCGCCGGAAAAACAATGGACAACGCCCCAAGGGCGGTCGGCCGGAATCAGGTGGCCGTATTCTTTCTTAAAATCGCTTAGGATTATCAGTAAATCATCGTGCGCTTGGCGGCAATGGATAATCGCCGGCAAATCAAGACTGCGCGCCAGAAGCAATTGCTGGGCGAAGACTTCGTGCTGTTTTTTCTTGATCGCCTGCATATCTTTAGTCGGGTCAAGATGGTAATAATCCAAACCGATTTCGCCGATGGCCACGACCTTCTCAAACTTGGCCATTTTTTCGTAACTGCCATAATCAAATTCTTCGGCGCGGACGACAAAACTGGAATTAGCGCCTTCTTCTCCGGTCTCCACCAGACCGTCTTCAAGATGAACCGGATGCAAGCCGATGGCGGCATAAACGCCTTTCTCGTATTTATTCGCGTAACTGAGCGCTCGGGTGGAAGTCTTCAGTTCGGAACCGACCAAAATCATCCAGGTGTTATCGCCTAAAGACCGGCGAATAACCTCGTCGGCGTCGTTTTTGAAAGCGGTAAAATTAACATGAGCGTGAGTGTCTATGAACATGATTTTATTTTAACAAATTGTTCTTAAATATCCAATCCTTCCAGCGTCTGCTTCTGTTTTTTATTTAAGCTTTTCGGAATCTCAACCATGACCTTGACGAATTGGTCGCCGACACCGCGGTCGTTTAATCTCTGGACGCCCTTTTCTTTCAGCTTGAATATCGTTCCCGATTGCGTGCCTTCCGGAATCTTTAATTTAATCGGCCCGCGGATAGTATCAACCTCAATCTTATCGCCCAGGATAGCTTGCTTGATGTTAATTATTTCTTCCGTTCGGATATCATAGCCGGCGCGAACAAATTTTTTATGGGCTCTAACCGCGACTCGCAAATATAAATCGCCGGCTGACGCGCCCTTCTGGCCCGCTTCGCCTTGGCCGCTTAGCCGGATGGATTCGCCGTCATTAATGCCGGCCGGAATACGGACTTTGAGATTGGTATGATCATGATAAACGCCGCTACCGCCGCACTTCGTACATCTTTGGGAATAAGTTTTTCCTTCGCCTTCGCAATGAGAACAAACGGTTCGCGTCTGGATATTGCCTAAAATAGTGCGCTGCAGGCGGCTGACTTGGCCGGAACCGTTACAGACCGAGCAAGTTTCTATTCTGGCGCCCGGTTCGGCCCCGTTGCCTCTACAACGGTCGCAAACTATATTTTTAGAGAAATTAATCTCTTTTTCTAATCCGAAAACGGCTTCCAAAAAATCTAAACTAACTTTCATTTCCAAATCGCGGCCGCTCCGAGCGGCGGATTGTTTCCGGGAAGCGCCGCGGTTCGCGCCGCCGCCGAAACCGAAAATATCTCCGAAGCCGCCGAACATATCGCCTAAATCTTCAAAATCAAAACCGGCACTCCGCCAGTCGGCGGACTGAAAACCGGAAAAGCCGCCGGCGCCGCCGAAGCCGCCGGCGCCAAAACCCCCGCCGCCGGCTTGGCCGTTCTGAAAAGTGGAACCGAATTGGTCATATTGCTTTCTTTTTTCCGGATTGCCTAAAACCTGATTGGCTTCATTGATTTCCTTAAACTTTTCGGCGTTACCGCCTTTATCCGGATGATGTTCGTGCGCTTTCTTGCGAAAAGCCGCCTTGATTTCCTCCGACGAAGAATTTTTGGAGACGCCTAAAATATTGTAATAGTCTTTGGACATAATTAATTAAGGGATTTAAGCCATTTATCCATGATCTGATAAATTTCTTTTAAATGTTTATCGTCACGAAAACTATGCGGAGCATTTTTAATGATGTGAAGCTCCTTGCGACAATTTAATTTGTCAAACAATATTTGCTGACGAAACAACGGACAAGGAATATCCTCTTCGCCGACCAATAAAAGAGTCGGCATCGTTATCTTTTTAAATTTATCTAGCAGGTCATGTTTCACGGCGTCTTCAGTGTATGACCATTTTAATCTTTTTATTAAACTGGGTCTCGAACCGCTTTCAGCCATGAGCCAACCGGTCTTTTCCCAATTGACTAAATCATCTTTATAATAATCTTCTAAAAGCCAGCGGCCGGAAATAACGGTCGAGAGCGGCGCCAAAGCTTTGATTCTCTCGGGATACTTCTCGGCGTAAAGGCCGGAGCAGATGCCACCCAAACTATGCCCGCATAAGACAAATGGCTCCTGATACCAGGGCTGGCTTTTCGCCCAAGCAATAACATCTTCTAGGTCTTCATAATAATTAGTAATAGTCGCGTCCTCATAATTACCTTCACTCTCACCGTAAGTATGCGTGGCATCAAATCTGATTGTCGTATAGCCATTATCATAAAAAACCTTAGCGAAGGTCGCGATGTGTGGCGCACTCTTAATCCCGCCCAACCCATGCATCACAAAAGCCAGCCCAATCGGTTTCTCCGGTTTTTCTATCACGACCGCGATTCTTTTATCGTGACGATTTTTTATGAATATTTTTTCCATAGAATTAGCTATATTTTACTTAATATTAGATAAATATTTAATTATTTAAATAAATTTTAATTGACACTATTTATAATATAATATATACTTGTATATGTAGTTAGAAATAGCTACATTGATTCTAGAGCTTAGGGGTCCTTCGGGATCCTTTTTGCGTTTTATACAGTTATTTCTCTCGGCCAGCAAATAAAGTCTTTTATTTTACGAATATCAAAAATGAATAATCCTCTTTCATCCCGACTAGCTGCCCCCACCTTGCTCTTGTGTTGCAAAGCATTAAGTTCCGAGGATACTTTTCTCGCAGTTGCAAACAATAAAACATTTTTACCGTCATCAAGTAATTGTGTGATTGGGTCGACGAAATCACTGTCCCCGCTCCACAAAACAAAAGTATTAATTGAGTCTTTGTAATAATCTATAAGCATATCCCGACCGATTTCAACATCAAAATTACATTTTAAATCCTCAATATAATAAATACCTAATTCATTCATTTCTTTAAACCTGGTATTAAGATATTCAATATTCTCGCCCGTATACTTATCTAATAAGCATTTCCTTATAAACTGTTTCAATAAATCCGGTGAAGATAAATTAATACTGGAAACATCTATAGAATGCTTCATTTTTTTAACGGGTTTGGTTTTTAAATCATAACCGAATTTCTTTATATCTTCTGCCTCTTCTTCTGAACGTTCATCACCGGCTAATAAACCTTTATAAATTTTGATTGAATTTACATTATCAAACGAGTCTAAAAATTGTTTCAGTCTTTTTAAATGTACATGCCAGCCTAATTTTTCAGACCACGGTCGGACATTAGCATAATCAATATATATGTTGATTTTGCCTTCAAATATTTTCTCCAGTTCTAAAATCCTCTCTGGAAATTTTTTAGCAAGTATTTCTAATCGTTCTGTTTTAGGAATAAACATATATCTAACCCAGCCGTCTTAGTAAAACGGCTGGGGGTTAAAAAATTATTTCTTTTCTTCCACTTCGCCTTCGACGACATTATCGTCTTTTTTCTTATCCGCCCCGGCGTCAGCGTCACCCGCTTGCCCCGCGCCTGCTCCTCCGGCCGCACCGGCTTGGTCTGCTCCTGGAACTCCGCCTCCCGGCTGCTGGTACATGGCCGCACCGATTCGCTGCGCAATCGTGTTGATTTCTTCCATTTTCTTTTTCATGTCTTCCAGATTGCCGGAATCTTTGGCTACTTTCAGTTCAGCGTTCTTGTCTTCCAATTCTTTCTTATCCTCGGGCTTCATCTTCTCGCCCGATTCTTTAATCATTTTTTCCATGGTGAAATTAACGGCATCGGCCTGATTTTTTATTTCCACTTCTTCTTTTTTCTTTTTATCTTCTTCGGCGTGCAATTCGGCTTCTTTCTTCATCTTCTCAACCTCTTCCTTGGAAAGCCCGGAAGAAGCGGTAATGGTAATTTTTTGCTGTTTATTTGTCGCCTTATCGGTCGCGGAAACGTTCAAGATACCGTTAGCGTCCAGGTCGAATTTAACTTCAACTTGAGGCACGCCGCGCGGCGCAGACGGCAGGCCATCCAAAGTAAAATGACCTAATGTTTTATTATCGCCGGCCATCGGCCTTTCGCCTTGGACGATGTGGATCTCTACCGCGGTCTGACCGTCGGCCGCGGTGGAAAAGATTTGCGATTTGGAAGTCGGAATAGTCGTATTTCTTTCAATTAAAGGAGTGGCGACTCCGCCCAAAGTTTCAATCCCTAAAGTCAAAGGCGTAACGTCTAACAATAAAACATCCTTAACATCACCTTGTAAGACGCCGGCCTGAACCGCCGCGCCCATAGCGACGACTTCGTCCGGATTAACGGTCAGATTCGGTTCCTTGCCGAAAAATCCTTTAACTTTCTGGAGCACTAAAGGCATACGCGTCATGCCGCCGACCATCAATACTTCGTTGATTTCCGATAATTTAAAACCGGAATCAGTTAACGCTTTCTGACAAGGCTCAATCGTCTTGTCCACCAGATCCATAACTAAAGCTTCCAGTTTCGCGCGCGACATTTTCATGACTAGATGCTTCGGACCGTTCGCGTCGGTCGTAATGAACGGCTGATTGATTTCCGTTTCGGTTGCCGTGGACAATTCAATCTTGGCTTTTTCCGCGGACTCCTTGATTCTCTGTAAAGCAAAGGTGTCTTTGGACAAATCAATGCCTTGATCTTTCTTAAATTCCCCGATTATCCAATTAATGATGCGCTGGTCAAAATCTTCGCCGCCCAGATGAGTATCGCCGTTAGTGGCTTTAACTTCAACCGTATCGGCGGAAATATCCAACACGGAAACATCAAAAGTACCGCCGCCTAGATCATAGACGACGATCTTCTGCCCTTGCTTCTTGTCAAAACCATAAGCCAGCGCGGCCGCGGTCGGCTCGTTGATGATACGTTTGACGTCCAGACCGGCAATCGCGCCGGCGTCTTTGGTGGCTTGGCGCTGGGAATCGTTAAAATAAGCGGGAACGGTAATGATCGCTTCGGTAATCTTTTCTCCCAGTTTCGCTTCGGCATCGGCTTTTAACTTTGATAAAATCATCGCCGAAATTTCTTGCGGCGAATAATCTTTATCGCCCATTTTTACTTTGACGCCTTCGCCGGCCTGAAGAATCTTATAGGACGCGGTTTTTAAATCGCGCTGGACTTCGTCTTCGGAAAAATGGCGGCCGATCAGGCGCTTGACGGCATAAACCGTGTTTTCCGGGTTAATGACAGCCTGGCGCTTGGCGGACTGACCGACAATGCGTTCGTTGTTCTTGGACATCGCGACAATTGACGGCGTTGTCCGGTTGCCTTCGATGTTTTCCAGGATTTTCGGCGCTCCGCCTTCCATGATGGCCATGGCGCAGTTCGTCGTTCCTAGATCAATCCCTAAAATTTTTGACATATGATTTTTTATTTAATTATTTTATCTTTTAATTATTACCTTATCTTCGATCCGCCTTAACGGGCCGGTCATCAGTTAACAATTACTTCTTCTTCGCCAATATCTTAATCGTCTTCGGTTTACCCTCCGGCGCTTTCGGGACGCTAATCTTCAGCAGGCCGTCCTCGTTTACGGCCGTAGCTTTATCGCCGTCAACTTTCGTCGGCAAAGGAATGGAGCGGTAGAAAGAGCCGCGGCGGATTTCCTTGCGGTAATAATTTTTATCCTCCACTTCGCTTTTCTTCTCGCTCTCGCCCTTGATAGTCAAAACGTTATTTTCAATGGAAATATCCACTTTTTCCGGGTCAATCCCGCCTAGCTGGGTTTCCACGACGACATTATCCTTGTCTTCATACATATCAATCGCGGGCGTGAACCCGAATTGATTGCCGCGAACCGCCGGCAGCATCTCGCCCATCATTTTTTCCATGTCATCAAATTCCGGAAAAAATGGGGCCCATCTTATTAATGACATAAATTTATATATCTTCCCGTAAAACTTAGCTCGCTTCGCCAGGTAGATACGGCAAGAAAAAATTAATTAATTATTCAACTATCACTTTCGCGTGCCGGATAACCTTGCCGTTCAATTTATAGCCCGGTATGATTTCCTGCTTGACCGTTTCGCCCTGACCGTCAATCGCTTCCATTAAATTATGATCAAATTTTTCGCCCAACGTTTTTATTTCTTCCACACCTCTGGTTTCTAAAACATCTTTAAACTGCTTTAAAACGTGACGGACGCCGACAGCCCAAGGGTTTTTAGATTCTTCTTCGCTTAAGCTGGCGACCGACATCTTCAAATGATCATAAACCGGCAAAATATCCTGTAAAAAATCTTCCAGCGCGTACTTTACGAAATCTTCTCGGTCCTTCGCGGCCTGTTTCACCAGATTCTGGTAATCGGCCAAGGCACGCAGATATTTATGTTCCCAGGTTTCGTTATTGTTTTTTTTCCTTTCTAGATAATATTTAATTAATGGTTTAACCGAATCAGTTATCTTCAGTTTAGAAACCTTTTCCGGCGTGGCCCAGAGATACTCAGTCATTTCTTCGCTTGGTTTAATTTCACCGCCGGCTAATTCCGCTAAATAACTCAAAAAAATAAAATGCTTCTTCTTATAAAAAAATTCCGGATTAATACCTTCGCTGAAACTGATTGGCTCAATATTTTTTATTTCCAAACCAGTCTCCTCCAGTATTTCTCTCTTAAGAGCCTCTTCCGCCGGTTCGTCTAATTCTATGTGTCCGCCGGGAATGGTCCAAAAATCTTTAAACTTAGGATTTTTGATCAATAAAATTTCCTCCTTGTCATTATAGATCAAGGGCCCGACAACAACCTCGGGATATTTTTTTAATTCTTCCATATTATTCAAATTTTTTCTTAATAAATTCTACCAGCGCCAGATTCCGTTCATAGTCCATGCGCATCGGGCCTAAAATCCCCAAGACGGCGCTCTGATTATTATGTTTATATTTAACCAGAACCGCGCTTAAAAAATTTCCGAACGGATTTTTGGAACCGATCAGTATCTGTTCGCCGTCTTCTAAATCCTCAAAAACTTCATCAATAATTTCTTCCAGACGGTCAATAATCCCGGAAACGTCACAAACGGCGTTAACTTGGCGGAATTCCGGCTGGGCGAAAAGATTGCTAAGCCCGGTATAATATAAATCATTTTTATGGAAAGCCCAAAAAACGGCGGCGCTGGACAGCTCCGCGATCGCTTTGGCGGTCGCCTTATAGGCGGCTTCATCGCGCTTAAAGAGCTGACTTAATAATTTTTCTTCCGTCTCGCGCAAACTTTTAATCTTCCTAGTTCCTTTGAAGTCGGCGATAAACAGCTCGTAGGACATTTCCGTCGGCACGCGGCCGCTCGAAGTATGGGGTTGGTAGATATAACCCTCTTCTTCAAGTTCCATCATCTCGTTGCGCACGGTCGCCGGTGAAACCGCTAACTTATATTTATCAACCAGCACGCCCGAAGAAACCGGGGTCGCGGTTTTTACATATTCCTTAATGATTGTTTCCAGCAAGAATTTTTTGCGGTCGGAAATCATATAATTCCATTATAAACGAAATTAGCACTCAAGTCAAGAGAGTGCTAATCGTCTAGAAACCCTATAAATTGAGATAAATCCGACCTATAGGCTCAATTCCCGCTTAAGTTCCATATTCCATTCCCGTTGAGAGGGGTTTAATAAGAGCGAGGCGTCAAATCTTTTGACGGCGCGATAAATGATGGAATAATTGCGCGGCGGATAATTATTCAGGAAACAATCGGACGTCATATGGACTATCGCCCCGAAAGTCAGAGCTAATAAGAAAATGCTGATATTCTTCCGGCGGCGCAGGAGCCAAGCGATAATTAATAGGATCGGAATATATTCCCAGGCATGAAAAACAAGAAAAATCTTATTGCTTATTAAGAACCCCCGGCCGGTTAAAAAATAGTTAAGATTGAAATGAAGCCCAAAAGTAAAAAAATATTCCAAGACATGGTCTAAATCTATCAAGAATCCTCCTAAGACGCCGGCGATAATCCCGAGCTTCTCTTTATCAAAATAATGGCCGACCAGCAGTCCGGCCAAAACGGCTAGGATAAAATGGATAAACAGATGCAGAGACAGGGGAATAGGCATATATTATTTTAGATTATCTCCGACCGCTATAATACCAACTCAAAATATCTTTGGCTATCGGCACGGCGATAGTACTGCCTTCCACGCCTTCTTCCACTAAAACAGTAATCGCTATTTCCGGATCATCGTAAGGCGCGAAACCGATAAACCAGGCGTGCGCCGCTTTTTTAGTCGACCATTGCGCCGTACCGGTCTTGCCGGCGACTTTGACCGGCAGAGCATTCAGAGAACGGGCGCTGCCGAGTGTCACGGTGGCGCGCATGCCCTCGCGGACTATCTCCAGATTGGCCGGAGAAATAAAATCCCGGCGGATTATATTAGGAACGATTTCCCTGATAACTTTATTATCTTCGCCCAAAATTTTACTGACCAGATGCGGCGTATAAAGAGTCCCGCCGTTAGCGATAGCCGCGTTATAATTCGCGACTTGAAGCGGCGTCACCAAAACATCGCCTTGGCCGATAGCGAAATGATAGGTATCGCCGATATACCAAGACTCGTTCTTAACGGCTTTTTTCCAAGCCGCCGTCGGCACGAAACCGGACTGTTCTCCCGGCAAATCAAGACCGGTTATTTCGCCGAACCCGAAAAGACGCGCGTATTTGACCAAACCTTCAATGCCCAAGCCTTTAAAATCACCGTAGCCGCCGCCGAGATAATAAAAAAAAGTATTAACCGACCAGGCTAAGGCTTGGCGCACATCAACGACGCCGTGCCCGCCGGCTTTCCAATCCGGAAAGAACCAGTCGCCGACGCGCAAACCGCCGCTACTTATAAAGCTGGTTGTTTCATTAATGATTTTTTCTTCCAAGGCGCCGGCGGCAAAAATCGGCTTGATCGTTGAACCGGCGGGAAATTCGCCGCTGACCGCGCGATTTAATAAGGGCAGGTTGGGGTCATCTAAAAACCGAGAAAATTCGTCCTGACTGATGCCGCGCGCGAAGGCGTTATTGTCATAACCCGGCAAGCTGACCAGGGTTAAAATCTCACCGTTCTTCGGGTTCATGATAATAACGGAAGCCCGATGAAGCCCGGCTTGATCTAAGTAAGCGGCCGTAACTTCTTCGGTTTTCTTCTGCAAACCCAAATCTAAGGACAACTGAAGATTGACGCCGTTTTGAGCCGGTTCCTCGTTGATTATTTTTTTCTGACGGCCGAACGCGTCCACTTCAATATTCTTTTTCCCCGGCCGGCCTTTCAATTCTTTTTCCCAGTAATATTCAATGCCCATTTTGCCGATATAGTCTATCGGCGAATAGTTGGCGCTTAAACTTTTCAATTCTTGGCTGTCTATTTTTCCGGTATAACCCAAGATATGAGCCAAACTGCTCGCCCCCGGAACCTCCGGACTGGAAACCGCGGCGCCAACCAAGTATTCACGACGAATCTTGCTGGACAAAAAAACGCCGGGCCATTGCGGCAAATCCAAAGCGATTAGCATCGCCTTATCATATTCAATATTATCGGCTACGCCAAGAGACTGGTATGATTCCAGCGATCCCATTTTTACTTTAGACAAAATATCTTTGAGTTGATAGAAAGTGGCGTTATCGGATACGACCGACATTCCGTCGGTTCCGGCGCTTAAAATATTCGTCGTGGTCGTCGCCCCGCCGGCGATTATCCGGCTCAAACGGCGCAGGAGGTCGTCGCGAACCAACTCATCCTTAGGCAGATCAATCGGCTTGAAATACAAGACAAAATTCGCTTTATTGCGGACCAAAGGTTCTAAATCGCGGGTATAAATTATGCCGCGCTTCGGCTCGATGACTTCGGCGCGCAGACGATTATTTTCCGACAACAGGCTATAGTAATCATTTTTGCCTATTTGGAGCCAGCCCGCCCGGACGATCAGGACGCCTAAAACAAAAATACCGAATAGAACAAAATAACGGAGTCGGGAAAAATTAAAAGAACGGCTGACCATTTCTTTGCGGCTCGGATCGGCCAGAAAAGATTCTTCGGTCCAATCAGTTTGATAGGAGGAGTCCTTCAGGCCGCCAAAATTGAACTTCCCTTCTTTCACCAAAAAAGGATCCTCTTTCCGCTCCCGTAAGGATTTCAATAAACCGCCGGTTCGGGCATTTTTTAAAAATTTATAACTCATATCACACCCGTATTTTAGCCCGAATAGGCCTGAAAAGCAAGATAGGCCTTTATTTTTTATTTAGAAAAAATTTAGATTTAATTTATCGCCAATATTATATAATTAGATAAACAAGCCGGATGGCGTTACGTGATTGTTTAAAAGAGAGATCGATTGTAGAATAACAATAACAACAATAATATGAAAATTTTACTGGTTGAAGACGATCCCGATGTCGTTCGTTCGCTTTTACCGGCTTTAAAAGAGGCCGGGTACATCACTAACGCCGTTTTTGACGGTGAAAGCGGCTATTTGGCCGCGCAAACGAATGAATACGAATTAATTATTCTTGATTATAATTTGCCAAAATTAAACGGGCGCGAAATTATAAAAAAAATTCGTGACGCCGGCCTGTCCACCCCGATAATCATGTTGACCGTCCATAATGAGCTGGAAGAAAAAATTGACCTCTTAAGCCTGGGCGCCGATGATTACCTGACCAAGCCCTTTATTCTGTCGGAACTGCTGGCCAGGATAAAAGCCGTTCTTCGGCGGCCAAAAAACTGGGAAGGAAATATTTTAAAAATCAACGATTTAGAACTTGATCCCGATAAGTTCTTGGTGACGAAAAATAATAAAAGAATATTCTTGTCTTCCAAGGAGTTCGACTTGCTTGAATATCTGCTGAAACATAAAGGACGGATACTGTCGCGCCAGAATATTATGGAACATGTTTGGGATGAAAACGCCGATCCTTTTTCCAATACGATAGAAGTCCATATCCGCAACTTGCGGCGGAAATTGGAAAACGACGGACGCCGCCTGATTTTTACCGTGTCCAACCGCGGTTATAAGATAGACGAAGAAATATAAAGCCGCCATCGCTAAATTAATAAGCGAAGCGGCTTTATTTTATGTTTAAAAATATTATGGAATTAAAATCTTTTTTTAAGCGCGCGCTGACTAAATTGATTACTCCGCCCAGCTTAACCGGAAACGATAACCGACAAAAGGTTATTCTTAATATCTTATTGTTTTTTTCCGTCACCGCTTTTGCCATTATAAATATTATCAGAATCATCGACCAGATAATTTACAACGAGAAATGCGGCTTCCCGCTCTGGTCGACTGTCCTTATTCTAATTTTCTTATTTTGGCTGGCCGGATTATCGCGACGCGGAAAAATCAAGCTCGCGGCCAGATTATTAATCTCTCTCTACTCCCTGCTGATGATCGGCTGTCTGATAATCTGGGGAGCGGATTTTCCGGCCGGTCTTTTATTATCCGTCTTGGTAATCATCATGTCCGTGACTCTCTTAGGCGCGCAGTCGGCCTTCATCGTCACTTTTAGCATCTCCGGACTCCTAATCTTGATAACCGGCCTGCAAAACCAAAAAATACTTATCGTCCGAGATTATTGGCATCGGGGGACTAACCAAATCGGAGATACTCTCATTTATTCCGTGCTTTTATTGATTATCGCCGGTCTCGCCTGGCTGTTCGCCCACGGAATAAAGCAGTCCTTGGCCCAGGCGCAAAACAGCGAAAAAGCTTTGGAAGAAGAAAGGGATTCCTTGGAAATAAAAATAAGGGAAAGAACCCGGGAACTCCGGCAAGCGGAACAAGAAAAAATAAACCAGCTTTATCGCTTAGCCGAATTCGGCCAATTATCTTCCGGTATTTTCCATGATCTGATTAATCCTTTGACGGCGGTATCTCTTAACCTGGAGCAGATAAAAGGAGAGGCGGAAAATAAAAATTCGACTGCGGAAGAGGTTCACCGCGCGAAATCTTATCTTAGCCAAGCCCTGCTCGCCGCTCATAAGATGGAAAGTCTGATCGCCGGGATTAGAAAACAAATTCAAAAAGAAAGCGGATCGACAACTTTCACGCCGAATAAGGAAATAACGGAAATAATCCAAATCCTCGCCTATAAAGCCCGGCTGGCCGATGTCCAAATAGATTTTACGGGAACCGAAGATTTAGCCTTCACCGGTGACGCCGTTAAATTCGGCCAAGTCATCATTAATCTGCTGGCCAACGCCATCGATGCCAGCGAAAATTCCAGTGAAGCGCAAAACATCACGATAAATTTAAAACGACAAGACGATAAGATCATCATCGCCATTAAAGACCAGGGGACCGGCATTCTGCCGGAAAATATCAACAAAATCTTTGAACCGTTTTTCAGCACCAAGAAAAAATTCGGACAGGGCCTGGGCATCGGCCTGGCCATGACAAAAAATATCATCGAAAAAAATTTCAGCGGGACTATCGGCGTGACGAGCCAATTGGGAAAGGGGTCGTTATTTACCGTCGTCTTGCCGTTTAAAACGATAGGAGATAATTAAAAATCGGGCTTAGGTAAAACTACGCCCCGGCCGGAAAATAAAAAAAGCTCGGGTTGAAAGCGAGCTTCGATTCTTTGGGATTTTTTCCGACTGACCGGGCCAAATAAGACCGGTTAAACCCAATCTATTTTCTTTAGGCTAGCCTTAGGAAAATTAATTTGGAACAAGTTTGAGGCCGACTTGACGGAACTTTTCCATAAAGAGTTCTCGTCATAGTCTTTTATTTTTTGGCATTCCTCCGGAGAGGAAAAATAGATGGTCGCGGTTTTATCCCCAAAAAAATAAAGGAGAATACAACCATCGGCTATAACAACCTCTTTTTTATCTTGGACATCGGAGAAAAAACCCAGGGCACCTTTAAAGCCGATCTGTTCCCTCCTTTTTTCAGCAGATAAGCAGGTAACTACCACGGAAGTAATTTTTTTATTTACTATCTCCGGCAGAGAAAGACATTCCCCCTTACTATTAGTAAAGGAGGGCTCCTTAGAAAAAAAAATTTTCTTTTTCATGTTTATGCCATTTTAAATTATTTTGATTTTTATTATAGATTTACTAGGTTGCCTCCGCCCCCAGATATCAAGGAGCAAAGATAACCCAATAAATCGCCATTTAAAAATCAAATGTCAAAGGACGACTGTTTTTATAAAATAGCATAAGAACACAATATTGTCAAGTAAGACATATTTATTAATATTAAAAAGGGCTAAGGAGAGTTTTTCCCGGCGCACAATCCCCTCACTCCAAAAAATGCTATAATAATAACAGTCAAACCAGGCTTTATTATTATGAATATAAAGAAAGTCACAACCGCCGATCTTAAGACCCTGTCTCTCGCCGAGCTCTACGCTTTGACCGGTTCCGGCCCGGACGGCCTAAGAACCGACGAGGCGATAAAGCGCTCCAAGTTTTTCGGCTATAACGAATTCAAGGCCGTCAAAAAAATCTCACCCATAATTCTCTTTCTCGGCTATTTTAAGAATCCTCTCATTATTATCCTGATAGTCGCCGCTCTGCTTTCCGGATTGACCGGCGAACTGCGCAGCATGGCCATAATCTTGTCCATGATTTTCCTGAGCATCATCTTGAATTTTTACCAAGAACATAAATCAGACAAGGCCGCGGCCAAAATCGCCCGGCGCATAGCCATTCGGGCTAAAATACTGCGCAACGGCCAAGAACAGGAACTGAACACTAAATATATCGTCCCCGGCGATATTATTCTTCTATCGGCCGGAGATATCGTTCCAGCGGACGGACGCATCATCAGCGCCGACGATTTCTTCTTGAACGAAGCAAGCCTGACCGGCGAAAGTATGCCACTGGAAAAATTCGCCGAGAATAATAACGTCATCTTCGCCGGAACCAATGTCGTTTCCGGTTTCGGCCGCTATCTCGCGACCAATACCGGCATTACGACAGAGTTCGGACAAATCGCCCAAAGGCTATCGCGTCCGGAGCCGCAAAATGCTTTTGAAAAAGGCATCAACAGCTTCGGCTTCCTGATAATTCGCGTCATCGTCTTCATCGTCGCGATCATCTTCCTAATAAACGCGATCATGCATAAAGGAATATTGAATTCCTTCCTGTTCGCGCTGGCGGTCGCGGTCGGCGTCACCCCGGAGCTCCTGCCGATGATAATAAGCATCAATATGGCTAAAGGCGCGGCCAAGATGGCTAAAGGCGGCGTCCTCGTCAAGCGGCTTAATTCCATTCCGACTTTCGGATCCATTGATATCCTGGCGACCGACAAGACCGGAACCCTGACTGAGGACCGAATTACTCTTATCAAGCATCTTGATATCTTCGGCAAAGACTCGGAGGAAATTTTCTTGGCCGCTTATATCAATGGCTATTTTGAAACCGGCATTAAGAGCATTTTAGACGAAGCGATCTTGAGCCATGAGAAACTGGCCATGGAGGGATACCAAAAAATCGAAGAGCTTCCCTATGACTTCAATCGCAAGCGGTCTTCAATCGTTTACGAAAAAAACGGCCGCTTGACCATGATTACCAAAGGCGCACCCGAAGAAATTTTTAAAATCAGCACTAATTATTATGAAGGTTCGACAATCATACCGCTGACGCCGGCGGTATTAAGCCGCGCCGTGGCCGTCTATGATGAGTTAAGCGGCCAGGGTTTAAGAGTCTTGGCGATAGCTGAAAAAGAGATTCATGAAAAGAAAAAACAATATCCGCTGGCCGAAGAAAACAGCCTGACCCTCAAAGGCTTTATGGCTTTTTATGATCCGCCCAAGATTGATGTCAAAAAAACTTTGGAATTCATGAAAAAACATGGCGTGGAAATAAAAATCCTGACCGGCGACAGCCCGCTCGTCACAAAAAAGATTTGCGCCGATATCGGTCTGGAAGTTAAAGGCATTATCACCGGCGAAGATCTGGATTTAAACCGCTTGACCGACGAAGAAATTTATAAAAAAGTCAGAGAAACGACAATCTGCGCCCGTCTCAGCCCGAGCCAGAAAGAAAAGATTAT
>CAZJSQ010000002.1:87276-116081 GCA_964548885.1 uncultured Gammaproteobacteria bacterium
CAATTATCTATCCCCTCGGATAATGTCGATCCGGAATATCTGAAAAAACCGAAACACTGGAACATTAAGTTCATAAAAAAATATATGATGGTCTTCGGCCCGATCAGTTCGCTTTTTGACTTCCTGACTTTTTATGTCTTATTCGGAATTCTCCATCTTAGCCAAGGCGCTTTCCAGGCCGGCTGGTTCGTGGAATCGCTGGCCACTCAGACTTTAGTAATTTACGTTATCCGGACCCGGAAGATTCCTTTCTTGCAATCGCGGCCGAGCAAACTATTACTAGCGACGACTTTGGGCGCGGTCGGCCTCGGCGTCATCCTGACGATGAAAGGTCTCGGCTCTATCTTCGGTTTTGAACCTTTACCGCTGGTCGCTTTCTTGGCCATCTTCGCCATAGTCTTGATTTATTTAGTGATGGTGGAAATCGTTAAACAGAGGTTCTATAAAAGGAGTGTTGACTAAATTAAAATTGAAAAGGAAGTTATAAAAATACTAGCCGTATTGTTTGTCTTGCTCATTTAAAAGCATCTATAAAATAACAAAAGCCGCTTACTTAAAGTAAACGGCTTTTTCATAAAATTTAACCTTTTATTATAAAGTTTTGGAGTATAGCCAGGCGTCGTGAATCTTCCCCTTTACGTCTTTGATATATTTTCTGAGCAACCCCTCTTTCGTGTAGCCGCTCTTTATAGCCACTTTTTCGCTCGCCTTATTTTCCGGCCTCATCAAGATTTCAATTCGGCTTAAGCCGATTTTTTTAAAGCCCTCTTTCTCGGCCAAGGAAACAGCTTTAGTGGCAATGCCCTTACCCCAATATTGTTCATCAATGAAATACCCGATTTCCCCGATATGTTTCCGAAATTGATTGATTTTAAAACCGATACCGCCGACTACTTTGTTTTCGTAAAGGACTGTGTAATTCCACTCAATATTATTTTTTCTCCTGGCGGGATTCCTTTTTAACCATTTCTTTTCATCAGCCACCGATTTTACCTTGGTCCTAAAATAAACAAAATTAGGATTTGTCAGGATATTAAAAAAGCGTCGGGCGTCTTTGACTTGCTGATAACGAATGCTTACTTTGGGCATATTGTTATATTAAGAGCGTTAAATCTCCGAATCAAACAAAACTTTATCCTTCTTGAATATCTTAACCGCGATATGATAAATGGTATAAGTGATGAAGAAGGCCCCGAGAACATCGATAGAATAATGAATATGCCCTAAAAGCACCACTAGGCCGCAAAATATCGATGTCAGAATAAACAAGATCCGCAGATATTTATTATGCCAAAAAATCAAAGCCATTAAAAATGGCAAACCGGCATGTCCGGAGAAAAACAGATCGCCATAATATGAAAATAAGCCAAAAAATCTGGACGGTTCGATAATCAGATGAGACGGGAAAGAAGCGATATGCGTTAAACTTATAAATACCGATCTGGTTAAAACAAACAGGGCTACGGACTTGGTAATGAAAGGAATCGTGATTGGTTTTGATAAAGTCAGAAGGAATGTAAAAGTCCAAAATATAATCCCGCCGTAAATGAAGAGCCCGTCGACATCGAAAACTCTGATATTGCTTAATACTACATCGGACACCGAATTGCTCATCAATCGGCTAGCGTATTTCGTGGCATAAAAATTAACGAACAAACTGAAAGTCAACAGCAACAAACCGCCGCCAGAAAGCCATAACCATTTTTTATTTTTCAGACATTGCTTGTAATTACTATTAAATATCATATACTCAAAATAAAATATTTTTTACGTTTATAGCTTGGCTGGTTTGTTAAGGTTGATTCCGATAATAAGCGCCGTTAAACCGACGAAATAACCGGCTAAAACATCGCTAAGGTAATGGACACCTAAATAAAGGCGGCTGAAACCGATTAATCCCGCCATTAAGACGGTTAGGATAATTATCGGCCATTTATATCGGTCTTTTAATAATTTAATGAGAATATAGGCCAAATAACCGTAAAAAGCGACGGCGATAGTCGCATGACCGCTGGGGAAAGAAAAGTCTGTCTCGTGAAAAACCGCCAGTAGCGGCCGGGGATGATGAAACCAGAGCTTTCCTAAAAAAGTTGTGATTTCCGCGGCAATCACTATCAAAGCGAAAGGAATAATAAATCTTTTTTTGTTTTTAATAAATAAGATTAAAATAATGATGAGCATGACCGGCAGAAGAATTTTCCAATCACCGAAAAAACTGATGACGGTAAAAACCGTAATCCCGAAATCGCTTCTCTGGGCCAAAAACAGGGCGGCCACTTGCTGATCAAGATTATTTTGAGAAAGACGTTGCAATATATTAATCATGCTTATTTTATACCATAAATTAACCCAAAAAACAAGGAAATATTCTAATAATTTCGTCTAAACAAAGTTAACTTTTATTACTTCTTTGCTGGCATGACCCCCGAAATTCCCTTTTATTTCCGCATATTTGACCCAACTAGAAAAACTTGACTAAATCAGTCCTTCTTGATTTTTAACTGGTCTGATCAGTGTTAGTCGGTCACCCACACGAAATATGTATTGGCTGCGGGGCCTGGACTCGAACCAGGATAAACGGCTTCAAAGGCCGCTGTCCTACCGTTAGACGATCCCGCAACTAGGCTCTTATCTTACTTGGATATCCTTTTTTCAAAATATCCTCTACTTGAGGATATTATTAAAAATAAGCTGATATGTCAACTCAAACATCATCTTTTCCTTAAACTCTAGCGTATTTCCTAACCGCGAACAAGCTGGCGATAACATTAATGACCAAAACCGCCAAAAATTGAACTCCGAAAATCAAGAAAAAATTATCCACGAAATAAGAAAGGATATTGACGTTATAACCCATAAAGAAAGTTTCCAGGTAGGGCTGGAGTAATGTCAAAAACGGATAAAAAATAGAGATGATTATCAAAACGCTGACCAGCGCATAAACCAGCGCGGAGAACACATAAGGCATAAAGATAAAAGAATTGGAAGCGCCGACGAGCCGCATGATTTCAATTTCCTGGCGGTGCGTATAAATCGTTACCCGGATAGTGTTATAAACGACCAGTAAGCTCGTCAGCACAAAAATTATAATCAGCACCAAGCCGACTTCGTTAACCCGCTTGGTAATACTGTTAATCTTATTCAAGATAGCGGAGTTATCGGAAAAGTCGCGCGACTCGATGATAGAACTGTCCAGCATTTTCAAATCATTGATGACCAGATTAGATTCATCAAAATTCTTGGGAATAACCGTCAAGCTCGGAGACAGCGGATTACGACCCAATTCCTGCAGGGCCGCCAGGACGGTCGGATCGTTGGCGTATTTCGCCCGAAAAGACTCAATCGCGCTTTGTTTGGAAGTATAGACGACCTCTTTGACTTTCGCCGAAGCGGCAATCTTATTTTTTAAAGCGATGATTTCGCTTTCCGCCGTTTCCGGTTTCAAGTAAAGACTGATATCAATCTTTTCTTTTACGGCCGCCACCGCGTTATCGCTGATAAGCCGCACGGTCGCGAGCGTGTTGATGGAAAACAAGGCGAGTAAAAGAATGGTAATCGTTACGATAGTCAGCCAGATATTCCTGACGATGTCCTGGAAGCTAAATTTGACGATGTGATAAAGAGAAGGCATAAAAAAATATTTTAAAGCAGATATTTGCCGTGAGCCCGGTCACTGATAATCTGGCCGTTTTCCATCGTGATTACCCGGTGATTCAAACGATTCACGATTTCCTTATTATGGGTGACGAGGACAACGGTCGTACCGAACCTATTTATTCGGAGCAATAAATTAATGATTTCGTTGGCGTTGATCGCGTCCAGATTTCCGGTCGGTTCGTCGACCAGTAATATTTTCGGCTGATGAACCAGAGCGCGGGCGATGGCCGCCCGCTGTTGTTCGCCGCCCGATACTTCACTGGGATAACGTTTTCTCTTATCATCCAAACCGACTATCTTTAAGACGCTCGGCACGATTTTCTTGGTCTTGCTCGTTTTTTCTCCGCAAACCTGCAAAGCGAAAGCGACATTTTCTTCCAGAGTCTTCTTCGGCAATAATTTAAAATCTTGGAAAATAACGCCGATTTGGCGGCGCAAATACGGAATTTCGCGGCGGCGCAAGCGCGTGATATCCCAATCGCCGATCATGACTTTACCCTCATCGGCTCTTTCCTCGCCGATTAGCAGTCGAACCAAAGTCGTCTTCCCGGCGCCGGACTGACCGACAATAGACACGAACTCTCCCGGTTTGACCGCCAAAAAAATGTCTTTTAAGACTTTATGCTTATGGTCGTATGATTTAGAAACATTTTCCAAAGTAATCATATTAAGGCAGATTTACTTTTTTATAAGATGCAAACCATAACGGATCAGCTGTTCGTTATCGGAAAAATTCGCCGCCGAGCTCGGCGAGCCAAAATTAACGATAATCATATTTCCGATGGCGGTCTGAACGCGAGTCATCAGACAATATCCGGCTTCTTCCAGATATCCGGTCTTAGAACCGACAATCGGATAGATTCCGGTTTTCAAAAGCTTATTGGTATTCGTTAAGGTATGGCTTTTCTTGGTATTAATGGTCTTAAAAGTATACTTAACGGCCGTGCTTATTTTTTTTAGGAGCGGGTCGCCAAAAACTTCTTTAGTTATTATAGCATAATCAAGCGGCGAACTCATATTGGCCGGCGACAGTCCGGTCGGCTCGACGAAAGAAGTGCTGGTCGCGCCCCAGGCCTTAACAGTCTCATTCATTCTGGCAATGAATTTATCGCGGCTTAAGCCGCTGACGCGCACCAAACTTTCCACGGCATTATTAGCCGAACCGACGAGCGCGCTATAGATCAGATTCTCGATTGTCAGCGTTTCCCCTTCTTTGATTTTCAGGCGGGACGATTCCCAGGGCTGGCAAAAGGCATAATTATATTTTTCATCCTGATATTTATAAGTGACGACTTTTTTCAAATCCGGTTTCAGATCCAGAAATATTTTTACCGCCACCAGTTTCGTCAAGCTCGCCAAAGGCGCCGAATCGTTTTCATTCTTGCCCCACAGGACGCGGCCGTCTTTTTCCAGCATGATTACGGCGGAAGAGGCGGTAATATTCAAATCACTCGTTTCTTGCGGCGTCAATTTCTTTAGGGCGGGAATAACAATCTTAAGCGTCTCGATCTTGACGGGAATCAAGCCGACTCCCGGAGAAGCGATTTTAGAAAAAGCGACATAATCTAAGTCAACGACCCGGTCGGGATGCTTAGCGCGCTCCGGTCCATAATCGTTAACCGTCACATCGACGAATTTGTTATTATTAAGATTATAAACGCGCAAAATCGTTCCTTTGGCGAAATCCGGCGAAGCCGCGAATAGACCGTTCTTATATTTATACCAGCTGGCCGCGCCGACGCTAAGAGTATCGGGATTGGACAAGACAATCAGCCGTCCGGAAAGAGAATCGGTCGCCGCCGTCACATATTTCTCCCGCGGATTATCATGCGTCAAAATCGGCCGCCAGGTTTTAGATAAATAATCGTAAGAAAAGATCTGTTTTAAATAATTATTCGTTTCCGGATAATAAATTTTCAGCTCTAAAGGCCGGCTCGGGTCATATAGCCCGGCCGTCGTCAAAGAATATTCATAGATCGGGGTTAGCGCCCGCCATTCCCAAGGCAAATTCGCAGCCGCGGTAGCGGCGTCAGCGCTTATTTCGCTTCTGGCCGGCGCCGTAAAAGCTAGGGCTTCATAATTTATTTCCAAACCCGAGCCCGATTCCGCGTGCGCTAAAACCGGGGCCAGTAAAAAGATAAAGCAGAAAATAAAAAAATAGCTCCGGCGTTTGATGTTTATAAACATGTTTATTGACTAAAATTATTTTTTAAGACTATAATGATTCAGAAATGATTCAAATTTAAGCGGCCTGGCCGCTAAGACGCGGGTGTCGTATAATGGTTATTACATCAGCTTCCCAAGCTGATGAAGGCGGTTCGATTCCGCTCACCCGCTCCTCTTGAAATAAACGCCGAGATAGCTCAGCTGGTAGAGCAACGCACTCGTAACGCGTAGGTCAGGGGTCCGAATCCCCTTCTCGGCTCACACTTTCTTAATTAAAATAATAGCGCCACCATTTTACCAGATTACTGACGCTCTCTTCGGAAGAAGCCGTGTCGATAGAAACGACATTCTTCTCGGAGCTTTCGATTACAACCACAGCCTCGCCCGGTTTTTTCATATTCAAATTCAAGCGCGCCTGTTCTTCTAAGGACTGCTCGGACTGTAAATATAAAGCCAGCTCTTTTAATTGCTGATTCTGGTTTTCGTAATCGCTAATCTGTTTTTTTACCCCGTTTATCTCATTTTCCACCAACCGGCGCTGGCTGTAAGCCCGGGCCAAGGGAAAAATAATGACCACTAAAAAAACTAGGCCGATAATCGCCAAAAAACGCTGGCTGGAAAAAAACCGATACCAAAAATTATCGGGTGCGGCGCCGAAGCTCGCCACCCGAGGCCGATGGCTTAACTTATTTTTTGTCATATTATTTATTATAGCATAAAAAAACAGGCCGAGGATAGCCCGTTTTTCGCCCGTTTTTTAGTTTAAATTAATCAGACTTAACGCACTTTCGGCGTCACCCAGAAACCCATGTATTTGGCCGTCATCAGCCTGATTTGCGCTTCCAGACACGGGACGGAACCAAAGATAACTATCGTAATCGGAACGGCCACCCATTCCAAGGCCATAAAGATTTTTTTCCAGAATTTATAGCCTTCCGGTTTTTTAGGCAGGAGCAGAGCGGAGACGATTGCCGATAAAATCAAGCCGATCATCGCGAAATTCATCAAGTTCTGGGTGACAGACGGCAAATTGCCGGAAAGCACGGTGGAATTGAAATGATCGCCGCCTAAAAGCATCGGCAGCCAGCCGATGACGCCGATAATCAAGGCGGTCGTCGCCCAAGCGTAGAACCCGTAAATCTGGATAATGATATGCTCGATAATCCGACCCTTGTCCAAATCTTTATTCTTCCAGCGCTTGGCGGCGTTAAATATCAAATAAGGGATATTTTCCCCGCCCCAAGCCCAGCGGCGCTGCTGCTTATATAAGCTCTTGGCGGTCTGCCACGCGTTCTGACCGCAAGTAACATCCATGGAAACTTCAAAATGAATCGGTTCAACGCGATAATGGCCGTTATAATGCATCAAGCAATGCCAGAATATACGGGAATCTTCGGAAACATTTTTCGTTCCCCAGAAACCGATTTCTTTCAGCGCTTGCCAAGTCATGGAATGGGACGAATAAGTCACCAGGCTTTCTTCGCGAACTTGCATGATCATCTGCCAAAAAGTATTGGAGGTCGCGGCCACTCGAGAAAAGAAAGGCGCTTTCCAAATATTATTATGGTAAACCGGGACCGGCTGATAGCTGGCGTGATAGGGATCGGTCACGGTTAAAAACGTGTAAGTCAGCGCGAAAAAATAGCCCGGTTTAACGACAGTGTCGCCGTCAAAAACGCTGACCAATAATTTGGACTCATCAAAATTTTCCGGTTCGATTATTTCTTCCTTAGCTTTCCGCGCGCCCCAAGCCTGATTCGCCCCCTTGCCCTTTAATTCTCCAACCAGACCGTCCGGATGGAAGGTAATAAGGAGACGCCCGAATTTATTATTAAACTTCTCTTTTATGATTGCCGCTCTAGCTTCGGCCTCGACTAAACCGGCTCGGGCTTCGAAAGTCAGAACGACTATCATATGATCGGTCCTGAAACCGTCATCAATTAACGATTGTAAACATTCCGATAATATAATCACGCTTTCTTGATAAGTCGGCAGGACTATTAATTGCCAGACATCATCCGGTTTAACGCCCTTCCTGACTAAAGAGTCGGCGGCGACTTCACGCCGATCTGATTCCCCGCGCGTTAAAGCGGCGCATTTCTCCGGCCAATCAGTTTTCATCCCTTGCTTTAAGCGGCGATATGAAGTGATTAAAAAAATAGCCATGTAAATGACGAGCAGTAACCAGTAGACATCAAAAGCGATAATAAAATAGGCGACAATGACCGGTTTAAAATAAGATAGGACCATCAGGACGACGAGGGTCGCGATCGATAAGAAACCGGGAAGTATTTCTAAGATTCGATAAATTTTGCGGTCGCGGCCGATTAAGTCGGTCGCTTTGCCGATTTTAAGATAATCAACGGTTTGATCCATATTTAAATTTAATTTAAACAATCCCCTTTCTTTTTAACTCAAAAAAACAAGCCGCGCAAGCCTGAACATCGAAAACCGCGTCGTGAGCGTCGGAAAATCCGGAAGCGAACAAACATTGATATAATTCCATTAAATTAGGCCATTTATAGCCGCCCCGGACGCTGGGAAGTTTGCAAAACTGGACGCTCGTCTTCATCGTGCAGATTTTATTGGCGCCTTGAAGATAATTATCAAGATTGGCTCGGAGCAGTTCCGCGCCGATAATTTTTTCGTCAAAATCAAGATTATGAGCGACCAGATGGGAAGCGCTTCTGACGTCGCGCGAGAAATGATTTAAGGCCACCGCTAATTCAACGCCTTCTTTAAGAGCGCGCTCTTGAGAAATACGGTGGATTTTCACGGCCTCTTCGGGGATGACAAAACCGTCCGGTCTGATTATATAATTTTGGCTTTCCCAATGATTGCCGTCCTCGTCATACAAGCTCCAGGCAATCTGGACTATTCTCGGCCAATTCGAAAAATCATCAAGCGGCGCTTGATAATTTTTCGGCAAACCCGTGGTTTCCGTATCGAAAAACAAATACATAAATTAATTCTTAAAAATAATATCTTGGCCCTCGCTTATTTCCTGTTCCTTATAAGGAGTCTTGGCGCCGGAACCGGCTGAAAACGGATGAAATCCGGGCGCCGATTTAGTTTTTATTTCCCGGCCGCGGAAATCGCGCAGAGCGACATTTTTCAGATCATCAAGCGACAAGGTCGGAACATTTTCTGGTTTAGCTTCAGCCTCGTCGACGCGGCGCCTTTCTTCCGTCTTGGCTGATTGGCGCTGGGCTAATTCCTGGCGTTTCTCTTCTTTTTTTTTACTTAAACAGTCGCGGCAATAAACCGGACGTATGCCATCGGGCTCAAAAATAGTGGTCGTGGCTTGGCCGCAAGAACTGCAAATAGCCTTGTAACCGCCGGAGGCCGGAGCTGAGTTTGCGGCTGAATTTTTAAATTCTTTTTTGGTTATAACCGGAACATTTAAAGACGCGGGCGCCAATGGAGGCGCGGGCGCTGCTGCGGACGCCGGCGCGGACGCCGGCGTGGGCGCGGGCGCGGGCCGGGAAGTGACGGCGGTCGGTCGGTAGGCGGCGGCGGTCGGTCGGTAGGCGGACGTTGAGGCTAAAACCGGAGCGGGGATACCATCCTCTCCGGTATTTTCATGCCAGCTCATAATCTTTTCTTCAACCGATGTCTTGTCAGAGGCGTAATGCTCCCTGGAATAATCAATAACCGGCTGAGTATTGCCCGTCTTCTCGTTTTCAGAGAGAGGCGGCAAGCCTTTGGCGGAAAAAGGAGAAGAAGAGATGCCGTCAATCATCAGTTTTAAATACATTTCATATTTCGGCAAATTAACAATATCTTCCTCGGTAAAGGTCGGGGTGAATTCCTTAACCAATTCTTCGGCATCGGCCGCGCCGACGCGGAAAACCACCATCGTCCCGACATTGCCGAAAACCGCCGGCTTCACTTTTTCGCTGAGCTGTTCGATATACTGATGCGCTAAAATCAGATTCAAACGATATTTACGAGCTTCCGATAAGATATTGGCGAAACTGTCGGTGGAGAAATTCTGGAATTCGTCGATATACAGATAAAAATCCCGGCGCTCTTTTTCCGGAATATTGATGCGGCTCATCGCCGCCAGCTGAATCTTAGTAATCATCATCGCCCCCAATAAGGCGGAGTTATCTTCACCAATCCGGCCTTTGGATAGATTCATAATCAGAATTTTGCCGTTGTCCATGATATCGCGGATATCAATCGCCGATTTTACCTGGCCGATGACATTTCTCATGAGCGAGCTGGATAAGAATTGACCGACTTTATTCTGAATAGGCGAAACGGCTTCGGAGGCGAACTTGTCGGCATAGCCGGAAAATTCCTTTTCCCAAAACGCTTTCACGACCGGGTCTTTAATGTTCGAGACGACGCGCTTCCGGTAATTCTTATCGGAGAGCATGCGAACAACGCCCAAAAGCGTGGAACCGGGGAAATCTAAAATCGCCAAGATGGCGTTACGCAAAATATATTCCAAACGCGGCCCCCACGAATCCGCCCATAATTTCTGAAAAACGCCGATTAGGCCGGAAGCGACCAGGTGCCGCAGATGCGGTTCGACTTGTTCCACGACGTTAAAAGCGATCGGGAAATTAATATCGGACGGATTAAAATAAACCACGTCCTTAACCCGTTCGGAGGGAATAAATTCAATGATTTTTTCCGCCAAGTCGCCGTGCGGATCGACGATGGCGACGCCATGGCCGGCGCGGATATCGTCGATGATCATGTTTTCCAAAACCGTTGACTTGCCCATGCCGGTTTTCCCAACCAAATACATGTGCCGGCGGCGATCGTCGGTTTTGATTCCGAATCTTTTAAATTCGTTGCGATAAGTTGTTTGGGCGAACACCGCGATATCCCGCATAAGAAATAAAGTATTATCTTTAATCAAAGTATTTTTTAATTAGGAAAGAGGTTTTTATAGGATTGGAGCGCGTCTTTGATGAGAGGCGGCAGGTAAATAAAGCCCAGAACGAGAGGAATGACGATAAGAAAAAAACGGCAGGCGCTCCAAACTTGCTGCCAGCGGATATATCTCTTGATATCTTTAATGGCTTGAAGTGTCGCCGCGCTGTTTTTAAGGTTATCCTGCAGCAACTCTTCCAGTTTTTGGAAGTCGGATTTATTTGTTTCCACTTTTTCCGACTCCGCTTTATTTATTTCCGGCATATTCGTAGATTGATTGTTTTTTAAAAATTATCCGCGCCCGGTCCACCAATTATCCGCGCACCTCGCAAAAGTCAACGTATTTTTTCCCGATGGCGGCAAATTCCGCCATTTCCTTGGCCGTATAGCCCGGTTGGCGCTCAAAATTATCATCCACCAAGCCGGTATCGGATTTAAAATTCTGGAGGTACCATTTTTGAGCGCCTTTGATGATCTCGCCCATCGCTTTAAAATCATCTTTGCCCAATAAACCCGGAACAACGGTCGTCCGAAATTCATAAGGCAGACCGCTCCGCCTTATTATATTAACACTTTTAGCGATATTTTTACAGTCAACCGGCGCGCCGACCACGGCCGCGTATTTGGCGAACGGCGCTTTGAGGTCCATCGCGATATAGTCGATAAGCTTATCTTTAATAAGCCCCGCCAGCATCTTGGGATTAGTGCCGTTCGTGTCTAATTTAACGAGATAACCGATAGTTTTTATCCTTTTAATAAAAGAAGGCAGGTCGGGGTGCAAAGTCGGCTCCCCGCCGGTGATGACTACTCCTTCTAAACGGCCGAATCTTTCCGTTAAAAAAAGAAAAAGGTTCTTATTGGAAAGCGGGGAAAAACCTTTTTCTTTTTTATTTTTTTCGTCCCTTCCCTTACGGGGCAGGACAAGCATGGGATTATAGCAGAAGTGGCAACGGAAATTACATCCTTGGGTGAAAATAATGGCCGCTAGATGATCGGGGTAGTCAAGAAGGGTTAATTTCTCTAAACCGCCAATTATCATAGATTAAAAACTTAGACGCCGGAAATTTTAAATGTCTTGCGGTCCTTATATTCCGCGGCCTTCCCGGGATTATAATTCCTGACCGGAGTAAGCCAGCCGACAACGCGGCTATAGACGATGCATTCTTGTCTCTGGGTCTGGATTGGACTCATATGATTAATGTTATTATAAATTATATTCATTAAAATTACAAATTCCGGCCATTGACTGATTGCCGACTACTGGTTGGCGGAGCGGATGTCGCTAACGCTCTCTTTATACCCGATTTCCTCGTCGCATTTCGGGCAATACTTATGCTCGCCGGAGAGATAGCCGTGTTTCGGGCAGATGGAAAAAGTCGGAGTGATAGTAAAGTAAGGCAAGCGATAAGATTCCACGATTTTCTTGACCAGTTTCTTGGCGGTGTCTCCACTCGGCAGACGCTCTCCCAAGTAACCGTGGAGAACGGTGCCGCCGGTGTATTTGGTCTGAAGATCATCCTGCAAATCAAGGGCGGAAAAAATATCATCGGAAAAATTAACGTGCAAATGAGTGGAATTCGTATAGTAAGGGTCGGCTTTATCGCGCTTAACCGCCTCGGTATTGGCGCAGATTATTCCCGGGTAAAGCTGTTGATCCTTTTTGGCGAAGCGGTAAGTGCTGCCTTCGCCCGGAGTCGCTTCCAGATTATAAAGATTATTGGTTTCATTTTGAAAATCCATCAATTTTTCACGCATAAAATCCAGGATTTCCGCGGCGAAAGCGTGGCCCTGAACAGTAGAAATATCCTTGCCCATCAGATTCAAGGACGCTTCATTCATACCGTTGATGCCGATAGTTGAAAAGTGATTTTTCCAATATGTTCCAAAATGTTCCTTAATACCTCCCAGATAGAACATGGAGTAAGGATAAAGATGGTCGTCGGTAAATTTTTCAATGATTTTGCGTTTTATTTCCAGGCTTCCTTTGGAGATTTCCATTAATTTGGTCAGACGGTCTTTGAATTCTTCTTTGCTCTTGGACAAATAACCGATCCGCGCCAAATTAATGGTCACGACGCCCAAAGAACCGGTTAAAGGATTGGCGCCGAAGAGGCCGCCGCCGCGCTTGCGCAATTCGCGATTATCCAAACGCAAACGACAGCACATCGAACGGGCGTCGTCCCTGTCCATATCGGAATTAACGAAATTAGAAAAATAAGGGATGCCGAATTTCGCAGTCATCTCCCAAACCGGTTTTAAACATTCCCTGTTCCAATCAAAGCTCTTATCAATATTATAAGTCGGGATCGGAAAGCCGAAGACTCGGCCGGAAGAATCGCCCGCCAGCATGACTTCCGCGAAAGCCTGGTTGAACATATCCATTTCCGCCTGGAAATCCTTATATTTTTCCGGTTTGACCTCGCCGCCGATAATCACGTTCTCTTCGCCGATCAAAGGGGACGGAGTAACGTCTAAAGTGATATTCGTAAATGGGGTGTTGCCGGTAATAAATATTTTTCCTTGGCGGCGAGCGATAACCGTTTCGTTTTTGGTATTCGGACACCAAATTATGCCCTGATAATCAACTAACTTGATTTGATTAATAAAGGTATCGCGATGTTTGATTAATCTAATAATATAACGATCTTTTTTAGATAAATTATTATCCGGTTTTCTGACTAAAACCGTGGCGCCATAACCGGCATGTACGGCTAACTGCATTAAACCATCACGAATAATCGAAGACGTCGTGGTAATTTTACAATCATCATGGCCGTCACCTTTGATATAGGTAGCTAAAAATAATTTGGCCGTTTCGGCGTCGGCTTCCAAGATAGCCTTAGGAATAAATTTAATTCCGCCGCTTTTATGGCCGCCAAAGTACTGTAAAATTTTCCGGGTACTGCCGGCATCAAACCTAACAACCTGGCAATCTTGCCCCAAGCCGATTTGGCTTCTTTCCGTATATTTTAAATTTAAATTATCGCAAATATCTTTTATTTCTTGGTAATCCTGCGGGTTAACAATTTTTGATTGATAAATGCTTACCCGCCCGCTACCTCGTTCACCTTTATCTAGAGTTCCTTCGGCAATAACCCAAGCGATTAATCTAACCTCGTCGTCGGTTAAAGGACTGGTGGCCTTATTATTTCCTAAACTGCCCACCGGAACGATAAAAGGAGATTTTAATTCCTTAACTTTTTCAATTGTTTCAAGCACATATTCCTCGGAATAGAATTTCTTTCTGACGACGCGATGTTCTGGAGAAATTAATTGGTCGCTGATTCGATTTTTTAAATTATACATTTTCCCCTTATACTCCCGGGCAAAAACATGATTAACCGGCAGATATTCAATAAAACCGCGTTCAATATTGAAAGTAGCGATTATATCATTTTTTTTAACTTCATTATATTTCTTCCACCCGTCTTGGCCTAAGATTTCCGTATCCGCGGACATGCACTGAAATCCTACCCGGGTCGGAACATTGATATTGAACATGAATTCCTGCAAGCCTTGTTTAACTCCTTTAAAATTTAAATTATCATAACGGATGAACGGCGCGAGATAAGTGTCAAAATTAGCGAACGCCTGCGCCCCGGCCGCTTCGCCCTGAAGCGTATAAAAGAAATTAATAATCTGGCCGAGAGCGCTCCGGAAATGTTTTGGCGCGTTGCTTTGGACTTTTTCGCTGACGCCCCGGAAACCGCGCGTGAGCAGATCCTTCAGATCCCAGCCGCAGCAATAAGGCGCCAGCAACCCCAAATCATGGAGATGGATATCGCCGTTAATATGCGCGGCGCGGATATTCTCCGGATACATCTTATTCAGCCAATAGCGGGCGGAAATGGAGGAAGCAATATAATTATTCAAACCTTGGACGGAAAAACTCATATTGCTGTTCTCTTTCAAACGCCAATCGGCGCGACCTAAATAATCCTCCAATAACTTATCGTCGGAAGTGGAAGTACTGATATCGCGCAATTGGCGGTGCTGATCGCGATACAGAATATAAGCCTTGGCAATCTTGATTAATTTACTCTCTATTAAAATCTCTTCTACGATATCTTGGACTTCTTCAACGGCCGGAATACTGTTCTTATGGAACTTCTGGTTCAAGCGCATGGTTACTTGATCGGACAGCTTCTTCGCTAAATGGTGATCGTCAACCCCGACCGCAAAACCGGCCTTATAAATAGCCTTGACGATTTTATCTTGATCAAAATCAACGATTTCACCGGACCTTTTGATTAATTTGCTGATAGCCTCCGACATAATATTATTTCTTTTCCTTTATAAGCTTATTCAGTTCCTTGCGGAATTCATGCGCGTCTTTAAAAGACTCATAGACCGAGGCGTAGCGGATATAAGCGACCGGATCGGCCTTCTTCAGGTTCTTCATCACCGCCTGGCCTATCTGTCGGGAAGTTATTTCCGTCTTTTTCAAGCGTTGCAGGTCTCTCTCGATGGAATGGATTAATTTTTTAAAGCGATCGGCGGTAATCGGGCGTTTTTCGCAGGATTTTTTCAAACCGTTAACCATTTTTTCACGGTTGTAAGATTCCCGGCGGCCGTCCCGCTTGACAATCATTAGATCCAATAACTCTATTTCCTCGTAAGTGGAGAAACGGAAGTCGCATTTTAAACATTTACGGCGCCGCCGTATTGATAAGCCGTCAGGGGCGACCCGGGAATCCACTACGCCGGTATCAGGGAAATAGCAAATTGGGCATTTCATATTTGTATAAAACCCTATATTTAGTGGCCTTTTTAAAAAATTGACCACTAAATGTTGTATCTGATAATATTTTAGCAAAATTCAAACCCCTGGTCAATTTAGCTAATTTTTAAAAAAATATAGCAATTTCTCATACTTATCCACAGAAATATAAAAAATCGATAAACCGGAAATGCCCAAAAAAAATTCCGCGTCAAGAACGCGAAATTTAGGCTTTTTTAGATAATTTTAAGATATCCTCACTCAGCTCTTAATAAAATATTACCCCATTTTCTTTCTAATAAACGCCGGAACGCTTAAATCGTCATCCTCGTCAATGGCCGGCTTCTCCGCCTTCCTTTCCAAGGCTGGCTTAATCGGAATATTCTTAAAAACTGAAAATTTACTCTTATTTTTATCGACATTCGGGATTGAACCGGTCTCCAATTCATTCTCCTTTTCAGCGATAAAAGTATTTGGAGTATAAACCTTCAAAGATTCGCTCTTCTGACTCTTGCCATGACCGTCAAAGCCTGTCGCTACCACCGTAATCTTGATGGAATCTTTCATCTTATCATCAATTACGGCTCCAAAAATAATCTTAGCGTCCTCATCAGCCGCGGAAGTGATAACTTTAGCCGCTTCACTGACCTCGGTCATGCTCAAATCCGGACCGCCGGTAATCGTAAAGACTATGCCCCTGGCGCCGTCAATGGACATATCTAGTAAGTTAGAGTTAATCGCGTCCTTAGCCGCTTCTACGGCCTTATTTTCGCCCGTAGCGGTGCCGATACCCATGAGAGCGGAACCGGCGTTGGACATAACCGCCTTAACATCGGCAAAGTCGGCGTTGATGATCCCCGGAACAGTGATAATTTCCGCGATTCCCTGGACACCCTGGCGCAGAACATCATCGGCTATCTTAAAGGCGTCTAAAAGCGAGGTTCTTTTATCCACAACCTGTAACAACTTATCGTTAGAAATAGTGATAATCGTATCAACCTTGTCGGCTAGTTCGGAATACGCCCGATCGGCGATATTCTTACGCTGGCCGCCTTCAAACATAAACGGCTTAGTGACGACCGCGACCGTCAAAGCTCCCAGATCCTTGGCGATTTGGGCGATAATCGGAGACGCGCCGGAACCGGTTCCGCCGCCTAGACCGCAAGTAATAAAAACCATATCGCAATCCTTCAAGACTTCTCTGATTTCATTTTGAGATTCCTCGGCCGCGCCCTTACCAAGATCCGGATTCATGCCGGCCCCCAAGCCTTTGGTTACGGTCTTGCCGATATGGATCTTTTCCGACGCTTTATTATAATGCAAAGCTTGAACATCGGTATTGATAGCCACAAAGCCGACACCCCTGATGCCGCTGGCGACCATGCGATTGACGGCACTGCCACCCCCGCCGCCGATGCCGACCACTTTTATCTTAGCGAATGTTTCAATCTCTGGTTTAACTTCAGCCATACGATTATTGAAATAATAAAAAAATAATTATTTGGGCATTATCTTATTCCATAAGCCTTTGGTTTTTTCGAGCAGACCGCTTAAGCTTCTCTTTAAATTCATATTTTTGCCGCCGACAACATCAACCCGGCTTCCCCAGATTACTAAACCGAGAGCGGTTAAGAATTCCGGGCTCTTAACTTTATCAATAATAACATTAATATTCTTCGCCACTCCCAGGGCCGCCGGTAAACGCAATTTTTTCTTAGACGCTTCCACTAAGCCGTCGAGTTCCGCGCCGCCGCCGACAAAAATAATTCCGGCCGGAAGCATGCCGGAGCGGTCAATGCGCCTGAATTCGTTATCAACTTTATCAAAAATTTCCTCTACCCGAGCGCTGATAATCTCCGCTAAGTATTTACGCGAAATAATGCTGATATCATCATTGACTTCTTCTTCTTTGACCAGTTGGCTGACATCAACCTCGTCCTTCTTATTGACTTCGTCGGCCGCCGCTGTCCCGTATTCGCGCTTAATCCTCTCGGCTAAATTAATCGGGCAGCGCAAGCCGATAGCGATGTCGGCCGTAATATGTTCGGCGCCGATAGGCAGAACCGCGGTATGGATAAGATTGCGATCTTCATAAACCGCCAAACTGGTCGTCGACGATCCTAGATTGACCAGAGCGACGCCGAGTTCTTTCTGCTTAGTGCTTAAAACCGCCTCGGCGGCCGCGAGCGGGGCAATGACTAAATCTTCAATTTCCAGGCCGGTGCGATAAATCGCCTTGGTTAAATTCTTTATCTGCGTACTCAGTCCCTGAACAATTAAAGTTTCCACTTCCAGGCGGATGCCATTCATGCCGATAGGATCCTTGACGTCGCTTTGATTATCAACGCCGAATTTTATGGGGATGACATGCAAAATTTCATAATTGACCGGAACAGCCAAAGCTCGCGCCGCTTCAATCGCCCGATTGACGTCGTTTTCATTTATTTCTCCGTCACTGCGGCCGACGGCCACCACTCCCTTAGAACGTTCACATTTTATATACGGATCATTGATGCTGACCCAGACGCGAGAAATCGGCACGCCGACCAGGCGCTCCGCTTTTTCCAAACAGGCTGAAATTGAAGAAGTCGTTTCTTCAATACTATTGACGATGCCGCGATTAACACCGGCCGTCGGAACGGAAATCGCTCCAATAATTTGCAACTCATCACCGGCCGGCCCGGCGATTCTTTGGCCGATTACCAAACGGATAGAGGTGGAGCCGATATCCAGCCCGGCGATAACATTATCTTTCATAAGTATTTTATGCTTTAAATAATTGCTGTTAATATTATACAAAATTTCCAGGAATTAAACAATTCTTTTTTGCTCCTTAAAACAAGCCCAGATACCGGGCAATTATTTTTTCGCCCCAAATTAAGGTAATAATAGCCCCGCTGGCTAAAAATGGCCCTAAGGCGATGCGGGATTTCCAATTCTTTTTTGCTCCTGATATCAGAATAAGGCTGATAATAGCCCCAAGGCCGTAAGAAATAACCATAATCAAGAGCAGCGGCCAAGCGGCCGGAAAAGCGGCGCCTAAGTATGCCCCGAGCCAAATATCGCCTTCTCCGACCCCCCTCTTTTTAGTTAATAAATATTGCGCCAAGAAAAAAATGGCGCCCAAGGCGGTAAAAAATAATTCCGTCACTAAAGGAACGCCGAGAATGATATTTAATATTAGGATAAGCGCGCCCATAAACCAGACAACTTTTAACGGAACTAATTGCCAGCGTAAATCGTAGACGAAAACTATCATCAGCGTAATTATCAAAAACCAATCGCGGAGTAAGAGCCAAGAAAATTGCGAGGAGGAAACGTCCGCTTGGAAGGTCAGCAAGAATAAAGCCGCCGTCACGAATTCTACGAGCGGATACTGCCAAGAAATTTTCTCCCGGCAATGGCGGCAACGACATTTAAGGATGAGGAAGCTTAAGAGCGGAATATTATCATACCAAGCGATAGCGTGCCGGCACTTCGGACAATAAGAACGGCCAGCCAAGCTCTCATCCTTATATAAACGCCAAATCAGGCAATTCAAGAAACTGCCGATGATGAGGCCGAAAATGAAAGTGAAAATGGAAAAAATCGTTAAAGTTGAAAAGATGACGGGCATAGATTATTTTTTTAGAGTTTTTAAATATTTTAACGTTTTATAAGGCCAGCGGATTATTTTTAAAATTAAAGCGGACATCATTCCGTAATTTTTTTGGAAAAAATATTCCTGGGATAAATAATATTGCTTCTTCCTCTCCCAGTTTTGAACTAAACTGCGGCCGCCGAAATGAGTTACGAATACTCCGTCTAAAACGGCGATACTAAGTCCCTGTTTTTTTACTCGCCAACAAAGATCGATATCTTCAAAATATAAGAAATATTTTTCATCCCAATCCCCAATTTTTTCAAAAAGATTTTTTCTGATAACTAAAGCCGCACCGCTGACCCAGTCAACGAGTTTAAGCTGAACAGGTGTCTTGGGCTGACGAGACGCCAATACCTTCTGAGTAACAACGGATATTAAGCCGGGGAAACGGCTGGAAGCAAAAGATTGCTCTTGGTTATCGGCCAACAATAAAATCGGGGCCACGATGCCTAATTCCTGGCTACTGTCTAAAGCTTCTTTTATTGGACCGATAATATCTGATTTAATAATCGTATCGCTATTTAAAAAGAATAAAACATCGCCGCGCGCCGCGCGCGCGCCGATATTGTTGGCCGCGGCAAAACCCAAATTAGAAGGATTGCTGATTATTCTGATCTTATTTCCAAAAGCTGCCGTCAGAAGCGCCGGGCTATTATCGCTTGAGGCATTGTCAACTACAATAATTTCCCGATCCTTAGCGGTTGTCTTGGTTAAGAGAGAAAGCAGGCAATTTTTGGTGAGTTCGGCTGTATTAAAACTGACGATGATGAATGAAACCATAACAATATTATATTTTTTCAAAGATACCCTCATACTGCAGAGTTAAGTCTTTGTCTTTATCAAAAATATCCAGGCAATAACCGATAAGACCGATGAAAAAATCAGCCGGATATAAAACAACGATTAAAAGACGCCTGACATGTCTATTCTCTATCTTCAGTATTAGATTCAAATCGATCATTAAACGGGCAATCGTTATGAACTTACCGCCGACCTTATTTATCTCTACAACTCTAAAACCGTTGTCTTCGGCCAGCATTTTAAGAGTATATCGGGTATAGCGAAAAAAATCGTGGGGTTTTTGATGCTCTTTTCACGTTAAAGGGCAAGTCACGAAAAGAAGTCCGCCGTCATTGATGATTCTAGAGAACTCCTTAAACGCTTCTTGGGGATATTTCAGATGCTCCATCACTTGAGTACATAAAATATAATCGAAACTTTTATTTTCTACCGGAATATTATAAATTTCGGAAATAATATCAACCCGAGAATAATCCCAATCGACATCGCCGACTCCCGAATCCTGAGATTTATAATTAATATTGGAAAAATATTTTTTATACTGTAGCTCTCCTGCCCCGACATCCAACAATGTTTTTTTTGAATCAACTAATAAAGAAACTCTTTTCACGAATTTTTTCAACCGATATTCATTATAATCGTAAAAACGATTATAGAAAAAAATCTTTTTTAGCCTTTCTCGTGCAGACATATCTTATAATGCTTATTTCTCATACTCTAAAAGCAAACTTTTCGCCTCCTCATTATCGGGAGCTAATATTAACGCCCTCTCCAAATATTTTAGAGCGCTTGGCTTATCGCCGCTTTCATAATATAAAGACGCCAGGGCGACCGACCATTTATAGTCCCAGGGGTTACGCGCCAAGCCGTGTTTAGTATAGTCGATTGCCTTGGTTAAATCGCCGCGACGGTAATACGTGTCCGCGATTCTTTTCAGCAAAACAAAATCAGACGGGTCGCTGCCATAAGCCAGCCGGAAATATTTTTCGGCGGCGCCATAATTTTTTTCCCGCTCGTAAATATCGCCAATCTTATAATAAATAAAATACCGGTAACGCCGAATCAAATCGCGATGCGGATCGTTAAGGCGATTATCTTCGACTGAGGGCAGATTAAGCAAAGCTAGATTATAAGCGACCAGCGCCGATTTAAAATCATTCTGATTAACCGATAATTTCCCCTGCTCCAGATAAACTAAGGGCCAACGCGGAGTAATCGCGATAACGCGGTCTAAATAGAATTGGGCGAGCTGATAACGGCCGAGAGCGTTATTAATCTTGGCTTTAACCAGTAAATTCTCATGACCATTGCCCGGTAGCGACCTGTTAACCTCTTCCAGTTTCTCCGCGGCGGCTGACTTAACTGCCAGTTCGTCAATTGACGGATAAAATTCGCTTAATTTCTCGCCCCAAAAAGAGTCATAGGCCGCTTGATTTATCGGATTTATCTTCTGTTCCTTAAGATAACCGTCAAGCGTCAAAGCGGTAAAATAATCCGGTTTAGCCAGCGTAAAATAAATCTTGTTGAAATAATAGTCCGCCATTAAAGACTGGAAGACTAGAGATATCCGCCAAAAAGTTAAAATGACTAAAGCTAGAGCGGCGGCAACTTTTACAAAAAATCGCACCTTTTTAGGCAAAACCCATCTTTTTTTAAATAGGCTTCGCTCTCTTATCGGTCTAAATAATCTCGCGACCAGACCGATCCGGTCCGGCTGGCCCGCGGTGTCGTCCGCCTCATGATTAATAACCGCTAAGAGCGCTAAAAAGAGCCAGAAATAAATTTCGCCGGAGATGATAGTAAAACTGAAGAGCAGTGAAAAAAGATAGGCGGCCGCGCCCAAAGACAGCGCTAAAGATAAAGCCGGCTGGCGCTTCTTTTTGATATTATCCCCGGCCAACGCGAAGAAAAAATAGTAAAGAAGCGCGAATAAAATTAGGCCGTAAAAACCGACCCCCAGAATAATATCTAAAATTAAATTATGCGTCCGGTCGGCCGATTGGCCGACATCGCCGGAAATCGCCCAATCCGGTTCATAATATTTGATAAATATTTCCTGGCCGCTCTCCAGGCCATAGCCGAATAAAGGGCGGGTCTTAATAGAATCGGCGGCGGCGGAATAAAAATTGGCGCGCGCGGCGACACTGCCGGATCGATAATCAAAAATACCGCTAATGCGTCCCGGCCAGATATTATTAGCGGCTATTAAGGAAATAACCATTAAAAAAACAAAAACCAACCCGAGAAAAAATTTTCGGCGGCGCGGCCAAGCCACGACCGCAAATAGATAAACCAGATAAAGAGCGCCGGCAAAAAATAAAGCCAGCAGCCCGCCCCGGCTGCCGGTCAGGACGAGACAGATAACCTGGATAGCGGCAGCCAGAAAACAAAAAAATTTAATTAAATATCGGCGGGCGCTGAATCCTAAATATAAACTTAAAGGAATAATCAATAATAACCAAGAGGCCAGGAAATTCGGCTGACCGAGAGTTGAAAAAGTCCGCTGCGTCAGAAAAGCCGACTCCGGCCAGCTAAGAAAATCAATATTTAAGATTTGAAGGATTCCATATATGGCCACCAGGGACGCGGCGATAGCGGCCGTCGCCGCGACTCTTTTTATTTTTTTTATTTTATCGTCCGCACCCCGCGGCAAATGATTATCAACCGTCAGAATATTGAAACTTACCAGAATGAACCAGCCAAAATAAAATAAATAAGAAACTAAACCCGCTTGCCGCTCCATCGTCCCATAAAAACTAAGGAGCGGATTATCCGAAGATAAAAGAGTGAGACTAAGGCCGGCGATAAAGACCAGCGGCCAAAGCCAATATTTCCGCGGGAATTCCCCCGGCGCGAAGCTGAGATGAGAACTGAAGAATATCAGCTTCAGGGCGGTAAAAAGAAATAAAAGCCAAACTAGAATTTCAAAGATAATCAGCTTATTGAACTCAAAAATATTATAAGTCGGAAAAAGATAGGCAAACCACAGGGGCACTAAAAAAATCGCCGCCAAATAAGTGGTTTCAATCAGTAAATCCAGGATTTCCCGGCCAAAATCAACGGGCAAGCGCTTATGGAATTTAAGGCTTAAATCGAGTTTCATGTCTTAATAGTATATCAAATAAAAAAAGATCTGCCATCAGCCCGCCCGGCCGGACAAATCTTTTTAATATTTTCGAGTAATACTCAATAATGACTTCGAGGGGCGCCAAATTATTTCTGACGGCGGGTTAAATTATCCCAAACGACCAAGACCGGGCTAGCGATAAAGATGGAGCTATAGGTGCCGACGAAGATGCCGACGATAAGGGCTAAGGCGAAATCCTTAATAGTGTCGCCGCCGAAAAACAGAATGGCGATCAAGGCCAAAGTAGAAGAAACAGAGGTGATAATGGAACGAACAATCGTCTGATTGATGCTGCGATTAATGGTATTTTCAAAATCTTCCTGGCTCTTGGGCAAATTTTCGCGGATCCGGTCAAAAACGATAATCGTATCGCTGACGCTATAACCGAGGACGGTTAAAACGGCGGCGATAAAAGGCGTATTGATTTCAATCCCGTAGAAATGGCCGAGAACGGAAAAAACTCCGAGAATGAATAAGATGTCATGAATCAAAGCGATAATCGCGGCCACGCCGTATTTCCAGGAAGCCACCGGCTTAGAAACCTTCTTGAAGGCCCAGGAAATATAAATGATAATCATGACAAAAACGATGGCGATGGCGTTAAATGATTTGCTTTTCAGTTCTTTGCCGATGCTGGAACCGACCGCGTCAAATTGTAATTCCGTTATGGAAGCGGCGGTTTTAGAGGCCGCTAACTCCTGGAGTTTCGTCAAAACCGCCTGATGCGCTTCTTCAGTGCTCTCCTTAAAACGTAAAATGATGGAATCATTAGTCGGCTGAACAATCAAGCCATGAAGATCAACTCCTTTCAAGCTGTCTTGAATCTCGGTCACGGTCGGCTGATAGTTCTTGAATCCGACTTCAAGTAAGCTGCCGCCGGTAAAATCAACTCCGAAATTCAAGCCCCAAAAAAACAAGGCCAAAATTGACGCCAAGGCCACTAAGGTAGAGAGAGTCAGAAAGAATTTTCTTTTTTGGATTATTCTGTAAATCATATATTTGAATTATTATTTATTCTCTATCTTAGAGCGGCTGACGCCCAAAAGCCAGGTCCGTTTTTCCAGCCAATCGCCGAGAATTACCACAAACAGAGTATGAGTGATAACGATGGCGCTGAATAAAGAAACGGCGATACCGATAAATAGGGTCGTTCCGAAGCCTTGGACCGCGGAAGTGCCGAAGAACATTAAAATCAAGCAAGTAAGGATAGTGGAAATATTCCCGTCGCGAATAGACGGCCAAGCGCGTTTAAAACCGTCGTCAACCGCCTGACGGACGGATTTTCCGGCCTTAAGTTCTTCGCGGGTGCGCGAAAAGATAAGAATATTCGCGTCGACGGCAATGCCGATGGAAAGAATGAATCCGGCGACGCCCGATAATGACAGAGTAATCGGTTTTAAGGCGTAAAAAAACAATAATAAACCGATGATGGCGAACAAGAAGGCTAAAGTGCCGTTAAATATTTTTAGTTCGTTAAAAGTATAAAAAACCAGGCTGATCATGATAACGACTAAGACTAAAGCCAACCAAACCGGCAAAGCTTTAAAAATAGCTAAAACCGTCAGACCATAAACTAATAACGATAAAACCGATAATAATCCCGGCAAGCGGTAATAAACGATCATAAAAATAGAAACGAGCAATAAGCCGACCAGTCCCGCCACCATACTGTTATCAATCGATTTGGAGCCTAAACTGGCTTCGACAGTTTTTTGGGAAATTAAAGTGATCGGTACGGGCAAAGCGCCGGAGTTTAATCTCTTAACCAATAATTTAGCCTCTTCAACGTTGAAGCGCCCGGAAATTGAAGCTTGCCCGCCGGTGATTTTTTCGTTGACGTTCGGGACGCTGATAGCGTAGCCGTCGAGAAAAATCGCTACCGGTTTGCCGATATTGCGGGCGGTAATTTCCTCAAATAATTTCGCGCCGGCGGCATCGAATTCCAGAGAAACCTCCGGAGAGCCGTCGTTAGGATTGAATTGGACGGAAGATCTCTTTAAATATTTTCCGGTGAGTTCGGTATTTTTCCAATTAATGGCGGCGCTGGCGTCTAAAACGGCCGTGCCGGAAGCGTCTACCTGAAGAGCTTGAGTGGTGGTCGCCTGTTCCTTAAATTCTAGAATAGGAGTATCGCCGATAGTCTTAATAGCTTCTTTAATGTCCTTGATGCCAGCTAATTCCGCGATAATACGATATTCTCCGCTCGCGCTCTTATTGACTTGAACGAGGGGTTCGCTGACGCCGAAAGCGTTGACGCGGCGTTCAATAACGTCGCGGACGGATTCCATGGCCTCGGCTCTGTCGGCGGCGGCGATGGTGCTGACATCAGCCGAATAGACCAAATGCGCTCCGCCCTGTAAGTCCAGCCCTAAGTTATAAGGCAATTCCTTGACTGACGGCAGAATAACGATATCATTCGTTTTAGCGGCTAATTTCTTCACCCATTTATTATAAACATTCCCGCCGGCCGTGAGCCCGACTATGACTGTAAAAACAACAATGATCGCTAAAACCCACCAGGCCCTGGACCAAACAGACAATTTTGAAAATTTTTGGATAAGTGACATATACTTATTTTATATTAGCTTAAACTGGTTTTATCTTAGAATAGGTAGAATAAAAAATCAAGCGTCGCAGGCTTTACAAAAATCCATTTTTTATTTATAATTTAATTTACTATTAATTAATCAAAATTTTAAAAAATATGCCATTAATACCGACAGTTATTGAAAAAGACGGCCAAGTCGAGCGCGCCTATGATATCTATTCCCGGCTTCTAAAAGACCGAATAATCTTCTTGGGCGAGGAGATTAACGACCATGTCGCCAATATTGTCATCGCGCAATTACTGTTTCTCGACGCCGAAAATAAGGATACCGACATTAAATTCTATATCAATTCTCCGGGCGGCTCCGTCACTGCCGGGCTGGCGATTTACGACACCATGCAATATATCAAAGCCGACGTTTCGACCATCTGTGTCGGCTTGGCCGCTTCCCTGGCCTCGGTCTTACTGGCCGCCGGCAAACCGGGCAAGAGATTCGCGCTTCCTAACAGCGAAGTTATGATCCATCAAATCATGGGCGGCGCCGAAGGCCAGGCCTCGGACATTAAAATCCGGGCGGAGCATATCTTAAAGATAAAAGATAAGATGAATAAGATTTTGGCCCAACATACCGGCCAGAAAGTCGCGACCGTCGAGCATGACAGCGACCGCGATAATTTTATGAGCGCCGAGGAGGCTTTGAAGTACGGTATTATTGATAAAGTTATCGGCAAAACCAAATAATGAAAGTAAAAAAAATCCTCGACTTCGCAGCCGGGGATTTTTGTATATTCGGATATTTAGGCGCGAAAAATTATTTGACCGCCAGAGAGTTTAACATCATCTTGAAGATGTTCGGGTAAACAATCCGACCCGCGACCGCCGGAATATAAGAAACGACGTAAATATTCTTATGCTGGGAGTCAGTCAAATAAAAATTAAGATTATCCGCCCCCATCATTCCGTCCCAGCCGTCAACGCTCAACAATTGATCATAAGCGGCGGTCGTATTTGGAAATAAATTTTCATACCAGCTTAATATTCCGGCTTTGTCAGAATTATCCTGGACAGAAATTTGAATCAAAGAGTCTTCCGACGCCTTGAAAACGGTGGTCGCCTCGTCGGCTAAGGATTGCGGTTCCCAGCCAAGCGGATAAAGAAGACCATAATTAAAAGTCGTATTATCATATTTGACCAGACGAGGATTATTCGCCAATTTGCCCGGACCGGCCGGATCATACCCGCTGCCCAGTTCGACCAAATCGCCATACTTATCGCCGTCGGAATCGGTGGAAGTGGCCGATGTCCCCAGTAATATTTCCTCATCATCAAACAAGCCGTCACTGTCGCTGTCTAGAAGCGGCGGTAGACCGCTCCCATCCTGTCCGCTTGATTCCTCGTTCATTAACGAGCCGACCGCGTCGGTCGAAGTAGCGATTTCACTCGGCGTTGAGGTCGAAATAATAACCGGCGCCGCCTCCGGAACAGGGGTCGGAACAATGGGGGGCGTAACTGCGGCGGTTTTTTGCGGTTCCCCGACGACTGGCTGGCTGGCAATCGTTTTATTTTCGCCGGCAGTCGGAGAAATGATAAAACGATAACTTAAATAGACCAGGGCGCCGATAAAAATAATCCCCGCGCCGATAATCAGCAGACCGATAGTCTTAAAATTCTTTTTTTGAGGAAGCGGCGCCAAATCGAAACCGCCGTCAGCCGTTTTTGGAGAACCGGAAAAATCGCCTCTCAGCCTGGCCGGGCTCGGCATATTATGGACAATCATATCCTGATCGGAAGATAGAACTTCCGCTTCCGATGTTTCAACTGGTTTTTCTTTTTTCCGGCCAAACATAAATAATTAAAACAACGCTTTATTACTAAAATAATAAGATGGCGATGAGTACCATCAGTCCGACGATAAGCAGTCCTAAAAAGAGCCATTTTTTAAAATGGCTGTCGGAAGTCGGCGGCATGGTATGTAGATTTAAAGATACCCGGGGAAAATTCCGGGAACCGATAAAAGCGCTAGTCCGCGGACGCGGCTTATTGTTTAAATTCCCGGTTATCATAGTTTAAATTATTTGGTTACTGGAACAGTCTCAGGTGCAGAAACAGTGGCGGAAAGTTTACCGCCGGCGACATTAGGATCGTATCCGCTATTGACTTCCGCTCCGTCTAAATAACCATCTCCGTCCGTATCGGCGCTAAGCGGATTAGTCTTATAAATTTCCACTTCTTCGTAATCGCTCAAGCCGTCGTTATCAGTGTCGATGATATTAATATTCGTACCGGCCGCTTTTTCTTGGGCGTCGGTCAAGCCGTCGCTGTCGGAGTCGACCAAAGATGTCGGGATTGTGGGGGTTGCGGTCTCGGTCGTGGTCGCGGCCGCCGGGGCGTTAACTCCCGGAATAGGTGGAACTTCCACGAAAGAACCGGATGGTTCGACCGGGACGGAAGTGGTCGCTGTCGGAGAAGCCTCGGTCTTCTGGTCCGTCGGAACGGTCGGCGCGGTTTCGGCCGGCGCCTTTAAAAATTTACTGTAAACCAGATACCCGGCCAAACCCACAACCAAGACCACGATAACGGCGATGATAATCTTGAATAATTTATCTTGTCCTCTTTTTTCCGGAGCGCCGGCGGAAAATTCATCAGTGGCCGCCAAACCGGTTTTTTGAGTATCGATTTCCGCGCCGCCCGATGATCTCGAAACGGTCGACGCCGCCGCGGCCGCGCCTTCCTGCGTCTTGTCGGTTTCCGCGAAAATATCGTCGACGGCTTGGCGATTTTGATTATTAAGATCGTTTGAATCGTTAAACATATAAATTTCTAAATTATTATCATCTTTATTATAACATTATAACGGAAATCCCGTCTTTTGCCAATTTTATTTCGCCGTCTCCAATTGGCGCGGGCTGATTGGTCCGATTTTAGAGGGATCCGCCACTATATCCGCCTCGGTATTGATAAGCTTATAAACAGTCGGGGTACCGCTGGCATTCCGGATCAAAACTTGGGCTTTGACATCATCATTTAATCTAAAGTCAGCTTTTTCTTGAGCAGTTAAAAATTCCGGCGCCGGCAAGTTGACATTAGCTCCCTGATTGTTATTCCGGCGATTGGTAAAAGTTAAAATAAGCGCCGTGATTAAAATTAATACGACCAACCCGGCAATGATGATGTTTTTTTTGTTATTTAACATATTAATTTAAAGTTTAATCGCCGGTTAAAAGTTGATTATAAAAAGTATAACGGCAATAAA
>CAZJSQ010000003.1:0-55672 GCA_964548885.1 uncultured Gammaproteobacteria bacterium
TTGTTCTAAGCCGCTTGGTTATTTATGTTAAGTTAACTAATTATTATGAAATCAAGTCTGAGAAAATTATTTTATTTTATCGCCAAAAATAAATATCTGTATCGCTTGGCGAACAGGCTGGTATTTAATCATCGGGGAGAAAATAATTGCGATATCGCCACTAACGGCGAGATGTTCGTTTTAAAGAAATATCTGGCGGCGGCCGGAGTGGTTTTTGATGTGGGCGCCAATATCGGCGACTGGACCAAGACGGTTTTGCGTATTAGTCCGAGCGCGACCGTGCATTGTTTTGAGCCGTGTCAGGAAACATTCTCGGCTTTGAAACAGAATAATTTTCCGGATGGCGTGATTTTAAATGATTTCGGCCTGGGTTCAAAAAATGAAATCAAAGATATGTATGTCAGTAACCAAGATTCAACGATAAATTCCGTGTATTGGCGGGAAGATTCAGGGGGCAAGAATAATTACCAGAAAGAAAAAATATCTTTGAAGTCTTTAGACGATTATTGCACGGCTAGTAGTATAAACAAGATTGATTTTTTGAAGATTGATGTTGAAGGCAACGAGCTTGAGGTTCTGCTCGGCGCCAAAAGAATGCTGTCAGCCGGTAAGATCAGCTTGCTCCAGCTGGAATACGGAGGAACTTATATTGACGCCCGGGTTTTTTTGCGGGATATTTTCAATTATTTTAAAACCAATCAGCTTGATTATAGTTTCCACAAGATAATGCCCGATAGAATAGTGCCGGTTGATTATCGGGAGGATTTGGAAAATTTTCAGTATTGTAATTATTTGATTATAAATAATAATATTAATTTATAACGCTATGAAAAAAGCTTTAATCACGGGCATTACCGGTCAGGACGGATCTTATTTGGCCGAATTTCTTTTAGATAAAGGTTATGAAGTCCACGGGATAATCCGGCGCGCTTCAACTTTCAATACGGCGCGGATAGACCATCTTTATTCCGACCCTCATGTGAACGGGATCAGATTCTTTTTACATTACGGCGATCTGTCCGATTCCGGTAATCTGGAGAGGATAATAGAGAAAATAAAGCCGGATGAAATCTATAATCTCGGCGCGCAAAGCCATGTTCGCGTCAGTTTTGACATTCCGGAATATACCGGCAATATCGACGGTCTGGGAACCTTAAGATTATTGGAAGCAATCAGAGAAACTGGAGTAAAAACCAGATTTTACCAGGCTTCTTCTTCGGAGATGTTCGGCCAGGCTCAGGCCGTGCCGCAAAATGAAGCCACTCCTTTCTATCCCCGCTCGCCCTATGGCTGCGCCAAGCTCTACTCTTATTGGATTACCAAGAATTACCGGGAAAGTTACGGGTTATTTACTTGTAACGGGATATTATTCAATCACGAATCTCCTCGTCGAGGCGAAACTTTCGTGACCAGGAAAATAACACGCGCTTTGGCGAAGATTAAATTGGGCCGAGAGGAAAAATTATATTTAGGAAACCTGAACGCCCGGCGCGACTGGGGTTATGCTAAAGATTATGTGGCCGGGATGTGGCTGATGCTCCAGAAAGATAAGTCGGACGATTATGTCTTGGCCACCAATGAAACGCATTCAGTCAGAGAGTTTGTGGAAGAAGCTTGTCGGGTTTTGGAGATAGATTTAGTTTGGGAAGGAACCGGTTTGGCGGAAAAAGGAAAAAATAAGACCACCGGTAAGATTATAATTGAAATCGATCCGAGATATTTCCGCCCCGCCGAGGTTGATTTATTGATCGGTGATTTCTCTAAAGCCAAAAGAGAGCTAGGCTGGGAACCGAAAGTCAAATTTAAAGAGCTGGTAAAGATAATGGTTGAAGCTGATTTTGATAAAGAAAAATCCGTTCAATCCTAAAAAAATCGGTCGAATCTCAGAGTTAAGGACCGATTAATCTTAAAACTAAGAACCGATTAATTTTAAAATTATGAATAAAGATTCTAAAATTTTCATTGCCGGCCATCGAGGTCTGGTCGGATCCGCTATCCGGCGGAATTTACAAAGTCAGGGCTATGCTAATTTGCTATTAAAAACCCGGGAAGAATTAGATTTATTGGATCAAGCGCAGGTAACGGCGTTTTTTGAAAGAGAGAAGCCGGATTATGTATTTTTGGCGGCCGCGAAAGTCGGCGGCATTATGGCTAATAAGCTGGCCAAGGCGGATTTTATTTATGATAACTTGCAGATCCAGAATAATGTCATTTATAATTCTTGGAAACAGGGGGTAAAAAAGCTTTTATTTTTAGGTTCTTCTTGCGTTTATCCTAAATTTTGTCCCCAGCCGATCAAAGAAGAATACCTGCTGTCCGGATATCTGGAAGAGACCAACGACGCTTACGCTCTCGCCAAGATTGCCGGCATAAAAATGTGTCAAAGCTTCAATTCTCAATATCAAACTAATTTTATCTCGGTGATGCCGACCAATTTATACGGCGTCAATGATAATTTTGATTTGGAAAATTCCCATGTTTTACCGGCTCTAATCAGGAAATTTCATGAAGCCAAGATTAAGGGGTCGGATCAGGTTGAACTTTGGGGGACAGGCGCGGCCAGAAGGGAATTCCTATTTGTCGATGATTTGGCGGACGCCGTCATTTTTTTGATGAATAATTATGATCAGTCCGAAATTATCAATATCGGTACGGGGCAGGATTTGACGATTAAAGAATTGGCGGAAAAAATCAAGAGTATCGTCGGTTTTTCCGGAACCATAAAATGGGATACCGCCAAGCCGGATGGCACTCCCCAAAAATTATTGGATGTGAGTAAGCTTAAGGCGTTGGGTTGGAAGGCAAAAACCGATTTGGATAAGGGGCTGAAGCTAACCTATGATTGGTTTAAGGAGAATTTTAAACTATGACTATAATTAAATTAAAAGGCGGGCTCGGCAATCAATTATTCCAATACGCTTTCGGGCGGCTCATTGCCGGCCGGCGCGGGGAAGAATTGAAACTGGATAAGGATATTTTAGGCGCGAAGCGAGATACTTACCGCACTTACAGTCTGGATAATTTTAATATCCGGGCGACCTTAGCGGTTCCTGATGAAATTAAACGCGCTAAATATCCTTACGGGTTTGTTTCTAAGGGCTGGCGTTTAATCAAGGCCAAAGTTTTTCGAATTTATCATATCGGCTACGAGACTAAGATGTTAAAAACGCGCGCGCCGTATTTGGACGGTTATTTCCAGAGCCATAGATATCTGGAACTTTTACGAGCCGAGCTTTTGGAAGAAGTTAGTTTAAAAGAAGATTTGTCTAAAAAATATGGGTCTTTAATGGCGGAAATGGCCGCTACCGCTTCCGTCGCCGTCCATATTCGCCGCGGCGATTATATCAGTGACGCGAAAACGAAACGGGCGCATTTTATCTGCGATTTGGCCTATTACGAGAAGGCTCTGGCTCTGATGAGTAAAAAAATAAATGAGTTTGGAAAAAATGTTTCCGGAAAAAGTATTCCCGCGCCGGATAAAATTTTCGCGCCGGTTTTTTATATTTTTTCCGACGATATCGCTTGGGCGAAAGAGAATCTTCGGGGCGGATTCCGGCTGGTCTTCGTTTCTAATCCGGAAATGAAAGATTATGAAGAAATGATGCTCATGTCTAAATGCCGGCATAATATCATCGCCAATTCTTCTTTCAGTTTTTGGGGCGCCTGGCTGAATCAGAATCCCGACAAGATTGTTATCGGCCCGAAAAAATGGAATAATAAATACCCGGCCGCCTATTGCGATTTGATGCCGGGGGAGTGGGGAAGAGTATAATCTAAAAAATATGCCTGTAACTTCATCGCCAAAAATTTCCGTCATCATCATTACCTATAATCGCGCCGATCTTCTGCCGAAAGCGATCGCGAGCGTCTTGGCGCAAAATTATCGCGATTTTGAATTACTGATTATTGATGACGGATCTAATGACGAGACAGAAACTTTTGTTTGCGGTCTGGCACTGCGCGACGAACGGATAAAATATTTTAAAAACGAATTCAATCTCGGAATATCTAAGAGCCGCAATCGCGGCGTCCTCCTGGCGCGCGGGGAATACATCGCGATGTTAGATAGTGATGACTATTGGCTGGACAACGATAAGCTGAAATCGCAAGCCGCATTTTTAGATAAGCATGCTGGAGTCGGGCTCATCGGTACGGCGATAAGATGCGAAGACGAAACCGGCCGGATCTTAAAAGAAGATATTTTTGCCGTTGCTGATGAAGAAATCCGGGCGCGGATGCTTGGGAAGAATCAGATCGCTCAATCCGGCGTCTTGTATCGAAAAAGCGCCTTCATAAAAGCCGGCGGTTATGATGAAACTTTTAATATCGGCGAGGATTATGATTTATGGTTAAAAATGGGACGCGACTCTAAATTCGCAAACCTGCCCGAAGTGATGACGGCTTATCTTATTCATTCCGGCGGGATAACCAAAGAACGGAAATTTAAAACAATAACCGCGACCGATAAAATAATTCGTCGTTATAAAAAAAATTATCCCGGCTATTTTCAGGCCAGGATAAAATCGGGACTGAGGTTATTAAGGGCGCTTTACCTCCCCCCGCGGCTAAGTATGGTCGCAACCGTCCGCAAAGCGATGGATAAGTCTAGATAAAGCGAGCGTTGCTTAAGATAGTATAAATCGTATTGGAGTTTTTCCAAGCTGTCCTCGGCCGTGGAAGAATGATAATGGCCGGAAATCTGGTCCCAGCCGGTGAGCCCCGGCTTTATCAGGAGCCGGGTCTTATAGAAAGGAATCCGTTTCTCCAGGTCGGCGATTATTTCCGGACGTTCCGGGCGCGGGCCGATAAAACTCATCTCGCCGCGCAGGATATTCAAGACTTGAGGAATCTCGTCCAGTCGCGTCTTCCGCAGAAAGGAACCGAAGCGGGTGACGCGCTTATCGCCCTTAACGGTTAGCGACAAGTCGTTACCCTCCGTGCGCATGGTCCGGAATTTGATTATTTTAAAAGGTTTTTCATTGCGGCCGAGGCGGACCTGGCGGAAAAAGACCGGGCCCTTGCTTCCGAGCTTGATAACTATGGCGATTAAGGGCCAGAGGGGCAGGGTGATGACAAGAATTATGATCGCTAAAATCGCATCTGTTAACCGTTTGATAAAATTATAATAATTCTTCCTGCCTTCTTTCAGATTTTCCAGAAACCAGCTCGGGCCGATCTCTTCGACCGAAACCTTACCGGTCAGGAGTTCATAAAAATCCGGGTAATCAAAAAAAGTGATATTTAAGGATAAACAATTAAATAAGGCTTGGCGCAGACCATCGTTTAATTCAAAATCGTCGCAAATGACGATAGTATGGATATTTTTGGCGCGGACGTTATCGGCCAAAGCCGCTATTTCCTCCGGACTCTTGAAAATAAGGGCGGCCTGGTAGCCGGCGCCGGGATTATTTTGCAGGCCGGCGATTATTTTTTCCGTTTTCTGATTGAAACCGATTATCGCCAGGCTGTCTTTGGGAATAAAAAAATGAATTAGGACCTGGTAAAGGTTGCGCCAGACCAAGAAGAGAAAACTGAAAATACCCAAGAAAATCAAGAGATTGGTTTTAGGGGCGAGACTGGTGTTGATATTTAGATAGAAGTAGAGAATGGACAAACCGCCGCTTAAAACGATGGCGCCGATCAATTTTTGGAAGAAGGCCCGACCGCTCGCTTTTAGATTGAGATTATAAAAATCATTAATGTATAGAACGAGCAGCCAGATAATAAAGACGACAAAAAAATAGCGTGAATGCTGGGTCCACATGTCCGCCCAAAGCGGTTGCGGGTAACGGATAGTGATAGTCAGATATAGCGCCAGATTAAGGCTGAACAGGTCGCCCGCCAAAAGGATGAATTTCCTGAAACGATTTAACATATTTTTTTACTGGATTGGGAATGAATTATGTCTTAAATATAACAGCTTAACCCTCAAAAATCAATAAAAAAAGTCAATTTATTTTTTTTATAAATATGCTATACTGGAGTCAGTTATCCGAAATGATTTCCGTTTCTAATCAAGATAGCTGCAAAATTTGATTTATTTTGCTAATATTAAACAAAATGTTAAAGATAAAAAATTATCGGATGATTTTAGGAATTGTTTTTTTGACGGCTGTTTTATTTTTAATCCCCCTCGCTTCTCAGGCGGCGGTTTGCGATCAGAATACGGCTTTGAGTTTCGTGGCTCGTGATCCAGGCGGGTCTTATATTACCGGCGCCCGCGTGGATATTTATAAACAGGAAACGGACGTAAACGGCGTCGTCAAGCCGACGACGAAATTTACCGGCGGCAATACGGACGCGGTTTTAGGACGGGTGAATTTAAGCTGGCGCAATTCCAGTATGTCTAGCGATACTTATGTCGTTCGCGTTCAGACTATTTCTAAAGATAACGCCAGTTTCTGGTTTTATGGAATTAATCTTGATTGCGGCGAGAGCGCGTCAAGCGAAAGAACTTTAAGCGGCGCTCTGTTTACGCTTCGCGATTCGGATGGCGATTTACTGACGGGTACCAGTTTTAATGTCTATTCGCAGTTAACGGACGCGAACGGCGAACCGGCAAAAAACGAATTATTGGCCAGCCTTAATTCCGGCACGACCGGCAGCGTCAAGGCTTATCTGCCGCAAGGCAGTGTTCGGAGTTTAGACAGGACTTTGAGCGATTATTATGTTATGGAAATAACTCGCAGCGGCGTCAAGTCCTATTTTTATAATATCCGGATCTATGACGGCCAGCTGACGAACGTTAATTACTATTTAAGCGTTTTGAAAGTCCGCCTGAAAGATGCCGACGATGATAACGCGACCGGAGCGAAAGTTGAAGTTTATAATCAAGATACTGATTCTAGTGATAATTATCAGAAAGGCACTAAAATAGGAGAGTTTACTATCGGCGATAACGGCTACGGATCAATGGATATCGCCGGCGGTTTATATGTGCTCGGAGTTAAAGGCGCGGACGGGATTTATAAATATTTTTGGGATACCCGGGTGGTCGACGGCGGCACGAGCCAATATCTCTTGACGCTGGATCAGAATTATTCTTCTTCGGCTACCGGCGCCTGCGCCAAGAATTCTAATCTGAACATAATCTTGCGCAATGCCGCGGGCGATATCGCTCCCGGTCTGAAATTTGAAGTCTATACGCAAACTACCGACGCGAACGGCTTACCGACGGCCGGAACGAAAGTGACGAGCGGGACGATAGATTCCGGCGGGCGGGCGACGGCCGCTTTCAAGCCGGACGCGCAGAAGATCTATGCCCTAAAAGTATGGGATAAAAAATCCGATCTGGGCGAATTCTGGTTTTTTGACGCGCTAAAATTTACTTGCGGGACTGATAAGACGATAGCGAAAACCGTACCGGCCCTGAAGATAATTCTTCGCGACGGGCAGGGAAATTTGAAACGCAATTATAATTTTTCTCTGGCCGTCCAGCAATATGATGCCGATAATAATCCAATAATTCCCAATAACGGCCTGATTGCCAATTTAACGACCGATGCCGGCGGTCAAGCGCTGGTTTATGTGGCGCCGTATAACCCCTATCGCCGCAATCAGACCGGACGTTATGTTTTAAACGCGAAAAATGCCAGCGGGACGATGGTTTTCTTATATAATATTATTATTTCCTCCGATCAGGACACGACTTTTGAGGCGCGGATAAAGGAAAACGCCCCGGCCACGGGTTCTTCTTCCTCTTCGTCTTCATCTTCTTTATCATCATCCTCTTCGTCTTCATCTTCAAGTTCTTCCGCTTCGGCTGTTTCTTCAATCGCCAAGAGCTTGAGCGGCCGGATATTATTACAGGTCCAAGATAAGGGTCAGGCTTGGTATGTTAATCCGGTGGACGGCAAGAAATATTATCTGGGCCGGCCGCAGGATGCCTATAATCTGATGTGCCGTTTCGGGTTAGGAATATCCAATGATAATTTGGCGGCTCTCTTAAATAATCCTAGCGCCTGGAAGAATTTGGCCGGACGCATCTTGATAAAGGTGGAGGACAAGGGCCAAGCCTATTATTTTGACCCGTTAAAGTTAAAATTATATTATCTCGGCCGGCCGGCCGATGCCTATAATGTCATCCGGAACCGCGGTCTGGGAATAAGCGACGCTAATTTAAATAAGATTACGACCGGAAAATAATTTAAAATGCTTAAAGCCAAAACAAAGTAAACTTGGCGGGATTTATGGCCGAGACAGATTATAAATGGCCGACTATCGGCAATGAAAAAGTGATTGAATTTTTAGAACGCGGTTTGAAAAATAACCGGATCGTTCAGACTTATGTTTTTACCGGCGCCGATGATCTGGGCAAGTCAACTGTTGCGCTGGCTTTCGCCGATAATCTCCAGGGCCACCCGCAAGGGTTCAACAGCGATCTCCATATTTTGGAACCGGAAGCCGATAAAAAAAGCATTTCCATCGAGGCGGTCCGAGAATTCATCAAGACCTTGAATTTGAGTTCTTTCCTTAATTCCTATAAGATTGGAATCATCAAGCGGGCCGATCTTTTAAGCCCCGAGGCGAAGAGCGCGCTCTTAAAAACCTTGGAAGAGCCGAAAGAGAAAGTGATAATCATCCTCTTAACCGCCAATGAACATAGTTTGCCGGCGACGATATTGTCGCGCGCTCAAGTCTTGTATTTTTATCCGGTGCCGACGGCGATCATTTATGATTATTTATTGAAAGTTCAAGGGACGAATCGGACTTTAGCCAAGGATTTATCGGCCTTGGTCTTGGGACGGCCTTTAGCCGCCTTGAAATTATTGACTGACCCCGAATCTTATAAAGTTTATCTGGAGAAAGCGACGGCTTGGCTGGAATTGATGCGGCTTGACGCGAGCGAACGTTTAGGGATTCTGGATAAGATTTTTATTGATAAGACTTGGAGCAAAACGGCGGTTGAGGCGGCCGGCGATGTCATTTTTATGGCCGAAGGCCTGGCGCGCGACCTGCTTCTGCTTAGTCTTGATGAGAATGAACATCTTCAGCACGCGGCGCTTAAATCCGAATTGGCCAAGACTTTGTCGGCTTTAGGCGGAAATGCCGGCGCCGGCGGCGGGGCGGGGGCGGCGGGAATACTGAATCAATTCCGGATACTCGCGCAAGCGAAAGAATATCTGGCCGGCAACGTTAATCCGCGCCTGGTCTTGGAACAGATCGCCCTTAATTTTTAGACAGCCGTCTTTATCCGACACTGAATATTTTTTAATTTTTAGGAGCCGGTCTTTAATCTTAATTTTTAATAATATTTTAAAAATATGTCCGGAAAAAATTTAAAATTGATTATCGCGGGCGCGGCGCTTATGCTTTTGGTTTCGGCTTGTTCCATCACTACCTCTTCTTCGGGGAACAAAACCGGCGTCGACGGCAGCTTGTTCTTATCCACTGACGCCGGCGATACTTGGCGCTCGATTGCCAGCGTGCCGACGACTGATGGCCGTCTTCAGTCCATCAGCAACGTTAACGTCAAGGTCATGTCCATGGACCCCCAAGATCCGTTGACGATTTATTTGGCGACCTATGATCAGGGTTTATATTATACATATGACGTTACGAAGGGCTGGACTCTTGTTTCCGGCTTGCCGACGACGACGATTAACGATGTTAAGGTTGACCCGAAAAATAAATGTTTCATTTACGCGGCTCTGGCCAATCGCCTCTATCGTTCGTCCGATTGCGCCCGGACTTGGACGCAAGTCTATTTCGACAACAACACCGGCGTGAGCGTTAACGCGATTGCCATCGACCATTATAATCCCGCGAATATCTATATCGGCACGAGCCGCGGCGAAATAATCAAGAGCATCGATTCTGGTTTGGCTTGGCGGACCATTCAGAGATTAAATGAGGGAGTGGGACGTTTACTTATTTCTCCGCTGGATAGCCGCCTGGTTTTTGTCGCGACCGAGAAGAATAAGATTTACAGCTTTACTTCCAATACCGACACTAACGCCGCTGATTCCGGCGACATCGAGCGGAACTTCGCGGTTGATGATTGGACGGATTTGAACGCGGTCTTGAGTGGTTATGATTTAGGCGGCAGCTTTAAGGATATAGTTATCAGCGTCAAAGACGGCTTGATTTTTTTGGCGACGGAAAAAATGATTCTGCGTTCGCCGGATAACGGCATCACTTGGGAAAACATCAAGCTGCTCCAGCCGGAAAAAGACGCCGTCATCAACGCCATCGCCGTCAATCCGCAAGATTCCAATAATATTTATTATGTGACCAATACCACCTTCTTTAAGTCCGTTGACGGCGGAACGACTTGGATTACCAAGAATTTGCCGACGACCCGCGCCGGCCGAGAATTGTTGATTGATTTTTCCAATCCTAATAATATCTATTTGGGAGCGGTTAAGCTGAAGTAAATCATAAAAATATTTAATAAATAAAGAAATATATGAATCAATATTTACAAGCGAAACAAAAAGAATTTATAAACGCGCTGGATTTCTTCAAGAAAGAAATCGGCGTTTTGCGCACCGGCCGGGCGAATCCGGCGGTTTTGGATAATGTCCAGGTGGAAGCTTATGGCGTCATGAACCCGCTTAACGCCGTCGGCAATATCGCCGTCGCCGATTCTCGCAGCATTTTGATCGCGGCCTGGGATAAGGGCGTTATCAAGAATATCGAAAAGGCGATCGTGGAAGCTAATCTGGGTTTTGGCGTGGTAAATGAAGGGGATAAAATCAGATTGACTGTCCCGCCCTTAACCGAAGAAAATCGCCGGGAGTTGGCGAAGAAACTTAACGAGAAAATGGAAAAAGTCCGCATCATCTTGCGCGCCGCTCGAGACAACGTTAAGAATATAATCGAAAAAGCCTTTGACGCCAAAGAGATGTCTGAAGACGATAAATTCCGTTTTATGAAAGAGCTGGATGAATTTTCCGCCAAGAAGAACGATGAATTGAAAGATATCCGCGACCGCAAGGAAAAAGATATCATGGAAATATAACCAACTCTAATCTATGCTGATAACAATAATTATTTTCGTTTTAGTTTTGTCCGTTTTGGTTTTTGCCCATGAGCTCGGTCATTTTTTGACCGCGCGCTGGTTCGGCGTCAAGGCGGAAGAGTTCGGTTTCGGTTTTCCGCCGCGGGCGCTGGGTTGGTATCGGAATCGATACGGGCGGTGGAAAAAGATTCTCGGCAATCGCAGCGTTGAGAGCCTGGAAGCGAGCGAGAATGAAGCTTTACATCCGGCTAAGCGGGCGACTATTTATTCCCTTAATTGGCTGCCGCTGGGCGGATTCGTAAAAATAAAAGGCGAGAACGGCGGCGACAAGGAAGAAAACGACAGTTTCAGTTCTAAAACCATTGCGCGGCGTATCGTTATCTTATCGGCCGGCGTAATCATGAATGTTGTCTTGGCTTGGTTCTTATTTTCCGCCGGTTATATGATTGGCATGCCGCAATCCTCCGATTCCACGGGCAAGAACGCGCGTATCAGCGAATCGCAAGTGCTGGTTCAAGAAGTCTTTCCGGAATCAGTCGCGTCAAGCGCCGGACTTAAAGCCGGCGACGCTATTTTGCGTATCAATGGTATTGGCGTAGCCACGGAAAAAATCTTGCAAGACGCGGTGGCGGCCAGCGCCGGCCAAGAGGCGGAGTTATCAATTAAAAGAGAGGGGCAAGAACAGATTATAAAAGTGACGCCGCCGGTCAAGGAGGGCGGCCGGGCGACCATCGGCATCGCGATTTATTCTTCCGGGCTTATCCGCTATCCTTTCTTCTCGGCCATTTGGGAGGGCGCGAAAGTGACTGTTTGGGTCTCGGGCCAGATAGTGGTGGCTTTCGTGAATTTATTCAGTCAGATTTTCCAGGGCACCAATGTCGGCGACCAATTCGCCGGCCCGGTCGGAATCGCCAATATCACCGGCCAGGCCGCTCGTCTCGGTTTTTCTTATTTACTGCAATTTATGGCTTTGTTGTCTTTAAATCTCGCGATTATAAACATCTTGCCGTTTCCGGCTCTAGACGGCGGCCGCATCTTGTTTTTGACGATTGAAAAGATAAAAGGCAAGCCGGTGCGTAAGGAGATTGAGGCCCTGATCCATAATATCGGGTTTTTGCTTTTAATCGCTCTTATAATTTTCATCACTTATAAAGATATCGCGAAGTTGTTTTAATAATTAAATTATGCAGATCAAATTGAAAGCGACAAAATTAGAAATGACTCCGGCCATCAGGAATTATTGTCAAGAAAAGATGGATAGGCTGGAGAAGTATTTGGGCGACATCAAGGTTTTAAATTGCGACGTGGAAATAGCCAAATCCGTCGGCGGCCAGCATAAGGGCGAGATTTTTCGCGCCGAAGTGAATCTGCAAGTGCCGCATGAAATTTTGCGCGTGGAGAAAACCGAGGCGGATATGTATAAGGCGATCGATAAGGTCAAAGACCATTTGGAAATGGTGATTAAAAAATATAAAGAGAAACTGATCGCCAAGAGAAGAGGGAAGCGATAAAATCTTAGGCAAATTATTTAAATAGTTATGAATATTTTTAAGCTATTCGGAGATGCGAATGAAAAAATTGTTAAAGCGATGAAACCGACGATTGATAAGATCGCCAGTTTTGAGCCGGAATTGCAGAAATTGGATGCCGTGAATTTAAAAGCTAAAACCGAGGAATTTAAAGGGCGCTTAGCTAAAGGAGAAACTTTGGATGATTTATTGCCCGAAGCCTTCGCGACCATCAGGGAGGCGGCTCGTCGGGTTTTGAATCAGCGGCATTTCGACGTCCAGCTCGTCGGCGGTATCGTTTTACATCGCGGTCAGATAGCGGAAATGAAAACCGGTGAAGGCAAGACTTTAGTCGCGACCCTGCCTTTATATTTAAACGCCCTCGCCGGCAAGGGCGCCCATCTTATCACCGTCAACGATTATTTGTCTCGTTTGGGCGCCGGCTGGATGGCGCCGGTATTTCATAGCGTCGGCTTGACGATCGGCGTCATTATCCATGACAACGCTTATATTTATGATCCGGAGTATATTGATGAGAGCCAATACGATGAACGCCTGCAGCACTTTGAGAGGATTCCGCGCCGCGACGCTTATAATTGCGACATCACTTACGGCACCAATAATGAATTCGGCTTTGATTACCTGCGCGATAATATGGTTTATAGTCTGGACCAGGCCGTTCAGCGTTCGCTTCATTACGCCATCGTCGATGAAATCGACTCCATTTTAATCGATGAAGCGCGCACCCCGCTCATTATCAGCGCGGCGGCCGAAGAATCAACCGATAAATATTTTAAATTCGCTCAGATAGTGGAACACTTGGAGGAAAATGAAGATTATAATGTGGACGAGAAGATGCGCGCCGCGACCTTGACCGAAGGCGGAATCAATAAAGTTGAAAAGATTCTGGGGTTAGGAAATATTTACGTGGAAGGCGGAGTTAAAGAAGTCCATCATCTCGAACAGGCCTTAAAAGCCCGTGTTTTATTCAAGCGTGATAAAGATTATGTCACCAAAGACGGGGAAATCATCATCGTCGACGAATTTACCGGCCGGATGATGCCGGGCCGGCGTTATAGCGAAGGCTTGCATCAGGCGATTGAAGCCAAAGAAGGCGTAAAAGTCCAGAAAGAGTCCCAGACCATGGCGACCATCACTTTTCAGAATCTTTTCCGTCTGTACGGAAAATTATCCGGTATGACCGGAACGGCCGCGACCGAAGCCGAAGAATTCCATAAGATTTATAAGCTCGAAACCATTGTTATTCCGACTAATCGCCCGAATGTCCGTCATGATTTAAATGATTTGATTTACCGCACGGAAATGGATAAATTCCAGGCGGTTATCCGCGATATTAAAGAGCGCAGTGCCATCGGTCAGCCGATTTTAATCGGCACCATTTCTATCGAGAAAAATGAAGTTTTGGCGGAATTAATGGAGCGCGAAGGCTTGCGCCCGCAGATGTTAAACGCCAAGAACCATCAGAAAGAAGCGGAAATTATCGCTCAAGCCGGACGCAAGGGAATGGTTACTTTAGCGACCAATATGGCCGGCCGCGGCGTTGATATAATTTTAGGCGGCAATCCGCCGCTCGAAGCGGAGCAAGCTGAAATTCGCGCTTTAGGCGGTCTTCATGTTATCGGGACGGAACGCCATGAATCGCGCCGCATCGATAACCAATTGCGCGGCCGCGCCGGGCGCCAAGGCGATCCGGGTTCGTCCCAATTTTATGTTTCCACCGGAGACGATTTAATGCGCGTCTTCGGCGGCGATCGCATGCGCAACTTAATGAAGACTCTCAATGTCCCGGCCGATATGCCGATTGAAAATAAATTGATTTCCCGTTCCATTGAAAGCGCCCAGAAAAAAGTGGAAGGGAATAATTTTGATATCAGAAAGCATTTAGTGGAATATGACGATGTCATCAATAAACATCGCTTGGGAATTTATCGCCGCCGCCGGGAAATCTTGGAAATCGCCGAAGGCGTGGACTCCGCGCGCGCTTTAAGCGACATTATTTTAGAAATGGTTGATTTGGAAATTACTAAAGTGGTTGATTTTCATACCGCCGCCGATAACGCCTCGGAGTGGAATATTAAGGAAATCGCCGAAACCATGCGCACGATTTGGACTGGCGCGGAATTATTGGCAGCGCTGGAAGAAATAGCGAAGAGCGGCCGGCCCAAGGACGGTTTAAGAAGCGAGATCGTTAATCTATTAATTGCCGAAGCGGCCAAAAAATATCAGACTTTGGATGCGCAGTTTAAAGCCGCTAATTTAGAATTCAAGGAAGTAGAAAAAGGCGTCCTGATCCGTTCTCTTGATCAGATGTGGGTGGAGCATTTGGAAACCGTTGATTATCTGCGCCGCGGTATCGGTTTACGCGGCTACGGTCAGCGCGACCCGCTCGTGGAATACAAGAAAGAAGCTTATCACTTATATCAGGAGCTGAATAATTTGATCAGTCGGCAGATCGTTTATTCTATTTATAAGACGGCCGACGCTTTAACTATGGCGGCGGCCAGTGAACTGAAACTTTTCGCTACCGCGCCGGAGAAGAATTTGAATTTTTCCGGAGCCGTCAAAGAAATGCACAAGGAAGCGAGCGGACGCAATACCGTTGACTTGGTCCATGAAAAAGTAAAAAGCGAGAGCGGGGAGAAAGTCGGCCGCAATGATCCCTGCCCGTGCGGGAGCGGGAAAAAATTTAAGCAGTGCTGCGGGAAATAATTAAAATAAGCTGAAATAAAAAATATGAGTTTTGAAAACGGCGAACTTAATTTTAGACGGCCCAGACCCAAACTCGGATCCGAGTCTGAATCTAATGAGGAAGAGCGTGGTAAACCCGTCGATCCAATCTTGGAGGATGAACTTGAAGAAGCGGCGAAAAAACAGGCGGATGATCTTTTGGAACAGGAGGAAATAAATAAAGCGACTAAAGCGATTGAGCGACAGGAAGCGACGGAAGCAGCCAGAAAAAAGAAAGCCTGGAAGGAACTTGACAGTGAAAAAGATTATTTAGGTCCGCAACGCTATGACCAAGCGGCCTGGGATAAATATAACAAGAAAAAGAAAAAAACGGTCTGATTAATTTTAAATAGCTTAATTGATTTTATAAGATTTAAACGTATGTCCGAAGAACAAAAAACACTCCTCACAAGTTCTTTTCCCGCGCTGGAAGAAACGGTTTTGGATTTTTGGGAGCGGGCGGACATTTTTAATAAGACTTTGAAAAAAGACGCGCCCAAAGGCGATTATGTTTTTTACGACGGACCGCCGTTTATAACCGGTTTGCCTCATTATGCGACTTTACTGCCCAGTATCGCTAAGGATGTAATTCCTAGATTTTGGACTATGAATGGTTATCATGTCGGCCGCGTGTGGGGCTGGGATTGCCATGGTTTGCCGGCTGAAAACAAAGTTGAGAAAGAATTAGGATTGAAAAATAAAAAAGACATTGAAGTTCTGGGCGTTGATAAATTTATAGAGGCTTGCCGCCAGTACGTCCAGTCCGGATCGGAACAATGGGAGTGGTATATTAATCGCATCGGTCGTTGGGTTGATATGAAAAACGCTTACCGCACCATGGACTTAAAGTTTATGGAGAGCGTGATCTGGGCTTTTAAAGAATTGTATACCAGAGGATTTATTTATGAAGGTTACCGCACTTCTCTTCATTGTCCGCGCTGCGCTACGCCTTTATCAAAATTCGAGATTACCATGGACGCCGGTTCTTATAAAGATGTTACTGAAGAATCTGTTATTGTAAAGTTTAAGGTTAAAAATCAGTCAGATACCTATCTTTTAGCTTGGACAACGACCCCTTGGACACTGCCGGGAAACTTGGCTTTGGCAGCGGGGGAAAACATAGAATATTCTTTAGTTAAAGGAGGTAATAACCAAAATTATATTATTGCCTCCGCGCAGATCGGAAAATTGATTGATACCTTTAAAATTTTAAAAACTTTTAAAGGTCTTGAATTAGTCGGCTGGGAATATGAACCGTTATTTGATTTGAATAATGAAAAAATAAAAATTAATAGCCAAGCCTATAAGGTTTATGCCGGAGATTTCGTCAACATTGAAGAAGGGACGGGCATTGTTCATGTTGCTCCAAATTTTGGCGAAGATGATTTTGAATTAGGCAAGAAAAATAACTTGCCATCAATCGACTTAATGGATGAGAATGGAATTTACGTCGGCGGGGCGGGGGAATTCTCCGGATTATATTATAAGAAAGCCGGGCTGGCGGTGATGGCCAAGCTCGGCGATAAATTATTTTCCACTTTTCCGGTAACCCATAGTTATCCTTTTTGCTATCGTTGCGGCACCCCCTTGATTTACCGGGCGCAGAAGGCCTGGTATTTAAACATCCAAAAAATAAAAGAACAATTAGTAGATTCCAATAAGAAAATAAACTGGATACCGGAGATTTTTAAAGAAGGACGATTCAAATACAATTTGGAAAATGCGCCTGACTGGTGCCTGTCCCGGTCACGTTATTGGGGTTCGCCGATTCCTGTTTGGAAATGCGCTTGCGGACAGATAAAAGTAGTCGGGTCGCTGAAAGAAATTGAAGAGCTGAGCGGTAATAAAATTAATGATTTACATAAGCCGGGAATTGATGCCGTCCGATTTAAATGTGAAGCCTGCGGCGGAGAGATGAAGCGCGCTCCGGAAGTGCTTGATTGCTGGTTTGAATCCAGCTCTATGCCCTTTGCTCAATTCCATTATCCTTTTGAGAAAAAAGAATTTGCGGCTAAATCTTTACCGGCGGATTTCATTATTGAATATACCGGCCAATTGCGCGGCTGGTTTTATTACCTTCATGTTTTATCTAACGCTTTGTTTAACTCGATCGCTTTCAAGAACGTGGTTGTTACCGGCGTCTTATTCGGCACGGACGGTCGCAAGATGAGCAAGTCTTATGGTAATTATCCGGATCCGCGAGCGACCATTGAGAAATACGGCGCTGATGCTCTGCGTTATTATTTCATGGCTAGTCCGATTATGGCCGGTGACGATACCAGCCTAAATGAAAAAGATATTCAAGACGCTGTGCGCAAGAATCAGATGCTTTTATGGAATGTCTATAAATTTTATGCGATGTATGTTGATAAGATTCATCCATCCGTCAAAGAAGATACGGCCGATAGTTTGGCTAAACAAGGAAGCGTTCTGGATAAATGGATTTTAGCTCGTTTAGACCAATTAGCTAAAACCATTACCGAGGATTTAAAACACTATAATTTACCTGAGGCAGCGCGTTTAATTCCGGGGTTTATCGATGATTTGTCCACCTGGTATCTGCGCCGCAGTCGTAATCGCTTTAAATCTGACGATGATGTGGATAAACAAAAAGCGCTCTTGACGACTAAATATGTTTTAACTGAACTGGCGAAACTGATGGCGCCGTTTATGCCGTTTATGGCGGAAACTCTATGGCAAAAAGTGAGCGGTTATGATTTTAAAGATGCCAATCGGTCCGTGCATCTGGAAAGCTGGCCGTATGGTCAATGTGGACGCCCATCTTTCTTTAGCAGGATATTTAATTCGCATAGCGAAGATAAAAAACAAACAGTATTAGATAAGATGGCCTTTGCCCGCCATATCGTTGAACTTAGTTTGGCAAAACGCGACGAGGCGGGGATAAAGATCCGTCAGATGCTGGCGAAGATGACCGTAAAAAGTGCAGAGAAACTCGCGCCGGAATATCTAGAATTAATAGCCGACGAATTAAATGTTCAGACGATAGATTGTGTTGTTGCTGCTACTGAAAAAATTGAAGTTGAACTGGACACGCGCATAACTCCCGGACTCAAGCAAGAGGGAATCAAGCGCGAAATTATTCGTTTCATCAACATGCTGAGAAAGGACGCCGGTCTTTCTCTCAACGACCGGACGACGGTTTACTTATCCGGCGCGACCGGAGAAGTAGAAGAAGCGGCGGAGAAGATGAAATCTGAAATCATGAAAGATACTTTAAGTTCTGATTTTATTTTTATCGATTCTTTACCCGAAGTTTTAGCGGTTAAAGAAATAAAAATCGCTGATGCTAAGCTACAATTAGGCATACAAAAATAACTTAATCAGGCCGGGCTACCGGCCATAATCAATAAATATATGGAAGGATTTATTCCTGTTTTAATCATCGTCGGTATTTTGATTTTGATTAGTTTGAAACAGATTAATCAGTACGAGCGCGGCGTCAGATTCACCATGGGTAAATACAGCGGCATCATGGAGCCGGGCTGGAAAATTTTGATTCCGATTTTTCAGAGTTTTAAAAAAGTGGATATTCGCGTCAAAGCGGTGGACGTGCCCGATCAGAAAGCGATCACCCGCGATAATGTTTCCGTTACCGTCAACGCGGTTATTTATTACAAAGTGGCCTTCGCGGAAAAAGCGGTGATTGAAGTGGAGGATTTTTATTACGCGATTTCGCAGTACGCGCAGACGACGATGCGCAACATCGTCGGCTCGGTTACGCTCGACGAGCTCTTAAGCAAGCGCGACGAGATTGCCGATAGAATTAAAGAAATTGTCGACCGGGAAACCGATGAATGGGGGATTCAAGTCAATAACGTGGAATTAAAAGATGTCTCGCTCCCTGAATCGATGGAGAGAACCATCGCCAAACAGGCGGAAGCGGAACGCGAAAAACGCGCGGTCATCATCAATTCCGAAGGCGAACTCGCGGCCGCGGAAAATATTTCCAAGGCGGCGGCGATTCTTTCGCGGTCCGACGGCGCCCTGCATTTGAGGACTCTGCAGTCCATCAACGACATGTCGAGCGACCAATCCAACACGGTTATTTTTGTCACGCCGGTGGAGGTTTTGAAAGCTTTCACTAGTTTTAAGAATCAACTGACGGATAAAAAAGAGCAAATTAAATAAAAATATATGACGACTAAACAGATTTTTGATTTGGCAATCAAGCTGGGCGTCACTTCCGATTTACGCGGAGAAGATCGAGTCAAGAAATGCCTGTCCCGGCTCCAGAAAAAATATGAGGAAATGCCGGCTAAGGAGAAAGCCGAGTTTGATTTGGAAAAGTTAAGCAACCCTTATTCCGACTCCCGTCTTTTAGTTGATAACAATCGGCCGCAAATCAAAAAAATTCTGGTCGGTATTGATATGGAAGGCTCGGAATTATTATTGGCCAAACAGATGGGCGACATCGATCTGGTTATCGCGCATCATCCCGAAGGTTCGGCTTTAGCGGATTTATCCGACGTCATGTCCTTACAGGCGCAAGTTTTGGCCGATTATGGCGTGCCGATAAATATCGCCGAGTCAGTCGTTAAGTCGCGGATTTCCGAAGTGAGCCGCGGCGTATCGCCGCTTAATCATGACCGGGCCGTGGATATGGCCCGTCTTCTCGGTCTGGATTTTATGTGCGTCCATACCCCGGCCGACAATTTAGGCGCCAATTTTTTGGTTAAATTATTTAAAGCCAAAAAACAGAAATTAGAAACCGTCGGCGATATCTTGGACTTATTAAAAACTATTCCTGAATATCAAGCGGCCGCGCTTAAAAAGACCGGCCCGACGATTTTCGCCGGCGCGCCGGAACATAGCTGCGGGAAAATTGTGGTGACGGAATTTACCGGCGGCACCTCGGGTTCTAAAGATATGTATGAAAAGATGGCGCAGTACGGAATCGGCACCATTATCGGCATGCATATGAGCGAAGAGCATCGTAAGGAAGCCGAGAAATATCACTTGAACGTCATTATCGCCGGCCATATCGCTTCCGACTCTTTAGGCATGAATCTGTTTTTGGATGAGTTGGAAAAGAAAAAGGTAGAAGTTATCCCGACTTCCGGGCTGATGCGGATTAAGCGCTTCTAATCGTTCCCGTCCGATAGGCCGGATAGGAGTATGAAAATTATGGCAAAAAGGCTTCTTTAAATTGGCTAATATATATGAAAAAGTTAGAACTATTGGCCCCGGCCGGGAATATCTTAAAAATGAAAACCGTTTTCGCTCACGGCGCGGACGCGGTTTATTTAGGTATTCCGGAGTTTTCTCTGCGTGTCAGGATTAATGACTTTGATTTGAAAGATGTGGCCGCGGCAATTAAGTACGCGCACGCGAGAGATAAAAAAGTTTATGTGACGATTAATATTTTCGCCCATAATGAGCATTTGAAAAAACTGCCGACGTATCTGAAGAAATTAAAAAATCTTGAAGCGGACGCGCTGATAATTTCCGATCCGGGAATTATCGCGCTTGTTAAAAGAGTCTGGCCGAAGGCGGAAATTCATTTATCAACGCAGGCGAATTGCACAAATTTTGAAGCAGTTAAATTTTGGGCGACACAAGGAGCGCGGCGGATTATTCTCGCCCGCGAAGTGACTCTGCGGGAAATTGAGGAAATCCACCAGGCCGCGCCTAAAGTTGAACTAGAATATTTTGTTCACGGGGCGATGTGCATGGCTTATTCCGGCCGCTGTTTTCTGTCTAAATTATTCGCTGACAGGAGCGGCAATCTTGGCGATTGCGCTCAGCCTTGCCGTTGGGAATATGATGTTAAGCGTTATGACTTAAAAACCGGCGGGCATCCGGAGGAACTGGAACTGGTCGAAGAGCGCCACGGCGCTTATCTTTTGAATTCTAAGGATTTATGCTTGATAAAATATTTAAAGGAATTGGCCGGCGCCGGCGTGACGAGTTTTAAAATTGAAGGCCGGGCGAAGAGCGTCTATTATCAAGCGACCGTGGTGGGAATTTATCGTCGAGCCTTAGGGCTGCTCCAGAAAAAAACGCCGCCGGCGAGATTAACAAAAGAATTGGACTATCTTGGCTCGGAATTAAAAACGAAATTAGTTCATCGCGGCTATACGGACGGATTTTTATTGGGAGGGAAAGCCGATCAGAATATTTCCGATTCTCACGAAAAGAGCGCCTGGGAATTCTGCGGTCAAATTTTAGAAGAAGCGCCGGCGCCGCTCCGGCGTAATTTAGCCAAGTTAAAGCTGGCTAATCCGGTTGTTTTTCAAGTTCATAACACTATCCGGATTAATGAGGCCATAGAGATTATCAGACCCGGATATGATATAATCAAGTTAAGGCCGAAAAATATTTGGGACGCGGCCACCGGCGCGGTCATAAAAGAGGCGCATGGCGGCGGGGGCGGACAAATCGCGATTTTGGATTTGCCGAAGAAGATAGGATTAGTTCCGCCGTTATCAGTTATAAGAAGATTAATTAATAATTTATGATCTCATTTCTACGCGGCCGGATAATAAGCAAGGGTCTTAGTTACGCGATTATTGAAACGCATGATATCGGTTATCAGGTTTTTGCGGCCGAGACTTTGCTTAACGATTTAAAAATCGGCGCGGAGACCGAATTATATACGCATCATCAAGTTAAGGAAGACGCCAGTAATTTATACGGCTTCAAATCTCTGGAAGACTTGGAATTATTTGAATTGTTTTTGACAGTTTCCGGCGTCGGCCCGAAATCCGCCCTGGGAGTATTAAGCATCGCTTCCGCCGCCGATATCAAAGAAGCGATTGTCCGAGGCGATGCCAATCTCTTAACTAAAGTTTCCGGCATCGGCAAGAAGACGGCCGAGCGTTTGGTTCTAGAATTAAAAACTAAAATAATGCGTTCCGGCGGCAGTTCAATAACTTTAAATTCCGCGGCCGCTTCCGGCAGTGACGAAATAGACGCCTTGATGTCTTTGGGGTATTCCTTATCGGAAGCGCGGGCGGCTTTGAATTCCGTGGATCAGGAGCTGACCGATAGCGGCGAGCGAGTAAAAGCGGCGCTAAGAAAGATGTAGCGAATAATTTTAAAGCGTAAATGATTATTTGAGACGCAATAATTATTTAAGACGCCAATGCCTATATAATTACCCGGCTCTTGAAGATTGAATTATCTTTACAAGAGCCTGTTTTTTGGTTAAGATGTAGATAATTATATGTCTATAAATGAAAAAAGAACAATTACTAAACAAGCTGACGATTTTCCGGCCTGGTATCAAGATGTTGTCAAGGAGGCGGAACTAGCCGAATCTTCGGAGGTTCGAGGCTGTGGTGTTGTTCGTCCCTATGGTCTAAAAATATGGGAATTGACCAAAGCCGAATTGAATCGACGGTTGGAAGAGGACGGAGTAGAGAATGTCTACTTTCCGATTTTTGTCCCCCTGGAGAACTTAGAGGCCGAAAAAGATCATATTGAAGGGTTTTCTCCGGAGTTGGCAATCGTGACTCACGCCGGCGGCGAAGAATTAGTTAATAAACTAGCTATTCGTCCGACTAGCGAGGCTGCGATGTATAAAACTTACGCTAAATGGATACAAAGTTATAAAGATTTGCCGCTCCGTCTCAATCAGTGGGCTAATGTTGTTCGTTGGGAAAAAAGACCGCGCGCTTTCTTGCGTTGGAGTGAATTCTTGTGGCAGGAAGGACATACTGTTTTTGCGACCGAAGATGAGGCGAGAGATGAAGCTAAAAAAATGTTAAAAGTATATCAGGATATTTACGAATTCATGGCTATACCGACTTTTGCCGGAAAAAAATCCGAAAGCGAAAAATTCGCGGGAGCGGTAGAAACTTTAACGGTGGAAGTTATGGCTAAGGATGGTAAAGCTATCCAGGGGGCGACCAGCCACTACTTAGGAACTAATTTTGCTAAAGTATTTGGAGTCAATTACTTGGGAGCGGACGGTGAATCGCATTTAGGTCATCAGAACAGCTGGGGCTTATCTTGGCGGTCTGTCGGAGCTTTAATTATGGTTCATGGCGATGACAATGGCTTGCGCTTGCCGCCGAATATCGCGCCTATTCAGATAGTTTTAGTGCCGATATATCGAGATGAGGCCGGACGAGCGCAGGTTTTAGATTTCTGTGAAAATTTAGAAAAAGATTTGTCCGGAAAGTATCGTTTAAAAATTGATGATCGCGAAGCGCAAACGCCGGGATTTAAATTTAATTATTGGGAGGTACGCGGCGTGCCGGTACGTTTAGAAATAGGTCTGAAAGAAGTGACTGAGAAACAAGCGACTATTTTCAGAAGAGATACGGGCAGTAAGGAAAAAATTATGGTTGCCGACTTGAATAAATATCTAAAGAAGATAATGAGAGAAATTCATAAAAATTTATATAAACAAGCGCAGGATTTTGCGCAGTCCCATATCCATAAAATTAAGAGCTGGGAAGAAATCGATGACCGGATTGGCTGGTTTGAAGCTAGTTGGAGCGAGGACCCGGAAACTGAAAAACTATTAAAAGAAAAGTATGGCATGGTATCGCGCGTCTTATTGCCGGCATCCGAAGCCAAAAGGCCGCGTAATAAAAAATGTTTCATCAGCGGCCGGCCGGCTAAGCATGATTGGCTATTCGCTAGGAGTTATTAATCTATTCGGTTTAAATTTAATCTATGTTCAATAAACTGCTCGGAAAATTCAGCCATGATTTAGGAATCGACCTGGGGACTAAGAATACCCTGGTTTATGTCGTGGATAAAGGTCTGATCATTAATGAACCGAGCGTCGTCGCCATTAATAAGCGGACGAATGAAATCTTGGAAGTCGGGGAAGCCGCCAAGAAGATGGTCGGCAAGACGCCGGGGCATATTGAAACGATCAAGCCGCTAATTGAGGGAATTATTTCCGATTTTGAAGTGACGGAAAAGATGCTTAAATATTTTATAAATAAAGTCCATGCCGAGCATTTTACCCTTATTTCCCGGCCGCGCGTCGTTATCGGCATTCCGCTGGATCTGACGGAAGTCGAGAAAAAAGCGGTGGAAGACGCCGCGAAATCCGCCGGCGCCCGAAAAGTTTATCTAATCGAGGAAGCGATGGCCGCCGCTATCGGCGCGCGTTTGCCGGTGACCGAAGCGACCGCGACCATGATTGTCGATATCGGCGGCGGCACGACCGAAATCGCCGTTATTTCTCTGGGTGGCGTCGTCACTTGGAAATCGCTCAAAGCGGCCGGCAATGAATTTGATAATGATATTATCGAGTATATCCGCGAAGAATTTAATATCCTGATCGGCGAACAGCTGGCGGAAGCGATTAAGATCGCCGTCGGTTCGGCCATGCCCCTGGAAACGCCGACGGAAATCGAGGTGCGCGGCCGCGACCTGGTGACCGGTTTGCCGAAAGCTTTAATGGTCAGCGATAAGCAGATTCGGGAAGCGATCAGCCGCACGGTCGTTAAGATAATCGATAATATCAAGACGATTCTAGAAACAACTCCGCCGGAACTGGTATCCGATATCTATGAGCGCGGACTTTATTTGTCCGGCGGCGGCGCCTTGCTTCGCGGTTTAGACAAAGCGATTTCTCTGGCCACGAAAATTCCGGTTAAAATTTCCGACGATCCGCTGACCTGTGTGGTCCGCGGCACCGGAATTTTATTAACCGATAAGGAATTATTGGCGAAAGTCCTCTTGCCTTCAAATACCGATTAATATGGTCATAATCAAAAAAAACCGTTTGATAATCTCCGGTTTGATAATCGCCGCCCTCTTGTTTTTTTTGCATCTGATCGGAATCTCGCGTCCGGCGGAAAATTTTTTGTCTTATCTGATAAAGCCGATCGCCGGCCGTTTTTATAAGGCCGGGGCGGATCTTAAAATAGTTTATGACGCCAATAATAACCCGGAAGATCTGAACGCTAAAGTTGAGCGCCTGACTAAGGAAGTGGCCGTTTTGACCGTGGCCAATTCCCGGAGTTTGGAAATAGAGGAAGAAAATCGGAAATTGCGCGAGGCTTTGAAATTTGTCGGTAATGATAATTCCCGCGTCGTGGTCGCGAGCGTTATCGCCAAGGAAGCGGCGGCCGAAGACAGCCTGGGATTGATCATTAATCGCGGCGCCAAGGACGGCTTAGTCGCCGGTTTGGCGGTGGTCAGCGAAGAAGGTCTGATTGTCGGCAAGGTTTTAGAAACCAAAGATACGACCGCCAAGATTTGTTTGACAATCAATCGGGATTGCCAGCTCGCGGCGGCTATCCAGAATTCCAATAAGACTCAAGGAATTACCGACGGCGACCTTGGCTTGACCATCAAGATGAGTTATATTCCGCAATTAGAGAAGATAGCTCCCGGCGATATCGTTATCACTTCCGGACTCGGCGAACATATCGCCCGCGGTCTGGTTATCGGTCGAATCGCGCAAGTTTATAACGAGAGTAATGAAGTTTGGCAGTCGGCGACTATCGAGCCTCTAGTCAACTTGAGTAATTTAACTATCGTGGCCGTTATCATTCCTTAAGAACCCCGGTCATTCCTTAGGTTAAGTTTTTTTAATATCCAGTTCGTCGGAATTATATGGGATTATGTTAAAAAAAATCGGGCAGATATTTTTTTTAGTTCTATTGTTTTCGGGCGTCGCAATCGTCCAGTTTTCTTTTATTTTAGCGCTGCCGCCGGTTTTTAATCAGATAAATCTGCCGGTGATAGTTTTGGTCTTCACTTTATTTTTTTTCGGCCTCCGACCGGCGCTTTACGCCGCCATCATTTTGGGCGGCTGCCTGGATCTTTACTCTTTTAATTTTTTCGGACTTTATCTGTTTCTTTTTTGTCTGACCGTCATCCTCGTTAACTGGATACTTAAGGCCTGGCTGACCAACCGTTCTTTATATTCTTTCCTGTTATTAATGTTAATCGCGACGCTGGCCTTCGGCTTGGCGTCGGGTTTCCTGTCTTATTTTTCCGCCTTGTCTTCCGGCGGTTTCTTTTTATGGAGCGGCGCCTTCTGGTCAAGGCTGTTTTATCAGATGATTTGGAGCGAACTGGCCGGCTTGCTCTTGTTTAGTCTGACCGGCGCGACGGCTCGCCGCTTCCAGCCCTTTTTTCTGGAGAAAAGATAATTTTTGGAGCCAGGTTTTTGGAGAAAGGGGCGCCTTATGTTATTATATAAATAATCAATTTTAATAAGACATTTTATTAACAGCTATTATGTACGATTTTATAACCATCGGCGGGACAACACGCGACATTTCCTTTTTCACCGATCAGGGGGTATTGCTGAACAATGACACGGATATTTTACGCCAGAAACTTCTAGCGTTTGAATCGGGCGCGAAAATAAAGGTTGATAAATTTTATTATTCTTACGGCGGCGGGGCGGCTAATGCCGCGGTCTGTCTGGCTAATTTCGGCTTAAAGACCGCCTGTCTCGCGCCGGTCGGCGACGACAGGGACGGGCGTTTGATTATTGAAAATTTGCGGGCGCGGCGGGTGGATACGCGCTTGATGGATAAGATAAAAAATGAAGAAAGCGGTTCTTCGTTTATTCTGATTGCTCCGGACGGTGAAAGGATAATTTTCGCCCAGCGCGCCGCCAATACGAGTTTGGCGATAAACGAAAAAGATATTTCTTATTTAAAGAAGACCGGAGGCATCTACATCGCCTCTTTGGCCGGTGATTGGCCGGGAAATTTGAGGAAGATTTTTTCCGTCGTCGGCGCTAAGGGCCCGAATGTCTTTTGGAATCCGGGGATGACGCAGCTGCTGGGCGGAGCGGAGAAGATAAAAATGTATCTGAAAAAGACGACCGTGCTCGCTTGCAATAAAGATGAAGCGCTGGCTTTAGTCTTGAATTCCGAGGGTTATAAGAATGCCGATCATGAAGTTTTAAATAAGACGGAGAGTCTCATTAAGATCATCCATAGCTTCGGTCCCAAAATCGTGGTCATTACTCTGGGGAGCGACGGCGTGATGGTTTTTGACGGCCGGAAGGTTTATCGGCATGAGATTTTGCAAGAGAAGAAGCGCGTGGATACGACCGGCGTCGGCGATATTTTCAATTCCTCTTTTGCCGCCGGCTGGACTTTACTCAAAGGCGATATTGATAAAGCCCTGCATTTAAGCTTGCAGAACGCCGCCGCTAAAGTCGCCCATGTCGGCGCTCAGACCGGCTTAATCAAGATTTAATTTTTAGTTTTATTCTATTGATTCTATCGAAGTATTTGATAGATTGAAATATCCTTTATGATTAATGGAGTGATTATCAGAAAAATAGAAAAATACGAAGACAATCGCGGTTGGCTGGCGGAAATCTTCCGTCGCGATGAACTGGACTTCGATATGGCCATGGCTTACGCCAGTCAGACGAAGCCGGGCGTAATCCGCGGTCCGCACGAGCATACGGAGCAGAGCGACTGCTTTATCTTTTTGGGTCCGGGTTCTTTCCGTTTGTACCTTTGGGATCGCCGCGCTGACTCATCAACCTGGAGCGAGACTTTAGAAATTGAGGTCGGAGCCGATAACCCGAGCTTGGTTATCGTGCCGCCGGGCGTCGTTCACGGCTATAAATGCGTTTCCGCTCTTCCGGCTTTAGTCATTAATTTCCCCGATAAATTATATAAAGGTGAAGGGAAGAAAGAGGAGATTGATGAAATCAGATGGGAGACGAAAAAAGACAGCCCGTACAGAATAAAATAAATATGTGCATTTTTTGTAAAATCATCAGTGGCGAAATTCCGGCTTATAAGGTTTATGAAGATGATAAGACGCTGGCGTTTCTAGATATCAACCAGGTTAATCCCGGCCATACTTTAATCGTTCCGAAAAATCATTATGTCAACCTGGAAGCGATTCCGGCGGAAGAATTAAGCGCGCTGATAATCGCGGTCAAGAAAGTCGGCGCTTTACTTAAAAATAAGCTCGGGGTCGGCGGTTATAATATCACGGCCAATAACGACCCGATTGCCGGCCAAATAATACCGCATCTGCATTTTCATGTTATTCCGCGCCGCGAGGGCGACGGCCTGAAATTATGGCCGCAGCAAAAATATAAGGAAGGCGAAGCGGAAGAGATAATAAAGAAACTAAAAGGCTAATATTATGAAACTACTCGTTACCGGCGGCGCCGGCTTCATCGGTTCCAACTTCATCCATTATTGGCTGAAGAATTATCCTGAAGACAGAATAATCAACCTGGATGCGCTGACTTACGCCGGGAATCTTGATAACCTTAAGGATTTAGAGGGTCAGGCCAATTATGAATTCGTTAAAGGTGATATCTGTGACGCGACTTTAGTCAATAACTTAGTCAAAGGCGTTGGTTTAATAGTCAATTTCGCGGCCGAAAGCCACGTCGATCGCTCCATTAAGAATAGCTTTGATTTCATTAAGACGAACGTCGGAGGGACGCGCGTCCTCCTGGAAGCCGCGAAAAATAACGGTAATGTTCGTTTTCATCATATTTCCACCGATGAAGTTTTCGGAGCTTTGGAATTCGGGGCGCCGCCGTTCAATGAAAAGACGCCTTATGATCCGCGTTCGCCCTATAGCGCTTCCAAAGCCGCTTCCGATCATCTGGTCCGCGCTTATTATCATACCTATAAATTGCCGATTACTATTTCTAATTGCTCCAATAATTACGGGCCGTACCAGTATCCGGAAAAGCTGATTCCGCTTTTTATCACCAACTTAATGGCCGGAAAACCGGTTCCGGTTTATGGCGCCGGTGTCAATGTCCGCGACTGGATTCATGTTGACGACCATAATCGCGGCGTGGATATGATAATCAAGAAAGGGAAAATAGGAGAAACTTATTGTCTGGGCGGAAATAACGAAAAAACCAATTTGGAAATCACCGGCTTGATCTTAAGTTTAATGGGTAAGGGGGAAGAGATGATTGAATACGTTCCTGATCGCTTAGGCCATGATTTAAGATACGCGATTGATTTTTCTAAAGCGAAGAAAGAATTAGGCTGGGAGCCGCTTCTATCTTTTACGGACGGCTTGCGCGCCACCGTCGACTGGTATAAGGTTAATGTGGCTTGGTGGAAAAAGTTAAAATAATTTATTACCCCCGAAGAATCGCGGATTATCCGACGCCGGTAATCCGTAATTCTTCCTCGAATAAATATGGAGAACAAAAAAATATTTATCATTGAAGATGACGCCAATCTTCTTTATGGCTTGGAATCGCAGTTCGCCGCCGATGAATTTGAAGTGGCCACCGCGACCGGCGCCGAGGAGCTGGAAGAATTGATGGAAACGCTCCGAGATTTTGAGCCGGATTCCATTATTTTAGATTTAATTTTGCCGAAGATCGACGGTTTTGAGATTATTAAGAAATTAAAATCCGACGACGAACTCAACGACAAGCAAATTTTTATCTTTACCGATTTAAGCGATGAAGACAGCCGTCAGCGCAGTTTACAGTTGGGCGCCGATTATATTTTTTTCAAAGATGATTTTGATACTTTTGAATTTGCCGAAAAAGTTAAGCGGATCATCGCGGTGAACAAGAAGAGCGTCGATCGCGACTATGAAGAATAGAACAAATTTGATAATCTTGCCGGTTTGACTAATACCCTTTAAAATACTAAGATAGATTGGTATTAGTTTTTGTTAATTACCTCCATGTTTATTAAAAGAATCGGGATTGATCTCGGTACAACCTATACTTTAATCCATCTGCCCAAGCGCGGTATTGTTATTAATGAACCGAGCGTGGTGGCGGTTTCCGTTATCGATAAAAAAATCCTGGCGGTCGGAAACGAGGCCAAGGATATGATCGGCCGCACCCCGGATACGATTATCGCCGTTCGTCCCTTAAAAGACGGGGTAATCGCCGATTATCGGGCGACGGAAGCGATGATCCGTTATTTTATCAATAAGGCTTTGGGCGGTATCCGTCTTTTCCGTCCGGAAGTCATGGTGGCCGTGCCGGCGGGCATTTCTTCTACGGAACGCCGAGCGGTCATTGAAGCGACGATCGCCGCCGGCGCCAAAGCCGCTTATATTATCAAGGAACCGGTCGCGGCCGCTATCGGCGCCGATATTCCCATCGGTTCGGCCACCGGTCATATGGTTATCGATATCGGCGGCGGGACGGCGGAAATGGCCGTTATCTCTTTAGGCGGCATCGTCGCCTCCACTTCCGTGCGCGTCGGCGGCAATAAATTCGACGCCGCGATTTTGGAATATATCCGCAAAAAATATAATTTGGCCATCGGCGAGCGCACCGCCGAAGAAATAAAAATCAATATCGGTTCGGCTTTATATATGGAAGATAAATTATATTTGGAAATCCGCGGCCGCGATATCGTCACCGGCTTGCCGCGCAGCTTGACCGTCTCCAGCGACGATGTGACGGAAGCGATTCAGAATGAATTAGAAATGATTATCGCCGCCGCCAAAAAAGTCTTGCAGAAAACTCCGCCGGAGCTGTCGGCCGATATCATGGATAAGGGAATAGTGCTTACCGGCGGCAGCGCTTTGCTTAGGAATATCGATCAATTAATTACGCGGACGCTCGGCGTGGCCGCCTATGTCGCCGATGATGCCATGCTTTGCGTCGCCAAAGGCACCGGAATCGCTTTGGATAATTTAGATTCTTATAAACGCAGTATCTTAGCCACGAAATAATTAGCGAGCCGGAAGGTTGGCTAATTTTTTTATTTTCCGCCGGCCGCCTCCGCTAACCGGCAAAGGCGAAATAAACATTATGATAATCGGTATTGACGCTTCACGCGCTAATCTGCTCCACAAGACCGGCACCGAATGGTACTCTTTTTATTTGATTAAAAATTTGGCGGCCATAGATAAGACCAATACTTATTGGCTTTATATTAATAAGCCGGCGCGCTCGGAGCTGATTGAAGCGGTTAACGATAATCCGAATTTTTCTTTCAAGTTTCTCAAATGGCCGTTTTTTTCTTTTTGGACTTTAGGCCGATTGACCTTAGAAATGTTGTGGTGTCGTCCGGACGTTTTATTCGTTCCGGCCCATACTCTGCCGCTATTTAGTCCGCGCCGCACCCTTAATACTATCCATGATATCGCTTTTGTCCGCGCCCATAATCTTTATCGGGCGGTGGAGGCGAAGACCGGTTCGGCCGGGATGCGCCGTCTGATTAATTTTTTCGTAAAGCTCTTGACCTTAGGACGCTATCGCAGCGATTCCGTGGATTATCTTTATTGGTCGACCGCTTTCGCCCTGCGTCACGCCCGGAAGATTATCGCCGTTTCCGAATTTACCAAACAGGACATTTTAAATCTTTATCCCAAGACTCCGGCCGATAAGGTCGCGGTTATTCATAATGGCTATAATAATGAACTATACCGCCGCCTCCCGGCAACTCCGGAAAAGACCGCGGCCGTGCTGGATAAATACGCTCTGGAAGCGCCATATTTTTTGTATGTCGGACGCCTGGAAAAGAAAAAGAATATTTCCGCTTTAGTGGAGGCTTTCGCTTCTTTAAGAGAAAACCATCCGGAAATAAAAGCGAAATTAGTCTTGATTGGCGACGCCGGTTTCGGCTATGACGAGATAAGATATACTATCGAAGAATTTAATCTTAACCGTAAGGTTATCATGCCCGGCTGGGTCGCCGAAGAAGATATGCCTTATATAATGAACGCGGCCGCCGCCTTTATTTTTCCGTCCAAACATGAGGGCTTTGGCATTCCGGTTTTGCAGGCTTTAGCCTGCGGTATTCCGACCGCCGTTTCCGATTTGTCGGTTTTAAGGGAAGTTGCCGGCGACGCCGTCCTTTATTTTAATCAGAACGACACCCATTTACTGGCGGAGGCGATGAAAAAGATATTGACTGATGAAGATTTAAGAAAAACCCTGGTGATTAAAGGCCTTGAGAGGGTTAAAAAATTCAGTTGGCGCAAGTGCGCGGAAGAAACTTTAGCTCTGATCGAGAATCTGTAAATAATAATTTAAATATGCTAGTATTAAGGTGTTATATGAGAAAACTGATAACATCTTTTTTTATTCTTTCGTTATTTTTCGCGGAGCCTGTTTTGGCTAATATTACGCCGAACGATTTTTATTATGGCAATCAATGGTACCTGTCTAAAATCAAGGCTGACAGCGCCTGGGATAAGATCTCCGGCAGCCCGGATATGGTTATCGCGGTGATTGATTCCGGAATCCAGATAAATCATCCCGACTTAAAAAATAATATTTGGAAAAATGCTCGGGAAATTCCCAATAATAATATTGATGATGACCGGAACGGCTTTATTGACGATGTTAGCGGCTGGGATTTCGTGAGTAATACTCCGGATCCGTCGCCGAAATTTACGGCCGGTTGGACCGAAGCCGGAGTTTCCCACGGCACCATGGTCGCGGGGGTTATCGCCGCGAGCGGAAATAATAATGAAGGTGTCGCCGGCGTTACTTGGCAGGCGCGGATAATGGCCCTGAAAGTCCTGGATGATAAGGGGGAGGGAAGATTAAGTAATGTCATCAGGGCGATCGATTACGCGACGAATAACGGCGCGGATATAATTAATCTAAGTTTCGTTTCTTTCAATTATAGCGAGGGAATGCAAGAAGCGATCCGACGCGCGCATAAGGCCGGAATCATGATCGTGGCCGCCGCCGGCAACGAACAAACGGGCGGCGTCGGTTATGATATCGCCAAAACGCCCATTTATCCGGCTTGTTATGACGGCGAGCTTATCGGCGAAAATATGGTTATCGGCGTGGCCGCGACGGACGCGCTTGATCAGAAAGCGAAATTTTCCAGTTATGGATCGCGTTGCGTCGATTTGGTCGCTCCGGGCATAAGCTTTTTTAGCGCCGTGACCGCCGGTAGCGTGCCCGATTATCCGGATAAGATTTATGACGGCTATTGGTCGGGCACTTCCATGGCCGCGCCCCAAGTGGCGGCGACCTTGGCTCTCATCGCCCAAGCCAATCCGGAATTAAGCCGTAGGGAAATCGTTAATATCTTATTCGCTTCCACCGATAATATCAGCCGGCTCAATCCCGATTATCCCGGTCAGCTCGGTAACGGGCGCTTAAATGTCAATCGGGCGGTAGAAATGGCTAAGGAAAAATTATATAGCCGCGTCGGGCGCTTGGTCGTCTTGCCGCAAAGCGCCGTTAAAAATAAATCGGCGAAATTAACCGCCGCCACCGGAGAATCAGTGGGTAACTTGTCTTTGGACCTTAAGGGCGGAGAAAGCGTCGCTGTCGGAGACATCAACGGCGACGGTAATCAAGAAATTGTTGTCGGATCCGGAGCGAAGGCCGAGCCGCAAATCATGATTTATAACGCGGCGGGCAAGCTGATTAAGAAACTCCTGGTTTTTGATAAATCTTTTCGCGGCGGCGTGAGCGTCGCTCTGATAGATACTGACGGCGACGAACAGATGGAAATCGCCGTGGCGCAAGCGGCCGGCGGTACCGGACAAATTAAAATTTTTAATTTTGACGGCCAATTAAAAACGCAATTTTTAGTGGACAGTAAATATTGGCGCGGCGGGCTTAATTTGGCGGCCGGTGATATTGACGGTAACGGTAATCAGGAAATAGTCGCCGCTTTTGGCGCCGGAACCGAACCGCAAGTCCGGATTTTTGACGCGAGCGGCCAAGTCGTCGGTATCTTCTTGGCTTATGAAAAAGAATTCCGCGGCGGCGTCAAGGTGGCGGTCGCGAATCTTAACGGCCGAAAAAATCATAATCAGGCGGACATCATCACGGCGCCGGGCAAGGGTCGCGATCCGCAAATTAAGATTTTTAATAATCGGGCTGTCTTAGCGCGCCAGTTCTTAGCTTATGGCCGTAATTGGCAAGGCGGAGTAAATCTGGCCGCCGGCGACCTTGATAATGACGGCTTACCGGAAATAGCGACCGCCGCTCAAGCGGGCGCCGCGCCGCATGTCCGCGTTTTTGACGGTCGGGGCGAGTTGATGGAATCATTTTACGCTTGGGAAGAAAACTGGAACGGCGGCGTAAATATTGGTATAATAAAAATTGGCAATTAATAGTCCTAATTAATTCACGCATATCTCTCATATGTCCAAACAAGTCATTTTTGACAAGAAGAATATCCTCGTCGCCGGCGGCGCCGGCTTTATCGGTTCGCATCTTTGCGATGAACTGGTCAAAAACAACAAGGTCATCTGCGTGGATAATTTTATCACCGGCAGCGAGCGCAATATCGATCATCTGCTCGCCAATCCTGACTTTATTTTCATCAATCATGATTTATCCAAGCCTTTGGATCTGGAAGCGATTCCGGAATTGAAGAAATTCAAGGTGGAATTTCAGGGTTTGCAGGAAATCTATAACTTAGCCTGTCCGATGTCGCCGCGCCGTTTTTTGGAAAACCGCTTAGCGACGCTTCTGGCCAATTCTTACGTGGTCAAGAATCTTTTAGATTTGGCTGTTAAATACAGCTCTAAATTTTTACAGTTTTCTTCGTCCGTCGTTTATGGACCGCGCCAAGCGGATAATCCCGGTTTGAAAGTGAAGGAAAGCGATTGGGGCATGGCGGACCAATTATCCGAGCGCAGTTCCTATGATGAAGGCAAACGCTTCGCGGAAACTATCGTCAGCAATTATCGCTCCCTTTATAACGTGGACGCGCGCATTTTGCGCCTCTTCCGCGTTTACGGTCCGCGCATGGAGGCGAATGACGATCAGATGATTCCCGATTTCATCAAAGACGCTTTGGATAATAAAGACATCACCATCAGCGGCGACAAAACTTTTTCTTCTTCCTTCTGTTATATAGACGATATTTTAGACGCGACAGACAAGTTCATGAATTCCGAGATTCCGGGCCCGATAAATATCGGTTCGGATGTGGATATTAATCTGACTGATCTGGTGAAGACGATAATTTTCTTGACTAAGTCCCAGTCCCAGATCAATTATGTCCCCAATAAGTTATTCCTAAGCGAATTAGTCTTGCCGGATATTCGTCTGGCGCGCAACGAACTGGGCTGGATGCCGGTCGTGACGCTGGAGAACGGCCTGAAGAAGACTATTTTTGATGTTGAAGCCAATAAGCGTTTGCAAGGATTCGGCAGTTGATCGAATAAAAAGACCGGTTAGGCGCCGGTCTTTTCAGTCATTAGTAGTATTTTTTTTATCAAATCATTCTCATCTCCGGGAGCGAATAATCGGTCGTCCGCTTTCATCAATTCCGGAATACCGCCAAGGCGGCTGGCGATAACCGGCAGGCCGGCGGCGTGGGCGCCATAAATGGTCGTCGGTGAATTTTCATAACATAAGGAGGGAACAATCAGGCAATCGCTCGCCGTTTTTACTTTTTCCGTTTCTTCATAGGAAAGCGGTCCTAAGAATTTTATGCGCGCGTCAATGCTGGCGGCCGCGCGCGCTTTTTCCAGGCTGTCGCCGCCACCGCGAATGGCGACAGTTAAAGTCAATTCCGGCCGTTTTATTTTTTTGAAAGCGCTTAAAGCCAGAAATATTCCTTTTTGTTCCTCGATTTGGCCAATGAAAAGGAAGTTTTTAGCCGGACCGGTTTTATTCGGGAGCGAAGCGTCCGCTCCCGGCCAAACAAAAGGCCGGACTTCATGCTCGGAATCCTTGAAAAAGCCGCGCTGTTTATGCATTTCCAGGAGCCAATCGGACGGCGAGGTTACTTTAATCGGGGAGGCGAAGAGGGCGCGGGTTAAGGCCTGATATATTTTAGCCGCCGGGTTATTGATTTTTCCTTCCCGTCCGAAAATTATCAGTCCCGAGGGATGAATAAGTTGGACGTCGTGCAAGAAATGTTCGTGGCGGATCTTAAGCCGCTTTAAAACGGATGGAATCATGAACCCCAAACCCATCAAGTTGTGCGTGATGATTAAATCCGGTTTTTCCAGTTCCAGAATTTTTTTTATTTTGGCCGCTTTCTGAAAAGAAAAAATATTGCCGATTTGCCAGAGAGCGCGATAAAGTCGGGAATGCTTATTCAGATTATAGAATTCGGAGTTTATATAATAGATTTTGGCGTCTCCGTTCATTATTTCGACTTCCTGGCCACTTTTAGGCCGTGTCGTAATCATAAAAACTTGCCGGCCGTCCGCCCGGAGATTATCCGCCATAATATTTACGGCCGTTTCCGCGCCGCCGCGGCTGTATTCTCCGGATAGATTGTGCAGCAAGCCTATTTTCATAAATGTTTTTAGAACTTTAATCGCTTATTTTTATTTAAACAACGCCTTCAGTTTAGCCCCCATCATTTCCTCGCCATATTTAGCTTCGACTAGGATTCTCGCCCGTTGCGCCATTTTTTCCGGCAACCCCTTTTCACTCATAAATAAACTTAGCTTTTTTCCTAAATCAGAAACGCTGCCCGGTTCGACCAGCAATCCTTCTTCACGGTCAGTAAAGACGCGACGGACACCGGGTAAGTCTGACGCCATTACCGGCACGCCGCAAGCCAAGGCTTCTATCAAGACGATGCCGAAAGCTTCATTGCTGTTAATCGACGGCAGAATCAATAAATCAGCTTTTTGAAAAACGCGGATAAGGTCCGAGCCGCTTAATTTACCGGCAAACTTAATTTTTTTTTCTAACCCGAGACGAAGCGCCAGCGCTTCATATTCCGGCCGCCTATCGCCGTCGCCCACTAGCGTCAATTCAAAATTAAAATTATTTAATCCCGCGGCCGCGCGCAGTAATATCTCCACGCCTTTAAAATAATGGGCCGCGTCCAGTCCGCCGACAAATAATAAATTAAAGCGGTCTTTTTTGATGAAGTTCGCGCTGATAAAATTAACGATCGCTCTGGCCTGGGCGAGCAAAGGATTCTTAGCCGGCCGTTTCAGCTCACTCGGGCGGAATTCTTTTAAGTCCACCGCGAAGGGGATTTCCCGGAATTTTTCGGGGTGGGCCGCGTAATAATTTTTTATTCGGCTCTGACGCACATAATCCAGGCTGGCCGTAACGATTATTTCCGCCCGTTTCAGCAAGGACGCTCGGACCAGGCGGCTCGGCCAGCTTAGTATTTTAGCCAACGGGTTCAGACCGCCGACATCCATATGATAATGGATTATCAATTTCGGCCTCTGATTGAATATTTTAAAAAGCCAAACGATTTCCGCCGTGCCGAAATACGGATAATGAAGATAAATATAATCAAATGATTTCAAGCGCCATAAGAGAGATCCTAAAACAGAACCGTGGCCGTATTTTAGCCACGGTTTCAGATGGGACGGCGTAAAATCCACGACCTCGTGTTCGGATTTTAATATTCGGCTGATCCGACTGGCGCTGTTGGCGATACCGGCGGCATAGGGCGGCCAGGCGCAAACTATGGAAGCGATTTTCATGTTTTATTTCTTTAAGGTTATTTGGCGGACGATTTCCGTAAGATTCCTGTCCATTTTCGCGTGATCCAACTGAAGCCGGAAGATAAGATAGAATAAGGCCAAAACCGCGATATAAATCAAAAAATTGATGCCGGTGCCGGAAAAACCGAGCCAGGCGACCAGGCGGTCAATTTGTTTGATAAAGATGATGGCGGCCGCGGCGACCAGCCAGAAAGCGAGCCATAAAGAAAATTCATTGTTACTGATAATTTTTTTCTTTTTTTGCGCGCTGAGGCGGAAAACGAAAAAGATGATTATGACGATGGCGATTATCTGCTGCAGCATAGATTTATTTTTGTTGATTTATTTATTTTATTGATTTACCGGATTTTTTAATTTATTTATTTTATTTAACTCATTCATTCTATTGTTTATCCGATTTTTAGCTTATTTATTTTATTATTTTGTGAATCAATAAGTCTCTTATGACTTTGAGGCCGCCGGCCAGTTTTTGGCCAAAATGATGATAGACGACGGTAATCGGCACTTCCGCTATCCGCAGTTTTTCTCGGAAAGCTTCTATTTGGATTTCGCTGTTATGAGCCATTTCCCGGTTATTTATTCTGATCCGTCGGGCGGCCGTTTGACTAAGCGCCCGGAAACCGTTTTGCGGATCGCTTAACTTTATTCCGAGAATCACGCGCGTAAAGGTTCGCGCGAGCGGCATGATCAGATATTTTTTAAACGCCGGCAAATTAGATTTTTTCCCTAAGAAACGGGAACCGAAAACAATATCGGCGCGCCCCGCCAGTATCGGCGCGACCATATCTTTTATTTCGCTCGCCAAGAATTGGTCGTCGGCGTCAAAATGGACAATGATATCGGCCTGATGCTCCAAGGCGTAATCATTACCGGTCTGCAGAGCCGCGCCTTGTCCGCGGTTGAGCGGATGGCGGAAAACTATCGCGCCCGCCTGTTTCGCCAACTCGGAAGTATTATCCCGGGAACAATCATCGACGACCACCACCTCATCGACAAAGGGACGGACGCCGGAAACGACAAGTGAAATATTTTTAGCTTCATTATAAGCGGGGATGACGCAGGTTATTTTCATATTTATATTAATCCGTCTTTGGTTTTTCTGAAGAGGTCGTCGGTTAAAGGGCGGAAGCCATTTTTCAGCGCCAATTTTTCCAGTTTGGCTTGATAGCTCTTAAATTCTTGGCCGCGCGCCTCAATCAGAAATTTTTTCAGAGCCGGCGTAATTTTTAAAATTTCAAATAAGCCGATGGCTCGGCGCTGGCTGAGATCGGTTTTTTTGGTTTTCCTTTTCAAGACGGCTAAGCGCTGGCTGACGATCATCTTCAAGCTGTCCAGTTTTAATTTCAAGGGCAGCGGCAAGGCGATTATTTTTTCCAGTATCTCCCAGGAGTTATCGGCTTTAACCGTGCCGAAAACCAGGCGCCCGCTCGTGGCCGCTCGGATGGCCAGTTCTAAAGCGTTAGTTTCATCAAGATCGTCGGCTAAGATTATTTCCGAATCCAGAGTCAGGATTTTTTCCCAGTTAGTCGCCGTCGGAGCTAAAGAAACAATTCCCGGAATCTCATAAGCGCGATGTTTCAGAAAAGAATAAACGCTCTTCCTAGAATCATTTAGCTCGAGAAGCAGGGAATTAAGGGTGGCGCTTTTGCCGCCGTCGGCAGGAGAACCGATAAGGACCAGTCCCGACTTTAAGCCCAGAGATTTTTTGATTTCCTGGAGTTCGGACCGTTGCAGACCGAGCTGGTTGAGGCGCCAGAGAGTGGCCGGCTTCTTAATGAGATTTATAATCATCTTTTCGCCGCCCGCTTCCGGCAGAATGGTCAGATAAAAATTCAAACAGCCGGTTCGGTGAGGCAGTCGGCCATATTTTTGGGCGGCAAATTCTCCGGGAGCGATGGATAATATTCTTCTCAGATTGGAAAATAATTCTTGTTCCAGTTTTTTTGGCAAGACCAGGCTTTGCTTGGCTCGCCCAGGAAAATAACAGTCCAAAATCAGCTGGTTGGCCCACTTAGTGATAACCAAATTGTCCGCTCCTTCGCCGGCGGCGTAATTGAATATTTTGGTAATAATTTTTTGGCTCATAATATCTTAATTATAACATAGTTTTGTATTATTTTAAAATGTGATAAACTAAAAATAAAGAGATTATTCGCTTATTTTTTTATGGCTTATTCTAATTTTTACGCAAATTTTTACTCTTTTTGTCAAGAAATAAGGGGTGCGGGCGTGGCGCTTTGGCGTTTTATCCCGAGCCGCTTTTATCTGGGGGTAGCCGTTTTCCTGCAGACCGCCGACTGGTTGCAGGCGATTTTCATTTATAAGCATCTAAGCGGAGAACTCCTGGTTCTTCATTATAATATTGATTTCGGCATCAATTTGATCGGAGAGCCGCGGCGGATATTTTTGTATCCGCTGTTTGGTTTGGGAATTTTCGCGCTGAATTGGATAATCGCCGCCGCCCTGCGCCGGCGCCAGTATTTCCGTTTGTTCACCCATCTCCTCTTGACGGCCGCTCTGCTGTTTTCTTTATTTGTCAGTTTAGCCTTGATGTTTATTTATTTGATTAATTTTAGATAATCTCGCTTTATGATGGAATTTTATACTGTTAAGATTTTATTCTTTTCCGCGCTCGCTTTTATTTTTACGATTATCGTCGCGCCGCTTTTAACCCATTATCTTTATAAATATAAATTAGGAAAGAAAATTCGCCGCGGCGGCGAGACGCCGATTTTCAGCGAACTTCACGCCCATAAAGAGGGAACGCCGACTATGGGAGGCGTCTTGATTTGGGGGACGGTCTTGATTTTTATTCTCGGTTTTTCCTTATTAAACAATCTTTTTCCTGGAGGCATCTTTCAGCACTTGAATTTCTTATCCCGTTCGGAGACCCTCCTGCCTCTGGGCGCTTTGATCATTTCCGCTCTGATCGGGCTCTTTGACGATTGGCTGGATGTGCGCGGCAAAGGCGTACTCGGCGGCGGCGGTTTAAAAATGCGTCATCGTTTGCTTATTTACGCCCTGATCGCGATTGCCGGCGCGCTGTGGTTTTATTATAAGTTAGATTGGACGGTTTTTCATGTCCCTTTTTTGGGAAATTTTGAAATCGGCGGCTGGTATATCCCGATATTTATCTTTATCATCGTCGCCACTTCTTTCTCCGTCAACGAGACCGACGGTTTGGACGGTTTGGCCGGCGGAACTTTGGCGATCGCTTTCGCCGCTTACGGCGTCATCGCGTTCATACTGGGACGTTATGAACTCGCGACTTTTTGCGGCGTCATTATCGGCGCCCTCCTCGCTTTCTTGTGGTTTAATATTCCGCCCGCCCGCTTCTATCTGGGCGATACCGGTTCTATGAGTCTGGGAGTCACCCTCGGCATTATCGCCATGCTCACCAATAATTCGCTGCTGCTTATTTTTATCGGTTTGATTTTTTTACTGGAATCGCTATCGGTCATCATCCAAGTCTTATTCAAAAAATTCTGCGGCCGCAAAGTTTTTCTATCCGCGCCCGTCCATCATCATTACCAAGCTAAGGGCTGGCCGGAAGCGAAGGTCGTAATGCGTTTTTGGGTGATAGCGGGCATCGGCTCGGCCCTGGGGCTGATGATTTTCCTTCTTGATCAGAAGTTTTAAGTCCGTTTGAATTTTTTATTATGCTGCGAATTTTTCGGGAAAAACTAGCGCCGCGTCCGAGCGAGCACGAACCCGACAAAAGCCTGATAACGGCTTTATTTGTTTTGCTTATTTTCGGACTGGTGATGCTTTTCAGCGCCTCTTGGATCGTTTCTTACGCTCGTTTCGGCAATACTTATCATTATCTTATCAACCAGGTTTTTAGCCTGGGAATCGCCTTGGCGGTTTTTTTTATCGCCACGCGCGTTGATTATCATTGGTGGAAGAAGTTCGCCGGTTTCTTCCTGCTATTTTCCGTCATTTTACTTTTATTGGTTTTTATTCCCGGGCTCCAGGCCGGCTATGGTTCCGCTCGCAGTTGGATAAATATTTTCGGTCAATCCTTCCAGCCGTCGGAATTGGTGAAAGTTTCTTTTTTGATATATCTGGCGACTTGGTTGGAAGCGAAAAAAGGAGAACTCGGCAGCCTGACGAGCGGCGTCATCCCTTTTTTAATAATCCTGGGGGTTATCAGCGCGCTCATGATTCTGCAGCCCGATTTAGGAACGTTGTTCATTATCGCTTTCACGGCCCTGGTTGTTTTTTTCGCCGGCGGCGGCCGGGTGACTCATATTGTCATCGCCTTGCTCCTGGCCGCTCTGGCCGTATTTCTATTCTTGAGTTTGAAAACGTCCTATCAGAACGACCGTTTCAAATGCTTGCAAGATCCCAGTTACAGCGCCGATGATAAATGCTATCAGCTAAATCAATCGCTCATCGCGGTCGGTTCCGGCGGACTTTTCGGCCGCGGTTTGGGTCAGAGCCGTCAAAAGTTCATGTATTTGCCGGAAGTCTGGAGCGATTCCATTTTTTCAATCATCGCCGAAGAGATCGGGTTTTTCTTTTCCACGCTTTTGATATTATTATATCTGTTCCTGTTTTATCGCGGCTTGCTTATCGCCCGCGGCGCTCCGGATCTTTATGGCAGTTCCTTGGCGATAGGCGTCGTCGTCTGGCTGGCGGTCCAGACATTCTTAAATATCGGCGGTATGACTAACCTTATCCCGATGACCGGCGTGCCTCTGCCCTTTATTTCCGCCGGCGGATCGGCGACCCTGTCGTCTCTGCTCGGGATGGGTATACTGGTTAATATAAGCAAACAGACAAAGCGACGCGGGTATAATAAGACGGCCTAGAAATAATAACGGCCGGGAAATAATATAAATTGATTTAAATCAAATAGTAATAACAAAATGGCTAATAGTCGATCGGTAAAAATAATAATGTTCAGTGGCGGCGGAACCGGCGGATCGGTGGCGCCGCTCTTAGCCGCGGCCGAAGAATTATGGAAAGAGGCGGATTCTAAAGAAGCGGATTTTAGAAAGTCCGGCGGTTCTGATTTACGATTCGTCTTCGTCGGCACTAAGAGCGGCCCGGAGCGAGAAATGGTCGCCGCCTTTAATAAGGAAATCGGGCCGATGGAATTCATTCCGCTTATTAGCGGCAAATGGCGGCGTTATTTCTCTATTTATAATTTTTTGGACATTTTTAAAATTATCGCCGCCTGGTTTCAATCTTTCGGGCTACTAACGAAAATTCATCCGGATATTATCATTAGCGCCGGCGCTTTCGTCAGCGTCCCCTTGGTTTGGGCGGCGGCTTACAAAAAAATCCCCATTCTTATCCATCAACAGGATTTACGTCCCGGCCTGGCCAATAAATTAATGGTCCCTCGAGCGCGCGCCATTACCGTCGTTTTTGAAAAATCTTTGCTTGATTACGGTCCGAAAGCGGTCTTAGCCGGGAATCCCGTCCGCCAATTGGTAAACACTCAAGATGAAAATTTGGTCAGAAAATTAAAAGCCGAATATTCTTTAGATAATTCCATTCCTCTGGTTTTATTTTTTGGCGGCGTTCTCGGCGCGACCGGAATAAACCGTTTAGTTTTTAAAGCCGCCTCCGGTCTGGTCCGGAACTGTCAGATTATCCATCTGACCGGGCGAGGGAAGATGCCTGAAGAGGCTAATTTACTGAAGATTAATAATTATCATGTTCGGGAGTTCTTGGATAATCGGGAACTATCTACTTTAATATCTCTGTCCGACTTGGTCGTTACCCGCGCCGGACTCGGTACTTTGACGGAATTATCTTATTGGCGCAAGCCGACAATCCTGATTCCAATGCCGAACTCGCATCAGGAAGATAACGCCGCTTATTTTGCCAAAGAGCGAGCGGCTTTATTTATGAATCAGGCGGAACTTACTCCGGAAAAATTAACGGCGGCCGTCAAAGATGTTTTGGTTGATTCGAGCTTAAAAAGAGAATTAAGCAATAATATCGGCAAGATTATGAAGCGCGGCGCGGCCGGCACCATCGCCGGGATTATCTGGGAAATTGTCGGCGGACAAAAATAAATCAGGACGGGCGGAACGCGACGCTTAAAATTAATTTTATTATGACTGAATTAATTATGGTTGGATTAACAAAGACGAAAAAAAATAAAATAAAGAAGAATATTTATTTCATCGGCGTCAAAGGCGCGGGCATGACCATGCTGGCGCAGTTTTTGGCGGCGCGGGGCCATCATGTTTCCGGTTCCGATATCAGTGATTCTTTCCTGACCGATAAAGTCTTAAAAAAAGCCAAAATAAAAGTTTTGTCGCCGTTTGCCGCCGTCAATATCCCCGTCCGACCGGATTTGATAATTTATTCTTCCGCTTATAACGCCAAAAATAATCTGGAAATGGCAGAAATAAAAAAGTCGGCGGCGGATTTCAAGAATATTCCCATTCTATCTTATGCCGCCGCGCTCGGTCGGCTTTTTAATGAATATGCCGGCGTGGCGGTCTGCGGCAGTCACGGGAAAACCACGACTTCCGCTTGGCTCGGCTATGTCCTGGTGAAAGCCGGCCAAAAGCCGAACGTGCTCGTCGGTTCCCGTGTGCCTCAATTTAGCGGCAGCAGCCTGAAAGGTTCATCGCCTTATCTTATCGCCGAAGTCGATGAATATCAGAATAAACTGCAATACTTCCGACCGACCGGCGTCATACTTAATAATATTGATTATGACCACCCGGATTATTTCAAAACCGCCGCCGCTTATACTAAAGTTTTCGCCGACTTTATCAAGAAAATTCCGTCGGCCGGATTTTTAATCGTCAGCGGCCGCGATCAAGAAATAAAAAAAATAAAAAGATATTGCCGCGGCCGAGCGTACTCTTATGATTTGGCGCCGGACGCCAAGACTTTCGTTGAAGCGGAAGAAGCGATTAAGACCGAAGTCGATTACTTGGCTTATGATTTGAGATTGAGAAACGGTTATCAGATTTTTAGAGTCGCCTACCGCGAGACAAATTTAAGTAGTCGAGTCCGCTCTGAATCAATTTTCGATTTAGGCGAATTTAAAATTCGTCTCTGGGGAGAACATAACGCGCTTAACGCGCTTGCGGTCCTTGCCGCCGGCCGTGAATTGAAAGTGTCGTTAGAAAAAGTTAGAAGCGGCCTCGCCTCATTTACCGGCACCGAGCGTCGCGCTCAAATCATCGGGAAATATCACGGCGCTTTGATAATCGACGACTACGCCCATCATCCGACGGAAATCGCGGCGACCTTAAAAGGCCTGCGCGCTCATTATCCGGATAAGAACATTATTACTGTCTTTCATCCTCATACTTTCACTCGCACCAAAGAGTTTTTTCATGATTTTGTGGCCAGTTTTACCTCTTCTGATGAACTTATAATTCTAGATATTTACGGTTCGGCTCGGGAGAAACGAGGCGGGGTATCGAGCCGCCAGCTAGTCGCCGCTATCGATAAATTCAACAAAACTCAAAAAATAACCCGGTCGGTCAAATATTTGGGCGCCAGGCCGGAAGCGATTGCGTATTTGCGCCGGCGTTTAACTTCTCAAGACATCTTACTGCTAATGGGAGCAGGCGATGTTTTTAGAATCGGGGAAGACTTGCCAAAACCATAAAAATCTTGTATTGTTCCTATCTATGATTCAAGCTGACAAAAATAAAACCGAAAAAGAGAGTATCCCCTGGAAGCGTTTTTGGGTAGAATTATGGCGCTTACTGGCGTCTTTTAGGAAATTATTCACAGTGATAACGGCTGTCGCTCTGCTGGCGGCGATTTTGGATTTGGGAAAACCCTATATCTTAAAACTGGTTATCGACAATTTGAATAATTTTTCCAAGGATCAATTTTTTTTCTTATTAAAACTGATTGTTCTTTATTTGGCGACGGATGAGTTCCGTTCTTTTATCCAGTATCTGGGCGATCGTTGGATTTTAAAATTACTGGTCAAGGTGGAATATTTTTTGAGTATGACCGCCCAGGAAAAATTGGTTTTTTTAAGCTTAGGTTATCATGAACGCCAAAATACCGGGGCGAAGATAATCAAAATTGAAAGAGGCGTGGATAAGATTTCCGAATTCTTGAATAATATTTTTTGGGAAGTTTTGCCGACCGTGTTCCAGCTTATTTTTACTCTCGTGGCCTTATTTTGGTCCGATTGGCGCATCGGTCTTTCCTTTTTAGTCTTCGCGCCGCTTTTCATCTTTATCACCTATTGGTCCAACAAGCGGATGTATCCGATTCGGAAAGCGATTTATCGCGATTATGAAATCGCCTCCGGCAAAATGGGGCAGGCGATAATCAATATCAACGCCGTTCAGTCTTTCGTCCAGGAAGAGAATGAACTTAAAGGTTTCGGGCACATCAAAGCGAATATCCGCGATAACGAAGACAAACAGTGGGGCTGGATGATGAAAATCGGCCTGGGGCGCAACTTTATCGTTGATTTCGGTCGGGCGGCCGTCTTATTTTTGGGCGTCTATTTGGTTTATAAGGGAACGCTTTCCGTCGGTTCTTTAATTTTCGTCTTTACGCTGAGCGAGAAAGCTTACGCCTCTTTATTTCGTCTTTCTCGTTTTTACGACCGCATGGAAGAAGGCCGCGAAGGCGTCAGCCGCTTAATCGCTCTGTTTAATGAGGAGAATGAAATCGTCAATCCGCCCAATGGTTTGAAACCGTCAGACATCAAAGGTGAAATAAAATTTGATCATACTTCTTTCCATTATAATGTTAATAAGCGAGCCGCGGTCAGCGATTTGAATTTTACGATTAAATCGGGCAGCATCACGGCCTTAGTCGGTCCTTCCGGCGGCGGCAAAACTACCGTCGCCCGCTTGGTTTATCGCCATTACGATCCGCAGGTCGGCCGCGTCTTACTGGACGGGAAAGACCTGCGCGCTTACGATTTGCGGAGCTTCCGGAAATTTTTAGCCATCGTCCCGCAAGAGGTGGAAATTTTTGATTTGACCGTGGCGGCCAATATCGCCTACGCCCGTCCCGAGGCCACGCGTGAAGAAATCGTCGCGGCCGCGCGCGTCGCTAACGCCGATGAATTCATCGTCAGGCTCGATAAGGGTTATGATACGTTAACCGGCGAAAGAGGCATAAAATTATCCGGCGGCCAGCGCCAGCGCCTCGGCATCGCTCGAGCGATTCTGGCTGACCCGCGTATTTTGATTTTTGACGAGGCGACTTCTAATCTGGACAGCCAAAGTGAAGTTTTAATCCAGGACGCGATGAAGAAAATCAGCCGCAATCGGACCATGATAATTATCGCGCATCGTTTAAGCACGATTAAACAAGCCGATAATATTATCGTTTTAGAAGGCGGGAAAGTCGTCGAAGAGGGAGGCCATGAGGAACTGGGTTCCGCCCAAGGCGGTTTGTACGCGAAACTCCTGAAACTGCAAGCGTTGGGGGAGGTAGATTAATCAAAGTTTTCCGATTATAATGGAAATATGTTAAAAATTGAACCAAATAAAAATTTAGCTCGCCTCACGACTCTCCAAATCGGCGCGCCGGCCGAATTTTTCGCTGTTATCCGGAATCGGGAAGATCTGGATGAAGCGATTGTCTGGGCCAAAAAAAACAAGAAAAAAATTTGGATTCTGGGAGGCGGTTCCAATGTCTTGATTTCTAAGAAAGTAGCCGGCTTAGTCTTAAAGAATGAGATTAGAGGTATGGCCATAAAGAAAGAGAGCGCGGGGGCGGCGATTGTCGAAGCCCGGTCCGGAGAAAGCTGGATTCGTTTTGTTAATTTTACCGTGGAACATAATTTAAGCGGACTGGAAAATTTATTTTTGATTTATGGCACCGTCGGCGCCGCTCCGGTTCAGAATATCGGCGCTTACGGGGTGGAACTGAAAGATGTCTTTTATTCGCTCACGGCGATTGATCTGAAAACCGGCCGCGAAAAAATCTTTAAGCCGGCTGATTGTCGCTTCGGCTATCGCGACAGCATCTTCAAGAATAAATTGAAAGGCCGCTACTTTATATATTCCGTCGCCGTCAAGTTGAGCAAGACACCGTCTTTAAAATTAGATTACGGATCTTTGCGGGAAAAACTGGCCGAGAAAGGGATAAAGGAGCCGTCTTTGAAAGATGTGGTGGCCGCGATCGGTGAAATCAGGAACAGTAAATTACCGAACCCCGGAGTTTTGCCCAATGCCGGCTCTTTCTTTAAAAATATAGAAACGAGCCTGACTGTTTATAAGAAGTTATTAAAAAAATATCCGGGTTTGCCGTCCTGGCCGGTTTCCTCCGCGCGCGTAAGGATTCCGGCCGGCTGGCTGATAGAGAACGCCGGGCTCAAGGGCAAAAAATTCGGCTCTGTCGGCATGCATGATAAACAGGCCTTGATTCTCATAAATTACGGCGGCGCGAACGCCAGACAGGCCGGCGCTTTAGTTAAAAAGATTAAGGCCGCGGTTAAGAAGAAATTCGGCCTTGATTTAGAGGAGGAAGTTAATATAATATAAGGATAGTTAATAATATAAAGATAGTTAAAACATAATTAAACATCGGCTTATAAACATATGACCTCGCATGAACTCCGTCAAAAATATCTGGATTTTTTCAAAAGCCATGATCACGCCGTGATTTCCGGCGCCTCTTTAATTCCGGAAAACGATCCGACCGTCCTGTTCACGACCGCCGGCATGCATCCTTTGGTCCCGTATTTATTGGGTGAAAAGCATCCGGCCGGGACGCGATTGGTTAACGCGCAAAAATGCATCCGCACCGGCGATATTGACGAGGTCGGCGACAAAACTCATCACACTTTCTTTGAAATGATGGGGAATTGGTCCCTCGGCGATTATTTCAAATCGGAATCCATTAGTTATAGCTGGGAGTTTTTAACTAGCCCGAAGTGGCTTGGTTTAGACAAGAATCGTTTAGCCGTTTCTGTTTTTGAAGGCGACGCCGACGCGCCGTATGACGGGGAAGCTTATAATTTATGGGCGGAAATATTTAAGCGTGATAATTTGCCCTTGGAACGTATCGCTAAATTACCGAAGAAAAATAATTGGTGGGGGCCAGCCGGCGCGACCGGTCCTTGCGGCCCGGATATAGAAATTTTTTATTGGGGCGGCGATGCCAGTCAAGTTCCCGGAAGTTTTAATGATGATAACGGGGCTTGGATAGAAATTTGGAATAATGTTTTCATGCAATATAATAAGAACGCCGCCGGAAAGTTCGAACCCCTAGCTCAAAAAAACGTCGATACCGGTCTGGGCCTGGAGAGAGTCTTGGCGGTTATGAATGGTTCAGATGATAATTACCAGACCGACCTGTTTAGTAATATTATCAAGAAAATAGAGGAATTAAGCGGTCATAAATATGGCGAGAATCCGGAAATTACGCGGGCGATGCGTATTATCGCCGACCATCTTAAAGCCGCGACTTTCATTATCGGTGATGACAAGGGCGTTGCCCCTTCTAATACCGACCAGGGTTATGTTGTCCGGCGCCTCGTTCGCCGCGCTATCCGATATGCTAAGTCAATAAACATTAATGTAGATCATTTTGTTTTTAAAATAGCAGAAGTAATTATTAATGACTATAAGAACATTTATTCGGAGTTAAAACAGAATCAAGAATTTATTCAAGATAGTTTGGTCAAAGAAGAATATAAGTTTGTTCAGACTTTAGAGCGAGGTTTAAAGGAATTAGACAAGATAATCGAGAATAAGAAGCAGCCAGATAGTCGCGATTTATTTAATTTATATCAAAGTTATGGCTTCCCGCCCGAACTTTCTTTAGAAGAATTAACTCGTCATTACATCCTTAAAGCGGAGAGTGCCCCATTTCTTCTTACAGGTTTTGAAGCCGAACTCCAAAAACACCAGTCCCTTTCCCGCACCGCTTCGGCCGGGAAATTTAAAGGCGGTTTGGCCGACGCCGGTGAGGCCACGACTAAACTTCACACGGCCGCGCATCTGCTTTTAGCCTCTTTGCGCCGCGTTCTCGGTGATCACGTAACTCAAAAGGGAAGCAATATCACCTCCGAGCGTCTGCGTTTGGATTTTTCTCATCCCGAAAAAGTAACCCCGGCGCAAATCAAACAAGTCGAAGACTTGGTCAACGGCGCGATTAAAAATGATTTTAAAGTCGTCTGTGAAGAATTATCCCCGGAAGAAGCCAAAAAACGCGGGGCGATGGGAGTTTTTGACTCTAGATACGGGGAAAAAGTTAAAGTTTATACTGTCTGCCATCTGGGCGAAGGGAACAAGCTGGCTCCCGAATGCCTAAAATCCGCCTTTTCTCAGGAAATTTGCGGCGGCCCGCATGTCGCCAATACGGAAATATTAGGTCATTTTTCTATTCAGAAAGAAGAAGCATCAAGCGCCGGAGTTAGAAGAATTAAGGCTGTCTTAACGAAATAAGGCTTTTTCGGCTCTGTGTCTTGACAATTCCCAGTCTTATCTCTATAATAATTTTATTAAGATTATTAGAAAAAATAACTTAAATAATTTTTAAAGAATTTTGATAAAACGCCTTTAGCCTTTATCAAATTTTTTTGTGTTAATGTTAAACGAAAAAGAAAATATCAACGACAGTTCGATCACTCTTAACGCCAAAGACTTCATTGAAATGCAGGGCGAAGTCCTGGAACTGATGCCGGCGGCCAGTTTCAAGGTCGGTTTGGAAAACGGCCATGAAATCTTGGCGCACCTGTCGGGAAAAATGCGGATGAACAAGATTCGTCTGCTTCCGGGAGATAAAGTCAAGCTGCAAATCAGCCCCTACGACCTGACCAAGGGTCGGATAACTTATCGCCTGTAATCCGGCGGATAAGCCGATATTTTTTAGTTAGATAAATTTTTTATATGAAAGTAAGAGCCGGCGCTAAAAAAATTTGTAAAGATTGCAAGGTGGTTCGCCGTAAAGGCCGCATCCATGTTATTTGCAAGAATCCTAAACATAAACAAAGACAAGGTTAATTTTTTAATACTATCAATAAGCGAGCGAGTGAAATGAAAATTGATTTTCATTTCCGAGCGAGCGCAGTTGACATCGAAGATATGGCAGTAAGAATCGCGGGAGTTAACATCCCCAATGACAAAAGAATTGAAATCGCTTTAACCTATATCCATGGCATTGGCCGCGCCCGGTCCAATAAGATTTTGGCGGACGCTAAGGTTAATAAGGACATCAGAGTGAAAGATCTCAAAGAAACTGAAGTTAATATGCTCCGGGAAATCGTCGAAAAAAAATATACGGTTGAAGGCGATTTGCGGCGCGATGTTCAGAGCAATATCAAGCGTCTAAGAGAAATTGGTTGCTATCGCGGCTTGCGCCACGCCAAGCATTTGCCGGTTCGCGGCCAGCGCACTAAGACCAATAGCCGGACGGTTAGAGGCAATAAGCGCGTGACTATGGGTAGCGGCAAGAGCAAGGCCGGTTTGCAGAAGACCTAAGCCGATAACGCGGAGGACCTAATCGGGAGGAACTAATTAAGTAATTTAAACTTTACGAATTAAGAATTAAGAATTATGTCCGAAGAAGTAAAAAAAGAAGACGCCCCGATAACCGGCGAGATTAATAAAACCGAAACGAGCGGCTCCCCGGAAAAGGAAGGCGCTGATTTTTCTTTTGATTCGGTCGTGGAAGAATTGCCGGAAGAAATCAAACAGAAGCTGGAAAGCAATAAAGCCGCGCGAGCGAAAAAGAAATTAATCAAGAAGAAAAAGAAGAAAGTCGCCAGAGTCGTTAAAGTCGGCCGCGCTTATATCCAGGCGACCTATAATAACACTATTATTACGCTGACCGATGCCAGCGGCGACGTGATTTCTTGGGCGAGCGCCGGTTTGGCCGGTTTCAAGGGCGCCAAAAAAGCGACGCCTTACGCCGCTCAAATCATCACTAAAATCGCTTCCCAGAAAGCCAGAGAAGAATACGGCTTGGAAGAAGTGAGCGTTTTTGTTTCCGGCGTCGGCACCGGCCGAGAAGCGGCCATTCGCGCCTTAAACGCCAACGGTTTGGACGTCACTTCGATTAAAGATATGACCTCCGTTCCTCATAACGGTTGCCGTCCGAAAAAACCGAGAAGAGTTTAATTTTAACTACAAAAAACCTAAAGTCATTAACGATATAAAGTCACTAACGATATAAAGCTATGGGAAGAAATATTGACAGCACATGCAGCCAGTGTCGTCGTTCCGGCGAGAAACTGTTTTTAAAAGGAGATCGCTGTTTCACTCCGAAATGCGCGATGATTAAGCGTAATTACGCTCCCGGTTTCCACGGTCCTAAAGGTCGCAAACGTCTAAGCGATTACGGCGCTCAGCTGGCAGAAAAGCAGAAAGCCAAGAAATTTTATGGCTTGCTGGAAAAGCAATTTCGCTTGACGCTTACCAAAGCCTCCAAGAAAACCGGTGATGCCGGAAAAAATTTTTTGCGCGCTTTGGAGATGCGCCTGGATAATGTCGTTTATCGTTTGGGCTGGGCCACTTCTCGAGCGGCCGCCCGCCAGTTAGTCAATCATGGTCATTTTACCGTTGACAACCGTAAAGCCGATATTCCGTCTTTTTCCGTCAAAGTCGGTCAGACTATCAGGGTTAAGAAAAACAGCGCCAACAATGTTTATTTCAAGAGAGCGGGCGAGAATTTAAAGAGGGCGGAACGTCCGAGCTGGTTGAATTTTGACGTTAAAGATCTTAGCGCCAAAGTGCTTCATGAACCGAAAGACGCCGATTTGCCTCTGAACCTGAATGTCCAGGTCATTATTGAGTATTACTCAAAATAATCTCAACATAAAGCTTTTGCCATCCGCCATCCGCCATCCGCCATCCGCCAACTGGCGGAGGCGGAGGCGAGATCGTATAATAAAAAAAATATGCAAAACATCGCTTTGCCAAAAAAAATTGAATTCAAAGCCGGTAATGATCTCCATGAAGGAATTATTACGGTTGAACCATTATTCCCGGGCTACGGCATGACTTTAGGCAACTCGCTTCGCCGCGTTCTCTTATCCTCTCTTCCGGGAGCCGCCGTTATCGGCGCTAAAATCAAAGGCGCCAGTCATGAATTCATGGTTTTGCCTCATGTCAAAGAAGATGTTTTAGAAATTTTATTGAATTTAAAGCAGTTGCGCCTCAAGGTTTTTACGGAGGAAGAGGTGCGTTTGGAATTAAAAATCAAGGGCAAGAAAACGGTTAAGGCCGGTGATATCGTCAAGAACTCGCTGGTAGAAATCAAGAATCCGGAACTCGTCATCGCCCATGTTACTAATGAAGCCGGCAGCCTGGACATAGAAATTACCGTCAAGGAAGGCCACGGCTATAAATTAGCCGATAACGCCAAGAAGGATAATCGCGAGATCGGCTATATTGAAATTGATTCTATCTTTTCTCCGGTTACTATCGTCAGCATCGATGTGGAAAATACCCGCGTCGGCAAAATGACTGATTGGGATAAATTGGTTCTTAACGTTAAAACCGACGGAACCATCAGCGCCGAAAACGCTTTTAAGGAAGCGGTGAAGATTCTCGTCGATCAATATTCTTCATTCTTGGCTATCGCCGGTCAGAAAGAAGAAACAGCGGCGCCCGAAGCCGAGGCGATTGAAGAAACTGAAGAAAACGAAAAAAACGGAGAAGAAAAAGAAGGCCAAGAAGAGAAAGCGGCCAAGAAAGAAAAGAAAATTAAAAAAATTAAGAAATAATTCGTAATTCGTAATTGAACCGATATGCGCCACAGAAATAAAAATAAAATCCTTGACCGCCAGAAAGGTCCGCGCGAACTGATGCTTCGTAATCTAGCTTCCAGTATTTTGTTATATGAAAAAGTTAAGACGACCAGAGCGAAAGCGGCCGCCGTCCGTCCTTTGGTTGAGAAATTAATTACCGCCTCTAAAGCCGGAGATTTGACGGCTCGCCGCGGTTTAATCAAGGTATTACTCCAGAAGAATGCCGTTAAGAAAGCGATTGAAGTGCTCGGTGTCCGCTATAAGAATCGTCCGGGGGGCTATACTCGCACCGTTAAATTAGAGGCTCGCCAAGGCGACGGCGCGGCCATGGTCCAGATTGAATTAGTCTAATCCGCCTCCGCCTATTGGCGGAAGGAGGAGTGAATATAAATATGAAAAATATTGAAAGAAAATTACAGAAGATCGACGCGACCGGCCAGACCATCGGTCGGATGGCGACCAGGATCGCCAATATCTTACGAGGCAAGACTAAGCCGGAATTCCAGCCGTATTTAGATTTGGGCGATATCGTTGAAGTTTCCAATATCGCGAAAGTAAAATTTACCGGCAAAAAGCTCGGGCAGAAAGAGTATCATCATTATTCCGGCTATTTAGGCGGTTTGAAAACTAAGAAGATGGGCGAAGTTTATCTGAAGGATCCGGGCGAAGTTTTAATTAAGGCCGTGCGCGAGATGCTTCCGCCGACGAAGTTGCGCGTCGGTATGCTCAAAAGATTAATTATCAAATAATATGGCAGAGAGAAAAGTAAAACCCGCTAAAGTCAAAGAGACTCCGGTTGAGGAAATTTTAATCGCCGAAGTTCCGGCGGAAGAAGAAAAAGACTGGGCGAATCTGCCGGCTGGCGGAGAAGTCGCCGAATTCAAAGGAAAATACATCAAGGCGGTCGGCCGCCGCAAGACCGCGGTCGCCAAGGTTCGTTTATATGAAGACGGTAAAGGCATAATCATGGTTAACGGTTTGCGCGCCAGCCAGTATTTCCCGGGCGAAGGCGCCAACCTGATTTCTCAACCGCTCCGAGTGACCGGCCACGGCCGCGATTATAATTTTTCCATAATCGTCCAAAGCGGCGGCAAGCAAGGCCAGATTGGCGCTGTCCGCCTGGGCATTGCGCGCGCTGTTTTAGCGATTGATCCGGCGGCTAAAGAAGCTCTGAAAGCCAATGATTTTTTGACTCGCGATCCCAGACAGGTGGAAAGAAAGAAACCGGGTCTGCGCAAAGCCAGAAAAGCCCCGCAATGGAGCAAGCGTTAATCAGTCACAATTTATTTCTCTATATCAAAACGTCCGTTTACCCGGGCGTTTTTTGTTATAATCGGATATTTTGTTATAATGAAAGGTATGGAAAACTTATTGAAAAAAATGGAAGAGTTGCGCGAACGCTTTTTAAAAACAAAAGTGCTTTTAGATATCGACCGTAAAGCGGTTCAGGAGAGAGAATTGCGCCTTAGGATGTCGGAACCGGATTTTTGGGATGACCGTGAGAGCGCCGTTAAGATCGGCCGGGAAGTAGAAGAACTGGCTCTCCAAACTAAAGAATGGCGGACCCTGGAAAAAGAAATCAGGGAAGCGGAAGAAATAATGGCTTTGGCTGAATATGAAGGTGCTGAAAATTCAGCTAAGCGCGAAAAAGAGGGTGAAGCCGGCCTGTCCGCGGATATGGAGAAAAAATATTTGGAACTGGAAAATAAATTCAGTCAGCTGGAGTTCATTTCGCTTTTTTTCGAGAAATATGACCATGATAACGCCTTACTAGCCATTCATGCCGGTACGGGCGGCGTGGACGCGCAGGATTGGGCGCAGATATTGGAACGCCTGTATTTGCGTTTCAGCGAGCGCCAAGGCTGGAAAGCGGAGATTATGGACATAAATTACGGTAGTGAAGCGGGGATTAAAAACGCCGTGATGCGCGTCTCCGGCTCTTGGGCTTACGGGTATTTAAAAAGTGAAAACGGTTCCCATCGCCTGCTGCGCAATTCGCCTTTCAACGCCGACGGCCTGCGCCAAACTTCTTACGCGCTCGTGGAAGTTATTCCGGAAATAAAAGACGACGGGTTGATAGTGATTAAGGAAGAGGATGTGCGCGTTGACGTCTTCCGTTCCAGCGGTCCCGGCGGTCAAAGTGTCAATACGACTGATTCGGCCGTGCGCCTGGTCCATATTCCGACCGGAATTACCGTCGCTTGCCAAAGCGAGCGTTCCCAGCATCAGAATAAGGAAAATGCTTTTAAGATTCTCAAGGCCAAACTATATCGGCGCGTTTTAGAGGAAAGAGAAGCGGAAGAGCGGAAACTCAAAGGCGAAGTTCAAAAAGCGGCCTGGAGTTCGCAAATCCGGTCTTATTGCTTGTATGGCAAGCGCTATGTCAAGGATCATCGGACTAGTTATGAAACTTCCAATGTTGACGCCGTGCTGGACGGAGCTTTAGAGCCGTTTATGGAAGCGTATTTAAGATGGTTGAAGAAATAATTCGGC
>CAZJSQ010000003.1:55772-101354 GCA_964548885.1 uncultured Gammaproteobacteria bacterium
TGTGTGCACATTACCGTGGGCTATTGACAATATTTTATATATATGCTATAATTGTTTTATAAGAATTAAACAGCCCTTTGACAAAATGGTTAATATCAAGATTTAATTACTTACTAGCTTCTTAAATAATTAAGGGGCTGATAAGTAATTAAATCTATTTAATATTAACCCGCCTCCAAAAGAGGCAAAAAAAAGAAAAACATGAGAAAAATATTAGTTTGTGCTGCTCAGGTCATACTCCTGACAGCGCTATTCGGACCAGCCATTGCGGCAATTTCCGATAATCTAGTCGGAACCGATGCTTTTCAGTTCTTTCAAGGAAATGCCACTGAGATGGGGCTCGCCTTTCGCCAGTTGATAATTTTTTTATCAACTTGTCTTTTCATGGCCTTAGTGAAGGCTTCGCCAAGAACGCCAAGAAAAGGTTTAGTTTGATACTTTATCTTTTCTTCATCTCGTTAGTTGTAGTATACCGTTATAAGTCATAACGGTATTTTTTTATGGAAAAATTTAAAATTGAGGCCAGTTCTAAAAAACGTTCTTTTTGGCGCTCGCCGGCGCGAGTTTTATTAGTCGCCAATTTAATTTTTATCGTTGTCATCTTTATTTTAGGTTTTTTTCCGAGGGCTTTTCGAACGGAAATAAACCAAGATGATTTGGCGTTTTATAACGGTAAGAAAATAAATTTTTCCGGGCGCGTCTGCGAGGAAGCGGATGTGGATTATAAGAGTCGAAGATTGACATTGTGCGTAGATAATCAAACGCGCGGTCGCGCCCTCGTGACGACTAATCTTTATCCGGTTTATGACTGCGGCGACTTCTTGGAAATCAGCGGGGAACTGCAAGCCCCGCCGCTGATAGAAGGCTTTGACTATGAAACTTATTTGGCGCGTTATGATATTTATTCGGTGATGTATTATCCGAAAATAAAGAATTCCGTCGGAACTCTAACCCCGTCGCAAAATGTTTATTTAAGGTTAATACGCGGAAAGCAATATTTAAAAGCGATTATTGATTCTAATTTACCCGAACCCGAAGCCGGCTTGGCGGACGCGCTCCTCTTAGGTTATCGCCGCACCGTAAACAGGGAAGACTTGGATATTTTTGCGCGCGTCGGACTGAGCCACATGATTGCCATTTCCGGCTCACATATCACGATTTTAAGCGCTATGGCTCTTAATTTTTTATTGGCGCTCGGTTTTCATCGTCGCCGCGCTTTAAAGATAATCTTCGTCTTTTTGTTTTTATATCCGCTCATTACCGGCTTATCCGCTTCGGCCGTCCGTTCCTCCTTGATGGGGGCGCTGGCCTTACTGGCGCTTTATTATGAGCGGCTCAGTTCGCTGATACGAGCGCTGGTCTTCGCCGCCGCGCTCATGCTCGTTTTTAATCCGCGCCTCTTGCGCGACGACATCGGTTTTCAACTGTCGTTTTTGGCGCTCTTAGGCATCATCTATATTTACCCGATCGGCGAAAAGATAACGCGGCGATTCCTGGCCAAAAGAAAATGGCGCGCCGGAATCAAGAAACGGCTTGAGAATATCCTTAATACCGTTAATCTCACGCTTGTTTCCCAGATAATGATACTGCCGATTGCCTTGATAGATTTTAAGCAGTTTTCTTTGATTGCGCCGCTGGCTAATGTTTTAGTCCTTTGGGTTTTTGCGCCGCTGCTCGCCGCTCTTATTATCGGGATTTTGGCGTCCGCCTTGATTCCGCCTCTGGGAGTATTATTTTTCGCTCCGGCTTATTTTTTATTAAAATTAATTTTTCTCTTGGCCGGCGCGTTGTCTCGGCCAAGCTGGGCGGCGGTTCCGGCGAGCGGGTTTAATTGGTATCAGGGGGCCCTATATTATTTATTTTTAACTATTGGCGTAATTTTGATTCGGAAAATTTTAAAATCTCGTTCTAGCAATCGGTCTGACAGGGGGTCTTATTAGCGTTTTTTATAACAAAAGAGACGTTTTTAAAACGCCTCTTTTTCATATCTTGATTTGAAAATTTTATTTTACCGGAATCTAGAAATCTTATTTTATCGGTTTTCTCGGTTTTCTCTTGGCCTTGACGCGCTTCGGTTTATTAATAGTGCGCAGGCAGGAAGTGCAAAGTTTAGCTTTCGAACCGTCAACGGTTTTGCTCTGTAAATTTATGTTCTGTCTTTTTAGGGTTTTGATTTTGGAATGGGAACGGCTGGCGCCTTTAGTCGCGCTCCGGCCGCATAAATCGCATTTTTTCGCCATATTGGTTGGGGTTATCTTCTTTATTTTTTTAATGGTTTTATTCTAACAATGTTTTTAAAATTAATCAAGCCGTGCTATAATATTTCCATATGATTGAAGTATTTCAAATCGTCATTCTGATATTATCGGCTGTCGCCCATGAATATATGCATGGCTGGATGGCCTATCGCCTCGGCGACAATACGGCTAAGAACGCCGGCCGCCTGACTTTGAATCCGCTAGCGCACCTGGAATGGTTCGGATCGTTATTTTTGCCCTTAGTAATGATTTTTTCCGGAATGCCGTTCGTTTTTGGTTGGGCCAAGCCGGTTCCTTATAATCCTTTCAATCTCCGAGACAGGAAATATGGTGAAGCGAAAGTGGCTCTCGCCGGCCCCTTGGCTAACCTGATAATCGCGGTGTTTTTTGGCTTATGTTTAAGGTTTTTACCATTTTTTAGTATTAATTTCTATGGCCTTTTGGGGGTTATCGTCTATATCAACCTTGTCTTGATGATTTTTAATCTGATACCGATACCGCCCTTGGACGGTTCTAAGATTTTAGCGACCTTTTTGCCGGCCCGTCTTCGGGAGCGCTATTTGGGGAGCGAGAGGATAGGTTTTATCTTCGTCATCTTATTCGTGATGTTGGCCGGAAGCCTGATTATACCCCTAGTCAATTTTTTGTTTAAAGTTATTGTCGGAGTTTAGGCCTCTCTAGAGAAGTTTTCGCTAAAAATAGCCGTTCCGTTGATTTTTGGGCGACCTTGACTTATGTTTTATATTTTGTTAAATTAAATTAGTAATAAAAACAGTCTAAAAGTCATCCTGAATATTCAGGATTATTTTTGATTATCAAGATTATAAGTCTATGCCAACAATAAACCAATTAGTCCGCCAGGGACGCAAATCGCAGGGGAAAAGGCGCAACGCGATTGCTCTTCACACCAGCCTTGATTCTTTGCACCGCAAGAAAAAAGACACCGCCAAAGGCGCTCCTTTTAAACAAGGCGTCTGCTTAAAGGTAACTACGACTACCCCGAAGAAACCGAATTCCGCTTTGCGTAAAATCGCCCGCGTCCGCTTATCTAACGGCATGGAAGTCACCGCCTATATCCCGGGCATGGGTCATAACCTGCAGGAGCACTCCATCGTTTTGGTAAAAGGCGGAAAAACCAAAGATTTGCCGGGTGTCCGTTATAAGATTGTCCGCGGCGTTTTTGACGCTTCCGGCGTGGAAGCTCGCCGTCAAGGCCGAAGCTGTTATGGCGCCAAGAAACCGAAAAGCAAATAATTGAAGAATTAAAATATTAAAAAATTGAAAAATAATCATTCAATGTTTCAATTTTCAATCTTTAAATAAATTTATGAGAGGCAAACCAGCTCCTAAAAGAACAATCGGCGGCGACGCGAAATATAACGATATTAATATCGCCAAATTTATAAACTATGTCATGGAACGCGGTAAGAAAAGCGGGGCCGAAAAGATTGTCTATGGCTCTTTTGAGATTTTAAAAGACAAGACTAAGCAGGATCCGCGCCATATTTTCAATAAAGCGATTAAGAAAGTTTCTCCGCTGGTTGAAGTCAGGGGCAAACGCGTCGGCGGCGCCAACTATCAAGTTCCTTTTCAGGTTCGCGGCGAAAGACGTTATTTCTTGGCTTGCAACTGGATTATCAAGGCGGCTAATGACCGCAAAGGCCGCTCGACCGCGGAAAAGTTAGCGACGGAGATTCTTGACGCTTCTAACGGCGAGGGTACGGCGGTTAAGAAAAGGGAAGCGGTCCATAAGATGGCCGAGGCGAATAAGGCCTTTGCTCATTTTTCCAGATAATTCAGAAGCTAAACTTTGGACGGTTTTATTTAACTTCTTTTGATCTTTCATTAATTTCGAAACCATTTAATAAATTATAACTCAATATGGCTCGAGACTACGCGCTTCAAAACATCAGAAATATTGGTATCATGGCGCACATTGACGCCGGCAAAACTACTTTTACCGAGCGTGTTTTGTTTTATACCGGCAAGAAGCATAAGATCGGCGAGGTCCATGAAGGCGCCGCGGAAATGGACTGGATGGAACAGGAAAAGGAAAGAGGCATCACCATCACCTCCGCCGCCACCACCTGTTTTTGGAAACACAATAAAATAAATATCATCGATACTCCGGGTCACGTCGACTTCACGGTTGAAGTTGAGCGTTCCTTGCGCGTTTTAGACGGAGCGGTCGCTGTTTTTGACGGTCAGGCCGGCGTTGAACCGCAGTCTGAGACCGTTTGGCGCCAAGCGGATAAGTATAATGTTCCCCGCCTCTGCTTCGTCAATAAGATGGACAAGATGGGTGCGGATTTTTATATGAGTTTGAATTCCATCCGGACCAGATTGAACCAGAAAGCGTTCGCCATCCAATTGCCTATCGGCGCGGAAAATAACTTAACGGGCGTCATTGACTTACTGGCTCAAAAAGCTTATCAATTCCCCGGCGTTAACGGCGTCAATATTGAAGAAGTTCCGATTCCGGAAGATATGAAGAAAAAAGTCGCCGAGTTCCATAATGAGCTGATCGAAAGAGCGGTGGAATGCGATGAAAAAACGATGGAAAAATATTTAAACGGCAGCGAGATCAGCGCCGAAGAATTAAAGGCCGCCATCAGAAAAGGCGTTATCGCTAACGCGATTTATCCGGTTTTATGCGGCAGCGCTTTGCAGAATATCGGCGTTCAATTAGTTTTAGACGCGGTTAATGATTATCTCCCGTCTCCTTTGGATGTTCCGAAGTTGGAAGTGACCGACGTAAGTGACGCGGATAAAAAAATAATCATTTCGGCTGACGATAACGAGCCTTTCGTCGGCTTGGCTTTTAAGATCGCCACCGACCCCTTCGTCGGCAAACTTTGTTTCGTCCGTGTTTATCAAGGCGTTTTGACCGCCGGTTCTTATATCCTTAACTCCTCTAAAGATAACAAGGAAAGAGTCGGTCGTTTAGTCCGCATGCACGCCAACCATCGGGAAGAAGTCAAAGAAGTTTGCGCCGGCGATATCGCCGCCGTCATCGGTTTGAAAAATACTACTACCGGCAATACTTTATGCGCTGAAGATAATCCGGTCTTGCTGGAGTCGATCGTCTTTCCGGAACCGGTTATTAAGATTGCGGTTGAGCCGAAGACTAAGGCGGACCAGGAAAAGATGGGGGTCGCTTTACAGCGTTTGGCGGAAGAAGATCCGACTTTTAGAGTAGAAACCGACCCGGAAACCAATCAGGTTTTGATTTCCGGCATGGGCGAACTGCATTTGGAAATTATTGTTGACAGAATGAAGCGCGAATTCGGGGTGGAAGCCAATGTCGGCAATCCGCAAGTTTCTTATCGTGAAACCATCACTAAAATCGCGGAAGCGGAACATAAATATGTCAAGCAGTCCGGCGGACGCGGCCAATACGGCCATTGTTCTTTACGGGTTGAACCGCTGGAATCCGGTAAAGGTTTTGAATTCGCCGATGAAGTTAAAGGCGGCGTCATTCCGAGAGAATTTATTCCGGCGATTGAGAAGGGCGTTAAGGAAGCTATTTTGAGCGGTACCGTGGCCGGTTATCCGATGGTTGATGTTAAGGCGGCCGTTTTCTACGGTTCTTATCATGAAGTTGACTCTTCGGAAATCGCCTTTAAACTGGCGGCCATTTTCGCTTTCAAGGAAGCTTGCCAAAAAGCCGGGCCGATCTTATTGGAACCGATCATGAAAATCGAAGTCACCACTCCGGAAGAATATATGGGTAACATTATCGGCGACTTGAGTTCTAAGCGCGGACAGATAGAAGAAATGTCCGATCGCGCGAACATTAAAGTCGTGAAGGCGAAAGCGCCGTTATCGGAAATGTTCGGTTATTCCACCGGCTTGCGTTCCATGAGCCAAGGCCGGGCGAATTACACTATGGAATTTTCCCATTACGCCGAGGTGCCGAAGAGCGTTCTCGAGCAGATAAAAGAAAAACAAGGAAAATAGAAATTATATTTTTCCGCATATATATATGTTTCCAGAACAATTAAAGAAAATTTTAAATCTAGTTAAGAAAACCGGCGACCGGGTGGTTATTTTTGACGCGAGCGCGCTGGAGGATTCTTACGTGATAATGGATTTTAACGATTACGTCGCCGGTTTGAATTCCGCCCCCGCTGTCGCCAGCTTTAATCTCGCTCCGGCCGCTAAGGCTTCCCGGATTCAGGAAGCGCCGGTTGATACCTCGGTTAATACCCCGATTAATACCTCGGTTAATACCCCGATTAAAACTGATTTATCGGCTAATATTGAAGAATCGGAAAATTTGACAGAAGAAGATTTAACTGATAAAATTAATCGCGAAATCTCGATGTGGAAAAATCGGGAAAGTTCTGTTTACTTGGGGGAAGAGAACAAGCCGAAAAAAGCCTGGACCATTCCTTCTCAAGTAAAAGATAAAGCGCAGGAAGTTGAATAAAAAGCGTAAACAAGTTGGCTAAATTTATAAATAATTTAATAAAAATTAATTAAGTTCGGCTGGTTTCCTGAATTTCAGGAAAGAAACCCCGTGGTAAGCGGGGGCCTAACACCAAAAAACATGGCAACAGACAAATTTGATCGCACCAAGCCCCATGTTAACGTCGGTACTATCGGCCACGTTGACCACGGGAAAACTACCTTAACTGCCGCGATATTAGCCGTTTCCAGCGCCAAGGGCATGATGGCTTCCAAGAAAGGCGTTAATGAAATTGATGCCGCTCCTGAAGAAAAGGAGAGAGGGATCACGATCGCGACCGCTCACGTGGAATATGAATCCGCGAAGAGACATTATGCTCACGTTGATTGTCCGGGTCACGCCGATTATGTCAAAAATATGATTACCGGCGCCGCTCAGATGGACGGTGCTATTTTAGTGGTGGCGGCGACCGACGGCCCGATGCCTCAAACCAGAGAACATATCTTATTGGCTCGTCAGGTCGGTGTTCCTTATATCATCGTTTTCTTGAATAAATGCGATATGGTTGAGGACAAAGAATTAATCGATCTCGTTGAAGAAGAAATCCGTGATTTATTAAAAAAATATGAATTCCCGGGCGACACCACTCCGATTATCAGAGGCTCGGCTTTAAAGGCTTTAGAAAATCCGACCGGTCCCGACGTCGAATCGATTGTAAAGTTAATTGAAACTTTAGACAGTTATATTCCGGAACCGGTTAGAGATGTCGACCATCCTTATCTCATGCCGATTGAAGATATTTTCTCAATTGAAGGCCGCGGTACTGTCGTTACCGGCCGCATTGAGAGAGGGGTTGTCAAAGTCGGCGATGAAGTTGAAATCGTCGGTTTGATGGATACCAAGAAGACCACTGTTACCGGCATTGAAATGTTCAATAAATCTTTAGACCAGGGCCAGGCCGGGGACAACGCCGGAATCCTGTTGCGCGGCACCAAGAAGGATGAAGTTGAGCGCGGACAGGTACTATGCAAACCGGGTTCCGTTACTCCGCACACCGAGTTCACCGCGGAAGTTTACGTCTTATCCAAGGATGAAGGCGGACGCCATAAGCCGTTTTTCAACGGTTATAAGCCGCAGTTTTACTTCAAGACCACCGATGTTACCGGCGATATTAATTTACCGGCCGGGACGGAAATGGTTATGCCGGGTGACACCACTAACCTAACCATCAAGTTAATCGCTCCGATTGCCCTTGAAGACAAGCAGAAATTCACCATTCGCGAAGGCGGTCGCACCGTGGGCGCGGGTGTCGTTACCAAGATTTTAAAGTAAGCACTTTGACCCGCTCTTTCCGTCTCCGCCTCCGCCTCCGCCTCCGCCAGTTGGCGGATGGCGGATGGCGGGAGCGGAAGCGAAAAAGGGCGGGTTTGCAGTGACTATTTCTAAATAATAATTATGCCCGAAGACAAAAAAGACGAAAAAGAATTTAAGCAGAGAATCAGGATTAAGATCAAGGCGTTTGATCATAAGATCATTGACCAATCCACTAAGACCATCGTGGAAACTATCGGGCGTAGCGACGCTCAGTTTTTTGGGCCGATTCCGCTGCCGACAGAAAAGAGAAAATATACGGTCAACCGTTCAACCTTTGTTCATAAGGACGCTCGCGACCAATATGAAATGCGCATCCACAAGCGGATGATTGATATTATTGATCCGACCGCGAAAACCATTGAAGATTTAACTAACCTTAGCTTACCGGCAGGGGTTGACGTGGAAATAAAAATGTAGTAGTATTTAAAAGTAATATTAATTAGTTGAAAAGCGCTTAGATAACTCTGTCGACGTAGAAAGTGTTTAAGCGAAGATTAACTAAATTTGGAGAAAAACTAGCCGGATAAACACAATATAAAAAATAGAGGTTAAGTGTATTTTTTATCATTTGGTTTTTAAGCTGGTTTCTAAACCAGTTTTTGTTTTATTAAGGTCCAGAAAAATATATGAAATTTATTAGCGGAAAAAAATTAAGCATGACTCAGATCTGGTCCGGCGATGCGGTTATGGCCGTGACTCCGGTTTTGGCCGGTCCGTGCGTTATTACTCAAATAAAATCTAAGGTGAAAGACGGATATGAAGCTTTGCAATTAGCCTATGGCGAACGCAAAGCCAAGAATATCAATAAGCCGCAGTTGGGCCATTACAAGAAGACGGGCGTTAAACCGGCCCATGTTCGTGAATTCAGAATGGATAACGCCGCCGATTTTAAGACCGGGGATGTTGTCAGCGTTGAGACCTTCGCTGTCGGCGATAAGATTAATGTTACCGGCGTTTCTAAAGGCCGGGGCTTCCAGGGCGTGGTTAAACGTCATCATTTTCACGGTTTCCGTAAAACGCACGGTAATAAAGATCAGGAAAGGATGCCCGGCTCCATCGGTCCTAAAGGTCCGGCGCACGTCTTTAAAGGAATGCGCATGGGCGGTCGCATGGGCGGAGACAGAGTTACCACCACTAATTTAGAAGTGGCCGCGATTGATACGGCCCAGAATATAATTTTTGTTAAAGGAGCGGTTCCGGGAGCGATTAATGGTTTTGTGATGATTAAGGGCGACGGCGAACTGAAAGTTAATTTAAAATCGGCTCAGCGCGAAACTTCGGCGGAAGGAGCGAAGAACGAAGCTCCGGTAGCGGAAACTTCGGTGCCGGAAGTAAAGACCGAGGTTACGGAAGCGGTCGCGCCGACGGAAGAAACAACGAAAGAGATAAAAGAGGAAACCAAGGAAAAAATTGTCACCGCCGCCGGGAAATAATAATAAATAGCGAATTACGAATCGTATGAAAATAAAAGTTTACAATCAATCCGCCGAGGCCGTTAAAGACTTAGAATTGTCGGCTAAGATTTTTGGGATTAAACCTAATAATGAATTATTGCATCAGGCGGTTATCGCCAGTCAGGCTAATTCCCGCCAGGTTTTGGCGCATACTAAAGATAGAAGCGAAGTTTCCGGCGGCGGCAAGAAGCCTTGGAAACAGAAAGGTACCGGCCGCGCTCGCGCCGGAAGCAGCCGTTCTCCGATTTGGATCGGCGGCGGCGTCACTTTCGGTCCGAGAAAAGATCGCAATTTTAAACAAAAAATAAATCAGAAAATGAAGCAGAAAGCCTTGTTTATGGCTTTATCAGATAAAGTCGCCACCGGTACTTTAGCGGTTTTAGACAATCTTGATTTCAGCGATTATAAGACTAAGAATTTTAATGCGATGCTCTCGGCCGTGGAAAAGAAGATTTTAATGAATAATCGCCGCGATATCTTGGTTATCAATGATTCTAAGAACGCTAAGACCCAGTGTTCCGGACGCAATTTGCCGGGCGTGAAACTTATTCATCTGGAAAACATCAATTTACTTGATATTTTGAATTATAAAAATTTATTAGTGACGGAAAACGCCGTTAAGACCTTAGCGGACCGTTATGGCCAGGACTTAAAGTAATCAATTATATGGCATTATTTGGAAAGAAAAAAATTGACGCGGGCGACAAAAATGAGGGGATTAAGCCAGCCGGCGCTAAATCGGAAACCGCTCCAAAAAAGGCGGCGACGAGCATGCAGGATCTTTACAGCGGAGTCGCGCCGGTCGTCGGTTCTAAGAAGACGGCCGCGGCCGCTCCTAAGATCAATGATTCTTATCGCGTCTTAATCAGTCCGCTTGTCACGGAAAAGGCGACTAATCTCGTCGCGGAGAATAAATATGTTTTTATCGTCGCGGGAAGCGCCAATAAGATTGAAATTGCTAAGGCGGTTAAAGCCACTTATGGCGTCACTCCGATTCAGGTTAACGTCGTTAATGTTTCCGGAAAGAAAGTCGCTCGCGGCCGCATCAAAGGCCAAAGAAGCGACTGGCGCAAGGCAATCGTCACGCTGGCCAAGGGCGAAGCCATTAAGATTTATGAAGGCGTTTAATTTATAAAATATTAGTTTGCCTATATGGGTATTAAAAAAGTAAAAGCGAATACTCCCGGAAGACGCGAAGCCACCTTTGATGATTTTAAAGATGTGACTAAAAATGTCCCGGAGAAGAGATTGATCGCCATCAAGAAGAGGAGGGGCGGTCGCAACTCGCAAGGGAAAATAACTATTCGCCATCGCGGCGGCGGTTCCAAGCGCTATATCCGTTTGATTGATTTCAAACGCGATAAGTTTAACGTGGCCGCGACGGTCGCGACGATTGAATACGATCCGAACCGAGGCGCTCGTTTGGCCTTACTTAATTATTCCGACGGCGCCAAGAGATATATCATCGCTCCGGTTGATTTGAAAGTCGGCGATCAGGTGATGAGTTCTCGGGAATTGATTGAAATCAAGACCGGCAACGCTTTGCCTCTGCAGTTTATTCCGGCCGGAATGCCGGTCAGTTGCGTTGAACTGGAACCGGGTCAGGGAGCAAAAATCGCCCGCGGCGCCGGTAATATCGTTTATGTTATGGGCGTGGAAGGGAAATACGCGCAATTAAAAATGCCCTCGGGCGAAATCCGCCAGGTTAAGAAAGAATGCTTAGGCACTGTCGGCCGCGCCAGCAATCCCGATCATCGTCATATTTCTTTGGGTAAAGCCGGACGCAGCCGCCATTTAGGCATCCGTCCGACCGTTCGAGGCAGCGCCATGAATCCGGTTGATCATCCGCACGGCGGCGGTGAAGGCAACCAGTCCATCGGTCTGTGCCATCCGAAGACGATGTGGGGCAAGCCGGCTTTGGGCGTTAAGACCAGACGCAAGTGCCGCAGCGATCGCTTAATAATTAAGAGGAGATCTAAACGTAAATAAATATATGTCCAGAAGTTTAAAAAAGGGTCCCTACATCAACCTTCGCTTATTGAACAAAATAAAGAACTTAAAACCGGGCGATAAGACGGTCATTAAAGTTTGGGATCGCGCTTGCACGATTACTCCGGAAATGGTCGGATTTACTCTCGGTGTCCATAACGGCAAGACTCATCTGCCGGTTTATGTCGTCGAGAATATGGTCGGCCATCGTTTAGGCGAATTCGCCGCCACGAAAAAGTTTTTGGGTCACGGCGGCAGGATGGCGAAATCCCAGACCGGCGAAAAGAGCGATAAGAAATAAAGCGAACTAAAAGAAATAATTAATCACCAACCAATATGGAAGTAAAATCCAGTTTAAATCATTTAAGAATGTCGCCGCGGAAAATCCGTTTGGTGATTGATGTTATCCGTAAAATGCCGGTTGAAACCGCTTTGGATCAATTAAGATTCATAAATAAATTAGCCGCGGAGCCGATCGCCAAATTAATCAAATCCGCTATCGCTAACGGTGAGAATACCTATAGTTTAAAACGCGATAATTTATATATTAAAGAAATCCGTTCCGACGAAGGCGTAATGCTGAAGCGCTGGATGCCCAGAGCTCATGGCCGCGCCACTTCCATCAGGAAGCGCGGTTGTCATTTAAGCCTGGTCTTGGCGGAAATAAAGGCCGGCGATCAGCCGGAGAAGAAAGTAATTCGAGCCGCCGATCCGGTCAAACTGGAAAAACTAGTGAAAGAAGGCGAAGCCGCCACTCAAAAAGTCGGCGCTAAGGCAGAACGAGATAAGGGCAGGAAAGCGGCCGGAGAAAAGACTAAAATGTTCAGACGCAAAGCCGGCTAATTAATTCGTAATTTGTAATTAAATCCATATGGGTAAAAAAGTTAATCCGAAAATACTGCGCATGGGCATCACCAAGACTTGGGCGTCTTTATGGTTTGAATCCGGTGATAATTACGTGAAGAATATCAGGCAGGATATCCCGATCCGCAAATACATGATCAGGGAATTCAGGGAAGCGGGGATAGATAAGGTGGAAATCATCCGCAGCATCAGTAAGATAGAAATCAATGTCACGACCGCGAAGCCGGGCTTAATTATCGGCCGCGGCGGCAATGGCGCCGAAGAATTGAAGAAAAAACTGCATGATAAATTCCTGAAGAATTTCCGGATGGGCGAAATCAGTTTGAATATCAAAGAATACAGCCGTCCGAATTTAAGCGCCCAGATAATCGTTCAGACTATGATTTTAGATATTGAAAAGAGGATGCCTTTTAGAAAAGTAATGAAACAGAACCTGGGCAAAATCGAGCGCGCCGGCGCTTTGGGCGCGAAAATCGTCATTTCCGGACGTTTGAACGGCGCGGAAATCGCTCGTACCGAAAAATTAGTCTGGGGCAAAGTGCCGCTGCAGACCTTGCGCGCCGATATTGATTACGCTCGCGGCGCCGCGCACACTACTTATGGCGCCATCGGCATCAAAGTCTGGGTCTATAAGGGGGAAGTTTTTGAAAAAGATAAAATGGCCAAGGGCGAAGTTATCGCCGAATAAAATTAAACAAATCTGCAAAACATATGTTAATGCCCAAGAAAACTAAATGGAGAAAAGACCAGAAGCGCCGCCGCGGCGGCAAAGCCAGCCGTTGCTTAAATATCAGTTTCGGCAGTTATGGCTTAAAGAGTCTAAGCGCTTGTTGGGTAAATTCACGCCAAATAGAATCGGCTCGTCGCGTGATGACTAAATATGTCAGTAAAGGCGGTCAGGTTTGGATCAGAATTTTTCCGGATAAGCCGGTGACGGCTCACGGCGGAGAAATCCCGATGGGTAAAGGCAAAGGCGCCGTTGATTATTATGTCGCCATCGTCAAACCGGGTATGGTGATGTTTGAAATGGAAGGCTTGGATAAAGCCACGGCCAAAAAAGCGATGGAGTCAGCCGGTCATAAATTACCGGTCAAGTGCCAATTTATCAGTAAAGAATAATTCGTCATTCAAGAATAAATTAGGATAATCATATGGATTTCAAAGAATTACAAACTAAAAGCGAAGCTGAATTGCATAAGATCTTAGGGCAAAATCGCGAAAAACTGCGCGAATTGCGTTTTAAAGATTCGAATAAGCAATTAAAGAACATTCGGGAAATCAGAACCGTTAAAGAGCAAGTCGCTCACGTTTTAACTATCTTAAATAAGAAAAAATAATATGAGCGCCGTCAACATTAAAGAAGAAGCCATTAAAAAGCCGAAAATAATCAGCCGCACTTTTCAGGGCGTCGTGGTTAGCGATAAGAACGACAAGACGATTGTGGTTAAGATTGAATCCGTCAAAAAACATCCGAAATACCAGAAGCGCTATACCGTCAGCCGCAATTATAAAGTCCATGACGAGAAGAATGAGTTTCACGTCGGCGACAAGGTCAGCTTCGTGGAATGCCGCCCGCTCAGCCGCGATAAGAGATGGCGAGTGATTAAAAGCGCCTAAATTGATAAACTCGTTTTAATTATATGATTCAAGTCCAAACATATTTAAAAGTAGCCGATAACTCCGGCGCCAAGGAAGTCCAATGCATCCGCGTCTTGGGGGGATTTAAACGGCGCTATGGTCACGTCGGCGACATTATCGTCGTCGCGGTCAAATCGGCCGTTCCTCACGCCGCCGTCAAAAAAGGCGATGTGGCGAAAGCGGTCATTGTCCGCACCAAGAAAGAGATTCGCCGCCCGGACGGTTCTTATGTCCGTTTTGACGATAACGCTTGCGTTATCATCGGCGACTTGGAAAAGAAGGACCCGAAAGGAACCCGTATTTTTGGACCGGTCGCCAGAGAGATTCGCCGCGCCGGCTTTATCAAAATCGCTTCTTTAGCGCCCGAAGTTTTATAAAAAAATTCCGTTAGAATTATATGAATATCAAAAAGAATGACCAAGTGAAGATTTTAGCCGGTAAGGACAAAGGCAAGTCCGGCAAGGTTTTGCAAGTGATTCCGCAAGAAAATAAGGCGAGCGTTGAGGGCTTGAATTTGCTTATCAAGCACATGCGCCCGAACCGCCGCGGCGAGAAAGGCCAGAGAATCGAATTCCCGGCTTTTATGAAAGCGGATAATTTAGCGCTGGTTTGTCCGAAATGCGGCCGGGCCACCAAAGTCGGCCACAAGACCGTTAAGGCCGAAGGGAAAAAGGATGCCAAGTTTAGAGTTTGTAAAAAATGTCAGGAAATAATCGAGTAATATTATGAAATTAAAAGAAAAATATCAAAAAACCATTGTCCCGAATCTGAAAGAAAAATTCGGATTTAAGAACAATATGCTCGTCCCGCGTTTGACTAAGGCAGTTATTAACGTCGGTTTCGGCCAGCACAACAAAGAAAAAGAATTTATCGCCGGCGTGGCCAAAGCCTTAACGAAGATTGCCGGTCAGAAGCCGGTTTTCACCGCCGCGAAGAAATCAATTGCCGCTTTTAAAATCAGAGAGGGCTTGGTTATCGGCGCGAAAGTAACTTTGCGCGGCCAGCGGATGTATGATTTCGTCGACAAGCTGGTCGGCATCACTTTTCCTCGTGTCCGCGATTTCAGGGGCATCAGTGAAAAATCTATCGATCGGGAAGGTAATCTGACTGTCGGTTTCAAGGACTATTCTTGTTTTTCGGAAATCCAAGCGGAAGAAGTTGACAATACTTTCGGCCTGGAGGTTTGTCTATCCACGACCGCCAAGAACAAGGCCGCCGGTTTGGAGCTTTTCCGCTTAATCGGCTTCCCGTTTAAAAAAGAAACCAAATAATTTAAATATATATGGCAAGAACAGCCTTAATCGTCAAAGCAAAAAGAAAACCGAAATTTTCTACGCGAAAAATCAATCGGTGCTGGCGTTGCGGCCGCAACCACGGCTACATGCGTGATTTTGAATTATGCCGTATCTGTTTCCGCGAGCTGGCCGATAACGGCGATTTGCCGGGTATTACGAAATCCAGCTGGTAAAAATAAGTAACTAAGTTAACCTAAAAATATGATGGATCCCATCGCAGACATGTTCACAAGAATTAGAAACGCTTCCGCCGTAAAAAAGCCGGAGATTGTTTTGCCGCTCAGCAAGTTGAAATATGAAATCGCCAAGATTTTAGAAACCGAAGGCTGGGTCAAGAAAGCGGTCATAGTCGCCGGGGGTTTGAACGGACGCCGGAATAATTTTGACGAGCTGCAAATTCATTTGAAATATCATAAGAATGGCCAGCCCCAGATAAGCGCCATCAAACGCGTCAGTCGTCCGGGTTTGAAAATTTATGTTTCTAAAGATGAAATTCCGACGGTTTTGAATAATTTCGGGATAGCGATAATTTCCACCTCGCGCGGTTTAATGACCAATAAGCGGGCGAAGAAGGAGCATATCGGCGGCGAAGTGATCGGCGAAATCTTTTAATTATTTATTTTACTCATATGTCACGTTTAGGAAAATTACCAATCAAGTTGCCGGCCGGAGTAAGTTTTACGGTTGACGCCAAGGAATATGCTTTTAAAGGACCGAAAGGCGAATTGCGTTTAGCGACTAACCCGCTCATCGGCGTTAAAATTGAAAATAATGAAATCATTGTCGCTCCTTATGACCGGGAAGTGAAAAACGCCAGCGCGATCTGGGGCTTGATGTGGAGCCTGATCAGGAATTCGGTTGAGGGCGTCAGCACCGGCTTTATCAAAAAATTGGAAATTAACGGCGTCGGTTACCGCGCGACGGTCGTCGACCGTCAGCTAAATATGAGCTTAGGCTTTTCTCATCCGATAGAATTTAAGCTGCCGTCTGGGATTACCGCTTCCGTGGCCGCTAACGTCATTACTTTGGCCGGCGCCGATAAAGCTCTGGTCGGAGAAACGGCCGCTCAGATCAGAAAGATTCGCAAGCCGGAGCCGTATAAAGGCAAAGGCGTTAAGTATGTCGATGAAATCATCAGACGTAAAGCCGGTAAAGCGGCGGCTAAGGCAAAATAATTTTAAGCTGATAAGAATTTTAATTATATGGATAAAATCAAGGTCAATAAGCAAAGAAGCGCTCGCCGCCACAACCGTGTCCGCGCGAAAATCTCCGGAACCGGCGCCCGGCCGCGACTGAGCGTTTTTCGCTCCAATAAGGGGATGTTTTTGCAATTAATCGACGATTTGAGCGGTCAGACTTTAGCCAGCGCCGGCATGAAAGAAATAAGCGCTAAGGTTGATAAATCTGAAGCCGGTAAAGAGCTGGGCAAAATTATCGCGGCTAAAGCCAAGACCAAAAAGATCGAGCAAGTGGTTTTTGACCGCGGTTCTTATAAATATCATGGCCGAGTAAAAGCGGCGGCCGAAGGAGCGCGCGCGGGCGGCTTGAAATTTTAAAAAACAATTCGCAATTTTAATCATTATATGGAAGACAAAAAAACAACAACTGAAGTTAAAGCTAAGGACGCCAGCCAGGGAGTGGCTGCGACTGTCGCTAAAGATTTATACGGCGAGAAAAAACGCGGCGGCGGAGGATTTCAGGGCGGACGCGGCAAGGGACGCGGCGATCGTCGCGATGACCGGTCGAAAGATGAAATGGAACAGCGCATTCTGGAAGTGGCGCGCGTTACTCGCGTTATGGCCGGAGGCAAAAGAATGAATTTTCGCGCTTGCGTGGCTATCGGCGACAGGAAGGGCAGTGTCGGCGTCGGTGTCGGCAAGGGCGCTGATGTTACCATGGCCGTCAATAAAGCGGTTAATCGCGCCAAGAAAGAGATGGTCAAAGTGCCGACGGTTAAAGAAACTATCCCGCACGCGATTACCAAGAAAATGGGAGCGGCTTTAGTGATGCTGAAACCGGCTAAGACCGGACGCGGCGTTATCGCCGGCGGCGTTACCAGGGTTATCCTGGAATTAGCCGGTATCAAGAACATCACCAGCAAAGCTTTAGGCTCCAATAATAAAATTAATAACGCCCGCTGTACTATAGCCGCTTTAAGAGAATTGCGCACGGCCAGGCCGGAAGCGGTTAAGGCGGAAGAGAAAAATCCCGCTTTGGAAATCATAAAGAGGTCCCCGGAGGATCAAAAATCAGAAGCGGATAAATAATCGTGTTTAATTAGTTTTCATAATCATATGTTATCACTTAATACCATAACCAAAACCAAGGGCCGAGCCAAAAAAAATAAGCGCGTCGGTCGCGGCAACGCCTCCGGCCACGGCACTTATAGCACTCGCGGCCAGAAAGGGCAGGGATCACGCTCCGGCGTTTCCGGTTTAAAGCGCTTAGGTATGCGCGCGCAATTATTGCGGATTCCTAAATCTCGGGGCTTTAAATCTTTAAAGCCGAAAAACCAGGTCGTCGGTGTCAAGGCGATAAATTCCGCCTTTAAAGACGGTGAAACCGTTACCCGGGCCGCTTTATTCGCCAAGAAATTGATTTCTTCCGTTTCTTTGCCGGTTAAGGTTTTGGGCAAGGAAAAATTGACTGTCCAGGTTAAATTTGAGAATATTAAGATGAGCGCCGGTGTTAAGACTCAACTGAAATAATATGATTTTTGATAAATTATCGCAAATCTGGAAAGCTAGAGATTTAAGAAACAGCATTCTGTTCGTTCTCGGCATGCTCGTTATTTTCCGCTTCGCCGCTCATATTCCGGTTCCGGGAGTCAACGCGATTGCCCTGAAGAGCCTATTCGATTCTAACCAATTCTTAGGATTAATGAACCTGTTTTCCGGAGGCGGTATGGAAAATTTTTCCATCGTGATGATGGGTGTCGGTCCTTACATCACCTCTTCCATTATTTTTCAGCTTTTAGGCATGATTATTCCGTCAATTGAAGAGATGCAGAAAGAAGAATCCGGCCGCCAGAAGATAAATACCTGGACTCGCTGGGCGACTGTGCCTTTAGCGGTTTTGCAATCCTACGGCATGATTACGCTCCTGCGCCGCAGTTCGGCCGGTATCTTGGGCGAGGTCGCCCCTTTTGATTTCGGTTTGATGATTTTAACCATTACCGCCGGTTCCATTTTCTTGATGTGGCTCGGAGAACTTATTACCGAAAAGAAAGTCGGGAACGGCATTTCTTTATTGATTTTTGCCGGTATCGTCGCCGGTTTGCCGACGACGCTGCAACAGATTGCGGCCACTTTTGATTCCACCCAATTATTTATGTTGATCGGTTTTGTCGTTATCGCGATTATTACCGTGGTCGGCGTCGTTATTATCAACGAAGGCCAGCGTAATGTTCCGGTCCAATATGCCCGCCAGGTTCGCGGCAACCGCACCTTTGGCGGCACCAGCACTCATTTGCCTCTGCGCGTGAATATGGCCGGCGTTATCCCGATTATCTTCGCTATTTCCGTCGTTCTATTTCCGTCCATGATCGCTCAATTCTTGATCCACGCCAAGACCGCTTGGATCGCGAATATAGCGGCCGGGACAATCAGTTTATTCAATAACCAGCTTTTCTACGGCGTCATTTATTTTCTTCTGGTTTTTGCTTTCACCTATTTTTATACCGAAGTTATTTTTCACCCCGTTCAGATCGCGGAAAATCTCCAGAAGCAAGGCGGATTTATTCCCGGTATCCGTCCCGGCAAACCGACCAGCGATTATTTAGCTTATACGACTCATAAAATCATTCTGGCCGGCGCTTTATTCTTGGGCCTGATTGCCGTTTTGCCGCTTATCATGCGCTATTATACGGGGATGCAGGCCTTCGCCATCGGCGGTACGAGCTTGCTCATCGTCGTTTCCGTGGTTATTGAAACCGTTAAGCAAATAGAAGCGCAGATGACCATGCGCGAGTATGACGGGCTTTAATTCAAAGAATATTTAGCTAATAATAGACTAAAAAAACTGGCTTTAAGGCCGGTTTTTTGTATGGTATAATGATTAATAGTGAAAATAAGGGCCGTCTGCGCCTTTAAAGCGCGGACTGATTTTTAGAATAAGCGAAAATAAATTTTATAAATATATGGATTTACAAGACATCACTAAAGATTTAACCGCTCAGACTAATTATCGGATTACTCAAAGAATGGAAGAAATGATGCGGACTAACCCTAATTACCGGAATTTAGACGGAGCCAACAGGGAAGTAATCATGGATCTGATTAAGAAGTATAAAGAAAAAATCAGGCACGGTCTTAAGCCGTCGCGCTTAACCGTTCGCGACGATAAATACCATCTTTACGAGGATCGGGTTAAGCTCGGGTTGACGCATTACGATCTGGAACAGATCAATAAGTTATTAGATAGTTTTAAAGAATAAAAATATGGGTTTAAATATCTTGCCTAAGGGCGGAATCGGGTTTCGTTCCAAATCAGGTTTTGGTAATTTTGATAAACGTCTGGCAAAATTAACTTATCATGAAGGTGGAGAATTTGGCATGCTTAAAAACAATCAAAAAGCCATTGTTGGGGCGATGGATAAGCGCCGAGGGACGATTCGAACATATGGCGGGCTCAGCCGAATGCAGCGCAAGAGCGCTCTTCTGGAAATAATGCATAATGATAAGACGATAACTAAGCAGGACAAATATAAGATAAAAGAGCTGCTTGACCATTATGCTCGCGATAAGAAAACCGAAGCGGCCGTTAAGGCCGGGATAGACCTTAACGCGGCGGGCGGGGGCGATGAATCATCTCTGCAGAAAGCGATCACGGCCGCCGAAATGAGGGGTGCCGCCAAGATGGCCGAAATTAAAAAGGCGTGTCCGGTTGGCGCCAGGATTAATCGCGACCCGGGTGTTTATGTGAATGTCCAGACGTATAAGGAACATGGAACCGGCTTGGCTCGAGGCAGTATCTCCGTTGACAGCCATTATGGCGTCGCCGCGAATCGCGGTGAAACCTCTGATAAAGGTTTGGGAGCCAAAGACATCCATCGGCCCGTCGGTCATCAGGTCGGCAGTATTTAATTATGTCAATTCGCGTCAATAAGAAGATACCGAGCGTTGTTAAATAAAAATATGGTTTACATAAAATCGGCCGAAGAGATACGAGCGATCAGGGAGGGCGGACGGCGTTTGTCGATAATTTTAAAAAGATTATTATCGGAAATAAAACCGGGAGTAGATACCGGCTATCTTGAGGATTTGGCCAGTGATTTGATCGCTAAAGCGGGCGGACGCTCCGCTTTCAAGAATTACCCGATGGCCAGCGGCGCGTTTTTCCCGTCAACTTTATGCGTTTCTCTTAATAATGAAGTGGTCCATGGCGCGGCTTATCCCATTAGAACGCTTAAGAGTGGAGATATCGTCGATCTTGATATCGGCATGGAATGGCCGGTTAATGCGGAATTAAGAGAACAATATAAATTACCGGTCAATTCTCATTCCAAAAACGGCGGTTTTTTTACTGATACGTGCGCGACCAGCGGCGTCGGCAAAATAAGCTCCGACGCCAAGAAATTATTGCAAGTGTCTCGTCAATGTTTGGAATTAGCGCTTAAGGCCGTTAAGCCGGGGAAAACAATCAATGATATCGCCCGCGCGGTTTCCGGCTGCGCCGAGAGCCATGGTTATGGCGTTGTGCGCGACTTGGTCGGACATGGCGTCGGTTATTTTTCCCATGAAAAACCGGATGTTTTCAATTTTGAAATCAGCGAGCGCAGCCGCGAAAACATCGTTTTACGCCCGGGTATGGTTATAGCGATTGAGCCGATGATAAACGAGGGCGATTGGCGCGTGAAAATGGCGGATAATGATTATACTATCCTGACGGCCGACGACTCTTTAAGCGCTCATTTTGAGCATACGGTCGCGGTGACTGAAAATGGCTGTGAGGTTTTAACTAAGTAAAATTAATATGAACAAGATATTGAATTATCTCGGTCTGGACTGGGGCGAGAAGCGAATCGGGCTGGCGACGGCCGACAGTGAAGTGAAACTGGCTCTACCCTTGAAAACCGTGGCGAATCTGGCGGAAGTTTTAAACGTTCTCAAAGAGGAGGAAACCAATGTCATAATTATCGGCGCGCCCCAAAAAATGAGCGGGGAAGCCGCCGACAATCCGGCTTGGGTCAGTTTTGTCGCGCAATTAAGAGAGAAGAGCGGCTTGCTGGTTGAAACCGTTGATGAACGTTTAAGCAGTTTGGCCGCGGACGCTTTGGGCGGTGAAGATAAAGAAACTGCCGGGCGGGATGAAATCGCGGCTTCGATAATACTGCAGAGTTATCTCGATAAATCTAGTATATAACCATGGATGAAACTAAAAACACGCCCGCGTTAATACTAAATCGCCAAGATTATAGGGAGAATGACAGTTTAGTGACGATTTATACTCCTTACTTCGGCAAATTGACGCTGGTCGCGCGCGGGACAAAAAAATTGAGTTCTAAATTAGCCGGTCATATCGAGCCTCTGACTTTAGCCGATATCCTGATTATCGAGGGCAGGGGTTTTGATTATATCGGCAGCGCCATTACGCGCGCCGCTTATTCAGGAATCAGGGAAGATTTGAATAAGCTTTATTACGCCGGTCGGGCCGTTAATCTTTTTAACCGGCTGACCAAAGAAAATCAGAGCGATGAACGCTTATTTTTTTTATTGGTCGCGTGGCTGGAAATCTTAAATGATTTTTACTTGTTTACGCGCGAGAGCGGGGAACTGGTTTTGGCTTTTTTTACGATTAAATTCTTGGCGGAACTGGGCTACCGGCCGGAAATATATCAGTGTCTGGACTGTTCGAGCATGATCAGCCCGAGTCAGAATTATTTTAATCTGCTCAGCGGCGGTCTTGTTTGCGGCGATTGTTTTGAAAAAAAACGTTTAGCCGGAGGCGAAGGCGTTTTTAGAACTGAATTATTGACAATATCTGATAATTGTATCAAATTAATGCGTTTTATGGTGGATAACCGCTTTAAATCAGCAGAAAAATTAAAAACAGACAATAAGACTCTTAAGGAGTTTGGCGGCTTGTTGGATAAGTTTATCATATTTCATTTCTAAAAACATTTGACAAAAAATAGCCGGAAGAAGGCTGTTTTTTCTTGCTAAAATCTTGCTAAAATCCCGGAAATCAGTTAATATTTAAGTATAAAAGAATAAACTTAATTTAAGTTTTAATTTGAAATCTCAAATTAAAAACTATTTTTATTTATGTCAAGAATTTTAATTACCGCTGCGAAAAAACAAAGTACCGGGGAAGTGACTGTCAGCGGCTGGGTAAGGAATTTACGCGCCCATAAAGGCTTGGTCTTTGTAGATTTATGCGATATTTCCGGATCAATGCAAGTCGTTTTCGTGTCCGGCCAAGGGGGCTACGATTTGGCGGAAAAACTGACCCTGGAAAGTGTCATTAAAGTTACCGGATTCTTGCAGGAAAAACCGGCCAAGAAAAATGACTCTAATCCGGTCAAGGATTTTGAATTGGCGGCCGCGCAAGCGGAACTGATTTCTCTAGCCGATGAAAATTTACCTATTCCCGTTTTCACAAAAGCGGACAATGAGGCGAATCTGGAAAATCGCCTTAATTGGCGCTGGCTGGATTTACGCCAGGCGGAGCATCAGCTTATTTTCAAAGTCTGGACGAAACTGGAAGCCGGTTGCCGGGAATATTGGCTGAAGAATAATTTTATCCAGATTTATACCCCTTGCTTTATGAGCACCGCTTCGGAAAGCGGTTCGGAAGTTTTCGAGGTAAAGTATTTTGATCGCCCGGCATATTTGGCCCAGTCGCCTCAATTTTATAAACAAATGGCGATGGCGGCCGGCCTGGAGAAAGTTTTTATGGTCGGAACGGTTTTCCGCGCCGAGCCGTCTTTTACCACTCGCCATGTCACCGAATTCACCGGCTGGGATTTTGAAGTTTCATTTTCCGACTATAACGACGTGATGGGCATTGAAGAAGATTTATTGATTAACGGTTTTAAGAAAGTTAAAGAAGATTTGGGGCTTGATATAGAAATCCCGACTAAGCCTTTCCCGAAAATAAGCTTCGCCGCCACCAAAGAAAAATTAAAAGCGGCCGGCATCAGAAGCGAAAAGGATTATGATTTTTCCACTGAAGAGGAAAAAGAACTGGGTGTCATCATCAAGAAAGAGACCGGTCATGATTTTGTTTTCGTGACTGATTATCCGATTGCGGCGCGGCCTTTTTATCATATGCGCCATCAGGATAATCCCGAGTTGACCAAGAGTTTTGACTTATTATATCGCGGTCTGGAAATTACGACCGGCTCGGAGCGCGAGCACAGAATAGAAATTTTGGAAAAACAGGCGCTGGAAAAAGGGATGAATCTTGAAGAATTAAAAGATTATTTAAACTTTTTTCGTTACGGCTGTCCGAGCCATAGCGGTATCGGCATGGGACCGGGGCGCATAGTGATGAAAATGTTAAATCTGGGAAGCGTCAAGGAAGCTTGCTTCCTGCCCCGAGACGTCAAGAGACTAACTCCGTAATCCGCCGTTTCATAAGGGAAATTTCGTAATATAAATATCATTTATCTTCTATGCCTTTTATTCTCATAAAATCATTATTCAAAGATACCGGCCGCTATCTGAATAAGAATATCAACGTCGCCGGCTGGGTCCGGACCGCGCGTTCTTCCAAGGAATTCGGTTTTATCGAGCTTAACGACGGCTCATTCTTTAAGAGTTTGCAGATAGTGTTCGGAAGCGATTTGAATAATTTTTCCGAAGTGGAGAATATCAGCATCGGTTCGTCTTTGGAAGTTGAGGGCGAGCTCGTTGAGTCGCCGGCGGCCGGCCAAGCTTTTGAGCTTAAGGCCAAAAAAATTATCGTGCTCAGTCAAGCGGCGGAAGACTATCCGCTCCAGAAGAAAAAACATAGTTTTGAATTCTTGCGCGAGATTGCGCATCTGCGCGGCCGCAGCAATACTTTTTCCGCGGTTTTTCGCCTGCGTTCCGTTTTGAGTTTTGCCATCCATAAATTTTTTCAAGAGGAAGGCTTTTTTTATATTCAGACTCCGATAATCTCCACGAGCGACGCCGAAGGCGCCGGCGAAATGTTTCAGGTGACGACTTTAGATTTGAAGAACGTCGCCAAAAATAAGAACGGGGAAGTTGATTATAGCGCCGATTTTTTCGGTAAGAAAGCGGGACTGACCGTCAGCGGCCAGCTTAACGCCGAGGCCTTGGTGATGGGACTGAATAAGGTTTATACTTTCGGTCCGACTTTCCGCGCGGAAAATTCCAATACGACCCGCCACGTTTCCGAATTCTGGATGATGGAACCGGAAATGGCTTTCGCCGACCTGGAAGACGATATGGCGCTGGCGGAAAAGATGTTGAAATATTTAATCGCCTATGTCTTAAAAGAATTGCCGGAAGAAATGGAATTCTTCAATAAGTTTATTGATACCGGCCTCCGGGAACGCTTGAATAATATCGTTAGTTCCGATTTCGGCCGCGTCACTTATACCGAAGCGATTGAAATTTTAACCAAGTCCGGCGAGAAATTCGTTTTCCCGGTGAAATGGGGAATCGATCTTCAGACCGAGCATGAGCGTTATCTGACGGACAAGGTCTATAAAAAACCGGTTTTCGTCACTGACTATCCTAAAGAAATCAAAGCTTTCTATATGCGCTTGAACGAAGACGGGAAAACCATCGCCGCCATGGATCTGCTCGTTCCGGGTATCGGTGAAATAATCGGCGGCAGCCAGAGGGAAGAGCGTTTAGATAACCTGGTTAAGCGGATGGCCGAGGCGGGTTTGAAGAAAGAGGACTATGAATGGTATTTGGATTTGCGCCGCTTCGGTTCCGTTAAGCACGCCGGTTTCGGTTTAGGCTTTGAACGGATGATTATGTATCTTTCCGGCCTGGCTAATATCCGCGACGTCATTCCGTTTCCGCGCACGCCGAAGAACGCCGAATTTTAAAATAAATGATAAAAATATGAACAATCAGCACAACGCCAAGTACGCCTTTTACTATCTTCTCTCGCTCGTCGCGCTCATTTTCACGGCGCTGTCCTTCGGAATGATAATCTTCAGTATCATCGACAGGATTATTCCCGATGTCTTGAATTCTTACGGCGGTAATGTCGACGGCCAGCTCAAGTTCGCGATTTCCGCGATTTTTATCGCCGCGCCGATCTTTTATTTGATTTCCGGCCTGATTCATCGAGGGCTGCATAAAGGCGAGCTGGAAAAGGATTCCGCCATCCGCCGCTGGCTGACTTATTTTATTATTCTCGTATCAGCCATGATAATCCTCGGCGTCTTTATCGGCGTCATCAATAATTTCTTGTCGGGCGAATTGACCGGGCGTTTTATTTTTAAGGCGCTGACCATGTTATTTATTTCCGGCGTCACTTTTTCTTTTTATTTCTATGATATCAAGCGCGCGGATCCGGACAAGACCGATAAAGTCGTAAAGATTTTTTTCGGCGCGACTTTAGCTTTAGTTATCGCCGTTTTCGTCGCCGCTTGGTTTTTCGTGGAATCGCCGAAAACCGCGCGCAATCGCCGCTTAGACCAGGCCGTCGTTCAGAACATTTATAGCCTGGAGAGCGCCGTAAACAGCTACTATGACCGCAATAAGAAACTGCCGGCCAATCTGGACGAGCTGAAGGCCGACAAGAATATTTATATCAGCGCCGCCGCTTTAATTGATCCGGAAACCAAGACGCCGATTGTTTATAATAAGATCAGCGATAAGGAATTTGAATTATGCGCGAATTTTCGGACAGACTCGATCGCGGAGGCCGTCAAGAATTCATCTACCGCGTATGTCGGTATGGATATAAACAGTAAGGAACATTTGGCCGGGTATCAATGCTTGCGCGGCAATCTTTATATCGCCAAGACGATTGAGGCGCAACCGGTGAGATAATCAGCGGAGCGATAATCAGATAAAATAGTTATGATGGATTTCACGACTGAAAAATTTTCCGGCCCGCTCGGCTTATTGCTTAGCCTGATCGAGAGCGAGGAAATGGACATAACCGAAATCGCCTTGGCGAAAATCGCCGACGAATATGTCGCCTATATCCGCGCCAATCAAGGAATCGATCCGGAAGAACTGGCTGATTTTTTAGTCATCGCCGCCAAATTATTACTCATCAAATCCAAAGCGCTCCTCCCGTACCTCTATGCCGGCGAAGCCGAGGAGGAAATTGATGATCTCGAGCGGCAGTTGAAAATGTACAAAGAATTCGTCGTTGCCAGTCAGAAAGTCAAAGAATTGGTCCTGTCCGACCGCCGCTTATTCCTGCCGCCTTTAACAAAGAATCGCCGCGGTGGGTTTAATCTGCCGGTTTTCTGTCCGCCCGCAAAAGTAAATATCGCCCTGCTTCAGGAACGTTTTTTGATCCTGCTTGATAATCTGGCCAGGCAACTGGCGCGGCAGGCGGAGGAGATACTGTCGGAAGAGACTTTGGAGCCGAAGATAAATATTGACGATAAGATCTTGGCCATTAAACAGATGCTTTTAAATAAAATCAAAGTTAATTTTTCAAAACTGCTCGCTTCCGCCGCGACCAGAACGGAAGCAATCGTGAGTTTTCTGGCCATCCTGGAACTGGTGAAACAGAAAGAATTATTTTTTGAGCAAGACGGACTGTTCGGTGAAATCTATATCAGTAAGCCTTAAATTACCATTTTAAATTATGTCTCTAAAATCACAAGTAGAATCCTTATTATTCGTCTCCCCTAAACCCTTGTCTTTAAAAGAGCTGGCGGCGCTCCTAAAAGCGAAGACTAAAGAACTGGAAGAAGTTTTAACGGAACTGACGGCCGATTATAATCGGGGCGATCGCGGTTTAGGCGTTATTGAAAATAACGGGCAGTACCAGATGACGACCGCGGCCGAGAACGGACCGCTGGTCCGGGAATTTTTGAAAGACGAAACGAGCGGGGAATTATCCCGGCCGAGTTTGGAGGCTCTGACCGTTATCGCTTACCGCGGGCCGATAGCCAAATTGGAGTTGGACCGGATCAGGGGCGTCAATTGCAGCCTGATCATCCGCAACCTTCTTTTGCGCGGTTTGGTGGAGGAAAAATTTTCCAAAGTGAAAAATGAAAATTATTATACCGTCACTCATGATTTTGTTCGTTTCCTCGGACTGGGGAGCGTGAATGAATTGCCGGATTATCAGAAGCTTAATCAGACGGAATCTCTCAATGCGGTTTTAGCCGCGACGGAAGAGCAGAACTAATACGTAAACAAAATGTTTTGGACAGCAATCGTTAACATAATCACCACTTTATTTTTCGGGTTTCTTGGCGTTCCGGCCGTTACCTCCGAGGCGGCCAGCCTGATGCTTAATCCGGCGGCGCGACCGGCGGAAATGGCCGCGGCCAAGGGCGCGGTCTTGATGGCGAATGATCATTTTTTCCTGTTTGAAGAAAACGCGGACGAGCCGCAACCGATCGCGAGCATCACTAAACTCATGACCGCCTTAGTTTTTTTGGATAATAATCCGGGCTGGAATAAGGCATATATGATTACCGAAGCGGACAAGATTGAGGGCGGGCGTTTGAATCTTTTTTTGGGCGATGAAGTGACCGTCAAAGATTTATTCTATATCAGCTTGGTCGCCTCGGACAACGGCGCGACTCTGGCTCTCGTCCACGCGAGCGGCTTAAGCGAAACCGAGTTTGTCGCCGGAATGAACCGCCGAGCGGAGGAGCTGGGACTGGCAAAAACTTCTTTTAAAGATCCGGTCGGGCTAAGCGAATATAATTTATCCACAGCGCGCGAGGTCGCGCTTTTAGCCCAAGCCGCTTTTAAGCGGCCGGAGATAAGCGACGCGACCACCAGGTCGGATTATCAATTTACGACCGTAGGCGGCCGCGAGAAGAAGATAGAATCCACCGATTATCTTCTTTTTGACTCGGGAGAGAAGATATTGACTGTCTTGGGCGGGAAGACCGGTTATACCGAGCAGGCCGGATATTGCTTTGTCGGCCGTTTAAAGGACGAGGCGGGTCGGGAAGTGATTTCCGTCGTCTTAAACAGCCAAGACAAGAACGGCCGCTTCCGAGACAGCAGAAATTTGGCGAATTGGGTATTCGCCAACTATAATTGGATTAGATAATGAATCCGGACAGAATGAATCCGGACAGAATGAATCCGGGTAATCGATTGTTAAATAATTAATTTTATTTAAAAATGAAATTGCTTGCTAATGCCAAACAATTAGGAGGCGCCCCGGCTATTTGGTTGCGCCGGGCCGGTTACGCTTTCATTCCCGAACGCGAGGACGGGCAGGCCAGTTTCGCGCGCCGCTTGAGCCGGGATTTTTATCCGCGTTTTCATATTTATTTTACGGAGAATCAGGATAAGGACGGGCAGGAAATGGTTATTTTTAATTTGCATTTGGACCAGAAGCGTCCGGGTTATCAAGGCTTCAACCGCCATAACGCCGAATACGACGGGGAAGTTGTGGCCACGGAGATGGAACGGCTAAAAACTTTTTTAATAGAAAATGATTTTATATGAGCCAAGCGGAAGAAATAAAATCAAAATTGGATATCGTGGAGGTCATCAGGGAATATATTACCGTTAAGGCGGTCGGCGCTAATTTTCAAGCGCTCTGTCCGTTTCATAACGAGAAATCCCCGTCTTTTGTCATTTCTCCGGAAAAACAGATTTGGCATTGCTTCGGCTGCGGGCGCGGCGGCGACGTTTTTTCTTTCATCATGGAAAAAGAAGGCCTGGGCTTCATGGAAACTCTGCGCTTGCTCGCTCCGAAAGCCGGCGTGACTTTGCAATACGAAAACCGGCAGGACTATTCCGAGCGCAACCGTATTTTAGATATTTTGGAATTAGCCGGAAAATATTATGCCCATATCTTGACGACGCCGACCGGTCTTAGCGCGCGCGAATACTTATTGAAGCGCGGTTTAAGCGACGAAAACATCAGCGAATGGCAGTTGGGCTATAGCCTTGATTCTTGGACCGGCTTATATGATTTTTTAAAAGTTCGACCTTTGACCGGGAAAAAATATACGGATGAAGAAATATTTTTGGCCGGCCTGACTATCAAGAAAGAGCCGGCGGCGTCCGCCGAACGGCGGAGCGGTTATTACGACCGTTTTCGCGATCGGATAATGTTTCCGATTTTTAACGTCAATGACAACTTGATTGCCTTCACGGCCAGAGTTAATCCGAATAAAGAAAAGACCGAAAAAATGGGGAAGTATATCAACAGCCCGCAGACCAAGATCTATGATAAAAGCCGGGTTTTATTCGCCTTAAATAAGGCCAAGAGCGCGATTAGGGCTGATGACTTGGCGATTGTCGTGGAAGGCCAAATGGACGCCATTTCTTGCCATAATCACGGCTTTAAGAACGTAGTCGCGTCATCGGGAACCGCCTTGACGACCGAGCAAGTCGCTTTGATAAAAAGATTTACGACTAATGTCGCCTTGCTCTTTGATATGGATGCCGCCGGTCAAATGGCCGCCGACCGGGGAATCAAGGAAGCGCTGGCTCAAGAAATGAATCTGAAAATAATCGTTTTAAGTTCGGGCAAGGATCCCGATGAATGTTTGAAAAATAATCCCGAGGAATTCAAAACCGCGGTCGGAAGCGCCAAGCCGATGCTGGAATATTATTTTGAAAAAGTGAGCGCCGATTTGGATTTAAACATCCTGGACAATAAGCGCGCGGTGAGCTCAAAAATGTTCGTGATGATAGACTTGGTTGTAAATAAGATGGAACAGGGGCATTGGCTGAAGAAATTGAGCGAGGAGCTCGGGTTGGCCGAGACCGATACCCGCGAAGAATTCGTGAAGTGGCAGTCAAAACACGGCGCCTTAAAGGCCGGAGGCGCAAGAAACGCCAAGCCTGATAGAAATGAGGCTAAAAATGAGTTCTTAGCGTCCGAGATGAGCCGCGATGACAAGCTGGTCGAGCTTTTGATGTCCTTACTTATTAAATTTCCGGAGTTCATTTCCTATAGCGTCGGCAATCTTGACCCCGGTATTTTAAACAACGATACTTTGGCTAGGTTTTACAGAAATTTAATTATCTATTATAATAAATCCGCCTCTTTGAGCTATGAAAGTTTTCGCGCCTACTTGGCTGAAGACGGGGGCGGTTCGGAAAAAACTTTAGACAAGCTCGTGTTGTTGGGAGAAAAAGATTTTTATGATTATGGCGTCGAGTCTGTCAAAGCCGAAATAATTAATATCATCGCCGAACTTAAAAAATATAGCCGTCAGCGGCAAGTTCATAGCCTTCAGCGTGAGATTGCCGCCGCCGAATCTTCCGGCGATAATGAGCGGCTTAACGTCTTGATGGATGAGTTAAAAAAAATAACCACGTCATAAATAACTACTTTATAAATAACCGCTTCCTAAAAAAATAACCATTTTGTCACATATGGTAAAAAATACCAAGTCAAAAACTAAAAAAATAGCTTCGAAACCAACGCCCAAGCCAAGGGTTAAGTCAAAATTCAAGACGGCCGGGAAAGCGGCGTCGAAAAAGAAAGCCTTTAGCGCGCCGAAAAAAGAACCAAGACCGGTCGTCAAACCGACCGAGGAGCAGTTGAAAAAACTGATTGAGAAGGGGCGGCTGCGCGGTTTTATCACGGAAACCGAATTATTATATCTTTTTCCGGAAGTGGAAGAATATGTTTATGAATATGACGTCTTCTTGGGCGACCTCCAGAAAAGCGGAGTCAGGATTATGGAAGATTCCGGTCGCATTTTAGATACCGTCGAGAAGAAGGCCCAGGAACCGCCGTTGACCGGAAAAGCCTTGGCGCATCAGAACGCCTTGAATATTGATTTATCAAAGTTAAGCGCCGATTCCATTCAGATGTATTTGAAAGAAATCGGCAAGGTCGCTTTATTGAGCGGCGACGAAGAAGTCGAGCTCGCGAAAAGGAAAGAGAAGGGCGATAAGGAAGCGGAAAAGAGGATTATCGAAGCGAATCTGCGCCTCGTCGTTTCCATCGCCAAGAAATTCGCCGGCGCCAAAGGCATGAGCTTGTTGGATCTTATCCAGGAAGGGAACATCGGCTTATTCCGCGCCGTGGAAAAATTTGAATACCGCAAGGGTTATAAATTCTCCACTTACGCGACCTGGTGGATACGCCAGGCGATTACTCGTGCCTTAGCCGATCAGTCCCGAACCATCCGGATTCCGGTTCATATGGTGGAAACCATTAATAAGTTCCAGCAGGTCCAGCGCAATCTGATTCAAGAATTAGGCCGCGAACCTTTGGCCGATGAAATCGCTTCGGAAATGGGAGAAGACATAGAGAAGGTGCGGTATATCATGAAAATTTCTCAAGATACGATTTCTCTGGAAACGACAATCGGCGACGACGACGAGGATTCGACTCTGGAAGATTTTATCGAAGACATAAAGAATGTGACGCCGGATCGGGCGGCCGCTTTGCAGTTATTAAAAGATTACGTGAAAAATATCGTCGCTCAGCTCTCGCCGCGCGAACAGAAGATTTTAGAGATGCGTTTCGGTCTGATTGACGGCGTCGCCCATACTCTGGAGGAGGTGGGACGGGAGTTTGAAGTGACGCGCGAACGCATCCGCCAAATAGAATCCAAGTCTCTGGAAAAAATCCGAAAGTTCAAGGGGCTGGAGAAATTGCGAGATTATTAGAGAGGGAAAAGCGCTTTCTGGTGGCGTTGCTTGGAGCGGTGATCCTAATCTGGATCGTCAAAGCTCTGCGGAATTAAAAATTAAACAGCCTAAATAAAAGAAAAATTCCCCGTCAAATGACGAGGAATTTTTTTGGCTCCCTTAGAGGGACGGCCAATGTCCGGGCCGAAAGTATTGCCTAATATTGAATAAATATCGTATAATAAAAGTATGAAAAAAATATTAATAGCCGTCGGGGTTTTACTGATTATCGGAATTTCCGCTTTTTTTCTTCGCGATAATGTTCGCGACGTTACTTTAGAATTAGAGAAACGTCAATTGCCGGCCGAAGTTAAAGATGCGGCTGTTAAAGATGTCGCCGCGCCGTCCCCGACCGCCGCGCCGTCCCCGACCGCCGCGCCGTCCCCGACCGCCGCCGCCAAGAAATTTGCCGGCCTCAACTTAGCGGTACCCTTTTCGGCCCAAGCGCCGTACGGAGACTGGAGTTTGCCGTACGGAGAAGCTTGCGAAGAGGCTTCAGCTCTTCTAGTCGACCGTTTTTACACCGGCGCCGAGCTCACTCCGGAAATAGTCAAACAAGAAATTCTTAAAATAATAGCTTGGGAAAACAAAACCTTCGGCTATTACAAACACACCACGGCCATAGAAACCGGACGAATATTAAAAGAATATTTTAATTATAAACGGGTGGATGTTAATTATGATATTTCGCTGGCCGACATTAAAGCGCAAATAATGGCCGGACGACCCGTTATCGTCCCCTTGGCCGGCCGCCTGATCGGTAACCCGTATTATCGCCAACCCGGGCCGATCTATCACATGCTCGTGATCAAAGGCCTGACTGAAGACGGTGATTTTATTACTAATGATGTCGGTACAAAAAGAGGCAATAATTATGTTTACGACGCGAATGTTTTATATGACGCCATTCATGACGCGCCCTATGGCGGCGGCGAATTAAATGATATCGGGCTAGAAAAAGACATCCCCACCGGCCGCAAAGCTATTATAGTCGTTTATCCGAACTAAAACCGCTCATAAGGAACACTCTCAAAATTTTGGGCGAAACTCATGACCGCCACCGAACCGGGGACGGACGAGGGAGAAAATTATCCAAAAAAACCAAAATTTACTATAACATGATTGCATTGGTTCGGGGAGCAAAATGTCATTATTAGTAATCGCGAAATTAAAAAGCCCGTCATTTTTGACGAGCTTTTGTTTTTAATTTTTTTCATTTTTGAGTGACAACTCCTGATTCTCAGTGTTTTCGGGATAACTAGCGGCAGTTCTCGAATCGCCAATAAATAAATATTTTCCGGCTAAGGCCGTTGGTTCTCGGTCGGCCGCCAAAACCCAGGAAATATTTTTTAGATGCTTGTTCGCCTCGTAATCCTTATCCAGGATGCCGTAATGATCCAGAAACTTATTCAGTTTGGCCGAAATGCGGACGCATCCCTTAGAATCAACTTCGCCTAATCTTTTTTCTCCAAAATCCGGGTCAGTGGCGTGCATCAATAATCGGATTTCCATTTTTTCATTGTTTTTTTTGATGGTTTCTTGCCAGCCAAAATCCCAAACTCGGCTGTTTTTGACACCGAATCCCCGCCAGCCTTCTTGATTTTTGGTACCCAAAGCCCGATAGCTCGGATTGGCGATGCTGTTTTCAAAAACCCCGGTCGGAGTAATAAAATAACCTGGCCGTTCGGGAGTGCCGGTAGAAATTTTATCGGCGCCGATGATAGCTGTCTTTTTAGTCGCCGAATCAAAAAGACAAACTAAGACAATTTGCTTTTCGGGATTACGGTCGGCATAGACAAAATACTGGGATTGATTATTTTCCTTAATATTCAAAATTTTTTCGGCGGCATCCGCTAAAATAAATTCTGAATAATTTTCAGCCAAGACCATAAAGCCGACGTTTTTTTCAAATTCACTTTGCATTTTCATTACTTCCAAAGAATAATCAAAATTCTTGTTACTCTCGGCTGGATCGATTTTTGCCGAAATGCCTAAAAGCAAAATTGCCAGAATAGAAAAGTACGCAGTTTTTTTTCTCATTGGTAAATACCTCCTTGTATTATTTTAAAGAACTAGATAAACTTGCTCCTGCTTAATTTAAACTATTTTTTAAATTTTGTCAAATACCCCGCAATAGTTCAGCACCTTGGAAACACCTAGCTCATATTAACTATTTTATTAACTAGTGCTTCCAAGGCGCTGATTAGATAACGGCTCGGGGTCGTGGATGAAGTTAGGAATAGTGCGGCTAATAATAATACTAAAATAAAACTTATGCCACATTCTGTAAAAAATTAAATCAATTGAGACCCATTAGCCAAAAATTAGCGATAAGAAATAAAAAATAACAAGTTAATAAAATTACGCCCTCAATTCTACTCATCTCTTTGCCGCTGTGATAAAAAAATAAAAACAACACCAAAATTATAAATAAAAACAAGGCTAGGACATAATAAATTGGTCCGACAACAATGGTGATTGGACGAAGTGTTGATAGAAGTCCTAAAACTAAAATATTAGTGAAAGCCGAACTTAGGAGATAATTAAGAGAAAGCTCTGAAGCTTTTTTACGCCAAGACATAAATACAATAGAAATCTCCGGTAAATTAGTTCCGATCGAAAAAATTAATACACCAAACATTAATTTACTAATATTCCAGTTTTGCAATAAGCTTTCCGCCGTCTTTACTACCAAATGAGAAATTAATAAAACAAAGATGACACCAACTATAGACAAAAAAACCGCTTTAGCTATTTTATTTTTTTCAATTATTACAACCTCTTCGCCCACGAAAGAATGATTAACTCTGTATAAATAATAAATAAGGCCGACATAAGACCCGATCATTAATAGGCCGTCTACTAAACCAAAATTTCCGTCTAAGCCGAGAAAGATTGGAAAAAAAATCATTATTATTTGCGGAAAAATAGTTTTTACTCTACCATCAGTAACGGTTTTACGATTTAACACCAAACTGCCGCCAAGTATAAGACCTAATATAACAATTATCCCTCCTAATAAATTGCCGGCCGATAAGCCCGCCGTGGCATCAAGGGTAGTATTTATGCCAACTGCTAGCTCCGGCAATGTAGTTATTATCCCCAATAAAATGCCAAAAATGAATAACTTTATTCTCAAGGCAGAAGCAATATATTTAATTTTTTTTACAACAGAATCCGCGGCCACTCCTAACAATACAAATAATACTAAAAGTAACAGAATATTTAAAAAAATTGACATAAGTTTATATGTTCCTTGATTTTACCTTAACCTTTTTAAAAAAATAATTAACCTCTCTTATTAACTAATATTATTAAATATAGCATTGTCAAAGCTAATAACTCCTGCTATACCCAATAAGGAAACTAGATAATGCGGATATATAAAATAAGCATGTATTTGCGGAATTCTTTTTTAATTTATCTTTCTTTCAACATTCTGATAATAAAATAAGCGTCTGTCGCCAAAAACAATAACCACCAAAGCCATATTAGGCCAATTAAAAAATTATAAAAATACAAAGCTAAAATAATACCTAATGAGATAAGGCAAATTTTTATTAAACTTACTTCCCACCATTTAAAAGTCCAGGTTTTAAAAATTTTCATAATATTTTAGTTAAACTTAATTCAATTTAGCGCGACTTCTACTGAAGTCTTCGTCTTTGAGCCGCAGACAAAAACCTAATAATTTAAATTCTGCCATAATCATCTTTATAGCGAACGATGTCTTTTTCTCTTACCTTACCGAAGGCCACCTCAAGTATCCATGAATCTTTAAGGGCAATAATCCTATGTTTTTGTTTTTTATTTATTTCAATAAATTCACCGGTTTCTAGAAAATAGCTCGTTTTTCCTTTTATGGCTTCAATTTTTCCGGAAAGAACGGACCAAATTTCAGATCGATCCTGATGACTCTGCAGACTGATCTTTTTTCCTCGACTAACAAATAATTTTTTAATCCAATACCCCTTATTCTTCTCAAGGATAATATATTTTCCCCATGGTTTGATAGCCATATTAATCATAGGTCGGAAAGTTTATATAATTTTAAGACTGTTTAGCAGTTGTTTTTCGCTAATGATCGCGACACCAACGACTTTATCGGCTCCGCCATAATAAATAAAAATTTTTCCTTTAATCAGCACCGCTCCGCAAGGAAAAACTACATTCGGAACAAATCCTTCACGTTCATATGAAGTTAAGGGTTCAAAAATAGGTTCATCAGAACGAGAGATGACTTTAGTCGGATCATTTATATCAAGAAGCATAGCTCCCAAACGATAGACTCCATCAGCGGAAACCCCATGATATAAAAGAATCCAGCCGCTTTTAGTTTTAATCGGCGGAGCCGCAATGCCAATTTTTTTACTATCCCACATACCAGCCCGAGGCATAACCCAGTAGTATCCCTCAATCCAAGTCTTACCATCGAAATCTAAAGTAGGACTAAAGGCTGAAAGGATACTATTATCGCTGCGATGGATAATGAAATAAAAACGGTTACCTCTAATTTTTTCCGGAAAAATACAGGCATCCTTATCATCAAAATCCGGCGGAGTTATTAAAACTGGTTTCGCGAAATTCCATTTTTGTGCTAAAAAATCTTCCTCATCGATAAAAGTTAGTGCCACGCGAGGAACATTTTTCCCGTCAAAGGCGGTGTAACACATATATATTTTGTCTCCAATTTTCGTTAATCGAGGATCTTCGCAGCCTGAGTTACTTCCGGGAATTAATTTTTGTTCAAATGGTTCTCGTGGAAGATAGATTGGATCCGGTGACCGATAATCTATATGGACTCCATCCTGGCTGGTGGCATATCCAAAAACTGAAGTATTATCTTTTGACATCGCCCGATAAACCAAATGCACTTTGTTATTTAATAATAAAGCGGCTGGATTAAAAGTCGCCTCGGCTTCCCATGAATTCGTGTTAATTGGAGAAATAATCGGATTTTCTCCGGCTCGCTTGGCCTTAATCAGCTCCCCGCTATTTAATAGTTTATCCAAAAGGATATTTAGATTAATTGTCGCCAAACAACAAGTTGTATCGGCCGCCCCATAATATAAGTGAATTAATCCTTTCTCGAGAAAAGCTCCGGCCGGAAAAACAACATTTGGCACGAGACCTATTTTTTCATAATATTCCTCGGGTGACAAAAATGGGGCTTTAGTTTTGGCGATAATTTTATTAGGATTTTTTAAATCAAGCAAAACGGCTTCGACCCCAAAAAATGGCTTACCGTTAAAATAATTTTGAATATGAGAATATATAAGTAACCAGCCATATTTTGTTTTAATCGGTGCCGCCCCGACCTCAATTTGATCCTCTGGTTTACGTTGCAGGGGTAAAGATTTTTTTTCTAAATCTTTATGCCATTTTTTCCAAATAGAAACATTCCATAAATCTTCTTCCTTGGCAAAGGAGGCCAAACAAATTTTTGAAGGCGGATTATCGGTATTGGCGGTCAAAACGGCCCAAAATTTTCCATTAATTTTTTCGGGGAATAGAGCCATCGCTTTGGCATTAAAAGGAGTAACTAAATGTTTTTCTTGAATTGTCTTTAAATCCTTGCTGATTGCCAAACCAATTTTAATACCCTCGGCCCGAAAAGGATACTCCGAAAGCGCGGTATAAAAAATATAGTATTTCCCGCCTAATTTTGTAACCCGGGGATCTTCACAGCCATATTTTTCCCAAGCAAATTCGGGTGTTATTAAGCGACGGCGATTTTTAAAATTGACTCCGTCTTTGCTATCAGCAATACCGATTTCCGAAACTTGTAATTTCTTTTGAGCTATATAATGATAATGCGACGGCGAAACAGCTCGATAAATAAGGTTAATATTTTTACCATTCCGGACGGGGCAACCATTGAAAACCGCCTCGGCCTCGAATGATCTTTCTCGGTTTGGTTTTAAAATTGGATTTTTGCTTGATCGTTCAATAAACATATTAGGCTATCTTTAATTTTTTTAAATTAAGTTTCGGCTCTTTATGTTGTTTAAGCGCTTCTAAAAAATTATTTAAATTGGCAGACGCCACGCAAACATGGCTATCGGAGCTTCCATAGTAAACAAGTAAATCCTCGTCTTTGACAACCACGCCCGAAACATAAATGACGCCAGATTTAAACCCGTTGTTTTCATAATCCTCGGCCGGTTCTAAAACCGGTTTTTTCGCACGGTATAATATTTTTGTCGGATCGTTAAGGTCGAGAAGCATTACTCCAACCTTATATTTGCTCCAATCATTATCCATCGCATGATAAAAAAGGAGCCAACCCTCTTTAGTCTTTATCGGAGGCGCTCCGGCCCCTCTAATCCATTTATCCCAGCCATTTTTTCTCTCCGAACCGCCGTATATACTTTTAATATTTTTAGTCCCGTCAAATTCTAGGTTATCAAAATATTCAATTTGAATATGTGGCTTAAGACTGTGTAAAATTGCGTAGCGTCCGTTAATTTTTTCCGGGAAAAGGAGCCAATTTTTATGAACTTCATCGGGCGGTGAAATTAAAACGGGCAGCTTCCAATTCCATTTTTTATTTAAAAAATCATCAACTTTTATTGATGTTAAACCGACGCGTAAGCCGTCGGCGCAAGCGGTATAGGTCATGTATAATACATCTTCATCATTCATACGCACTAAGCGAGGATCTTCGGCTCCGCCCCAGCTGCCGCCGGAGAAATATGAATATACATTGAATGCCGGTGCGCCGGTACCATACTCATACACCGGATAAGGCAAGCGCTCGTCGATGCTAAAACCATCGCTTGAGACGGCATAACCTAAACGAGAAATACCGTCTCCGCCCACCGCGCGATAGATAAAATGAACTTTTTCATCAATTAGGACAGCCCCGGGATTAAAAGTCTGCCAAGCTTCCCAACTATTTTCTTGTTTTGGCGAAATTATTGGGTTTTGTTCGGCCTTTTTCAAAATTTCAGACCCCTCGCTTTTTTTAAGTTTTTTCGCTAGTTTTTGCTTTAACTTGACCTTAGTTATAGCAACTCTTTTTATTTTATTTGCCGCTTTTAGAGCAGATTTTTCTACTAAAAATTTTACCGGTATTTTTTCCTTAGTCTTAATTTCGGCGGCCGATTCTTTTTTATCGTTTTTCAATAATTTGACTGGTATCACCTTCTTGTCATTCTTTACTACTTTAACTGGCGCTATCTTCCTATCATTTTTTAAAGTTTTAACCGACGTTGTTTTAGCCGCTATTTTAATCAAGCTCGGGGATGGTTTTTCATACAAAAAATTTTTAAAAAATTTAATAAAATTAGCCATACTTTTATATATAATTATTTATATCTTATTAGACGCTAAAATGAGATGTTTACCCAGTATTCTAAAAGACTTTTTATACTTCCGAATTTCTTAACTCCTCCGTTAATTTTATTCATCCCCAATAAAGTAGCTTTATTTTGTCAGTTTTATTATATCATATATTCTTATTTTGCGCATGCTAAAAAGGAATTTAATAAAGATGATAAAGAAGTCCGAAATAACTGGATAAATCCGCCCTAAAATGGTAAAATGACCATATGCTTATTATAGATAAATTAAATAAAAATTTGCTCAATGAATACAAAGAAAAACGTGGTCTTTACGAAGACTACTGCTTTACTATTAAAAATTTAGTGGAGAGCCTGCTAAAAAATAAAGGGTACAAATATCATATTACCAGCCGAACTAAAGATCTAGACAAACTGAAAAAGAAAATAGAACAGAAAAAAAAATTAGGCAAAGTTTATCGTCGATTAGGAGATATAGAGGACCTCGCTGGAATAAGAGTTGTCTTTTATCTGGAAAAGGATAAAAGAAAGTTTGCCAAGGAACTCAATGAAGAAATTAGCTTAAAATTACAATTTCAAGAAAACACAAAAAAATCCGGATACAGAGCTTTACATACAATCGTCAGCCTCGGCCCTAAGCGTAAATTTTTAAGCGAATATAAAAGATATAAAAATTTAAAATGTGAAATTCAACTGACTTCTATTTTATATCATGCTTGGTCTGAAATGGAACATGATATTTTTTATAAAGAAAATGAGGAAGTAAAAAAAATGAATAAAAAAAATAAATTAAAATTAAAATCGCAATTATTAGAAATAATGAATGACCATATAAAACAAGCGACCCAAAAACTAGAAAAAATAATTAACCAAATAAAAAACTCTAAAAAATAAAATTGCTATCAGCCAGTAAGTAAACGCGGGCCCCGCCCCGCGACTCACTATATTAAAATTCGGGTTATAGAGGAAGTCCGAACCTTTTTTATACTTACTCGAAACGAAATAACTATTCCAAAATAATTGATCTATAATCCTAATTCCAACCCATAAGAAATAAAATTTTTCATTTCCGCAAAACTTGAAGCTTTACTTGGCGCGCCCAATGTTACCACAATTACCTCATGTCCGTTACTATCTTTAGCCCTGGTCATCAGGCAATATTGAGCTTCATCAAGATAACCGGTTTTACTTCCGGTAATTTGCAAATCCGAAGTAAAAAATAATATATTACTATTTTTAATATAATGGTATTTTTTTGTGTTAATAGTAGTAAAACTGTAATCCTTGGTCATACTAACTTTTTCCAAATTACTATCCGCCAGTACTGAACGGGCAATCAGACCATAATCAAAGGCCGAACTAACATTTTCCGGAGACAAACCCGTCGGTTCAATAAATTTTGTTTCTGTAGTGCCGATACTCTTAACATATTCATTCATTTTAATTATAAAGTCTTGGCGAGATAAACCGCTTACTCGCACCAAGCTTTCGATAGCGTTGTTAGCCGAACCTAATACCGAGGAATATAGTAAATCTCTTATTGTCATTGTCTCGCCGTCACTCACTCCAAGTTTAGCTAATACGCTCTTGTCGGCATATTGATAATTGTAATTTTCATCTTGAACCTTATAGGTTACAACTTTATTTAGGTCCGGTTTGGTATCTAAAAAAATTTTAATAGCCACCAACTTGGATAGGCTGGCTAACGGTAATTGTTCAGTAGCGTTTTTTGAATATATAATTTGTCCATTTATCGCGTTCAAAATTACAACTGATTTGGATGTAGTAATTATCTCCTCAGTTACCTCTTTAGTTTTTATATTTGAACTATCTAGCAGTAAACCAGTTTTATATTGCCCAATTAATTTATCAGGAACTATTAAAATGTTATCCCAAGCATAATTTAATTTTTCAAAAACATCACCATTTAAAAAAGCTCTCTTTTCATTATGATATATCAAATAGACGGCCGAGCTCTTTGGTGTTTTCAATAAAAAACCATCAGAAAACACAACCGGTGATAATGTTTTAAGTTTTTCTAAAACAGCCGGTGTTTTTTGATTAATTTTTTTACCTTTAAAAATAGTTTGCAGAAACACACGATCCACTAGCGGTTGCTTACCGGCAGATGTTACCCAATAAACTCCACCCGTTTTATTGTTTTGCCAAAGTTCGCCAATATTATAATTTAATAAAGTACTGCCAGCTGAAACAGCCGCTCGACTCAAATTTTCGCCGGGTGATGATAATTGACTAGTCGTCGCGGCCATCGGATCGATAACTGCTTCTACCGGGCCACCCTCCGATTTTAAAACGTCAGAAATTACCGGCTCAACTACCACATCAATTATACCGGCGCCCAACGGCGCTAATTGGGCAAAAGCTACTTTATCCAAATCAATAACTCTATCGGGATAAATTTTTCTATCTGGTCCGTAGTCATTAACGGTAACCACAACGATTTTATTTGGATTATTAACACTAGTAACTTTAAGTTTTGTTCCAGCAATAAAGTCCGGAGAAGCGGCAAACAGGCCATTTTTATAGGAATACCAACTAGCCTTACCGGATAACATGAATGATGACGTAACAAGCTGATTAGACAAACTATCCGATTCCGGGATAATCGCCGCTTCTGTATAATTAATTGAAGCAATATTTAAAATAACCGCAATTAAGAAAAAAATATTCTTATATTTTTTAAAATTATATATCATAAAATTAATATAACATAAAACTTTCAATAGATCAAAAACAAATAATTATTAATATAATTAGCGCCTTTTACGTCACCATAGCGTCACTGTTCTATATAAACGGAATTTAATAATACCGATAGAATAAACTTTTGGCGCATAGGGTTTAATAATTATTATTATTTTTAATGACATTTAACAAAACAGCTCTGATTTCCTCTGAAATAAATCTGACATCTAGTAATTTTCTTAAAGCGTTTAATTGTTTGGGTAATATTGATTGGCCACATAGTGATTGCGCTCTATCGGCAACATTATCCATATCATCAAAAGAAATTGTCATATTCTCCAGTCCTACTTCTTTTAATATTTCCGCACAACCCATTTTATCACTAACTAATACGGGAATGCCCAAACAAACAGCCTCCATCGGGACATTCCCAAAAGTTTCAAATTTTGAAGGACAAACAATTAATCCTTGAGAGATATAAAAATTTTTTATACCTTCGGTGTTCATCGGCGGTAATATCTCAATAGATTTAGGAATTTTTTTTATTTTAACGGATTGATTTGTTACGAACGTGGCTGAATGATGCCACCTCTTTTTAAGGAGTTTTTTATGCAAATCGAAAAATTTATCAAAATTCTTTATATTTGAATAACGCCCGACGGCGGCTATTCTGCGTTCGATTGAATATTCGACGGCGCAAGGATTAGTAAATACATCGGAAACTGGATTTGGAATAACATAGCTTTTTTCAATTTTATTTTTTACAACAATTTTTTCGACGGCTTCCTTGCATAATTTTGAGGGAAAAATAATTTTAGAAGATTTTTTTATTATTTCCCTTTCCATTAAATAAAAAAGGCTTCTCCTTTTCTTGGAATAATGCTCAACTTCTTTGGCTAAAATTCCGGAATACCAGAGAACAATAGGGATTTTTTCGCGACTAGCGGCTATCGCTATTAACCAAGGAATATAATAAGTTCCGCTTAACAAAATTATATCTGGTTTTTCTTTTTTTAAAATATCTCTGAGCAAACGAATCGGCTCTCTGTAAGCACGTTTTATATCGTTAAGATTTTTGCTCTCATCTAATATATCCATAATCGGCAAATTGTGGATATTGATAATATGATGATCAAAAACATCGGGTGAAAAATTTCTAAAATTAACCGGGGCTTTCATGTACATGCGAGCATTTAACTCCAACCCTAAAAATTCATAATCCTGCCCGTAAAGATAATTAATGAGGTTGATGTTGGAGGTAGTAATCCCTCCAACAAATTCTCGTGTAAGATTTATGGCTAGTTTCATATGAGGGATGATTAAATTAATTATATTTAAATTATAGCGTAAATCTTAAAAATATGACCACCAACGGACGAAACATTTTTACGACTTAATAGAGGTGAAAGCGGAGGTCTTTACTATCCAGCCTCTGTTGATTTCAAGGTCGGGGCGGAAAAAAATATTATCCCAGTACCGTTCATATGATACTTGGCGATTCTTTCTACTGCGGAATTATGAAAAAAGACGGCGTTAAATATTTAGGCAAATATGAGCCGATCATTACTAAAGCGTTATTTGATGATATTCAAGTTATTTTAGGAGTGAAAAAACACGTTAAATCTCAAATCATTCCTTTCGCTTTTCGGGGCTTATTGAAATGCGCCAAATGTGGCTGTCTGCCAACAGCCACACTAAAGAAAGATTCTTGACCCCCATTTTCCCGGGGACTGCCTTTTTATATGGAATATCGTGTCCGAATTTCGGGGGGTCATGCCAGACTGGGTATAAAGAAATTATTTATTTTTTCCCAACATCTGACTTCGCGGCAGAATTTACAATAACGCTTCTCCGTCCTTCTGTTATTAATCTTGCTTTATACAATGCTTGCGCCTCTTTTGTAACACAACTTACAAACTCCCCATGGTTCTTCCATAAGGCCGATGAATTACAAGCGTTTATTGAATCACAGTTTTCATCAAGGTTATTTCCTGGAATTTCAAAAGTCGGAGAATATTCATTATTAGCTATCCATGCTCCGGCAGAACATGTTTGTGTGTTTATTGAGCACTCTCCCGATTCATTAGCGGATCTAGTCAGCTCTTCATCAACAATGCCATTACAATTATCATCAACACCATTACAAATTTCTGTCGCCCCGGGATGAATATTAGGATTGTTGTCGTTACAATCAACTATCCCATTCCAATTCAGAGGATATCCATCCGAATCATTATCAACCGGAGCTATCACGGCATATTCCGAGAAGTGTGTTGTTTGCAAAGTAAGTTTATTATTAACACAATCTTTTATAGCTCCTTGAGGAATCCATCCTGATACAGGATCATTGTAATAAATATCTAATTTATCTTCCTGGCTTTCCGATTGTCCGCATTCACTCATATTTCCTTGCTCATAAGCTAGCGTAATTGTTATTGGTGCAGTAAATGTCTGACCCGAGGGATAAAAGCCATAACTTGATAAAATAATTCCTTCTCCGCCAGTCATTGAAACAGTATAATTATTTTCATTACTATTACTGACTAATGTGATTATCGTATCGTCATTCAAGGCATCTTGAGGAATAATTAATGTCGCATTTCCATTTCCGGTTGCGATTGTTCCTCCTTCAGAACCGACTATGCCGCTTTTATCTGCCGTAAGAGGAAGGTAATCTATATTGTCTGTTGCTAATATGTAAGCTGAATCACATATACCATCCAAGTTTGAATCTGAGCAAGTCTGAGAGAATCCTGTTCCCATTGGATTTCCCCAGAAGTTTCCACCCAGATAAGTTCCACCGATTATGTTCGCGCCCCCTGCAAGCGCAGTGTTCCAATAGTTTAGATATATAGTTAATTGCTGAGCAAATTGAGTATTGATTATATTATTAAAGAAATTATTGTATATCAGATTGTCCTGACTATCGTGAAATACAATGCCTTCGTTGGTGTTGTTGATGATAGTGTTGTTGGTGACAGTATTGTTAACGCCATCATCAAGCACGATGCCGTCGTAGTTTGAGTTCACGGTGTTATTGGCTATAAGAGTGTAGTTGGAGCGGTCGAAGATATGTATGCCCGTATTATTATAACTGAGGGTGTTGTCGATGATAGTGTTGTTGTCGCTTTCAGACCAGACGGCGATGCCGATATTATAGGAGATTGTGGTGGAATTTGTTTCATCTCCGACTGTAATAAATGGTACGGAAGTGTTTCCGATTATATTGCAGTTCTTTATTGTTATATAATAATGATGATTGCCAATATCTATTCCTGATCCTATACCTGTGTGAGTGATTGTGTGGCCGGCGCAGTCAAGAACAACATTGTCCGCACCGATGTTCAATGCAGTCGTGTCGCAGAAAAGATCTGAATTAAGTATAGTGTTTGTAGTTATTATGCTGCCGCACCGGACTCCACAGTCAGAAGGACAGTTACCGGAATTCTCTCCCTGTTCGCATACTGAATTATGATTACATTGGTTTTGTTGCTGACAGTCTTGAGGGCAATTGTTTTGATCTTCTCCCGGTTCACATTGATTATTTCCACATTGTGAT
>CAZJSQ010000004.1:0-54155 GCA_964548885.1 uncultured Gammaproteobacteria bacterium
ATACCAGCGCACAATACTATAATGATTGGGGTTGGGGATGATACGCACCGCGATAACGTCAGCCGTATCAGTATTTGAAGATTGCGCGTCAGCTTCAGACAAAAAAGGCGACTTGGCCGTAAAAACCAAACTGATTCCTAAAATAATTAATAGAAAAACTCTGAAATTCTTCATACCGCTATAATTCTTCATACTGCTATAAACTAATTAACTGACTGCCTTCAACCGTTAACCTTAGTGGAGGTAGCGATTTTCGTAACCGTAAAATCATCAATATATAGATCTGTTCCGCCACTCATGGTTGAATTATATCCGGTAGACATACCGACCTCGATCAATTTATTCCCCGACCGATCAACCCAAGAAGCCATTTCCGAAGTATAATCAAAAGGATAATAATACCAAGACCAGTTAGTATAAGCATTGGCGGCAATGGTCGGCAAATAATTACCATTATAACATTTCTTCTGGGCCGGACCCATATAACAGCAGGCATCTGCCTGATCGGAACAAGTCGGCCCCATGGCGCAAGGATCAACCCCGGGAGCCGGCGTCGGATAAACGGCTCCGTTCTTCCATGAATATCCCGATGCCAAAGCACCGACGTATGAATAAGGAACGCAGAAAGTGGACCAGCCTAAAGCAGCCGCTAAACCGACGCTAACATCAGAAACTGCCTTGCCTTTATAATAAAAATTAATCGCATAATGATCGCCTAATTTAAAATCTAAACGAGCTAAACTATAAGCCAAGCTAAGCCACATTACCCGGTTGCTTTGTCCCCAACAAAGAGTCTCTCCTTCATGATAAACGGCCGCTTCATCAGGATGGCAGTCGTCCGGATTGGGAAAATTACAGGTTCTATCCGCCGCGACCCAGACACAGGCGCCGGTGTCGGCGCAATGTTTCTGATCGCAAGACCCCGGATAAGCATAACCGGCATCTTGATGCAATAGCACGCTTTGCTTGCCGGACAAGAACTCGGCCTGACTTATTTTTATTGATGAACGCTGTTGATAGCTTGAAGACCAGTCTTGCGGCAAACCGTCGGCAGTCGCTTTTTCAAAATCAACATTAGTCAGAATATTTAAAAAAAAATCAAAGTTAGCGCAGTTCGGTTTGGCCGGAGTAGCGCAGCTGGTTTTTACAAAATTAATCTCCGTTGATTTGCCGCTCTCATTTTTATTAACGTCAACGGCGCTAATAGCAAAAAAGTGGCTGCCAAAATCAAATTTATTAACATCAAATTCCGTCGAGGTCGCCTGGGCGCCTAAAGGGAAAGATTCACCGTAACTTAAAGAATAGACCCCATGATATAAGATATAAGAATTAGTCTTGTCTTCATTGGCCGCCCAAGTAAATAATAATTTGTTATTTTTTATTTCCGCTTGCAAGCCTACCGGCGCGTTTGGCGGCGTCTTACCGCTTGGCGTAGCGCTTCGCTCGCCGGTTAAAAGACTTTCTGCCTTATTGACGGAAATCACGGAAACCTTGAATACATAAAGAGTATCGCCGGTTAATCCGGAGACGGATGCATGGCAATTATAGGTATTTCCGGCCAAGACGCAAGCGCTGACATCAACTGCTTTTTCAAACATCGTTCCCTTACCTGATTTCAAATAATAAATTTTATAAGAACCAACTTGACTAGCGGCCGATTGCCAGCTGACCTCAACGGCGCCACCGGTCTGCAAATCAATTGCCGCCGTTATTTCTCCGCCGGATATCAAAGCTTCGCGAAAAAAATATGATTCTTTCAAGACATCCCAAATACATAAACCGTCAAGAGTCCCGTCGCCGTTCTTGTCGGTGCCACAAGCGGCTCCGCTTGTAGAACAAGAACTGCGGTCAGCGCTACAGATAAGATTGGAACTTTGGCCGCGAATGACCGCCTGATTGATGATTGCCGGCAAATCATCCAAAGTTCCAGATCCCCCCGAGTCGCGGCAATAGTAAAATTTATAATTATAATTAGAGCAAGCGCCTCCGATCGAACCGGTACAATTATCCGCCCAAGGCGACCACAGGCCGGTACTCGCGACCGGCGGCCAAGGATTCTTACATAAGAACACATAAATATTGGCGGCTTGATTAAAGTTATTGCCTCCGGAATAAGCGTTACAGCACTTATTAGAACAAATCTCATCGGAACAGGAACAACTGCCGCTGTTGCAAGAACCGGAGATAAAATTATTCATATTGACCGTTGCTTTAACTTGCGTTTCGGCGTCAGTGACTCCGCTTACCGCGGCCACAAAGACCTTATTCCGAGCTAATCCGGAAACAGGAACAATAGAAGCGACGGCGGGATTGTTAATTTGGAAATCCCAGATCCAAAAATAACCGGTTACCGGCTGAATCGGCTGATTATTCAAACTATAAGCCTGAGCTGTAAAAACCTTGTCTTTATCGGCGACCGTGTCAAAAGTTTTATTATTAACGTCCGTATCATTTTCATTCAAATTATTATCCGCAGTACTAAATAAATAAGAAAATGGGGAGACATTAACATAATCAAGGGCGCAAATTCCGGCCAGCGGTCCCTGGTCCGATAGAGTGGAAAATTTTATAATCTGGGAATTAATGTAATTCTTATTATTGAATTTAATGAATTCGCTCTCGACGTAAGCGCCAGTATCATTATTAAAATAACCTAAACCGTTGAAGCCTATTCCGGCAAAACTTAAAATTCCAGACTGGCTATTCAGATTTGTATCACCAAGAACTACCAGATAATAATTGGAAGAAGCGGCTAATAATTTCTTCGGAGAAAAAACTAAAGAAGTATTCTCGCCATTAGTTTCCCCGGCAACTGTTCCCGGTATCGCGCAATATAGATTACTCTGATTGGGCGTATCTGCTAAGACGGGGCCGAAGAAATGTTTAGCTAAAGTTTTCCCTTGATGGCTGATATTATCAATCAAGCGCGCCAACCAGCCCTGATTCTGACGAGCTAATAATTTTTCTACGAAATCAGTTTCCGCTAAGAAAGTTCCGGCCGGACAAACGCCGTTGCCGTAGGCGCGTTCTTCTAATAATAAAACATTGCCGGCTAAGCTGCTGCTATCCATCGTCTGATCAAAATCAACTTTAATGACAGCATTGCGGCAGACATCCGTCTGCAGATGAGCCGGAGCGGTGCTAGTTATCGTCGGCCGCGCTTGGCAACAAGTGTCAGTGCCGCAACCGACGGTAGACGGCGAGCCGCATTCATCATCCTTGGAACAACCGCAACATAAGCCCCGATTCGCTCCCGAGCAATTACCTTTATCGGCTAAACATTGTAGTTTAGGGTCTATCGCCGTACAAGCGTCGGTAGTTGCTTCCGGCTGGCAACAACAAGTACCGCAATCTACATCCAGCGTGCCTAAAAGTCCGCTCGGCGAAAAGCAACCAAAACCTTCAAAAGTACATTTATCGGTCGCGCAGGTTGAAGTGGCTTTACCGGCGCAGGAAAGACCCGGACCAGTCGGAGGATTGACACAATTCTTAGTGCAGGAGTTCAGATTATTATAAACTCCTGTCCGCTGCGGCGTCGTGCTGGCGCAAACATCACCGCTCGTAGGAGCGGCCTCACAATTATAATAAGCACAATAGCCTTTATCGGGATTACCGGCCGCGCCGGAAATCTGCGTTCCTAAAGTACAAGCATCATCGCTCGGCGCCGGAGTATTTTTAGAATCAAAACAACAGCGAGAATTTGTTTGGCAAGCGCTAAAGCTTAAGCCGGGGCAAGGGTTGGCGTTAGCACAATCGTCGGCACAAGCCGTCGGGCTGGCATAATTACCGATCTGAACCGGAGTCGTGGAAGCGCACTCCGTCGGGTTAATTATTGAACAGTCATAATAAGCACAATAACCATAAGCCGGATTTCCCGGGGTTGAAGCAACTAATAAGCCATCGCCGCCACGACAGATATCATCGGTCGTGGTCGCAGTCTTCTTAGCATCCAAACAGCAAGAGTTACTGTGATCAGTACATTCGGAACCGTTTAAATTAGAACAATCAGTACAGACACCGTCGGGAAAATCTGTATTATTGGTATTGCAAAATTGTCCGCTGTGTCCGCTACAATCACAGGCCGCATCATGTTCGGCCGCCGTCGTACCGACTGCCGCGCAACCGCCGCAACGGCCTAAAGTCGCGCCGCTGGTTCGGCCGGTATCGGAACCGCAGGTACCTTCACAGGTCAAAGGAGCACAGCAATCGCGCGCGGCTTGGCCGATAGCACAACAACAATCGCATGTCGGTTGATCAGGAACGACGCAGTTGTCGGCTTCTCCAATAGCCGGATTGTCGGAACAGGTCGCACCGCTCGGACAAATTTTTTCAGAAACACAGTGTCCGACCCCGGAAATATCTTCACAAGTAAAATCGAATGAACAGATAGAACAATTAGAGATTAAATCAATACAGCGATTTCCATTAGCTCTGGTCCAGCCAAACGGACAGGATGAAGGGGTAGTTATCTCCCAATGACTATCGGTATTACAACTCTGCGTCGCCGAATAATTTACTCCATAGAAATTATAAGTAAAAGTGGAATCTAAATCGCAAGTCGCGCCCGTTCCATTCTTAAGGCACTTATCTATCGAGGCGTTGTAAGTACAATTATTTAAACCCAGCTCCCCGCAACCCGCGACCGTCGCGCAGCTATAATCGCAATTGCCGACCGTCTTAGTTCCGCCGCCGGCATAAGGCGAGCAAGTGCCCGGAACGTTCGGACAAGTCGCGCCCGTCTGACAGGAACCGAAATACGAGGCTAACCCGGAACAGCTATAAGCGTAAGGATTGGTGGAAGTGCCAAAGCCGGTGTTGAAACTCCATTCAAAAACCGAAGTTGGGATATTTATGAAACAATCCGCGATTGTATTGACGCAACGTCCTTTCTTATAAGTATTGGGCGGACAGCAGACCTGCGTGCCGCAATCGGAATTGACGGCGCATTCGCCGATGGAGAAATTCAATTCGTTCCCCCAGCGGCTATTTTTTATAACTCGGACCGGACCGGTAATCGAAGCGGCCGGGACGGCCGTCTTGATGGTATCGGCGCGTCCATCTTTTACGATGGTGCCGGTCGCGGCTTTTTGATAATTGAAATGAATAAGGCCTTCATTATTAAGCTGGCCGAAATATTCCCCCCAAAGAGCAATCGGAGTCGCAATCGGACCGAATTCGGGGTCTATCTTACAAAGACTGGTGGCCAAACTTAAATTTTTATCCGAATGAAAAGTATTCGGGTTTAACTTTTGCGTATCTAAAGTTGTCGTACCTTTAACCACTTTAATAAACTGATAACCATCCGCCAATCCGGTGGGAACTTTAACGATTATCTGGTTATCTTTCCAAACGGAATTAAGACACATATCCGGAAAATCATAAGCTGCTTCGGAATTGCCGAAAAAAACCTGCGCCGAGCCGCGCGCCCCGCCGAAACCATTACCTCTGATAGTCACATATTGGCCGGCATTGCCTTCAGTCGGAGTAAACGAAGAAATGAACGGACCCTCGCCCGGTTCCGGTTCCTTGGTAAAACTTAAATAATTGCTTTTCTCTTGATGGCCGTTGATATTATTCTGGACAAAACTGCCAGATTCGCCGGATTTGATATTCGGAATCGTGGAAGTTCCCGTTAAGCCGCCGGGATTAGTAAAGCTAGAGTTCAAGGCTCGGATATTGCTCTGATAATTGCCGAAGTAAGCATTACCGGAATATAGATTAATTCCTTGATAACCTATTTGCGAGCTTAAGACGCCGCTATTCGGGCTCAAATAACATAAGCCCGGACGCGCGATGTTATTCGCTTGAAAATTGGGAATGGCCGGACCGTAAGAATTATTAGTCGTATCTTCAAGGTTATCGGAATTAATAACTTTGATAGCGCCGGTGCTGACGTCGCCGGGAATTGCCACGACGATTTCGTTATCGCGCCAGGTAGTAGTACAAGCGGAATTAAGTTCTACCGGGTTGCGGCCGTCGCGCGGATTGCCGTCGCCTTCAAAGATAACCCGGCTGGAAGTCGCCGAATAAACGCCAAAATTTTTGCCGATAACCGTGATAAAATTTCCCGCGGCACCGTTAGGGGCGGTAAGATTGCAGGTTGTAGCACAATCGCCGTCGGCGGTACAGGTCTGATTCGGATTGCTGTCGCAGAAACCGCCGAGCGGACTGATGGCGGTAATGATCGGCAATCCATAGCAAGTGCAGGTCGAAGGATGACAAGTCAAATACTCGGAACAGCGATTATTGTCGGCGTTGCAAGAAGTATTGGTTAAATCACTATCGCAAGAATCGCCTAAATTCCCTTTCGCCTTACAACCGCAGTCCTTGTCGTCGCAATAATCGGTCGAAGCGCAAATCTGCGCCGCCGCCTGGCAGCCCGGATTGACGCTGGCATCGCAGCTGGTCGGCTTACCGGAACCGCCGCTGCAATCAGAACCGATGCAGAATCCATAAGAACCGCCGCTGCAGACCATCGCGCCCCCGCAACCGCAAGACATGCTTTCCCCGTCAAGACAGCCGCTACCTGTTCCGTTAACCGCGCCGCTAAGACGAGAAATGATGAAAGTCGCTATGGCCCATGATGATAAGATAATCACCAAGCCGATAGCCGCGTTTTTTAAAATCTTTTTGGCGGTTGTAATTTTTTCTTCATCACCGTCGGAAGTCATCCATAAGAAACCGGCGTAGGTCATCAAACCGACGGCGATCACTCCTAAGAACCCTAAAGCAATATTGATTATCCGGCCGACAATAGTCCGCGGGTCAGTTGAGCTTAAAGAACCGGCCAAACCGGTGTTGACTTCGTTAGTCCCGAAATTTTGAGCCAAAGCGAAATTGGCCGCCAATAAACCGGCAGTTAAGAGGGAAAATACTAATAAGTTTTTTAAAACTTTTTTATTCACAAAATTTTATTTTATTGGCAATTACCGTCGGCGCCTAAAGCGCTGGTCGCCGAACCGAAACAGCAAGACGGCTGTTCGGCCGTAGCGTTACAACCCGGGCCAAGACTCGGCTTATAGCAATTCTGATAAATATCTTTAACGCCGGAACCGACTTGGGCGCGGAAAGTCAGAGACTCGGCCAAAGGAGAATGAAAAATCTTGGTGATAGTTATGTCCGGTTCTTCGTCCAAAGGCGACACATCCTTATTCTCGCTGGAAATCCAGTAACCCAAAGCGCTCGGCGCCGAAGAACGCAGATTAATCAATTTATGTTCAAAAGTAGAAGACCCGTTATTAACTAGGATGCTGCCGGTATCAAGAGAGCTATTAAGCATCAAGGCGTTGAAATTTATCGTTATCGGATCGGCCAGCCCGATTCCGCCTTGACCTTGGACTGGAGTGACGGAAGTAATCTGAGGCGGTGTCAGCATTATCTGATCATTGATATAGAAAGACCATTTATATTTATCTTTCTTATTGACATTCACGGTCGCATCATAATTATCATTATAAAAATCCCCGGGACCGTCGGAATAAGTGTTACGGTCGCCGTCAAAAGAGTTTATGGCCGCGTCCACGATTCCGTCGAGGCTGTTTAAATTAGCGGTCGGATAATTATGCCCTTCAGAATCTTGGCAAGTACGATAGCCGAGCGTAGTCGCCGCGCAAGTCTTATAAGGAGCAAAGGCTAAACAATCGCCGTCGGCCGTACAAGTCTTCAGATTAGCCGTCATGAGCTCGATGGATAAATGGCTGTTGGCCGGCAAACAATAAATCTCTTCGCCGCAGCCGTTAACCCCGCATTTGACGTCGGAAATAAATTCTAAAGTCTTATAAACGTTACTGACCGTAAATTTTCCGCCCAAATAATCGCCGACACAAGCGTTATTCTGACATTTATAAGATCGGCAATCGGCTTCCCGGCTACAGGCCGTCCCGGCGACACTACTGGAAGCGTTAGCGTTAACCACTCTGATATATTTATAGACTTCACTCGCCGAGCCGGAAACGGTAATCGGATTAATCGCTTCATTAAAATTTATTTGAATAGCGGAATTCATCGGCCGATCCTGCCTATCCTTGGGCTGGCTTAACTCCTGGCGATTCTGGCCGCCGGACAAAGCGCGCAAAGATAAAGCGCCGGTGTTGGTCGTCGTCACCGCGATATTATTTCCGGCCGTCCCGGCGACTTTAGCGCTAAGGCCCACGGTCGCGCCGGTAAGGCTGACATCAATATCGGGATGGCCGCTTAGCTTTGCTTGAATATTCGCGGCTTGAGCGTTAAGACCGCAAGCCGGCGGAACGATGATATTGTTATTCTCACCCGTAGAAGCAAAAGTATAAACCGTATTATTAACGGTCAAAGTGTCGGCCAACCTCTCCGGAGTAACGGAAATAGTCCATAAACTTCCGGCCGGGTGGCTGGTCGCCGTCAAAGTCAGAAAATTAGCGAAGACCGCGACTCCCGTCGCGTTAAAATCGGCAACTCCTAAAAGATTATCGGAAGAATCAAAAAGTTGAGCCTTATCGGGAGCGTCGGCCGGAACGACAACTCTGAAACTGACCAATCCGCCATGATAATTAAGAACAACGGCGGCGGTCGCGGGACTGACGCTATTTATACTGGCCGGGGCATAGGTGTTCGGACAAGAATTAACGGTAACCGCGCCCGTGGCCGCGGTCGCGGCCGTCACCACTTTATAAAGATCTTTTTGATTATCCGGTAACGGAAAAATCCCGGCCGGAACAACCAGCGGCGGCGTTAAATCAAATTTGGTGTCAACGGTAAAACCCCATTGGGCCAGATCGGAATTACAATTTTTAAACATTGAATCCCCGCCCAATTTCTTAACCTGGCTAGTCAGTTTAATGACGTAAGCGGTATTGCTATTGGCTGATCCTAAGGCGCTTAAAGGCATGAGAACTAAAATCTTATTGACGCCGGTAACGCTGACCAGGACATCGGTGACGTTAGTATTGGCGCTCGGACAAGCCGAATTAGAACAGGCGTCGCCGAGTTCAGTCTTATAAAGACGGATAGCGACCGGGTTTATTTTATTGCAATCGCTGGAATTGCAGGCGCAAGAAGCGCCGGTACCATTTATGCAGATAGAATCCGTCTGTAATTCTTCTTTAAAAGTAACCATGATTGAAGTGTTGCGCGGCACATCGGTCTGACCGCTCTCCGGATAAGTGCTGGCGATAGTGCAGGCGCCGATAGAACCGATACCGGCATTCAGGGAACCCGCGCCGGATCCGTTATTGTTGCCGCCGATGTTAGCACCGGTGGCGGCTATTAAACGGGTAAGGATAAAAGTCGTGATCCCCCAAGCGGACAAAATTATCACTAAACCGATAACCGCGTTCCGCAAAATTTTTTTTGCTTGAGAAACTTTTTCCTCTTCGCCGCCGGAAGTCATCCATAAAAAACCCGCGTACATCGTCAAGGCGATGGCGATAACTCCTAGAAAGCTCAAGGCCCACTGGATGATGCGGCCGATAATAATCCGCGGATCAGTCGCGCTCAGCGCGCCGCCTAAACCGTTGCTGACTTCATTAACGCCAAAATCGGCCGCTAACACAAAATTAGTCGCCAAAAGAATCGCTAAAAAGCTCAAAGATAAGCCTATTAATTTAACTTTTTTAGCCATTGTTCAAAATGATAAAAATTTTTAAACCAGCATTCAATATGGTATGATTGTGATACCCTTATTATAACATATTATAACATAAACCGGTTAAAATAAAAAAGGGCGTTAATCTCAAAACTAAGCTAATATGAAGATTGAACGGATAATTAAAAAATTCCAAGAGAACCATCCCGGAGAGGACGCTTCCATCTTGTCTTTAGCTTTTGATTTTGCCAGTGACGCCCATAACGACCAAATCCGAAAAAATGGCGAACCTTACATCCAGCACCCGCTTCATACCGCTTATCTCCTCACGGAAATTAAGGCTGATTTGGCGACTGTCACCGCCGGCTTGCTGCACGATGTCCCTGAAGATACGGATAAAACCTTAAAGGATATAAAAATACTTTTCGGCTCGGAAATAGCGACTCTGGTTGAAGGCGTCACCAAACTCGGTAAGATAAAATACCGCGGGATTGAGCGCTATCGCGAAAATCTGAAAAAAATGTTTCTGGCGATGGCCAGCGATTTAAGAGTTATTTTCATAAAATTTTGCGACCGTTTGAATAACTTGCGGACTCTGGAGATTCTGCCGCCGGAAAAGCAAAAAAGAATCGCCCAAGAAACTTTAGAAATTTACGCGCCGATTGCCGGTCTTTTAGGAATCTGGCGCTTAAAATGGCAAATGGAAGATATCTGTTTTAAAGCTTTATTCCCGGAGAGATATCATGAATTGGAATATAAATATGAAGTTGAAAAAAAAGTGGAGCGCAATCGTTTCTTTTATAAAATCAAAAGCATCCTGACTCCAAAGCTGGAGGAAGCCGAATTAAAATATACTATCGAAGTCCGTTTCAAGCATCTCTACAGTATTTATTTAAAAATGCAAGAAAAAGACCGTAAATTCGATGAAATTTATGACGTCTTCGCTTTAAGAATAATCGTACCGACCGTAGATGATTGTTATAAGACTCTGGGCATTATTCATACTCTGTGGAAGCCGAAACCTAATCGCTTCAAAGATTATATCGCCGTCCCGAAACCGAACGGCTATCGATCGCTGCACACCACCATCTTCGGTCCGGAAGGAAAGACGACTGAATTCCAAATCAGGACGCAGGAAATGCACGAAGAAAGCATTTATGGTTTATCGGCTCATTGGTATTATAAGAACCAACATAGCCAGTCGATCTACAAAGCTCCGACTTGGGTAGAGGAGATTATCGAAATACAGAAAGAAATCACCAGTACCAGCGAATTCGTCAAAAAAATAAAATTGGACATTTTTCGCGACCGTATTTTCGTTTTTTCTCCCAAAGGCGACGTCTTTGAATTGCCGGAAGGAGCGACGCCGATAGATTTCGCTTACGCCGTCCATACTAATATCGGCAATAAAGCGGCCGGAGTTATCGTTAATGATAAACTAGGCAAGCTGGACCAAGAATTAAAAAATGGCGATTTTGTAGAAATAATCACGGAAAAGAAACGCCCCTACCCCAATCGCGATTGGCTCAAATTCGCTAAAACCAAGCGCGCCCGCGACCGCATCAAGCAATTCGGAAAAAAATCAACCCTGGAAAACATTAAACGGTTCCTTCCCGGTATCAAAAATAAATAAATAAAAGACCGCTGTCTTAAATGACAGCGGTCTTTTATATTTTTTTCTTCCATTATAAAAATCCTAAGCGCGCATGTTGCTTTCCGGCAATTTGCCGATTTTACGCAAATATTCATTTTTCTTACGCAAATCCAACCCGGTTAACGCGTGTTTTTTCTGTTTCTGTCTAGTTGTTTTCGGTTCCAAGTGTTGTTTTGAACGCGCCTTTTCCAAACGCTTGCTGTTCTTCAGCCCTTTCTTGAATTTTCTCAAGAAACTTTCAAAACTTTCACCCGGTTTCCTTTTAAAGTCCGCCATAAAGCCCACCTTCCTTTCTATTATTTAATCTTTTTTCAATTAATTTATCTTTTTTTGACAGCCGTTCCTTAATTTTCTTATAAATAACGGTTTCTTGCGCCCCGGAATCCATATCCCGCATGAGAATCGTTCCATCCATTATCTCCTTCTTCCCTAATATCAGGCTGGTTTTAGCTTGCATGGCCATCGCCTCTTCCAATTGAATTTTCAGGCTGTCGGAAGCGAAAGATTGGCGGACATTAAAACCGGCGGCGCGTAAATCCTCAAATAATTGCAGGGATTTCAACTTGGCCTGATCGCCTAATTGCGCGATAAATACTATATCGTTTTCTTGTTTATTTATCAAGAGCTGTTTATCTTTAATCTTAGCCAAGGTTCTTTCCAGCCCGATGGCTAATCCGATTGCCGGAGTCGGAATTCCGCCTAAATTTTCCACTAAAGAATCATAACGACCGCCTCCGCCGAGAGCAATTTTACCCAGAATGGAACCGTCATCATTGATCGGCCAGAATTCAAACACGGTATCATTATAATAACTCAAGCCGCGAACGAGATAAGGATTAAAATTATAATTAATATTTAACTCATCAAGAAATTCCAAAGTCTTGGTAAAATGCTCTCGGCTTTCGACTGATAAATAGTCCGCTATTTGCGGCGCTTCCTCGCGTAACTTGACGCAAGCGTCCTCGCTGCAGTCCAGCAGACTTAAGACGTTCCGGCCTAAATTATTCTTGCATAAATTACAAAGTTTAGAGCGGCGCCCTCTTTCCTTATAAAAAGCCAGGAGCTTGCTGCCATATTCCCGGCGGCATTCAGAATCGCCGATACTGTTTATCTGGACTTGGATTTTAATCCCCAATTCGGCGAAAAAATTATGCGCGACGGTGATGAGCAGCGCTTCGGCGAGCGGCTTATCCTCGCCGATTATTTCCAGATTCATCTGGGTAGACTCGCGATAATGGCCGGTTTGTAATTTTTCATGGCGGAAAATAGGACCAAGCGAAAACATTCGCGCCGGCAGTCCAGATTCGCCCAGATTATTTTCTAAATACGAGCGGATGACACCTTGGGTTATTTCGGGGCGTAAAGTCATTTTTCCGCTTTTTTCCCCTTCAACGGCGTAGAATTCTCTTTCCGTGTTATGGCGCGTGGATTTCTTATATAGATCATAGCTCTCCATAATCGGAGTCCGGATCGGAGTGAAACTGTAAATCTTGGCGAATTCATTGGCTTTACCGACGATAAAATCAAAATAGCGGCATTCCGCTCCGACCCAGTCTTTCATTCCCAAAAGACGATTCGGAATTTTTTCACTTCGGCACTCTGGTTTTGGGGCCGCGCTCGGCGCGCCCTTTTTTCGTCTAGGCATAAATATTAGTTATTATATTGAGGCCAATAATCTTTATTAAAAACAGTCAATTCGTTCAATGGCCAACCGCGAAACAAGACTTTCCCGGTGATAAAACTCCGGTTGACCGGTCCGAAACTGCGCGAATCCTTGGAAGCGTTACGGTTGTCGCCGAGTACGAAATATTCATTTGGGCCGACAGTCACTTTTAACTCGCTAGAATCGAAAGTGATTAAATCGCTGGCCAGATATTTTTCATCAATGGCGAACCCTTCCGGATAAGCGGCGTTGGATATAAGGACTTGTCCGTCTTTGATCTGAATTTGTTCCCCCGGCAAGCCGATGACTCTTTTAATAAAATATTCCTGCGGGTTGCGGGGATAACGGAAAACGATAACTTGACCGCGCTCCGGAGCGTTAAAACGATAACTAAGCTCATCGATTATCAAATATTCGTGGTCGTGAAAATTAGGTTCCATGGAAGCGCCTTTAACATAAAAAGGCTGAATCAGAAAATATCTGACCGGTAAGATTATCGCTAAAGAGATGGCCACCACTTTTGTTATCTCCCAGACAAATATAAAAAATTTCTTCATAATCTCGAAAAAAATATAAAATGAAATAAGATAAACTCTACTATATCAGAAAAATGCCAATAAATCAAATCAGCGATTTTATCTAACATTTAATAAATAAACATCGCATCGCCATAACTGAAGAAGCGATATCCGCCGGAAATGGCCTGCTTATAAGCGGTGTCAATGGGCCTCTTGCCGGCCAGGGCGCTTACTAGCATTAAAAGAGTAGATTTTGGTAAATGAAAATTAGTTATCAAGGCCTCCACTATCTTGAACTTATATCCGGGATAGATAAAAATATTGGTCCAGAAAGATTGCGATTTGAGGCTTTTGCTCTTTTTTAAACTTAGTTTCTTCTTAAAACCATTAATCTTTAACTGCGGCGCGAATTTTCCCCAATCCGCCGCTTCCAGAGTCCGACAGCTCGTCGTTCCGACAGCGATAATTCGTCCGCCGGCCTGCTTTGCGGCTAAAATTTCTTTAGCCGCCCGGCCGCTGATTTCAACGAATTCGCTATGCATCTTATGATCCGTAATCTTTTCCGTTTTGACCGGAGCGAAAGTCCCTAAGCCGACATGCAAAGTTACCGTTACTATTTTTACGCCTTTCACCCTGATCTTCTTCAATAAATTTTTCGTAAAATGGAGGCCGGCCGTCGGTGCCGCCGCGGAACCGACCTTGCGCGGATCCGCGAAGACGGTCTGATAATTGTTTTTATCGCTGGCTATTTTTTTATCACGCTTGATATAAGGCGGCAAAGGGATAAGACCAATCTTATTAATAACTTTCCAAAATTTACCGCCCGTTAAATTAAACTTTATCCGCCAAGTACCGTCATTATTATTTTTCACAATCATCGCTTGGAGCGGGCTTTTTAAAAAATTAATATTAAGACCTTCTTTAACATGCCCGCCGACTAAACACTCCCAGATATTTTCTTGTTTCCTGTTTAGGCTTGTTTTATCGGCACTAATAATTTTTCCGGAATTTGCTTCTCCGTCGCTTAATTTCTGATGCAAAAAAATTTCCACCGCCCCGCCGGTGGCCGCCTTCTGACCGAGCAATCGGGCTGGAAAAACTTTGGAATTATTCAAAACCAGCACGTCGCCCGGTTTCAAATAATCAAGAATCTCATAAAAATAATGATGGCTGATCGCGCCCGTCTCCTTATTTAACAACAAAAGCCGCGAATGGTCTCGCGGTCTGATTGGCCGCTGGGCGATAAGCTTAAGCAGTAAATGATAATCAAAATCCGAAGTCTGATACATAAACTAAACAAGCTTGCCCGTTCCCGGCTCTTTCAAGCCAAGATGCTGATAGCCCAAAGCGGTAACGATCCGTCCGCGCGGCGAACGGTCCAAAAATCCCAGCTGCATTAAGTAAGGCTCATAAATATTTTCGATCGTCTCCATTTCTTCGCCGCTCGCGGCCGCGAGCGTATTCAGTCCGACCGGACCGCCCTTGAATTTATTAATGATAGTTTCCAAGATCCGACGATCAATCAAATCCAACCCGAGTTCATCGACTCCCAACATCTTAAAAGCGGCCAAGCTATCCGCTAAAGAAACTCGGCCGTCGCCTTTCACTTCACAATAATCGCGCACCCGCTTTAACAAGCGATTAGCGATCCGCGGCGTCCGTCGACTGCGCTGGGCGATTTCTTTGCGCGCGTCCACGTCCATATCGATACTCAAAATACCGGCGCTGCGGCCGATAATCTTTTCCAAATCGCTATTTTCATAAAAATTAAGATGATGCGTGACGCCGAAACGGTCTCTGAGCGGCGCGGATAAAAGACTGGCTAAAGTCGTTGCCCCGATAATCGTAAATTTTGACAGATCTAAACGTAAAGTTCGCGCGCTCGGCCCCTTACCCATAATAATATCCAAAGCGTAATCTTCCATGGCCGGATATAATATTTCTTCAACTACTTTTGGCAGGCGATGGATTTCATCGATAAACAGAATATCGCCGGCCTCCAAATTAGTTAAAATAGCGGCCAAATCACCGCTCTTTTCAATCGCCGGGCCGGAAGTCACCCGGATATTCGCCCCGATTTCATTAGCAATGACATGCGCTAAAGTCGTTTTTCCCAAACCCGGAGCGCCGTATAATAAAATATGTTCAATCGCTTCCCCGCGCTTGGTCGCGGCCGCGATAGTTATCCCTAAATTTTCCTTAATCCTCTCTTGACCGACATATTCTTTCAAGGTTTTCGGACGCAAAGATAAATCAAGCGCTTCATCGCCTTGGCGCTCTATCGGACTGATTAAGCGATCAGTTTTAGTAGTCATATGGTTAATATCATGCTTTATTATACTATCTACTGCCAATATTCAATTTAATTCAATTTTAAACATTGCCAATGTATATTTTAAACCTCCCTGAATTCGCAAATTGAATTAAAATCGCAGAACTGGCACATCGGCGAGGGCGTCGGCGTAAAATTCCGTTTTTTGATGGCCGTGATTTCTTTCATGACGCTGACGCGCAATTTAGTGATATCTTTGGCCGTCGCCAGAAACGAAATTTTTTCGCCGCTTTCCAGATAATAATAGCTCAAGGCGCTGACTTTCTCTCCCAAGAACTCTTCCAAAAATAATTGATAAAGAATTAATTGGCGCTTGTCTTTAAATCCTAATTTCGTCCTATTTTTTCCGGTTTTATAATCTATAACCTCTAAAGTTCCGTCGCCGAGCTTATCAACCCGGTCAATCGCTCCCTTGATGACATCATCTCCGATTTTAAAAGAAAATTTCTTTTCCAAAAATAATATTTCCGTCCCGTTTGGCGCCGCTTGATAAGCGACTAAAAATTTTTTCAAAGCGTCACGGCCCTTAATCTGGTATTTCTCCCGCTCCTCTTTAGAAGCATAGCCGTCCGCCTGCCAGAACTCCGCGTATAATTCCATTAATCTCGCTTCGCTTAGAAGATTAGCTCCGGTTTTCCCCGGCGCGTCTTTCCCCGCGGCTGCTCCCGGCCCGGCGAACAGGTCGCCTTGTAATATTTTCCGCTCGCTTAGGAACGGGAGTAAAAAATTATATAAAGTATTATGGAGCACGCGGCCGAAAACGAGCGACGCCTTATCAGCGGAGGCGGGAATTTTTAAAATAAAAGCGTATTTATACTGGAGCGGGCAAGTGGAATAAGCCGCCAATTGCGAAAAAGAAAATTTATCCGGGAGCGGATATTTATCCGCCGCGCTTTTTTCAAGCGGCGTTAGTTCGCGGGCGTTAAGATAATGCAGATCGCGCAAAAATTCGTTTTTTTCGCTCAGCGTCAGTTCCGGCCCGATTTCACTCGCGAGCCCCATCTCGGAAATAAAACGCGATGGTTTCTTCTCACGCGCTCCGCCATAATCCTTGGCGCCGGTCAGATATAATTCCGCTTTCGCTCGCGTTACTGCCACATAAAACAAGCGGCGCTCTTCTTCCAGATGCGCGTCCGACGCTTCCGCCAGCTTTTCGCGAACCAAGGCATCGGGAATAGCAATTTTTTCGCCGCGGGCGATGGTCGGAAATTTCTTATCCACCAGGTTAACAATAAAAACATATTTAAACTCCAAGCCTTTGGCGCCATGGATAGTCATGATCTTAACCGTATCGCTATCGGCAAAATCCAGTTTTAAAGAACCGGTCTCGCCCGCTTCCAGTTCCATATTTATCGCCGAGAGAAAATCTCCCAAGCGCAAATCCGGTTCAGTTTCTTCCATAGTCTTTATCTTCTGATAGAGCTGGTTTAAAAATGAGAATAATTCCAGGTCCCGGTCGTGATCTAACCCGACGAGCAGCCCGGAATCGTAAGCGAAGCGCAAAAAAATCTTAGTCGGCTTGGCCGTCGCCGCCATTTTTGAAAACTCTTCAACCAGCGCCAAGAGCTTATTAATGTTCTTAATGCTCTCGGGACTGACGCCGGAAATCGCGTTGATGTTCTTTAAAGCTTCATATAAAGACCAAACTTTACGCGCCGCCGTTTTATTGATATTTACGAGATCAAGATGCGCCACTTTGAATATTTCCATATTCAAGACGCGGAAAAGCGCGGCCGATTCATGATAATTATCCAGCAGCCTGAAAAAAGCTAAGATATCCAGAATAATCGGCTTATAATAAAGTCCGCGCCAAGACATAAATTGGTTGGGAATATTTTGGCGGCTCAATTCCTTAACGTAAGCTTCGGCCGTATCGTTGGCGCGCACGAGAATCGCGAAATCCGACCAATTAGTTTCTCCTGCGCCCGCCTCCTGGCCGTTATCCGCTTCATGAAGTTCAGTTATCCGCCGCGCGACGTATGACAGCTCGTCATGAGCCGATTCAAAATTCAAAAACTTCACGGCCGACCCCGCGGATTTCATTTTATTGATCTCGCCTTGAGCGACAAGTTTCTTATCAATCTTCAATTTAGTTTCCAAGCGGTTGGGATTATTGTTTTGGATAAAGCGATAAGCGTAATCCAGAATCGTTTGGCGCGAACGATAATTCGCCGTCAAAATTATTTCTTCGGCTCGCGGATAATCGTCTTTAAACTGCATGATATTGGAGAGCGAAGCGCCGCGGAATTTATAAATAGAATTGTGGACTAAGATGCCGTTGGCCACAAAATTATGAGTCCGATTGACTTCTAAATCATAAACATAACCTGTTCTCCGGCTGGCTTGGCGGCTGACAATCTGATCATAAATAACGCCCCCATCCGTTACGATCGGCAAAGACATACCGGGAAAAATATTTTTAGCCGGGACGATTATGGCTTTCAAAAATTTTTCTTTAACCTTGCCGATTTTCATCTGCGGCTCTATGAATCCGCCGATTTCTTTTTGAACCCGGCGCGCTATTTTTCCTAAATAGCTTAAATCCGGACTGGTCAAACGCAATCTCCGACCGATTTGGCCGGGGTTGATTTTAAAACCCATCTTCTCTAATTTAAAAATCGTCAACTGATCACTGGTGTCGATTGACAATAAATGCGCCACAACGGGATTAATAAGAAAACCGTCCTTGGCGACCTTGGAATGATATTTCCGATAGCACATTTCCAAATGGATCTTTATTCGCAATTTATTCCCGCGATTTACCGCTTCCAGACAATAGGGTGAGGCTTCTAAATCAATATTCAAATCTTGAGCTAAACGATGAACACCGGCCGCCACATCCAATTCTTTATATAATTTGGAACTCCAAATCTTTTTATCCATTATACCGTCTCTCTCCTGAAAACAAACCGTGGGAATGCCGTATTTCAAAGATAATAATACTTCCTGATGGCGCGCTTCGGCCATAGTTTGATAGCAGCCAACGGCGATAATATTATCAGCCGACCTTTCCAGCCTTAAGCGCAGCGCCAAATCATTAGTCATGCCCAAACGCCAGCCTAATTCCTGCTTAAACATCAGATAAACATAAAAATATTCCTTGCCGGAAATTCTGGGCATGAAACAGAACATTTTATGATTATCGGTCGCTGTTATTTTTTTGCCTGATTTAGTAACGAATGATAATAACAGCGCGGTTTTTTTTGTTTTATTAACATGTCCGACCCGGCTATAACTCAAACTCCCTTTCCCGACGGCCGTCGCCACTTCATCGCCCGTCTTGATATCTTTAATTTTTTTCCGGCCCGTTTTAGCCAGAATTAAAGTTTCGCCCGGCAAACACTGATCGTCATCGCCCACAACCACTAAATTATTTTTCGGCGCGACCAATATTTTTACCAGCTCATATTGTGCCCAATTCGTATCCTGAAACTCGTCAACCATGATATATTTAAACTTAGCGCGATAAAATTTCAGAATATTTGACCGCTCTTTGAATAACTTTAAGGCATAGACAATCAAATCGCCGAAATCCAAAAAATTATTCTCCAACAATAATTGATTATAAGCATGATAAGCGTCGGCTAATTCTCGGATGCGGCCGATTTCCAATTCTTCGCCGTCATCTTCGGCCCCCGCTTTAGGTAATGATTTTGCCTTTTTACCTATTTTTTTCCCGCTCAATCTGGCGTCCTGATCGGATTCCAACTCTTCCGCGTACTTTAAATATTCCGCGACAGAAATATTTTCATCCTTCAGGCGGGAAAAATGCCGCAACAGCTCCGAAATAAATTTAGTCGGATTGCCGAGAGGCCGATAATAATCCAAATTGAAACGATTTAAATTTTTCTTGATTAAAACCCATTGCTCGGTCGAATTTAAGAGTTTAAAACCGGGATTAAGCCCGATATCCAAGCTGAATTCTCTCAGCACTCGTTCGCAAAACCCGTGAAAAGTATTGATCCATAAATCCACATAGCCGTAAGGCAAAATCTTATCCGCCCTCTCTTCCAATTCTCCGGCCGCCTTCTCCGTAAAAGTCAAAAGCAGAATCTCGTCAGTTTTTATTTTCTTCTCCGTTATCAGATAAGCCAAGCGGTTTATCAAAACCGTGGTCTTGCCCGTACCGGCGCCGGCCACTATTAAAAGCGGGCCCTGATCGTGAGTCGCGGCCGCCCGTTGTTCCTCATTTAATTGTTTCAACAATTCTGAAGGCATGTTAGCGATTATAGAATATAATCATCAAGCTAAGTTAAACGATACTAACGATACTAAAAGCTTATTTAATCAAATTAAAATTTCAAAATACTTTTGAACTTGTCAGCTCCAGCCCGGCCGATCAAAGCCAGATTCAAACCGCTGTCCTTAAATATCTTTTTGGCCACGGCGCGCAACTCGCTCGCCGTCACCTTATTTATCTTCTTCAGAAATTCTCCCGGCGTCATTATTTTTCGGCGCAAAACCGCCTGGCGCGCGTACCAAGTCGCGAGATTATCGGTCGCTTCCATTTGTAACAACAATTTGCCTTGCAATAAGTCCTTGGCGCGTTTCAGCTCCGACGCGCCGACAAGTTCCGTCGTCAGATTTTTATATTCTTTCAAAATAATCTTAATCGCCGCTTCCGTTTTCGCGATCGGTACGCCGGCTTGCGTCGTCAGATAACCGGAATCGGAATATGTCTCATTTATAGTCCGAACATAATAAGCCAAACCGTGGCGTTCGCGCAGACTGATGAATAAACGCGAGCTCATCGAGCCGCCGAGAATTATGGACAATAGCTTGATCTTGAACTCATCCGGATGCCCGATTGGATAGGCGCGGACGCCCAAAGACATATTTATTTGATCGGTTTTTTTATAAACGACCCGCGTCTGCGGCGTTTTCTGGGTCTCTCGGACCGCCGGCTTGTTCCGCCACTTGTTTGCTTTAAATTCAGAAAACATCGCCGCGGCCGCTTTTTTCGCTTCCTCTTTTATTCCGCCGACTAAAATAATATACGTCGATTTAGAACCGTATTGCGTTTTTAAATATTTAATAAAATCGGCGCGCTGGAAACCAGAAATGTTTTTCTTGGTGCCGATAGTTTCCCAACCGGCCGGAGTATCGCCGTAAAGACAGGATTCAAAAACGTCTTCCACGTGCATCATCGGATTGTCCTCATACATATTCAATTCTTCGATGATAACGCCTTTTTCTCTCTCGATCTCCGCCGTTTCGATCTTAGAATTCAAAAGCATGTCGCTTATAATATCAAGAGCCGCCGGCAATTTTGACGCCGCTACCTTGACCCAGTAACCGGTAAATTCTTTGGCCGTAAAAGCATTATATTCTCCGCCGAGGGAATCCAGTTCGCTGGCCAGCGCTAAAGTGTTCGGGCGCTTAACCGTTCCCTTAAAAAACATGTGCTCCAAAAAGTGAGACAAGCCGTTACTCTCGGCGGTTTCATACTTAGAACCGGCCTTGATTATGATTAAAGCGGTCACGGTCGGCGCTCCTTTTATCGGTACCGTAATCAACGGCATCTTATTTGACAAAATATTGACTTTATATCTATTCATATAATTATTCGGCATTTTAAATGCCAGATCGTTCTCATGTTTTAAATTTACCACATCTTTGATATAATTCAAAGTAAGGAAATCTGCCAATCATCATTAATTTAGGAAAAATATGCCTTATAAAATAAGCGACCGGAATTTCGTCCTGAACCATAGCAAACAATATAAGATTCTTCGCGTCAAGGACATGCTTGATGAAGAAAAACCGCGCGAAAAAATGGTTAAAGACGGGGCCGGATCGCTTAGCTCCGCCGAACTTTTAGCTATCGTTCTGGGCGTGGGCACGAAAAAAGAAGAAGTATATTCTATGTCCAGCCGTTTGCTGAGAGAATACGGGGAAAAAGGCATCGCCTACCAGAAAGACCCGAGCGTTATTGAACGAGATTTAAAAATTCCTTTGGTAAAGGCCTGCCAAATAGTCGCCTGTTTTGAGCTTGGCCGCCGTTTTTACCAGAAAAAACCCGGAGGATCAATCACCGTCAGGACCGCCAAGCAAGCTTTTGAATACTTAAAAGATATGGGCAGCCTTAATAAGGAGCAATTCCGCGGCCTCTATCTTAATACGCATTATCAGCTCATCCATGACGAAGTCATTTCCATCGGTACCTTAGATTCTTCCTTGGTTCAAGCGCGTGAAGTCTTCCGTCCGGCCCTGGAATATTCCGCCGCCGCCCTTATCATCGCCCATAACCATCCTTCCGGAATGATTAAAGCGACTAAGGCCGACATCGAAATAACCAACAAGCTGATCGAAGCCGGAAATATCCTGGATATTGAAGTTTTAGATCATCTCATTATCGGTAAAAATAAATTCGCCAGTATTATTTAATTCATGCCTAAAAAATACCAACTAACTCCAATTATACATTCGCTAAAAGACGAAGCGAGCGTCAAATTCCATATTAAAAGCGCTGATTATTTCGGTACCATCGCGACCGTTTTGGATTTGCTGAAACAGCGGATTAAAAAAGACGGTCGCGCTGACGCCGCCGTCTTAAATAAAACTCTGAAAAATCTGACCGCTGATTTGCTGTTTCTGCAAAAGAATTATGAAATAAAACACCGTCCTCAAATCAGCCCGAGAATTAGGAATAAGAATAATAAACCGAAAGGCAGGCTCAAGAGCCAATGATCCAGCAACATGATAACGATTAACGCCGTTAAAATCGCTCCCGAATATACCGCGCGGCGATTTTTTTTAACCATCATTACGAGGAAGGCGCCGAATAAAAACAAGGCAAAAATTCCGCTTTCCGCCCACAGAAGCAAGAAAAAATTATGAACCGGCTGATAATCCCAAACCGCTTTCTTATAATTATCTGTCTGCCTTAAAAATAAAGAATAATTGCCGACGCCGACGCCCGTTAAGTAATGACCCTTGATCAAGCCCTTCGCTTGTCCTAAATAATCACGACGCTCGCTCACCGATTTCTGCTCCAGGCGCGTCTCGCCTTGGAGGCGAACCTGAAGCAACGACTGATAGGGGTAAGCGATAATAAAAAGCATGACACCGGAAAAGAAGATCAGCGCCAAATAACGGCCGATAACCCAGCGGTCTTTTTGTCTTATCAGGCTTATTAAGAGGACGGTCAGACCGACGGCATAAGCGATCCAGGCGGTTCTCGAAAATGTAAAAAATAAGGCGAAGAGAGAGACAAAATAAAAAATAAATAAGAAGATGGATTCGCCGATTTCCTGCTTCGTCCGAATTATCTTCTTTTTCGCTAAAAGATAAGCGGTTAGAAGCAAAGCGATCGCCAAAACCCCGCCAAAAATATTGGGATGATCCATCCCGCCATAGACTCTCAACCAGCGGCCGGAGGCGGTCTCAATTACCGCCGTCCCCAGCGTTTCCGGATTATGAGCGGCCAGCCCCAGATATTTAGAAACGAAAGAACTCTGGCTTAAAAATTGATAAATGCCGAGTACCGCTTGAAAAAATAAGCTGGTTAAAAAAACATAAATTATTTTTATTCGATCGAGACATTTATCCTCATAGCCGAAGCTCTCCGTCCCTTCTCTAAGCAGATAAAAAACTCCGACCCCCATCAAGAACAGGAGATAATGATAAAAAGCCAAAACTTTGTCGGGGGCGACAAAAAAGGATATAAGAACCGCTATTTCCAAACCGGCCAAAGCCCACCAGAGCCAAGAAATGGCGCCGCCCTCTTCCGGACGCTTGAGCTTATAAATAAAAAAGACGATCAAAATCACCAGTAATAATAAATGGCTGACATAAAGGCTGATCTCATTGAAATTAATGTCGGCCGGCCGTAAAATCAATTTAGTCTGCCAAGGAAAAAGAAGAACAAAAACATAAAAAGAATATTCAATTGTCTTCTTTAAGAATTTCGTTAATTTTGTTTCCATATTTTTCCGCGTATTCCCGGCGCCGATCGCGCTGGTATAATTTTAAGATTGAATCATTAATGACGACGCCGTCGGAATTATTCATGTTTGCCTTTAATCCGGACGGCAGGATGGCTAATTGGAATTTCTTGGCCAAAATTTCCAATTTATCCAAGAAAATATTATGTCCGAGGGATGTGGGCGCCTCGACGGTCATTGAATCGGAAGACAACCCGTTAGCTTCTAAGAATTGTTCGTAAGTCTTGTCCTTATTATACAATAAAACCAGAGACCGACGCCAATAATCAAAATAGGGGTCTTCTCCCTGAAGGCGTAAATCATCCAGACAGAGGCGGTCGGCGCCGACATAAAAGCTTAAACAGATCTTATCCTTCTTGCCGGTCGCGTTCGGGCGGCGATTTAGGAGCTTAGCCAGTCCGGTGCAGTATAAGCGCGTGAGCCAGACGCGGCGCGGCGCGCTGATAATAAAAAAATCGATATCGCTCTCGGCGCGTAAATTATACTGGCCGAGCGAATTGGCCAGCGCGATCATTTTAACGTAGGGCAGAAGTGAAAAAACGCGCGCGAACCGGCGGGCAATCTTTATTTTCTCGGCGCCGTAATTATGGCGCTTCTGTCTTATCCCTATAATTTCTTCGCGGCCGGCTAAAAAATAAAAGCCGCTTCTCTGACTAAGAGCCGCGGCGGGTTTTAATATTTCCTTATCTAAAAAATCTAAAATCTCGGCCAAGCCCCATTTTTTATCAAGCTTCATCCAGATTTCATAAGCGGTCAAAGGATGATCGAACAAATCAAAAAAGACAAGCACCTTGATAATCGCCTCTTTTAATCGACGCTCTTGTTTAATTTCAAATTCCGACATGTGATCAACTCTGTTTCGGACGCTCAATCGTTAAAACTTCGATTTCGCTTTTGCCGCCGGTAATTTTCATCACATCCTTATCTATTTTTTTGAATTCTCCGGCCGCGTTATTATAATGATTAACCGTCGTTGATAAGCTTAATCCCAGTTTTTTGATAAATTCATCATAACCGGCCATATGCTTGCCCAACTTTTCAATATTGGCCCGTATCTCCAGCGCTTTTTCCTCTATTTGCATCGCTTTCAGACCCTGGAGAACCGTCTGCAGATAAGCCAGAAAGGAAGTCGGAGAAACAATAATTACTTTCTTGTCGCGAAAAGCGTATTCAATCAGGTCGCGCGTATTGGTCTTAACCGCGCCGACTTTATTGACGAGCAGATCATAATAAATCGCTTCCGAGGGAATAAACATAAAAGCGAATTCCAGGGTTTTTCGTTCCGGCAGAACATATTTGGCGGTTTCATCAATCCGGTTCTTGAGGTCTTTCTTGAACTCTTGCTCTAATTTTTCCCGGGTCTCCGCGTCAGTCGCGTTTAAAATCCGCTCATAATTTTCCAGAGAAAATTTCGCGTCAACCGGAATTATTTTATCTTTAACGAAAACGACTGCGTCGACGATTAAATCTTTTCCGGTTTTTTCGTCCTTACCCATCTTATACTGCATTTCATAAGAACCCGGCGGCAAGACGTTCCTCAAAGTCTCTTCTAAAAAATACTCGCCTAAAACGCCGCGCTGTTTCGGGTTCTTGAGAATATCCTGCAAACTCTGAAGTTGGGAAGAAAAATTAACAACCTGCTTATTTGTCTCGTCCAGTTTAGTCAGCTTCTCGGTCACATCGGCAATCAGACGCGCCGATTGGGCATTGATATTCTGGACTATCTTGACGGTCTGGCCGAATTGATCTTGGTTGCTGCGGTGCGTTTCTGATAATTTCCGATCCAATTCGCCGCGCATTTCACCGTTCTGTTGGGACAGTTGCGCCAATTTTTCCGATTGCTGGATTAAACGTTCCGCCAGGGCGTCTAATTTTCCGCCATCCGTGCCGTCTTTTTTCTTTAAAAGCAAAGAAATCACGGCCGCGACGCCGATTATCAGGATTATTAAAAAAAAGACGATTAAATAATTATTCATATATTTGAATTATAGCCCAATCCCCGACTTTTTTAAAGTTGACAAGACTAAATAAAAATCGGACATAAAAACCGATTTTTATATATCAAACATTTATTTTAATCTCAATTTCTTCGACCTAGACCCAAGTAACCCCGGCGACTTTATCATTATTTTCCTTAAATCTCATTATCTTGACGCCTTGCGTATCGCGGCCAAGCACGCTGACTGATTTGAACGGCGTACGGATAACTTGGCCCTGGTCGGAAATAATAATCAAATCACGGCCTTCCATCGCCTCGGCGTTAACTAAGAAGGCGTTGGTGATATCACCGGTCTTGTCGGTAACTTTCGCGGTCTTGATGCCGCTGCCGCCTCGGCCCTGAACCTTATAAGCGGAAAAATCCGTACGCTTGCCGAAACCATGCGCCATGATAGTTAAAATTTGATAATTGCGTTTTCTTTCCTTATCGGTTTTGGCAATACCGACACCGATAAGAGCGTCGGCTTTATGCAATCTGATGCCATGGACGCCGGCGGCGCCGCGGCCCATCCCGCGGACATCAGTCTCTTTGAAACGGATGGCCTGTCCTTTAGCGGTAATCAGTTGGATATGATCAGAGCCGGAAGTCGGTTTGACCCAAATTAATTTATCATCTTCCTTTATCTTGATGGCGATCAGACCGCTGCGACGAACATTGCTGAAAGCGCCGAGTTCCACTTTCTTGACGAGCCCTTGCGCGGTCGCGAAAAATAAATACTTGCTGAAAACCGCTTTATCCAAAGGCAGGATAGAAGAAATCTGCTCGCCGCCGATAAGCTGCAAGAAATTAACGACCGGAGTGCCTTTGGCGATCCGGGAAGCCTGCGGAATCTCATAAACTTTAAGCTGGAAGACGCGGCCCTTGGTCGTAAAGAATAAGACGTCGTTATGAGTCTGGGAAGTGAACATAAAATCCACCGTATCTTCTTCTTTGGTCGTGAGCCCCATGACGCCTTTGCCGCCTCGGGCCTGAACCTTGAAAGTATCCGGCTCCAGGCGCTTAATATAGCCGTCGCGCGTCATCATCACGACTGTTTCTTCGTTCGGCACCAGATCCTCCATGCTGAATTCCTTGACGCCATGAACGACGACTGCTGTCCGGCGTTCATCGCCATATTTATCGGCGAGCTCTTTTAGTTCATCTCTGACAATCGCCCGGATTTTGGCGACCGATCCCAAAATCGTTTCCAACTCCTTGATTAATTTCATTTTCTCTTTCCATTCTTCCTCGACTCTTAACTGTTCCAGGTTCGCTAAATTCTGCAGACGCATTTCTAAAATAGCCACGGTCTGTCTTTCGGAAAGTTTGAACTTCTTGATTAAATTAAGTTTGGCGACCTCTTTGTCTTTAGACGCCTTGATAATCTTAATGATTTCATCGATATGCTTTAAGGCAATCATCAAGCCTTCTAAGATATGGGCGCGATCCTTGGCTTTATTTAAATCAAATAAAGTCCGGCGGCGAACCACTTCTTGACGGTGCTTGATATATTCTTCCAGAATCATTTTCAAAGTCAGGACTTTCGGCTGAATGCCGTCAATGAGAGCTAACATATTAAGATGGAAAGTCGTCTGGAGAGATGTATGCTTATATAAACTGTTTAAAATCTTCTTCGGATAGGAATCTCTCTTAAGCTCAATCACGATGCGGACGCCGTCCTTATCCGACTCGTCGCGCAGACCCTTAATCCCTTCAATTTTCTTTTCTCTGACCAAATCGGCAATCTTCTCGACCAAATCGGCTTTATTGACCTGATAAGGAATTTCGGAAACGATAATACGGAAGCCGCCGCCCTTCTCCTCCTCGATCTCCGCCTTGCCGCGGACGACAACGCCGCCCTTACCGGTCGCGTAAGCGGCCAGGATTTCTTTCTTATCATAAATAATTCCGCCGGTCGGAAAGTCCGGACCTTTGACAAATTGCATCAAATCTTCAACGCTCGCCTCGGGATTAGTAATCAGATGATCAATCGCATCCGCCAATTCCTTTAAGTTATGAGGCGGAATATTCGTGGACATGCCGACCGCGATACCCATCGTGCCGTTTAAAAGCAAGTTCGGCAATTTAGAGGGCAAAAGGCGCGGTTCTTTATGGCTGCCGTCGTAATTCGGAATAAAATCAACCGTATCTTTGTCAATATCAAAAAGCATTTCTTCGGCCACCGCGGATAATTTCGCTTCCGTATATCGCATGGCCGCCGCGTTGTCTCCGTCCATGGAACCAAAATTACCCTGTCCTTTGACGAGCGGATAACGCATGGAAAAATCCTGAGCCATTCTGACCATAGATTCATAAACGGCGCTGTCGCCATGCGGATGATACTTACCCAAAACTTCACCGACGACAGTCGCGGATTTTCTGAATTTGGCGTTGGCCTTTAGCCCGACACTCCACATCGCGTACAAAATACGGCGATGAACCGGTTTTAAACCGTCACGGACATCGGGTAAAGCGCGCGAAACAATAACACTCATCGCGTATTCAAGGTATGATCGACCCATTTCTTCTACTATCGGCTGTTCTTCAACGATACCGTATTCGGTTTTCTTGCGCAGATTAGCGATAGCCTCTGTCGGCTCTTCTTTAGTATTCTGGATTTTTTCTTTGGCGATTTTAGGCATAAAGAAAAAGTTAGTAAGCGATTAAGGTTATCCCTTCGCAACCGGACGGTATGACGCAAGGTCTGGTCGCGCCGATGGTTGGCATACAATCTATATATTGCGGACAATTAGCGGCTGGCTTGGTCGAAGAGGCAATTCTTCCGGCATTGGGCGTTGACGTAGCCGAAAAAATCGGCGACGAGGTCGCAACGACAGCGGAAGAAGTCGCGATTAGCGCCGATGAAGAAGCCTTCTTAGTCGCTTCTTCTAATAATCCGGATAAGAATTCATCGCCGGCTTTCTTCTCCGCGGCCGCCTTATCTCCCTTTATCTTATTAAGCTTAATTTGAGCCTCGTCTAGGGTCTTCCCCAAATCATTCTTAAGACTCGACCAGGCGGTGCTGGAAGCTTGATTATTATTTCGGCTATCTTGCCAGACATTCTTCAAATTAAACCCCCAGAGAATCAAAATAATAAAAGCGACGCTGCCGATGATGACGCGCATCATGAATACTTTTTTCTTCTCGTCTTCATTCATAATTATTTTTTATTTGTTCCGGCCGCTCTTCTTCTCAACTATTTTTTAATTAAAATGGCGTAAAGCTGTTTAATCAGAGAGATAACGACCGCCGGAGCCATCAGACTGTAGGAGTCTATCCCTTCATCGTCTTTAACTACGTAGGGTCCCTCGATAGTCTTAACTTTATCTCCCTCCAGTTGGTAACTGTAAGCCGGCGTCATTTCGTAATCGTCGATTAATTCGAGGGCGGCGCTTACCGGGATGGAGTTTCTCAACATTATTTTCGGGACGCCGTGGAGAGAAAAGGTTTTTCTAATCAGGACATCGTCCAATTCTAAACGTTCCCGAATCGCTTCAATCCCTAAGCTGTCCCCTTCTTTGGCTACCATCCGCGCTTTGTTACAACTCGGATTATCGCACATCAGATAAAATTCTTTCTTGGCTTGATCATAACCGACTTCCAGAGTGGCCAATAATTTCAGATTGCGCGGCGTCTGGCAAATCGGACAAACTACCCGCGCCCTCATGCGCTCGTCCAAAACATTTTCCGGTATATCAATCGCGATAAAAACATCCGGGTCCTGGCGATAATCAATCAAATTTCGGAAATACAGAGCGTAAGAAATCTGATCCAAGGTCCGAGGAAAACCGTCGATAAAAATAATTTTTTTAGGAGACAGATCAATTTCCCTTTTAACTAAGGTCAGGATAAACTCATTCGACAGAAGAGAGGCGGTATCCCGACTGAGAAAAGCGGCGATAGCTTCATCGATGGAAATATAGCCGCGGTAATGGGCGGCAAAATACTTTAACAATTCTTCTTTCTTGACCGGATCATTTAAATCAGCGGTTAAACGACGAACGATATCGCCGACGGAAACATGACTGATTTTATCGGCGCCGAAAATTTCCATCATCAGCTTAGAATAAGTGCCTTTGCCGGAATTTTTCTTGCCTAACCAATAGGCGATGAAAGTATCGGTTTTAAAATGCTCTCTTAAGGCCGTAATTTCGCGACCGACTTTGGCTTCAAAATATTCGCGACGATCGGCGGGGTTCATAAGATTAAACTTCTTCGTCAAGCTTTCCGCCTTGGTCCGATACAAAGACAAGGGAAAGTCATTTCTGGGGTGTGACATAATCATGATAAAAATTAATTGAATTAAATACTCAAAATAACCAGTTCCATATCTTCCGGCGGCAGATCTTTCTTGGAAATTTTCAATTTTTCTTCGTAGGTCGGCGTCAAACCGATCTCTTTAATGAATTTTTCTATCCCGTCAATATCTAATTGTTCATTTTTAGAATCCTTGGTTTTATAATGCATCGGGATAACAATGCGCGGTTCAATCTGAGAAATTACTTCCACCGCTTTTTTCGCATCCAAGGTATATTTGCCGCCGACCGGAATCAGTAAAATATCAGTACCGGCTAATTTTTCTATCTGCGCGTCGCTGAGCACATGCCCTAAATCACCGAGATGAGTTACGGAAACATCATCAATTTCTATGCGATAAATAATATTACCGCCGCGCTCGGCGCCTTCTTTCTCGTCATGATAAGAATCAATCCCTTCAATTAAGACGCCTTTAAAATCATATTCACCGGCGCAATCAATGATAAAAGGAGCGCCGCGTAAGGCGTCGGTATTATTATGATCAGAATGCTGATGCGAAACCGTCACGATGTCCGCTTCAAAATTAGGAACCTTCAATCCCACTTCTTTATGGAACGGATCAGTCACGACGGTCACGCCTTCGGGTCCGATCTTATCTTGAATCTTAAAACAGGAATGTCCTTGCCAGGTAATAATCATATAAGTAATCAATAAAAATAGGCTATGAAACCTTATCTTTATTATAACAAACCAAATCCCCTCGGTCAACCGCGTCTCCTTGACTTTTTTGGTTATTATTAAGCATTATTTAGCAAAAATTTTAACGTCGCCCTCAATATCCGTTCTTTTGATTGGAATATCGAGAGCCGTTGCCCTTTCCAAGAAAAAACTGCCGGGATGACCGAAGCGATTATCCGCCCCGACTGATATAATTATCAAACGCGGATTGATTTTTTCCAAAAAAGCCGCGCCATTAGAAGTGTTCGAACCGTGGTGCGAGGCCTTGAAAATATCAGCTTCCAAGGGCCAGCCGGACATAAGAAGCGCCTTCTCCGCCGTCGCCGGGTTATCGCCGGCCAATAGAAACCGTCGACCACTGCAGTCCAGCCGGGAAACTAGAGAATTATTGGGGTCCTCTTTTATCCCCAAAATAATCGGATTCAATAGACTTAAATTACAGGTCGGACCGAAAGATAAGTCCGCTTGGCCGCTTAAAGCCTTTAATTCTACTTTATATTGAGAGGCGACTTTTAAAAGTTCAAGAATCAATAAAGAATCAGGGGCTTTGCCCGAATAAATCAGGGTTCCGACCCGATAACGCTTAATAATCTCTATTAAACCGACAAAATGATCATCATGATAATGGCTGAGGATTAAAAAATCTATCCGCCGACGATAAAAAGGTAAATTTTTCCCTAACCCCCACAAAACCTTATTATCCGGTCCGCCGTCTATCAGGATCGTTCGGCCGTCAGGAGTCTTAATTAGCGTGCCGTCCCCCTGACCAACATCCAAAAAAACAAGCTCCAATTTGTGATTTGGTCGCCCAAAAATCGTAAAAATAAGTAAAATAAGTCCGAAAAGCGCCGCCAGAGCTAGAGCTGTTTTTTTAATAATATTAGACGATTTTAATCTATTTTTCTTCATATTATTTATGGATTATTGATCTAAATCATGGGTCTAATCAGTTTACTTGCCGGGGTTGTTTATCGCCTCCTATTATATAGATATCATCTTACTATTATAAAAGATCAAATATGAAGAAAAGTTAAAGCCTTGACAAAAACTAATAAATGTTATATAATTGGTTCATACTTTAAAAATTAAATAAACTAAAATAAACCAAGGAGGATTAATCATGACAAAATTCACTGAATTACCAGAAAACGCATCTCCGGCAGTCATAAAAAACTGGATCCAAAAAGAGATTTTTAACGGAGACCTGCTAAAATTAACGAAGACTAAACTGCGCGAGCGCATCAAGAGATTAGACGGCCCAAAATTCGTAGACGCAAATTTTACAGAGCAATACAGGCGCTCAGACGTCCTAATAAAGGTACCGCCAAGTAATGACTTGTGTCTGAGATTGGTGCCGAGCCATTACCTATTGGTTCCAAAGGGGAAGGAGTTAAAAGAAGGAGTTGAGATTCTTTGTATTCCTCTCCACTATCGTAGAACGTTAACGATTGAGAATGGAGTACAGATCTTCAGAAATTTTTATACAGACGACGAAAAATTTCTAGGCGAAATGGTTATCGCCGATGTAACAATCCAAATAAAAGTCGACCTGATTAGCGGAAAAGAAACTTTAGTTCTCGACTACGAGAACATCCGACCAAAAAGTTTATGCCGCGCCGCTTACGAACTTAAAATCGGCACACTTTCCGGTCAGGTCGCAATCCCAGGAACTCCTAAATTTGTTAATTTTAAAAAACTAAACAAGTAATCAGAAAATTAAAAAAAAGCCAAAAACGCTTCGCTCGTAAAAGCCGTCATCAATAATTGACGGCTTTTTCAATAGCTTTTTCAGCTTCTTTTTCAATAGCTCGTTCCTCGATTTATTCCCCTAATACAAAAACCACCCTGATTCCGCAGGCCGGTTTCTGTATAATTTTCAAATCAATAAAATTTATCAATAAAATAAATTTTAAAAATTATCTTTTCTTTTTAGCAGTCTTTTTTTTGGCCGCCTTCTTCGCCGGTCTCTTGGCGACTTTTTTCTTGGCGACTTTCTTGACAGCTTTTTTTGCAGCTTTCTTTTTCATAATATCACCCCCTCTCTTAAATAAATTAGAATCTATTTATTTTATTTTTTAAAAAATTTTACTTCTTGTCTTAATTATATAACTTATTGAAATAAGTAGCAATAGTTTTTTGTTTTTTGGGCGCGCGCCCGAACATTTTTTTTATTTTGCCATAAAAAAACCCGCCGCTCGATTCCGAGAGCGACGGATTTTTATTTTTTTCTTCACAAGAGTTTCTTCGATTTTTATAAACGGGAACGAAAAAAATTTTCCAAATCAACTATCTTAATTCTCTCTTGTTGCATAGTATCGCGATCGCGCACCGTCACTTCCGAATTAGTTAAAGTATCAAAATCAACCGTTAAGCAATAAGGAGTGCCAATCTCATCCTGACGTCGGTAGCGCTTGCCGATATTGCCGTTATCATCAAACTCACAGCGCCAGGTCAGCTTTAATTTATCAAATATCTCCCGCGCTTTACTCACCAACTCGGGCTTATTCTTTAACAAGGGGAAAACCGCAATCTTTATCGGCGCGAGCTTGGGCAGAAGTTTTAAAACTATTCTCGTTTCTCCCTCCAACGCCTCTTCTTGATAGCCTTCAGTAAGTACCGCCAAAAAAGTTCGGCCGACACCGGCGGAAGTTTCGACAATATGCGGCGTGAATTTCTCGTTCGTCGCCGGATCCAAATAATTCAAATCTTGGCCGGAATATTTGGAATGCTGAGTCAAGTCATAATCGCCGCGGGCATGTACTCCTTCCAATTCCTTAAAACCGAAGGGGTAACGATATTCAATATCATACGCTTCTTTCGCGTAGAAGACCAGATTTTCATGTTTATGCCATTTTAAATTATTCGGATTGATTCCCAAACCCAAATAAAACTGCCAACGCGCTTCTTTCCACTCCTTAAAATATTTCATGTCCTCACCGGGCTTAACGAAATATTGCATCTCCATCTGCTCAAATTCGCGCGTCCGAAAAATAAATTGGCGGGCCGTGATTTCGTTGCGGAAGGCCTTGCCGATCTGGGCGATGCCGAAAGGAATCTTCACGCGGGCCGAATCAAGAACGTTTTTATAGTTAACATAAATTCCTTGGCAGGTTTCGCCGCGCAAATAGGTCGGTTCTTTGGTCCAATCGCCGGTAAAGTTTCCGAGATTGGATTGAACGAGCAGATTAAACTTGCGGCCGGGCGTAAAATCACTGGCGCCGCAAGCCGGACATTTAATTTTTTCTTTGTTCTCGTCAAAAATACGATTAATTTCCTCTTCGGTCATTTTTTCATCGGCAAAGATTCCCGCTTCTTCCAATAACGCGTCTAACCTTAAACGCGTATGGCATTTCCGGCATTCAGTTAAAGGATCGGAAAAGCCTTTGACGTGTCCCGACGCCTCCCAGATTTTTGGGTTCATAAAAATCGCCGAATCAAGCCCGACGATATCGTCACGCAACTGCGTCATCGCTTTCCACCATTCTTTCTTGATATTATTAGCCAGTTCCACGCCGTAAGGTCCGAAATCATAAACCGCCGCGAAACCGTCGTAAATTTCCGAAGACGGAAAAACAAATCCGCGCCGCTTACAGAGGGAAATGATCTTATCCAAAGAATTGTCAGCTTCTTTTTTCTTCATATATTTCTGGCTTCTATCCATTTTTTGAAGCGTTGTTTTATCAAAGCCGTCTTTTTTTACATCTCTTCCAGCGCCTTGAGTCCTAAAATGTCAAAACCGTTATGCAAGACCCGGGCCAACGCTTTAATTAAAGCCAGGCGCGCTTTCCTTATCTTCGGCTCCGCTTTTAAGATATTAATCTCATGATAATAGTCGTTGAAGAGTTGAACCAGCTCAAATAGATATCTGGTGACTTCGCTCGGACTATATTTCTCTCCGGCGGAAGCAATCACTTCCGGATATTTCGCCATTCTGACCAATAATTCTTTTTCTTTCGGCTCGGTCAGCCGATTTAAATCGGCGCCGCCGAGACTGAAACCTTTTTTGCGGACGATACTCTTTAATCTAGCATAACCGTACTCCAAATAACAAGCCGTATAACCGTCAAAGCGCGCCGCCTCGTCAATATTAAAAGTGATTATCTTATCGGCGCTGACTTTAAGCATTTCAAATTTGATCGTCGCGATCGTTAGGGACATGGCCACCTCCTTAATTCGGCCGGCGGTCCAGTTTTTATGACGGGAACCGGTTTCTTCTGACAATTTGGCGAAAAGCTTATCGCGCAATTCCTGATAAGTGATGACATTACCGGTGCGCGAAGACATCATCCCGCCCGGAAGCGTCACAAAATCATGAGTCAAGTGAATTAGCGGCTGCCGGTAGCCGATGAGCCCAAGAATCTTAAACAGCTGCTGGAAATATAAACTTTGGCGGACATCAACGACATAGATAGAACGGGACAGGTCATATTTTTTAAATTTTTCCGAAGCTAAGCTCAAATCGGCGGCCGGATAAAGCGCTGTCCCGTCGGAACGGATAATCGGCAAGACGCCAAGGCCGTATTTTTCCAAATCGGCGATAATCGCCCCTTCGCTCTTTTTTAAAACCCCCTTAACCAATAATTCTTTCACCAACTTTAAGCCGGCGTCAATCACTTCGCTCTCGTAAAAAATATGTTGAAATTTAATATCCAACTCCTTATATATAGAGGTAAAATAATCGATGCTCCAGCCCCTGGTTTCTTGCCAAAATTTATAATTAGCGCCGCTCCGGTTTTCAATTTCCGTCATAATTTTTCCCACTTCTTCCTTATATTCCGGATTAACGGCCAGTTCTCGGTTGGCCGCGGCATAACATTTGCCTAAAAGATAACCTTTATTCTCCGGCTGATCCGCGTAATTCGGATTCTTCCGCCAATTCCAAATCGTCTTGGCGACATGAATTCCGAAATCATTAACATAAGAAACTGGAATAGAATGGCAGCCGTTCGCGCGCAAAAGATTATTGACGGCGTCGCCGTAAGAAATATTGCGCAGATGCCCGACATGATATTCCTTATGCGTATTACCGTTAGAATATTCGATCATGACCGACTTATTCGCGCCGCTCTCATTGAATCCATACGCGGTCTTCTCTTTTTTTACCTGTTTAACGACCAAATCAGCCAGATATTCAGGGGAAATAAAAAAATTAAGATAGGGACCGGCCGCCTTGATGTCGGAAAAATATTTTTTTAGTTCTTTATCGGCTTTCAGTTCCGTCACCAGGTTTGAGGCGAACTCCGCCGGACTTTTTTGTTGCGCTTTGGCCGCTTCAAAACAAGCCAAACTCAAATCCCCCAGGGTCGGATTCGGCGGATAAGAAAAATTCGCCCTTTCCAGTTTTAAGGCGGAGGCAATCTTTGATTTTAAGTCTTCTAATATATACATATCTTATAAGGTCGCCGCCTAGACGCCCGATACATTTATAGAATCACTCGAATAAAATTAAATTTTCCTTTCTGGATGATAACCGAGGTCATCTCGCCGTCAAAGTTTATTTCTTTCTTCACGTCTTTTATAACCGTCATCTCGCCGACATTGGCCTGCCCGTTCTTTTCCGGCCTGATCTTAATCGCCCCTTCTTCGATTTTTTGGCGCGCTTCGGTCTTGCTTTTAACGAATTTCGTTTCTACCAGCAGATCAATCAAGGTGTTCTGTTTTTTTATAGCCTGATAGACCCCGATTTCTTCCGGTATCTCCTTTTTCTGGATGGTGCTCACGAAATTTTCTTGAGCCTTCTCCGCCGCCGCCTGGCCGCGATTAATCTTCGTAATCTCGAAAGCGAGTTTCATCTTAAAATCGCGCGGGTTAGCTTGGCCCGGCTTTAATTCGGCCTCAATCTTTTTGACTTCGGCCATCGGGACTAGCGTACATAATTCCAAGGCGGAAATAATAATTCCGTCCGGCCAAGACATTACCTGACCATACATATCATTAGCCGCAACATTTAAAAAAACCACATTCCCTTCGCTCTTGCCCATTTTTTTGCCGCTCCCATCGGCGAGAAGCTTCATGGTCAAAACTGATTTTTCTTTATTTTTGAGAGTCCTTAACAGATCCCGGCCGCACATCATATTAAACATCTGGTCATTGCCGCCGATTTCCAGATCCACGTCCAGCACCACGCTGTCGTAAGCCTGGGTTAACGGATATAAGAACTCATGAAGATAAATCGGCTTCTCTTCTTTTAATCTTTCCTGAAACATATCGCGCTGAATCATCTGCTGAACGGTAAAATTAGACGATAATTCTATCAGCTCGCGAAAAGTTAATTTATCGTTCCAGGCGCTGTTATACATTATCTTGGCCGGATTATCGCCGTCGAACTTCAGATAAGCCGAGGCTTGTTCCTGATAATGAGCGGCGTTAGCTAAAATCTCCTCGCGCGTCATTTTCCGACGCGTCGCTTTCTTGTCGGTCGGATCGCCGATAAGCCCGGTAAAGTCACCGACTAAGAAGATCACTTCGTGCCCCAAAGCCTGGAATTGTCCCAGTTTATTGATAGAAATGGCGTTACCGATATGTAAAGACGAAGCGGTCGGGTCATAACCGCAATAAAGCCGGATTTTCTCCCCGCTTAAAAGTTTTTTCTCCAAATCGGCGTAACTCGGATAAATTTTTTCCACCCCCCTGGTTAACAGTTCCGCCACCAGCTTTTTGTCGGTTATAACTTTAGGCATATATAGATATTAATCCTTTGGTATAATTAAAAAATTATGTTATAATAATATCAGACTTTTTTGAATTTTTCAATTAATTTTTAATCTTATGTTTTCACACAGAAACATCTTGAAACAAGCTTGGGTAATCACCTGGAAACACAAATATTTGTGGTTTTTGGGATTATTCGCCTCTTTAGTGGCCGGCGGCGGTTCTTGGGAATACCAAGTGATAACGCAAAACCTCGGCCGAAATCCGATTGAGGGCTCATATTTCCAGCTCGGGAGCATCCTGACTGTCGGTGATATCTTAAAAAATTTCTGCCTGGGACTGGCCAATCTGTTCCAACAGGACTTCTGGATGATTCTGAACACCTTATCCATATTGCTTATCACCGCGATTTTATTAATTTCCTTTATCTGGCTGGCCATCACTTCTCAAGCGGCTCTAGTCGGCAGCGTGAAAAAGATCTTAACCGCCAAGAAAAAACCGGAAAATTTAAGCGTCCGCGACAGCCTTAGCGAGGGCTATCGTCATTTTTGGCCGGTGCTGGGCTTAAATGTCTTCATAAAAATCTTGATTTATTTTGTTGTTTTCATCGTCGGCCTGCCTCTTCTTTTCATGGCGATAAGCAACGCCTCGGTCTTATTCGCCGTTTATGTCATCATTTTTGTTATTTTTATTCCGCTGGCCATGAGCCTATCGCTCTTGATTAAATACGCCATCGCTTATAAAGTCATAACCAATAGATCTTTCGTCGCTTCCTTAGAAGCGGGCGCGAAACTGTTCCGTAACAATTGGCTCGTCAGTTTAGAGATGGCCGTTATTCTATTCCTGTTTAATTTCCTCTTCAGCGGCCTAGTTCTGATTTTCCTGGCTCTATTCTTATTACCGCTTGGCTTACTCGGTTTGATGCTCAATCTTTTCTGGCTAATAATCTTAATCCTCTTCTTGGCGATAGTGGCGGTTGTCACCTTCGGATCCGTCTTAGCGACTTTCCAGACCGCCGCTTGGACCGGTCTGTTCTGGCAATTAAAAGAAGAGGGCGGCGAAGCGAAACTGGAACGTCTTTTCGGACGCTACCGGACAAACACAAAAAAATAATTAGCTCCCCAAATCTATGAGTGATCTCGATTCCATTGAAAATCTGATTAATCCGACCGATGACGAAGAAAGCGTCGCCGGTCGTTTTGCTAAAAAACAGGGGGAAATAAAAGAAAAAGAAATTGAAAAAGAAACCAAGCGGGCGGCGGCTCAGCTTGGTTTTGATTATGTCAGTCTGACCGGTTTTCCGATCAGCCCCGAAGCCTTGTCGCTTATTCAAGAAGCAAGAGCCCAAGAAATCGGCGCCATCTGTTTTTATTATGACGGAAAAAATATCCGCCTCGGCTGCGTTAGTCCGACGACTGAAGTAAAAGACGAATTAACCCGTCTCGGCGACCAGTATTTCGCCGACACCAAATTATATTTGATCTCCCTGACCAGTTTCGCGATCGGGCTTGAGGCCTATAAATCCCTGCCGAAGATCAAAAAATACGAAAGCGGCGTCGAAATAACCGAAGAGAATTTGGAAAAATTCAAAAAAGATATCAGTAGTTACAAAAGCTTGAATGAAAAAATAAACGAAGTGAATATCACCGATATCGTCACCCTGATGCTGGCGACGGCTCTAAAAGTCGGCGGCAGCGATATTCATGTTGAAGCCGAAGAAAATGGCGTCGCCATCAGAATCAGGATTGACGGCGTCTTGCAAGAAGCGGCCGTTATCAGTCGAGCTAAATGGAATAAGATAGTCGCCCGCTTAAAGATCCTATCCCGCGTCAAGATAAATATTGAGAACAAACCGCAAGACGGACGTTATACTATTTATTTATCCGATAAGAAGATAGAGGTTCGCTGTTCATTCCTCCCGACCGCGTATGGAGAAAGCGTCGTGATGCGTCTTTTAGACTCAACCACAACTGTTTTGGAATTTGAGAGTTTAGGAATCAGATCGGAAATCAGGCCTTTGCTAATGAAAGAAATCGCCAAGCCGAACGGATTGATAGCGACTGTCGGTCCGACCGGCAGCGGCAAGACCACAACCCTATACGCCATTTTAAATAAATTAAATCAACCGAGCGCCAAAATAATCACTCTAGAAGATCCTGTTGAGTATCATCTTAAAGGCATAAACCAGAGTCAAGTCGATGAAAAGCGCGGTTATACTTTTTCCGACGGCTTGCGTTCTATCTTGCGCCAAGACCCGAATATCGTCATGGTCGGAGAAATTCGTGATTTAGAAACCGCGGAAATCGCCGTCCAGGCTTCTTTGACCGGCCACTTAGTTTTAACGACCATACATACTAACGACGCGGCCAGCTCTATTCCGCGCTTGATAGATATCGGAGTTAAGCCATATTTCTTAGCCCCGTCTATTAATGTCGTTATCGGCCAGCGTCTAATCAGAAAACTCTGTCCGCATTGCCGCGTTGAACATAAGCTAGAAAATTTCGAAACCGAACAGGTCAATAGGATTTTGGCGGTCTTATCGCCTAAGGCCGGCGTCAGCGTTCCGGCCACCCTGCCGACAATTTATAAAGTCGGACCGGGTTGTGCCGAATGCAACTTTATCGGCTACAAAGGCCGAATCGGCATTTACGAAATCTTCACAATGAATGATAAGATCAAGCAATTAACCATTGACCAAGCGCCCTCTTTCAAAATCTTGCAGCAAGCGATTGAAGACGGGATGATCACCATACTCCAAGATGGCATCCTGAAAGTTTTGGACGGCATAACTTCCGTTGAAGAGGTCTATCGCGTCAGCGGTGATTTTGGTTATATCGACGAATTATATGATATCGTCATCTCGCAGACCATCGGTCGCGGAGTGAAGATTAAACCAGACGAATTTAAAAGAGCTGAAGAATTAAGCCATAATATCGCGGAAATTCCTAAGATTGTCAAAGGAATTCCTACCGGCGAATTGATAAATCTGGTCATGGCGCTCGGCGCCATCAGCGATGCCGGCGATATTCATATCGAACCGACCGAAAAAGACGTTAAAGTCCGTTTCCGCATTGACGGCGTCTTGCATGATATTCTTAATTTGCCGAAAACCAGTTACTTGCCGTTATTATCGGAAATAAAAATCCTGGCCGGCGCTCCCACTAATATCCGCCGCGCGACTTTTGACGGCCGTTTCGCGATTTATCTGCCGGACAATAAGATCGATTGCCGTTTATCTATCATTGCCGGCGGTTACGGTGAAACCATTGTTATCCGTCTGCTCTCCACCTCGGCGGCGAACCTGGATATGAATAAGCTCGGCATAACTTCCATCGCTTATGCTTCCCTGCAAGAAGCGATGAAGAAGACTCGCGGCATCATAATCACCACCGGCCCGACCGGCAGCGGTAAGACCACGACTTTATATAGTATCTTGAATAAATTAAACAAACCGGATGTTAAGATAATTACGGTTGAAGACCCGATTGAATACCAGCTCGCCGGCGTCATGCAAACCCAGATTGACGAAGAGCGCGGCTATACTTTCGCCTCCGCCATGCGCTCCCTCTTGCGCCAGAATCCTAATATCATGATGATCGGAGAAATCCGCGATAGTGAAACCGCGAAAATCGCGATTGAAGCGTCTCTGACCGGCCACTTAGTCTTATCAACCATCCACGCGAACTCGGCGGCCAGCGCGATTTCCCGTTTCGTCGGGCTTGGTGTCGACCGCCAAACTTTAGCGAATTCCATCGAATTTACCATCGGCCAGCGCCTAGTCAGAAAACTCTGTCCTTACTGCAAAAAAACTGTTGACTTAAAACCGGAAGAAATGAAATACGTCCAGAATATCTTAGGCTCAATCAAAAATCCCAATGTCGCCATCCCTTCCAGCCTCGTTTTTTATACCGGAGTCGGTTGTATCAAATGCGGCCAAATAGGATATAAAGGGCGCCTCGGCTTATATGAAACCATAACTATGAATCCGACTATCCAAAAACTTATCCAAACCGAAAACGTTACCGACGCGGACATTGAAAAAGCGGCGATTGCCGGCGGCATGATAACCATGCTCCAAGATGGCGTCTTAAAAGCGCTGGCCGGCGAAACCAGTCTGGACGAGGTATTCAGAGTAGTTTAAGCGCTTAAGAGTAATCTGGTAACTTAAGCGCGCCTAAAAAATATATGATCAATCAAAAATTTTTAGAACAGCTCAAAAAAGACTATCAAGCTAATGAATCCGAGCGCCGCCAGATTATCAGCGCCTCAAATGGCGTTCTGTTTGAAGCGAAAAAAACCATTTTTGCTATTCAACGCCAGGATTTCAAAACGGCCGAGCTTAAACTGGAAGAGAATGAAAAAAATCTGAAGAATTTGGCGGGGCGTTTCGGCCAGACTAGATTAAATAAAGAAGGCGCTTATAAAGCGGCGGTCGAAGAATATCTGGAAGGAAAAACTTTTTATACCGTTATTAAGAATAAAAAAATTGAAGCCACCCCCGAACTTCAGCTTGATTACGAGGGTTATCTCGGCGGCATCTGCGACCTGATCGGCGAGTTGGTTCGTTACGCGACCAATCGGGCGGCGCAAGGAAAATTTAATGATGTCGCCAAGATTAAAAAAAGCGCCGAAGATATCATGACCCAATTAATAGACTTCGACATGACCGGATATCTGCGCACCAAATATGATCAAGCGCGCGGTCATTTACGGAAACTGGAACAGATGGCTTACGAAATAAAGTTGAGAGGAAAAAAATAAATCGCCGCGCTTATGCTAATCGCCATTATTTCCGATATTCACGATAATATCGCCAATTTAAAAAAATGCCTGGACTGGTGCGGGCGAAATGAAGTTGAAAAAATAATTCAGCTCGGCGATATCACGACTTTAGAAACTATAAACTATCTCGCCGAGAATTTTCCCGGCGAGATTTTTATGGTCAGCGGCAATATGGAAATTTATCGCGCCGGCGAGCTGGCTGAATATAAAAATATCCGAGACAGCGGCGGAATCGGCTTGAAAAAAATCGGCGGGTTGACTATCGGTTTCTGCCATGAGCCGAAAAATATTAAAAAAGTTTTAAAGTTGACGCCGACAACGCCAGATTTTATCTTTTACGGCCATACCCATAAGCCTTGGCTGGGACACGACGGTGAAACAATAATAGCCAATCCCGGCAATGTCTCTGGGACGTTCCACCAAGCCACTTTCGCTGTCCTGGATACGACCGCTAAAAAATTGGATTTAAAAATCATTGCTGATTTGAAATAAATCCGACCATTATAAATTCTAACCGTCTAAGCATCTTAATAAACAAACCCAATAACTAGTATGGATAAGTTCGCGAAATATAAAAGTGTCCTCCTGAAAACGATAAAACAGGCCGGCGACGCCATCATTAAAGATTATAAACACTTGGACGCTTCCCAAGTAAAATTAAAAACGCCGCGCGACTTAGTGACGGCGGCGGATTTAAGGAGCGAAAAAATAATCCTAAGCGCTTTAAAAAAGAATTTTCCCGGCCAGCAGATCTTATCCGAAGAATCCGGCCGGACCAATAAAACGGGCGATTATCTCTGGATAGTTGATCCGCTTGACGGCACGACTAATTTTTTCATGCATAATCCGCTTTGGTCGGTGTCTATCGCCTTGGCTTATAAAGGAGAATTGGTTCTCGGCGCGGTCTATGCGCCTCTGCAAAAAGAATTATTCCACGCCGCGCTTGGCCAAGGCGCTTATTTGAACAATAAAAGAATAGCGGTTAACGATTCCCCGATAAAAGCCCTAAACGCTTTTTGTCATGGCCGGGAAATCAAAGACATTAAAAGGATGTTGAAATATTTCAGCTATCAGAAACAACATGCGCTGGATTGCCGCCAGCTCGGCAGTGCGGCGATTGAAATGGCTTATGTCGCCAGCGGCCGCTTATCCTCAATCATGATCCCCGGCACTTGGGCCTGGGACGTTGCCGCCGGCGCCTTATTGGTTAAAGAAGCGGGCGGAAAAGTTACGGATTTTCAAGGACGAGATTGGCGGATTGAGAAACGGGATATCCTGGCGGCCGCTCCTAAAACACATACGCGGATATTGAAAATCATTAAACAAAATAAAATTTAGATTTTATTTCTTAAATATTTATCATTATAAAATTCAATCTATCTTAAACTCATTATCAAAAAACCATTCGCGAGAATGGCTTTTTGATAATCAATAGAATTTAAATCACGTTTTTCAGGTATTTTCCCGTATAACTCTTAGGATTCTTGGCGATTTCCAGAGGCGTCCCCGCTCCGACGAGGTATCCGCCGGCATCGCCGCCATCGGGGCCCAAATCAATAACCCAGTCCACCGATTTGATAACGTCCAGATTATGTTCAATAATCAAGACCGTATTACCCTGATCAACCAGCATATTCAAAACTTTCAATAAGCGATCGATGTCGGCAAAATGCAGACCGGTCGTCGGTTCATCCAAAATATATAAAGTTTTTCCGGTCGCGCGGCGCGACAGTTCCGTCGCCAGTTTGATGCGCTGGGCTTCGCCGCCGGAAAAGGTCGTGGCGCTCTGACCGAGTTTGATATAGCCCAAGCCGACTTCGTCCAAAGTCTTTAATTTCTGACTGATGGCCGAATGGTCTAAAAAGAATTCTTTCGCCTCTTCAATCGTCATTTCCAAAATTTCATAAATATTCTTGCCTTTATATAGAACCTCAAGAACTTTCGGCTGGAATTTTTTTCCGCCGCAAACATCGCAAGTCAAATAAACGTCGGCTAAAAATTGCATTTCTACCTTAATCACGCCGTCGCCGGAACAATTCTCGCAGCGCCCGCCCGGAACATTGAATGAAAAATGCCCGGTACTGAGTCCTTTAACGCGCGCCTCCGGCAAATCAGCAAAAAGATCGCGGATATAAGTAAATAAGCCGGTATAGGTGGCGGGGTTGGAACGCGGCGTGCGGCCGATCGGCGATTGATCGATGTCAATAACCTTATCGATAAACTCCAAACCGGATAAGGCCCGATGCGCCCCGGGTTCTGTTTTCGCGCGATAAAATTTTTGACTGAGCGCGTTCGCCAAGATATCATTCATCAAAGTGGATTTACCGCTGCCGGAAACGCCGGTTATCGCCACTAATTTCCCGAGCGGAATTTCTACATCCACATTCTTTAAATTATGTTCGGCAGCGCCGATAATCTTTATGGACTTACCGCTCCCCGACCGAAAATTTTCCGGTATCTTGATGGCTTTCCGACCGGACAGATAGGCGCCGGTTAAAGACGGGGCGCAATCTTTTATGCCCGCGGGCGAACCGGCGAACAGGATATCGCCGCCGAAATCGCCGGCTCCGGGACCGATATCAATCAGCCAATCGGCCGCCACCATGGTAGAGGCGTCATGCTCAACAACAATAACTGTATTGCCGTTATCGCGCAATTTCTTAAGCGTCCGGATAAGCTTATCGTTATCGCGCTGATGCAAGCCGATGGAAGGCTCGTCTAAAACATACAAGACGCCGCTCAAAGTCGATCCGACTTGCGAGGCGAGACGGATGCGCTGCGCTTCGCCGCCGCTTAGAGTCGCCGCCGCGCGGCTTAAGGTCAGATAATCTAAACCGACGTTCGCCAAGAACTCCAAATTCTTAATCATTTCCCGAATTATCGGCCCGGCGATCAGCGCGCCGCCGTTTAAAGCCACAAGATTTTTCAACCAATTATTTAAAAATTCTATTAAAAACTTAATGCTCTTACTGGTCACTTCAATTATTGATAAGCCGTTTATTCTGACAAGAAGCGATTCCGGTTTTAAACGCGCTCCTCGGCAAGCCGGACATAAAGTCGTCCGCATAACTTTCTCAATTTCCTGTTTGACAAAATTAGATTTCGTTTCTTGATATTTTTCTTCTAAGGCGGTCAGGAGCCCGCTGAATTTATCGTCGCCTCTGAGAATTAAATTCTTATGATCCTGATTCAAATCTCTTATCGCCGACCGCGGACTGAAATTATGCCGCTGTGCCAGAGCCTCCAAATCGCCGAGCAAACCGTTGACGCCCGGGTTGGCGTGCGCGAGTGGCTTGATCGCTCCTTCAAAAATACTTAAATTGTTATTGAAAACCAATTCCGGATCGATTTCCGATTTCGTTCCCAAACCGCCGCAAACCAAACAAGCGCCATGGCCGGAATTAAAAGAAAAATCACGCGGCTCTAACTCCGGGCGCCGATATTCGCAGTCCGGACAGAAAAAATATCTCTCCAGCCGCGTTGATTTTATTTCCCGGCCGCGAACGGTCTTGGCCGTCTTCTTTTTTTCCGCCGCCTTCTTTAATTTGATTTGGCAATGAGGACAATAGGGCTGACCGGCGCGAGCGTAAAGTAACCGCAAATAATCATAAATCTCCGTAATCGTCCCGACCGTCGAGCGCGGATTATGAAGGACGGTGCGCTGATCGATAGAAATGGCCGGCGACAAACCTTCAATCAAATCAACATCCGGTTTATCCATTAAGCCGACGAATTGCCGCGCGTAAGAAGACAAGGATTCAACATAACGCCGTTGACCCTCGGCATAAATCGTATCAAAAGCTAAAGAAGACTTGCCCGATCCCGATAAACCGGTAATGACCACCAGCTTATCGCGCGGAATATCCAAATTGATGTTCTTCAGATTATTGGTTCGCGCTCCTCTGATCTTGATAAGATTCTCGGCCAGGTTTGTCATGATGATTAAAAAATTAATTAGGTTTATTATAGCCGAAGCGGCTAAAAAAAACAAGCCTGCCGCCGCCGGATCAGGCCTTTAGAAAACATCTTAAAATATCGGGTAAAAAATCTTCAGGACGGCGATCATGATCCGATCCCGCCATCTTATCTTTCTTCCCAGAGCCTCAAAAACGACCGATTCTTTCTTCCACTGCTCGATAATTTTTTCCAAAGCGGCGACTAATTGCTTCTGCTGAAAAAAAATGCCGGCTTCAATATTCCAATTAAAAGAAAAAAAATCCATATTCTGCGAACCGATGACCCCCTCACTGCCGTCTATCAGCATTATTTTCGCGTGATTCATAACCGGCAACAGATAAAATTTGACGCCATAAGCCGACATCCGGCAGGAATTAAGATAATTAACCTTATTTAAAGGCTTCACGTCCGTATCATCGGGAATAAGTATCTCAACCTTAACGCCACGGCGGCAAGCATCATCCAGTAAGGCGATCATCCAGCGCGGCGGCAATAAATAGGGGGTAACCATCTGAATGGATTTCTTCGCTCCGATAATCTTCTTCTTGTAATATTCATTCAAATGATATCCGGCGCCGGTGACTGAAAAATTATCGATGACCCAGGACTTCATTTTCTGGACAAGGGGCAGACGGCTGTATTTAAGGATAGATTCTTTCTTCCCGCCAACCATCTCATAGGCGTAAGCGAAAGATTTTAAGAGCGGCCCGACGATCCTGCCCCGAAGCTCAATCTGCATGTCGCGCCAATTCCGCGTCTTCTCTTCAATATTGACCCCGCCGATAAGCGCGACCGTGTTATCAATAATAAGTATCTTGCGGTGCGTACGCCGGAACCAATGAGAAAAATAAATAAATTCCACGCCCGCCGCTCGCAGTTCATCTATCGCTTCGGGCGCCAAAGAACTGCTGCCGTAAGCATCGGCGATAATCACCACTTCCACGCCGACGCGCGCTTTTCCTTCTAAAAGTTTAAGAAAATCATGAGTCTTCTGCGTGTCGTCTAAAAAAATATACATTTCAATATAAATGGATTTCCGGGCGGAAGACATCGCCTTAAACATGGCGTCCCAGGCTTTATATGAAGTTGTGTAGAAACGGTACCTCATAATTAGAGTATTTGCTGAGCAATTATAGCATTAAAACCAAAAATTAAAAAGTTCCGGGCTCCATTTTTTATGAATCGGCGATAAAAAAGGGCGATTTTTTAATCACCCTATTTCTAAACTAATTTTCATCGGCCAGGTCCAATAAAATTTTTACAAATTGAGCCGTCCCGGTAATTGAATTTTCCTTGTTGTCTTCTCCGAATAATTTAAATACCGGCCCGATTCTAATATCCACTCGTCGCCAAAATTTAGGCAATCTTGAACCTAGCGGCATCACCCTCTCCGCTCCTTTTACCCAAACCGGCAAAACATCGCAATTGGTTTGTAAGGCTAAACGAGTAGCGCCTGATTTTAAGGGACGCAAGCGATGACCTTTTTCGGAAACAGACCATTGGTCGCTTTTATTAGTTCCGGTCCGGCCGCCTTCCGGAAAAATAATCACGATTCGGCCGCGTTTCAATAAGCGGCCGGCGCGAGCATGAGCGATCGCGCAACCTCTCTGATTACCTCGGGGGAAAAAAACAAAGCGATCCTTAAAAGTAGTCCAGTACCATTTATCAAAGTTCTTCAGGTCGGGAGCGTTATAAGGAAAAAATCTGACCGGATTAAAAGTGGCTTGTCTGATAAACAGGCAATTCAAGACAAAAGGCTCCCAATAAGAGGGGTGATTAGAAATCAATAATAAACCTTTAGGAAATTTAGGTATCAATTGTTCATTATGAATTCTGATTACACCGAATAATCTTAGAAGCCCGAAGAAGAGCCAGCCTAAAATGATTATCCCCGGATAAAGAAGCAGCCAAAAGAATAAAGCATTCTTAAACTTTTTCATGATTCTTCTTTTTTAAATGTACGAATATTCGTCTGAATATATTAACAAGATATTTAATCTTTGACAACACTTTATATTTAAACTTATTTTTCGTACCCAGAATTACAGCCCTAAATTACTTCTTGACCAAAGTAAAGTTTCGCGATATATTATAGAGTTGATAATAGTTCTTTAAAAAATAAGGTTAATTGAGCTAATTACTAAATTTGTCTTCCGCCCCCGCCGCGGTTGACGGACGGCGGATTAGGCGGATTTAGTTATTAGCTCAAAATAATATTAATTTAACCTTCTAAAATTTTAAGTCATGAAACAGAAAAAAAATTTCTCTCGGCCAATTACCGATCGACCGGTTTTAGTGTCAATAATTTCTCTATTACTGGCTGCCGGTACAGCAATACTTCTTATGATTTTCCTAAGCCATACAGAATTTGTGACAGCTTGTCGTGTCATATGTTGTGGTTTTGGGATTGGTTGGCTTATCGTCGGCGCGAAGAAAGACTCAGACGATGTTCGGAAAAAAACTAAAACTCAAAAGTTTTTTTCGGCCTACATGACCGGCTGTATTGTATTAATCATCGGGTTTGTTTTTCTGACGTTCACTTACAATCCCCTTCCTGAAGCTATATCGGGAGAAGCTTGGCCTGCCGCTCGGAACTCCGATGTTATGTACATCATCACGGCGGTAGTAGGAGCCGTAGCTTTCGGGATAAAATTAAAGAAAGATTGAACGAGGATTCTATGCACATTAATTAATTTGATTAGATGAAGTCTCAAGATATCTTTATCTAATAAATCTATTGAAACAAAAGGCTGCCCTTGAAAGACAGCTTTTTTTATTATGTAGTCCTAAAGTCTGAAATTTCTCAAAATTTTGACGGAATTATTGGGGAAATCGAGAAGTGGGCGGAAATTTGTTGACATTAAACTATTATGGGTATATACTCATAATAGGCAGGAGGCAAAGGTCGATCTGTCGTTATAAAAAATGTTAATAATAAATTTATGCCAAGAATGAACGGAACTGGCCCAACAGGGCAAGGACCACAAACCGGCCGAGGGATGGGGCGCTGTGCTAGCGGAGAAAGAATGTTCTGGTGCGGACGCAGAATGATGGGCCGAGGCGGTTTTAAGCTTTCTTTATCGCCCGAAGACCAGTTAAAGGCTTTAGACGAAGAAGAAAAAGCTCTGTTGTCAGACTTAGAAGCAGTAAAAACAGAGAAAGAGGCTTTAAAAAGCCAAAAATAAAAGAAGGCATGGGAACCGGCCTCTTAATAAAAAGGGGCCGGAGAGCCTTCTCTTATAATTATAAAATAGCAAATAATAGATAATTTTTCAAGATTATGCCTAGACCAAGATTATGCCGAAAAACAGAATTCAATCCCGAAGTGACTTATTTTAAACCTCAAGGCATCCCCATGAGAGATCTTGAAGTTATTGAATTAACAATAGAAGAAATGGAATCGTATCGCTTACGGCATTTGGATAATTTAGATCAAAAAGAAGCAGCCTTAAAAATGCATACTTCGCCTAGTACTTATCAAAGGATTCTTTATTCGGCCTATGAAAAAATTGCCAAGGCGCTTATAGGCGGCAAGGCTATAAAGATTGTAAAATAATTTTATGAAAAAAATAATATTTTTTGTTATTGGCGTGTTATTTATTTCCTCTTTTCTGGCAAGGGATATTAAAGCACAAGATAATAAAGCGATTTTATACTATGGGAACGGTTGCCCTCATTGTGCCGAAGTTGAAGATTTTATAAAAAACAACGCTTTTAATTTTTCTATCGAGCAAAAAGAAATATATCAAAATAAAATCAACGCCGAAGAGTTTAATAAAGTCTGTGCTGAAGAAGGAATAAGTTTAATGAATAGAGGGGTGCCTTTTCTTTATGCCGAAAATGAATGTTTTATCGGCGATAAACAAATTATTTCTTATTTATCTGCCAAACAGAAATCAGCCGAGACAGATAGTCCTGTAAGTAATACTAACGATATAAAAACTAATTTTTCAGAATCTTTGACTATGCCGATTTTAATTGGGGCGGCCTTAGTTGATTCTATTAATCCCTGCGAATTTGCGGTTCTCTTAATATTAATTGCCACTATTTTAGCCTCAGGAAATAGAAAAAGAGCATTACTATCCGGATTAGCATATTCGGCTTCAATTTTCATTTCTTATTTTTTAATGGGCTTAGGTTTATATTCAGTTATTTCTAGTTTCGGGACTCCAGTTGTATTTATGAAAATAATTGGTGGTATGGCAATTCTAATTGGTTTATTTAATATTAAAGATTATTTTTGGTATGGGAAAATATTTCTAATGGAAGTCCCTTTAAGTTGGCGACCAAAATTAAAGTCTTTAGTGAAATCTATCACCGGTCCACTTAGCGCTTTTTTAATCGGATTCTTGGTGAGCCTATTTCTGTTACCTTGTACCAGCGGTCCCTATATAGTTATTTTAGGCATGCTTGGTCACAGCGAAACACTCTTAAGAGCCATTTGGTTATTACTTTTATATAACTTCATATTTATTTTACCGATGATAATTATTAGTATCGGTATGTATTTTGGCATGAATGTTGAGAAAGCCGAAGAAACTAGAAATAAAAACCTAAAAGTATTACATTTAATAGCCGGGGTTATTATGGTTATAATGGGTCTATTTTTAATTTTATAAAATTAATAAATAATTATAAGTTTATGAAAGGATTTAACACAAACATTGAAAAAGCGACTTTAGAAAATAATTATTTTCGTAAAGTTTTCTATTCAGGAAAACATAGTCAATTGGTTCTAATGTCTCTAAAACCAAAAGAAGAAATCGGTTTAGAGATTCATGCGGGAAACGATCAATTCTTCCGTTTTGAAAAAGGACAGGGTAAATGCATAATTGGCAATAATGAATATTTGGTAGAGGACGGCTCGGCCATAATCGTCCCGGCTGGAGCCGAACATAATATTATAAATATCTCAGAAACTGACGAATTGAAACTATATACAATTTATTCTCCTGCTCACCATAAGGATCAGATTGTTAGAATCACAAAAGAAGAAGCCGAAGCTAATGACGAAGAATTTGACGGTAAAACTACAGAGCAGTCTTAATTTATAAATATATAAAAATGGAATCAGATAAGATTAAGAATCATTTATTAGTATTTTCAGGCAAGGGCGGTGTTGGCAAGTCGACCGTGGCTGTTAATTTAGCTATCACTTTAGCAAAAAAGGGGCTAAAAGTTGGTTTACTAGATGCCGATATTCATGGACCAAATTTAGCTTTGATGCTCGGCGTACAAGAAAAAGCGATTTTTTCTTGTGGAGAAAATTTTATTTTACCAGTTGAAGTAAATAAAAATTTATTATTAGTTTCTATCGCGTATTTCATACCAAAAACAGATACTCCGGTAATCTGGCGAGGACCAGCGAAAATGAAAATTATTGAAAGATTTGTAAAAGAAGTAAGCTGGGGAAATTTAGATTGGCTAATAGTTGATGCCCCTCCTGGGACTGGTGATGAGCCGTTATCGATTGCTCAATTATTGCCAAAATCTAGAGCGGTTATAGTGACTACACCACAAGATGTTTCCTTGCTTGATTCAACCAAGGCAATTAACTTTGCTAAAGAATTAAAATTAAAAGTTTCTGGGTTAATCGAAAACATGAGCGGTTTAGTTTGTCCTCATTGCGGAGAAACAATAAATATATTTAAAAAAGACGGCGGAAAAAGAATTGCCAAACAATACAAAATACCATTTCTAGGGTCTATACCGATAGATCCGGAAATTGTTATTTCTGGCGACAATGGAGTTCCTGTTGTTATGAATAAAAATTCGGAAATAACTAAAATATTTTCAGCAATTGTTGAAAAACTATTAATTAAGAAATAAAGAATATGATAATTTTATCTTCAATTATTTTAGCAAGTCTAGCAATTAGTTTGTGTGTTTGGGTGGCTGTTTTATTTTTATATTTTAAAAAAGAAACACTACATAAAATAACTTTGTTTTTAGTATCACTGTCCGCCGGCGCTTTAATGGGTGGTGCTTTTTTGCATCTTCTGCCAGAAGCCGCTCAGGAAATAGAAACCAGTAAATTATATTTAATAGTATTGGCGGCTTTTATTTTTTTCTTTTTCATGGAAAAATTATTATTTTGGCGACATTGCCATAAAGAAAATTGTCCGATTCATACTTTTGGATATATGAATTTAGTCGGGGATTCTTTACATAATTTTATTGATGGATTAGTTATTGCCGGGGCATTTTTAGTTGATATAAAATTAGGAATAGCCACGACGATAGCAATAGCCATACATGAGATACCCCAAGAAATTGGTGATTTTGGAGTACTGATTCATGCGGGATTTAATAAAAAAAGAGCCTTAGTGGTAAATTATCTTGTTGCTTTGACGGTTGTTTTGGGCGGAGTTGTTGGATATTTTATTTCTTTTTCTCTTAATAATATTATTCCCTATCTTTTGCCTTTTGCGGCCGGTGGGTTTATTTATATTGCCGCCTCCGATCTTATGCCAGAGTTAAGAAAAGAAAATAATCTAAAAAGATCCATTAGCTCTTTCGCGGTTTTTATATTAGGCATTGCCTTGATGTTGTTAGTAAAGCTGATTAATAATTAAAATAGTGAATTAAAAGTTAATATGAATAAGTATAAAAAAATTTATATCATGATAGCTTTGGCGGCTTTATTGTTTCCGCTTTTTTCGCAGGCCAATGAAATTAAAGAAGAAAACACTAATTTCAAGTCCGAAGTGATAGAAGTCATGAAAATAGAAGAAAAAATTAGGGAAGACGGGACTAAATTTAAACAGCAAGATTTAAAACTTCTAGGGCTAGAGGGCACTTGGAAAAATAAGGAGATAATTTATAAAGGCATATCTGATATTGAAGTAGCTAACGCTAATTTCTATAAAGCCGGGGATGAAGTTTATGTAGAGGGACACACGGACGAATCCGGTCAAGCTATTTTTTATGTGGTTGATTTTGTTAGAAGCGGATATCTTTATATTTTATTTATTATTTTTGTCTTAGCTGTTTTGCTAGTTGGCAGAGTTAAAGGACTTAAGGCTTTAATCAGCCTATTTTTAAGTTTTGTAGTTATTATTAAATTTATTTTACCGCAAATATTGAATGGCCGAGACCCTTTTTTGATTAGTTTAATAGGGGGTTTGGTTATTTTAGGAATAATAATTTATTTAACAGAGGGCTTTAAAAGAAAATCTCATATCGCTGTTTTATCGGTTTTGATTTCCTTATCGGCAACCCTAGTACTATCGGTAATTTTTACAAAATTAACTAAATTATCAGGATTAGCACAAGAAGAAGCGGCTTTTCTAATTGGTGTTGGAAATGTTGAAATTAATTTTCAGGGCTTATTGCTGGCTGGTTTTATTATCGGTGCCATTGGAGTCCTAGACGATATTATTGTTGGTCAAATTGAAGCGGTTGAGCAAATCAGAGAAGCTAATCCGAATTTACCGACGAAAAAAGTATTTCAACTAGCTTATAAGGTTGGCAATACTCATTTAGGCGCAATTGTTAATACTTTATTTCTAACTTACGCCGGCGCCGCCCTACCCCTGCTTCTATTGTTTATTATAAATCAAAATTCTGGATTGACGTTCAATCGACTAATTAATACAGAAATAGTCAGCACGGAAATAGTCAGAACTTTAGTCGGTAGTATCGGCGTAATGTTATCAATGCCGATTGCCACTTTTTTAGCTTCTATTAAGTTGAAGAATATTAAATAATTAAAAATCCCCAATAAATAACCCATTGATTTACGCTCTATTTTCTGCTATAATGATCTCATAGACTTATAAAATAATAATAAAATAATCTATGGCGGGGAGACAAACCTAGCTAAGGCTAGTCAGATTACGGACATATATATAAAAATAGCAGTCTTCAAATAATATAATAAATATAAGCAAAGTCTAAATCTTTGCCAACTCAACTATAGACACAAGCAATATATCCGGATATATCGCTTGTGTTTTTGTTTGGCCGAGTGGCCGTCTTATCGGGGCTACTGCTAAGCCCCAGATAAGACGGCTCTAACTTTTTTAGTGTTCCTTTGATGTAAACATAGTCCGGCCGGCTCTCTGTTTTTTTCTTTTTTTCGGCGGATCCCCCGTGGGGGAGCCGAAAAAAGAAAAAC
>CAZJSQ010000005.1:0-38608 GCA_964548885.1 uncultured Gammaproteobacteria bacterium
GGTTGTTATAGTAATGAGACTCGCCCGGAAGCTGGCAGTGAGATAAAATGCTCCGAAGCCAGACCAGCAAACAGCTCCTAGGGATTTATCTCCACTAGATATGTCTGTTGCTGTAAAGTCGTCCAAACTCCAGTCCAACCAAAAACCCCAAAATTCATCATGCCGGAGTTGCAGATAAACATTCCGACTTTAAAATTAACCGCCTCTAGTTCAATCAACTATATTACAAATGATGACGGCAGTACTAATGTTGCCATCCCCTGGATAAGCGAATATATCGTGGCGATTTACAATTACGGGCTTAGCGTCGCCGGTATCCTGGCGGCAATAATCCTGATGGCCGGCGGAGTCCTTTGGCTTGTTTCCGGCGGCGACGCTTCTAAAGTGACTCAGGCGAAAGAACTAATTACCGGCAGCGTCATCGGCCTAGTAATTTTGGCTTCGTCTTATGTTCTGCTTATCCAAATAAATCCTAATCTCGTTAAATTTAAACCGATAACTCTAGGGACTATCAAAAAAAGTTTTTATCCAGATAATGAAACTGCGGGCAATAACCCCAATCCTTACGCATCTGAATGCATAGAAGCTAAAAATGGTAATCTTGTCCCTTGCCAAAATTTAGGAACGAACGGAAAAAAGCCTACGGGATTAGTCGCTGTAGACGGAACAGAAGCTAGCGCGCAAATTATTGCGTCATATCAAAAAGCCATACAGTGCGTTGCCGATAAAAATGGAGGAAAAATCTTATTCAGCGTCAATGAAGGCTGGCGCTCGCCACAGACGCAAATTGATTATTACAATAAATATGGAGCCGGCAAGGCAGCTACTCCCTGCTGCTCTAATCACGGGGCCGGACAAGCCCTGGATTTAAAAAGGACGGATAAACAACCAATGTCTTGGGACTATAACAACACATCCGGACTGACCGCCTGTATGAACAAAAATTCTCTATACGCCGGGTTGAATAATGAACCTTGGCATTGGTCGCCAAGCGGAAAATAAAAAATCCCCCGGAATCTAAGAACATAAGTTCAAAGAATCCGAGGGATAAAAGGACAATCCGCCGATTGGCAGACTAAGAGTTAATTGGCCGAAGGTATAAGTTGCGGGGAGACCACGCGAACATGATACTGGCGGTCATCTTCATGTTCATTGGCCCGATAAACCCCAACGAATTCAGCCCTCTCACCATATACTAAAAATCCGCTCAAGCCGAACGGATTTTTATTTGCTGTTTCTATTTATTTAATTCCTCTATTCAACTCCTCCGGCCAATCTCTCTATTTAGTCCCCCTATCCATCGCCTCATTAGCTAAAAGATCGGCGGCTTCATTTTTCTCCCGCGGAATATGAGTATAAGAAATTTTTTTGAAGCTTAAAGATAAGTTATGGATATCTAAAAACAAAAGCGCCAAGTCTTTATCCTTAACCCGATATTCGCCTTTTAATTGCTTGACGACCAATTCACTGTCCAAATAGCAGTCTAACTCTTTCGCTCCCAGGTCAGCCGCTTTTCTAAAAGCGGCCAGCAGCGCTTTATACTCGGCCTGATTGTTGGTCGCGACGCCGATATATTCGGAAATCTCCGCGATTATCTTTTTATGCTCGTTATAAATCACCGCGCCGATTCCGGCTGGTCCGGGATTGCCGCGCGCGCCGCCGTCCGTGTAAATGATGATTTTATCCATATTATTCTATTTTCAGAAATTAAAAATTATTTAATATCCACCAATCTGATATCCACAATCTTCAATTGCGGCTCCTTTCGCCCGTTAAAATCATTCACCTCCAAATAATAAACCAAATCGACTTCGTCGCCAACCTTAAAATCCTTATGTTCGCTCGCCGCGCCGAAAGCTAAAGCCCAAAAAGAATTGGCGCGACCGGTCGGCGAATCAACGGCCGAGAAACGGAATTTTATGTGCTGATTATCAAACCCCATGGTCGCGATATCGTCCAAGCGCAAGCCGTAAGAAACGAAACGCGGCTGGGGATTATTTTGGCCGTAAGGCGCGAAAGCGCTGATTTTTTCGGCGAGAGCTAAATTTATTTCACTAAATTTCAAGCCCGCTTCAATCTTTAATTTAGGCGTTAACATCTCCGGAGTTAATTTGGCCGCCGCCAGAGCCAAAAATTTAGTCTTAAATTCCGCCAGTTTCTCTTCGGCTTTAATGGAAAAACCGCAGGCCATCGGATGTCCGCCATATTTATCCAGCGAACCGGCGCAAGCTTCTATCGCCGCGATAAGATTAAATTCTTCCACTGACCGCCCGGAGCCTTTAAAAGAAACTTTCTTGGGGACCAGTTTTTTGGCGGTGGCATCAAATTCCGCTTCCTCTATTAAGCGAGTAACTATTAAAGTCGGACGATAATATTTTTCCGCGATACGCCCCGCGACCAGGCCGATAACGCCCTCATTCCAAATCTGGTCCGGTTGAGCGACACCGATAATGACCAGCGGGATATTATCTTTATCTATCTGCGCTTCCACTTGAGCGGTAATCTCTTCGGTAATCTGCTGGCGACTGATGTTGCGTTGGTTCAGTTCCGAGGCGAGACCGGCCGCTTCGGCGCTGTCAGTCGTCGTTAAAAGCGCGAAAGCGCTGTTGGCATGCGCCAAACGGCTGGCCGCGTTCAATCGCGGTCCGATTTGCCAACCGATATTCCAAGCTTCCAACGGCCGGCTGCCGTTCACTTTGGCGACTTTAATCAATTCGTTAAGCCCCAAGCGTTTATTGGCATTTAAAATTTTTAAACCGGCTTTGACTAAGACTCGATTTTCTCCCAAGAGGCTCACCATATCCGCGACCGTCCCGACCGCGACCAAATCCAAACATTTCTCACTGATTAGCTGTTTCTGCTTATTCGGCAAATTCGATTTAGTCAGAAGCGCGCTGACCAGTTTGAAAGCGACGCCGACACCGGCGAGATATGGCCAAGGATAACCGGAATTAGGATCGGACGGATTGATTAATAAACAATCCGGCAAATCCGTTGGATTTTCCGGCAAAATATGATGGTCGGTAATGATTATATCCAGCCCTTTCTGTTTGGCGTAAGCGGCCTCCGCCTTATTTCTGGTACCGTTATCAACCGTGACGATTAATTTAACTCCTTGTTTCACTATCTGGTTTATCGCCATCTTATTCAAACCATATCCTTCAGTAACGCGATTAGGCAAATAAACTTCCGCGGCGCCATGAAGAGTATTTAAAGTTTCCAAGAGAATCACGGAAGCGGTGACGCCGTCGGCGTCATAATCGCCGTAAACGACGATACGACTGCCGGCCTTGATATGACTGATGATCAGATCGGCGGCCGCGTCCATGTTCTTAAACAAAAAAGGATCATAAAAAGCCGGCGTCCCCTCTTCGAGAGAATGAATCAGAGCCGGTTCTAATTCCCCGTTCAAAAACATCTTAATCGGCGAATCCTCTTTTAATCCCCGATTATAAAGCAATTGCAAAATAACCGGATCAAGTTCCGGGTGAGCGGCCAAGAATTCGGCCGGCGCTATTTTAAGAAGCTCCCATTTTTTCATCTTTTTTGTCTTTTAAAAACCGACCATGGCGGTCCAGGAGACCATGGAAAAAACAACAATCAGCGACAGGATTATCCATAAAAACTTGACAACTTTGCGACGTTTCATAATATTATCTCTTTAAAATCTTAATAAAAGTATCCGCCGGAATTTCCACGCTGCCCTTGCCCGCGGCCATCATTTTTTTCTTGCCTTTTTTCTGCTTTTCTAAAAGTTTGCGTTTGCGGGTCACGTCGCCGCCGTAAAGCTTGGCGGTTACGTCTTTGCGCATGGCCGATAATTTTTCGGCCGCGATAATCTTGCCGTTTATCGCCGCCTGGATCTTGACGGCGAACATCTGTTTGGACAAGCTGTCTTTCAAGATATCCACGATTTCCCGGCCTTGGCGGGAAGCATCATCGCGATAAACTATGGTCGCGAGCGCTTCAATCGGTTCTTCGGCGACCAGAATATCCATTTTAACGACATCGGCCGGGCGATAGTCCAGATATTCATAATTAATGGAGGCGTAACCGGCGGAAACACTCTTAATCTTATCATAAAAATCCGTTAAAATCGCGGCGAGGGGAATTTCATAGTGAAGCAAGACGCGGCTGTCATCGCCTTCAGCGGAAATATATTCGGTATTCTTATAAATCCCCTTCTTTTCTTGAGCCAGTTTGATGACATTTCCGAGATAAGCCTTGGGCGTAATGATATCCAATTTTACCCAAGGTTCTTCAAGATGTTCAATCTGCGTCGGATCGGGCAAGCGCTGAGGCGAACGGATAATCAATTCCTCGCCGTCAGACTTAAAAACTTTATAAGCGACGCTCGGCATCGTGACGATCAAATCCAAATCATATTCCCGTCTCAGTCTTTCCTGAAAAACTTCCAAATGCAGGAGACCGAGAAAACCGCAACGGAAACCGAAGCCTAAAGCGTCGGAACGTTCCGACTCATAAGACAAGGCGGCGTCATTTAATTTTAATTTTTCCATGGCTTCGCGCAATTCCTTGAAATCGTGGCCTTCGCGCGGAAAGATACTGGCGAAAACCATCGGCCGAACTTCTTTATAACCGGCCAGAGGCTCAACCAACGCCAACGCTTCCGCGCTTTTGGCGATAGTAATGGTATCGCCGACGCGACAGTCCGCCACTTGTTTGAAACCGGTAACGACATAACCGATGGCCCCGGCTTGCAAGCGGCCGGTGGATAAATAATCCGGCTTAAAAATACCGCAGTCTAAAATTTCGCTTTGCGCCCCGGTGGCGAGCAATCGGATCTTATCGCCTTTCTTCAAGGCGCCGTTAAAAACGCGGACATAAGCGACGACGCCGCGATAAACATCGTATTTAGAATCAAAGATCAAAGCGCGCAAAATATTTTTGGATTTTGCGCCTTCGTCTTCAGCCGTTCTGTCTTCGCCCGACCGGTTCATTTCCGGTTCGCTCGGCGTCCGACCGACCGCGATTACTCGGTCTAAAATTTCTATCGCGCCGACGCCGGTCTTGCCGGAGGCGCAGATTATTTCCTCTTCCCGGTAGCCGAGCAGATCGGTAATTTCTCTCTTAGTCTTGGCGATATTCGCCGCCGGCAGATCGATTTTATTAACCACCGGAATAATCGTCAGATTCTGATCAAGCGCCAAATATAAATTAGCCAGTGTCTGCGCTTGGATACCTTGGGTAGAGTCAACCAATAAAACGGCCGTTTCCACCGCCGCCAAAGATCGGGAAACTTCATAAGAAAAATCCACGTGTCCCGGCGTGTCGATCAGATTCAACTGATAGCCTTTATAATTCATGGTCACCGGCTGGAGCTTGATAGTGATTCCCCGCTCCCGCTCAATATCCATGCCGTCTAAAAGCTGCTCCCGCATTTTCCGCTTCTCAACCGTGCCGGTTATTTCCAACATGCGGTCGGCCAGAGTTGATTTACCATGATCGATATGGGCGATGATGCAAAAATTTCTAATTTTGTTTATGTCTTCGGTCATTTATATTAATTGTTACTTGACAGCTGATCATCGATCTTAACCTTGCCGAAAGGCCAGCGATTCTTTAGGGAAGCGATAAAGCCGAAAAGTTCTTCACTCTTGAGCAGATAGCAGAAAAATAAATAAACTGAGAGTCCGAAGCCTCCGGCCGCGATTAACTGGATAAAAACTCCGCTAAACTTGGTCATATCTATAAACGGCCAGACTAAAACTTTCATAATCTGGGCCGCGCCTCCGGCCGCGATTGAGCCAATCGTAAACTTTAACACAGCGTTTAAAATATTGCCAATGTCCAAAACTCCGACTCGCAAATACAGCCAAATCCATAATAACAGCCAATTCAAAATACTGGCCGCGGAAAAGGCGAGCGCCAGGCCGGCCACTCCCATTTTTGGCGCCAAGAATAAAGACAGGACGACATTGACGCCCGCGGAAGCCAAACCAAGATAAAAAGGAGTGGCGGAATTATGACGCGCGTAAAAAACTCTAATGAGCAGCGGAATGGTCGCTTGGGCGAATAGGCTGATGGCGAAGAATCCCAAAGTATTCATGGTGAGGATTGTGTCCTGCCAATCAAAATTTCCCGTCCCTAAAACGACGCGAATAATCTGCGCTCGGAGCGCGATAATCAAGAAGGTCGTCGGGATGACAAAAAATAAAATCTGCCGCATGGTTTGGGAAAAACTGGCCGCCAATTTTTCTTTATCAAAAGCCGCCTCGGCCAAACTCGGAAAAGCGGCAATCGCGAAGGAAACGCCGAAAATCCCGATGGGGAAAGACTGAAGATTGTTCGCGAAATTAAAAACCGCCAAGGAGCCGGCCGACAGTTTAGAAGCGAGAACGGTAATCACGACCAGATTGATTTGAGAAATCGCCAAGCCCAGAGTCCGCGGCGCCATCATCTTCCCCATTTTCCAAGTATTTAAATCGCGCCAATTTATTTTCAGCCGATAACGGAAACCAAGATGACAAACGGTCGGAATCTGGACGACCAGATGAAGAAAGGCGCCTAAAATAACGCCCCAAGCCAAGCCATAAATTCCCCAGAGCGGCACGAAATAGACGGCGCCGATAATGATGCCGACATTATAGAAAACCGGCGCCAGCGAATAAATCAGGAACCTCTTAAATGATTGCAAGATACTGCCGATAATTCCGGAAATGCCTAAAAATAGGGGCGATAAGAACATGATGCGCGTCAGGGCGGCGGTTAAAGCCTGTTCGTCGGGACCGAAACCCGGAGCGATCAGCTTGGTCAGAGCGGGCGCGAAAATAATTCCGAAGAGGGACAGAATTATCAGACCCAGTAATAAAATATTCAAAATATTATTGGCCAGGTCCCAAGCGTCCTTATTTTTCAAGCGCACGGCGCCGTCTTCCGTCGGCGCGCATTTCCAGTCTTTAATAAGTGAAGTGAAAATCGGGATAAAGCCGGCGGACAAGGCTCCGAGGACGATTAAATTATAAACCAAATCGGGAATCCGGAAGGCGGCGTAATAAATATCCAAAGTCGTCCCGGCGCCGAACTGCCCGGCCAAGATGCGATCGCGAATAATACCTAAAAGACGCGAGGCTAAACTCGATAAAGCGACTAGCGCGGCCGCGACGGTAATGCTGTTGATTTGTCTTTTAAAAATATCCTTGAACATCGGTATATTATAAGCTTAACTTTATTATTTTATCGGCTCGAGCGTTTACTTATCGACAACACTTTCCGGTTTTAAGCGGCTTTGCGTAAGAATCAAATTATTAATCGCTTTCTCATAACCCGGATTTACTTCCAACTCGCGATAAAATTCGGCTTGCGCCTGGAGATATTTTTTCTGGTCCAGATAAATTACCCCCAGATTGTTATGAGCCATCGGCTCCTGCGGATTTAATTTCAAAGCCTGGCGATAATATCTTTCCGCCAGAATCGGTTGTCCCTCCAGATAATACATCGCCCCGAGATTACGTTGAGCCAAGGACGCGTTGGGTGAATCAATAACCGCTTCGCGCCAAAAAACCAAACGATTCCTGAAACTTAGACTATGGCAAATCGTTAAAATAGCCAAACCGACTAAGATTCCACTAATTATAAAGAAATAACGGCGGCGGCCAAAAACTGGCGGCTCGGACCAAGTAAACTCACCTAATATTAGCAGAAAACCAAAAAAAGGTAAATAGAGGCGATGAGACAAGAAACTGGACGAAGTATCGGGGTTTAAAAAGGTTGGAAACAGAAAAATCCCTAACCAAAAAAGTCCGAACCAAAAACGCTTTAGACTCCGGGGCGGGAAAATAAGACTAAGCGCCAGTAACCCGGCCAGACCCAATATGCCCCAGATGAAACGCGCGTCTGTCAAGGTCGGCAAAACCGATAAATCAAAAGGTAAAATAATCTTGCCGGCGAAAATAAATAAAGCCGGAAGATTATACCAAATATCGGCCAGACTGGCGAGATGTCCGGATTGCCCGAAACCGAAAGCGAGCCGGCGCATTATCAGCCAGATAAAAATTACCGCTCCCGAGCCAAAAATAAGCAAAAGTTTGTCAGGTAAAACTATCCGGCCTTTATCAATGAACCAAAAATAAAAAATGATGACGAGCGGCAGACCGATAGCGCTTTCTTTGGTGAGTAAGGCACAGCCGAACAGAGCGAGAAACCCTAGATAAGTCCGGAGACGCGGCCGCTCCAAAAAATTCAAGAAAATCATGAAAGCCGTCAGGATAAAAATCGCCAAAAACGAATCATTTCGGCCGGGAATCCAGGCGACCGCCGGCGCCAAAGCCGGATGGACTAAGAAAAATAACGATAAAATAAAAGCTAAGGATCGTTTTTTAAGCAGTCGGTTCAATAAATAAAAAACCAGCGCGGCCGCCAGAAGATGAAAAATGATATTGGAAAAATGGAAAAAGAAAGGCAGGGTTCCGATTTTAGAATCAATTAATCCCAATTGCGAATCAACCATTAAAGACACATTTAAAAGCGGACGATAATAAAATTTAGCTCCCGGAGCGGAAAAAAAAGCGTCGCTGGCAAAAATCCGGCCGACGTTTTTAATGTTTCCTAAAATTTCCTGATTCTCCACGACCAGAGTGCCGTCGTCAAAATAAGTAAAATCAAAAAATAAAGTCTGGCTGTACAATAAGAACCCGATAAGCGCTATCAGGAAGTAAGGCCGCCAGCTTTTTAGGGCGCGCCAATCTTCGCGCGCGCTCCAGTTTTGAATCTTATCTCTTATCATAATATTATCCGCGCGTCTCCCGCCAAAACTCCTTTTTCCAAAATAAATAAGGGATTGATGTCCAATTCGGAAATCTCCGGATGCTCGTTAGCCAGCTTGGCCAGCTTAACGATAGCTCGCGCCAAAGCTTTAATGTCGTATTTTTTCCGGCCGCGGGCGCCGTTTAAAATCGGATAAATCTTTAAACCGGAAATAAGCTTAAGCGCTCCGGATAAATCAAGATCGCTGATGGCTAACTTAAAATCTTTCATCACTTCCGTATAAATCCCGCCCCAGCCAACCATTAAGAGCGGGCCGAAAACCGCGTCGCGCTTGAAGCCTAAAATTATTTCCTGGAATTTGGCCGCCTGTTCTTGGACGACCAGATAATTAGCCGGATTTTTGAACGCCCGCGCGTTCCGGCGCCTAAGAGAATCGGCCGCCGCTTTTAACTGCGCTTTATCTTCTAAATTAAGGATAACGCCGCCGGAATCAGTCTTATGCAAAAAATCCGGACCGACCGTTTTTAAAACCGCCGGATATTTATATTTTTTTAATCGCGCTTCCTCGTAACGGGAAGTTCTGACGACCGGAATCTGGTAGCTCTTGAGCAAGGAAAAAGATTTTAAATAATCGCCGTTTCTAACCGGTTTTTTCACTCTCGTTCTCGTCTTTTTAAAAGGCTTTAAGTTCTTAATTAGGGCGCGATAGGCAATGAGATGTTTAAAACTTCGCACCGCCTCTTCCGGATAATCAAAAGCGGCGATAGAATTAGCCGCCAATAATTTTCTGGCCGAGGCGACGACTTCCCCGCCGACAAAACTCGCCATAATCAGTTTATTCGGATATTTCTTTTTCACCGCCACTATGGCTCGAGCGGTTAATAACGGTTCGGTGGAAGTCTGCGGCGTCAAAAGCACTAAAAGATTGTTGACTTGTTTTTTGGCTAAAGTTTTAGCCAGCGCGGCGCCGTAACAAGTGGCATCGGCGTCGCCCAGTAAATCTTGACTACCGCCCAAAGGCAGCCCCTGACGGCTGATTTCATCGGCCGTTAAAACCGCGACTCCGCCGGCGTTGGTAATCACATGGAGTTCGGGCGCCCCGGCGTTAAACCAGGATTTTTTGTTATATATCATTAGCAGATTAAACATATCTTCCAGATTATCCAGCCAAATCGCCCCCGCTCTTTCCACGCCGGCTTTGACGGCGGCGGCCGATCCGACTAAAGAACCGGTATGAGACAGCGCTAGTTTTCCTCCGGCCGCGCTCGTACCGGCTTTCAAAATCGCGACCGGCTTGCGCCTAGCTAAGCGCGAAACAATTTCCATAAACCGACCCCCGTCGTCTATTTCTTCCAGATAAGCGATAATCAAATCAATTCGTGAATCAGCCGCCAGATATTCAATTATTTCATTTTCATCCAGAACCGCCTTATTGCCGAGACTGATAAAATATCCGAAATTAAAATTCTTAACCTTCAACCAATCGAGCGCGCCGGCGCCGATGGCTCCGGATTGCGAAAGCAGGGCGCAAGTTCCGGCCGCCGTATCGGCGGCGGCAAAAGTCGCGTTCAATTTATGCCAAGTATTGATGAATCCCAAACAATTCGGACCGAGAATGTTCAAACGATGGCGACGCGCGATGGCTTTAATCTCCGCTTCCAGTTTTTTTCCGGCTTCGCCCGTCTCCTTAAAACCGGCGGTGATAATAATGATATTTTTAACGCCTAGGCCGGCGCATTTCTTTATCTCGGCAACAACAAATGGCGCCGGAATGGCGATGACAACCAAGAGCCCGGCCATGGCCGTTCGCGGCAAATCTTCCAGGCCGGAAAAAGCTTTTAGTTCAGCGATTTTTTTCTCCTGTAAATTAATCGGATAAATACGCCCCTTAAAACCGCCCTTGATGATATTGTCCAAAATCTGGCGGCCTAATTTGGCCGGATTGTTGGAGGCGCCGACAACCGCGACCGAACGCGGATTAAAAAAATAATTTAAAGACATATGGAATAATTAATTATTGAAAAATTTAAATATCGTCATTTCCGAATGGGCGGCGGATTTTTTGCCAGCGCCATCAAGCCGGCGATAAACCAGAGGATTATCAGATAGTTCAGATTAAAGTAAGCCAAGATAATATTCGGCCAGATAATTTCCAAGATTATAAAAACTCCCGCCAGGACGGTTAAAAAATAGAATAACTCCTGAATTATAAGACTTTTCTTAGACATTATGTTTAGTAAAAACTTAACCCGGATTATTTTCTTAAAAACGTAGATTATTTCTTAAAAAATTCTCCTATTTTTTCAAATATAGTCTTACCGGTGAGCTTAATTTTAATTTCCTTGATTTCCAGATAATCAGCCGCCCCAGCCGCACCGTCTAACCCCGGAATAGAAATTAGAAAAGTATACTTATTATTTTCATTAACAGCTCCTTTCAAATCTAAATTTGCGCTCGCGGTCTTCAGCCCATTATCTTCCAAGGGGCGCTCATAAGCGGCGATAATATATTTTATCGGCTCCGTTAAAGAAAAATACCGGTCGACTTTCTTTACCCCAGGATTGATCAGACTGTCTGCGGTTAAAGCGAAAACGCCGCTATTTTCTAAGACCAGATTGTCTTTCTTTAAGATAATCTTATTAACTCCGCTGTTTCCGAGAAAAGAAAATTGCTTATAAGTCTTATCAAGATTAAATTTTTTCCCGCCAAAGCTGATTTCGTCCAGACTAGCCGGATTAACGGTGGCCACGCCGATATAAGAGGCGTCGGTAAATAAAATTAAACTGCCCGTTCCCGACACCGGCCAAATCTTATTGATAAAAGAAATCTTATCGGACGAACTATTCAACTTTGACATCACAATATCATCGCTAGCCTTGATTTCTACGCGATATAGCCCGGCCACCGGCTGTCCGCTAAGAATAATTTTTTTGGCTTCGCTCCGGCCGTTATCCGGAGTCGGGTTGTTATCGGCTAGTGTTTCCGTAGCGATAACCCTAGCGCCGGAATAAATATTAACCGTGATCGGATCTTGGTCTTTATCCAGATTCAAGTCCACAAAATCAAAAGCCAAACGCCAAAACCCGGCTTTAAAATAAACATAAAATTGGTGCGCGCCTCTTAAGGGCCGGTTGATAACCGTCGGAGAAATAGCGCTATAATCCGGCAAGCGGAAATCAAAATTCAACGGATAATTATAAGCCGCGACGCAAGATGCCGGACCGCCGGGACAAGCCTTGAGATTACCGGCTTGTAAGTCTTTTTCAAAATCAGCCGGATTATCATAATATTTTTCCGTTTGTAATATTAAACGTCTATCGCTATCTTCCAGGCGCGGAAGCGAGAAACGATAGCGGTCAACAATATCGTTCTGAATCGGTTTCAATTCATATTGGCCGGTCAACTTATCGCGTAAAACACCGACCTCAATAATCGGAGTAGTCGTCGCCAGCTTATCCCGGTATTTAATGGTTATTTTCGCGCTATTAAAAGCCCGCGGCGCGTAGAGGCTAAAATAAACCGGATCGGCGACTAATCTTAGAGCCGAATAATTAGCCGCGCCTATCCTTTCCGCCGGCTTAAAATCATAAATAAAACCCTTGCCCGAAGCTAGCCCCCGAGGCCAAGTTCGGCTATAAGTGATGCTGCCGTCGGGAACTATTTTTAAATATAAAAAAACGAGCACTAAAATCAGAGTAATAACCCCCAGAGTAAAGCGCATTTTAAACAAAAATGACCATATTTCCCAAAAAGATTTCAACTTCTTCATACTTCTATTTTACTTTATTTTTAGTAATAAAAAAAGGGCTTAAAATAAAAAAAGAAACCCTTCTTCTGGGGTTTCTTTTTATAGAAAATTCTCAATCTGTCTTATTTCCCGTAATCCATGCGCTTTTTCTTGCCTTTATAGCCGGTTCCGGCCGGAATCAAACAACCGATAATGACATTTTCCTTCAAGCCTTCAAGATAATCAATCTTACCGTTGACCGCGGCGTCAATCAGCACGCGGGAAGTTTCTTGGAAGGAGGCGGCCGATAAGAAACTGTCAGTCGATAAAGAAGCTTTGGTAATACCCATTAATAAGCGGTCGGCTTTGGCCGGATTCTTTAAGCCCTTATTTACCTGATTAAACACTTCTTCCTCAACGGTTTCGCCGGATAAAATGGCGGCGTCGCCGGCATCGGTAATCAGATAACGGGAGAACATCTGGCGGGCGATAATTTCCACGTGTTTGTCGTTTAACGGCTGACCCTGGGAGCCGTAAACATATTGGATCTCCTTAATGATATATTTTTGGGTTTCCAAACGGCCTTTTAACTTATATAACTCGCGCAAATCAAGACTGCCTTCGGTTAACTGCGTCCCGCGCTCAATCTCTTCGCCGTCTTTAACCATCATCATCGTGCCTTTTATAATCGGATACTCTTTGACTTTTTCCACTTCTTTGGCGACGGAAATATATTTTTCCATAACCGCGGCCCGACCGGCGGTTTTGGCTCTGACGATTTCAGCGCCGACTTTAAATAATTCCGTATTTTTAGAGATCGCTTCGCCGTCCTTGACCAAAACCTTAACCTCCAGTTTCTTGGTGTCTTTGGCGCTTAAGCCGCCGGCTAATTTCAGTTCGTTGACTTTCTCGGAGAAATAATATTTGTCATAATCCTTGCCTCGATAATAAACGCTTAAAATCTTAGTCTGCGGGTTATTGACGGAAATTTCCTTGCCGTCTTTATCCTTAATTATTTTTTGGGCGAATTCAATCTTAACTTTGCCGGCAACATCGGAAATCAAAGCTCTTTTCTTCGGACTGCGCGCCTCAAAGATTTCTTCAACGCGCGGCAGACCTTGAGTAATATCGTCTTGTCCGGCGACGCCGCCCGTATGGAAGGTCCGCATCGTTAACTGCGTGCCCGGTTCGCCGATGGACTGCGCCGCGATCGTCCCGACGGTGGCGCCCATCTTGACTTCCTTATTATAGGCCAAATCCCAGCCATAGCATTTCGCGCAAATGCCTTTATGCATCTTACAGCTTAAAACGGAACGGACATGGATTTTCTCAATATCTTTAGTTTTTAATAATTTGATCTTTTCTTCGTCCAAGAGTTCACCGGCGGCCAGAATCACTTTATTTTTATTATCCAATAAATCTTTAGCCAGGAAACGGCCGGTCAAACGCTTAAAGAAGTCTTCGCCGTTTTTTTCTATTTCCGCACGGCTCAAATCAAGACCGACATTGTCGCCGCAATCGTCATCGGAAATAATAATATCTTGAGCGACGTCAACTAAGCGGCGAGTCAGATAACCGGCGTTAGCGGTTCGAAGCGCGGTGTCGGATAAGCCTTTGCGGACGCCATGAGTAGAAATAAAATATTCCAAAACGCCGAAACCTTCCTTGAAATTTCCTTTGACCGGCAATTCAAAAATGGCGCCGGACGGCGAGGTCACCAGACCCTTCATGCCCAAAATCTGAACCGGCTGCGCCCAGGAACCGCGCGCTCCGGATTCGATCATGGAATAAACCGGCAAGATATCGGCCAGGCCCTTTTTACAGATAACCGCGATTTTATCCTTGGTCCCGGTCCATTCTTCAATGACTTTGGCATAGCGTTCGCTTTCCGTGAGCAGACCTTCATTATACTGTTCTTGGATAAGTTCAACTTTCTTGTTCGCTTCCTCAATCAATAAATCTTTCTCCGGCAAGCTCGGCAAATCCCCAAAACCCCAAGACAGGCCGGACTTGGTGATGAAAGCGAAACTGCGATTTTTTAAGCTGTCGATGAACTTAACCGTCTCTTCTTCGCCATAGATGCGCAAACATTCACGGATCAAATCTTTTAATTTGCCCTTGCCGACAACTTCATTAAGATAACGGAGTTTGACCGGCAGTAAAGAATTAAAAATCAAGCGGCCGACCGTTGTTTTCAGCATAGCGCCGTCATATTTGACGCGAATGGCTTCATGCAAGTCAATACCCTGGCTTTCATAGGCCAAATAAGCTTCATCGGCGTTATAAAAATAATGCATGTCCTCAACCTTCTTGCTCCCGTAATCGGCTTCCACTAAAGTAATATAATAAGTTCCCCAGACGATGTCTTGAGCCGGCGTGACAATCGGATCGCCGGTCGCCGGTTTCAATAAATTATGGGTGGAAAGCATTAAAGTTTCGGCTTCGTGTTTGGCCTCCTTGGTTAAAGGCACATGAACGGCCATTTGATCGCCGTCAAAGTCGGCGTTAAAAGCCGTACAAACGAGCGGGTGAATCTGAATGGCCTTGCCTTCGATTAAAATCGGACGAAAAGCCTGAATACCCAAACGGTGTAAAGTCGGAGCGCGATTCAACAAAACGAAAGCGCCTTTGATGATTTCTTCTAAAATATCCCAAACTTCATCGTGTCCGGCTTCCATGTAGCGAGAAGCGCTCCGGACATTATGAACAATTTCCCGCTTAATTAATTGGGAAATGACAAAAGGCTTAAATAATTCCAAAGCCATGATCTTCGGCAGACCGCACTGGTCCAGATTCAAACGCGGATTGACGACAATAACGGAACGACCGGAATAATCGACGCGCTTGCCCAGTAAATTCTGACGAAAACGACCCTGCTTTCCTTTTAAAGTATCGGCTAAAGATTTTAATTGGCGTTTCTGACCGGTTGAGGCGGTAACGGTTTTGGTATGGCGCGCGGAATTATCGATTAAAGCGTCAACCGCTTCCTGAAGCATGCGCTTTTCGTTGCGGCAAATAACTTCCGGCGCGTTTAAATCCATTAATTGTTTCAAGCGATTATTGCGGTTAATAATCCGGCGATATAAATCATTCAAGTCGGAAGCCGCGAAACGGCCGCCATCGAGCGCGACCATCGGACGCAAATCCGGAGGAACCACCGGCATGACCGTCATAATCATCCATTCCGGACGGATGTTGTTATTTCTTAGACCTTTTAATAACTTCAAACGTTTCACCAATTTTTCTTTTTTAGAATCAACCGCGCCGGAGAGCTTCTCTTCCAGAGATTTAATGCTCTTGACTAAATCAATCTGAGCGAGCAGTTTACGGATAGCTTCCGCGCCGATTGAAGCTCCAAAGATATGGCCGAACTTTTGGCTTAATTCTTGATACTGCTGCTCGGATAAAATTAAGAGCGGTTTTAATTCCTTCAGCTCTTTTTGAACTTGGTCAAAATCTTCCTCTAACCGCGCCAAACGCTCCGTTTTGGCCTTAAGAGCATCTTTCGCTTCTTTGCTGTTTTCGGCGGCGCGGTCGGCTTCTTTTATCTTCTTGAACTGATTATTATATTCATTGTCGATGTTCTTTAATTTTGACTTATACTCCGCCTTGACCTGATCGATCGTGGCTTCTTTCAAAGTCTCGTCGACTTCGGTGACGATAAAGCTGGCGTAGTAAATAACTTTTTCCAAAGACTGGATGCCCAGTCCTAAGAGCAAGCCGATCTTGGAAGACAGGCCTCTTAAAAACCAAATATGAGAAACCGGAACCTGCAGAGTGATGTGGCCCAAGCGTTCGCGACGGACGATACTGCGAGTAACCTCCACGCCGCACTTGTCGCAAACGATTCCTTTGTACCGGATTTTCTTATATTTGCCGCAAGCGCATTCCCAGTCCTTGGTCGGGCCGAAGATCTTTTCGCAGAAGAGACCGTCTTTTTCCGGCTTCTGCGTGCGATAGTTGATAGTCTCCGGCCGGATTATTTCGCCGTGAGACCAGCCGAGAATTTCTTCGGGACTGGCCAATTTAAGGCGGATAGCGGCGAAATCACTGGTTTTTATCGGATTTAACATATATATATATTGATTACGAATTACGAATCGCGAAACCTGAATTATTAATTATTATTCTTCGCTCTTAGCGCCGCCTTCCTTAACGGCCGCGATTATTTCCGGTTTATCATAAGCGAATTTTTCATCCAGTTTGATTTCTTCATCAATGCCCGTGACGACTTCCGAGGCCGGATTTCCGCCGGCGCTATCCAGTAATTCAACATTAAGCCCCAGTCCTTTCAGTTCACGGATAAGCACGTTGAAAGATTCCGGCACATTAAGTTTCTCGATTTCTTCGCCTTTTATAATGGCTTCGTAGGCCTTACTGCGTCCCGGAACGTCATCAGATTTAATCGTCAGCATTTCTTGCAAAGTATGGGCGGCGCCGTATCCTTCCAAGGCCCAAACTTCCATTTCTCCGAATCTTTGACCGCCGAATTGGGCTTTACCGCCCAAAGGCTGCTGCGTAATCAAGGAATAAGGACCGATGGAGCGCTGATGGATCTTATCTTCAACCATGTGGTTAAGCTTCAAAATATATTTATAACCGACTGTAATCTTATTGTCGTACTTATCCCCGGTCTTCCCGTCGTATAGGGGAATCTTTCCGTCTTCCGGCAGTCCGGCCGCTTTCAATTCGCTTTTTATCTGCGCCTCGGAAATACCGTTTAAAGCCGGAGTCATCACGCGATAACCTAATCTTTGCGCGGCAAAGCCCATATGAGTTTCCAGCAACTGGCCGAGATTCATACGGGAAATAATGCCCAAGGGCGATAAAATAACGTCAATCGGGGTGCCGTCGGCCATAAAAGGCATGTCTTCAATCGGAACAACCCGAGAAATAACGCCTTTATTGCCATGGCGTCCGGACATCTTGTCGCCGACTTGGATTTTTCTTAAATTAGCGACCGCCACTTGGATTGATGTCAAAACGCCAGCCGATAACTTATCGCCGGCTTCACGGGAAAATATCTTGATATCCACGACTTTTCCGTGTTCGCCGTGCTCCAGATACATCGAAGAGTCGCGGACGTCTTTGGCTTTCTCGCCGAAAATCGCGCGCAATAATTTTTCTTCGGCCGAGAGCGTGGTTTCGCCCTTAGGAGTAATCTTACCGACTAAAATATCGCCGGAAGAAACTTTCGCGCCGATACGAATAATGCCCTCTTCATCAAGATTCTTTAATTTTTCCTCGCTGATATTGGGAATGTCATTAGTGACAACTTCCGGGCCGAGCTTGGTGTCGCGGACGTCAATGGTATAATTTTCAATATGGATGGAAGAATAAATATCTTCTTTCACCAAGCGTTCGGAGATAATAACCGCGTCTTCGTAGTTAAAACCTTCCCAGGTCATGAAAGCGACCAGAACATTTCGCCCCAAAGACAATTCGCCGTTATCAATGGCCGGACCGTCAGAAAGGATTTCGCCTTTTTTGACCTTCTGGCCGACTTCCACGACCGGATGCTGATTGATGCAGGTAGAAGAGTTGGAACGTAAAAATTTATTTAAATTATAAGTGATCATCTTGCCCTTTTTACCGGTTAATTCAATCATACCGGCGTCCGCTTTAGTGACGACACCGTCTTCGGCGGCGATAATGACATGGCCGCTGTCGCGAGCCGCGCGTTCTTCCACGCCGGTACCGACAATCGGCGCTTCGGATTTAATGAGCGGCACCGCCTGACGCTGCATGTTCGTGCCCATGAGCGATCTTTGCCCGTCGTTATGTTCCATGAACGGGATAAGACTCGTCGCGACGGAAATAATCTGATTGGCGGCCAGGCCGACAAAATCAATCTTACCGACTTCAGACATGCCCGGCTGGCCGTTCCTTCTGACCTCGTGTTTACTGACGATAAAATAACCGTCCTTATCGATCGGAATAGTCGCGTCGACGGTAATATATTTTTCTTCTTCAAAAGCATCCAAATAAACAACTTCATCGGTGACTTTAGTCCCCTTCTTATCATGAGCGGTCTTTCGATAAGGAGTCTCTAGAAAACCATAAGTATTCAAACGGGCATAGCTGGCTAAGTGGCCGACCAAACCGATATTCGGGCCTTCCGGAGTGGCGATCGGGCAGATGCGGCCGTAATGAGTCGTATGGACGTCGCGGACGTCAAACCCCGCGCGTTCGCGGGTCAAGCCGCCCGGACCCATGGCTGATAAACGGCGTTTATGTTCCAATTCCGCGAGCGGATTAGTCTGATCCATGAACTGGGATAATTGGGAAGACATAAAAAATTCGCGGACGACGCCGATAACCGGACGGGCGTTCACAAGCTTAGAGGGAGTCAAAGAAGCGACTTCCGAAGTGGACATGCGATCCTTGATGATGCGTTCCATTCTCGCCAAGCCGACGCGGAAGCGATTCTGAATGAGTCCGCCGATGGCGCGGATACGGCGATTGCCCAAATGGTCAATATCGTCTTCCGGTTCCTTAACAATATTCAAACGGATAATTTCTTTGATTATCAAAACTAAATCTTCTTTGCGCAAAATCCGATTCTCTTTCTTATTGGCCGGTAAATCAAGAGAAAAACGGCGATTCAATTTATAGCGCCCGACCCGGCCGAAATCATAACGGTCAAAGCGGAAAAACATGGAATGGATGAGCTGGCGGGCGTTATCGACGGAAGCTAAATCTCCCGGACGGATGCGGCGATAAACTTCCTGAAGCCCCTCGGCTTCATTTTTGGCGGCGTCTTTCTCAATCGTCGCTTCAATATAGGTCTTTTCCTCCTTATTCTTGACTAAATCGACGGCGGCGAATAATTTTAATAATTCCTCATCGGTCTCATAGCCGAACGCTCTAAGCAATGAGGTAATCGCGACTTTTCTTTTCCGGTCGATACGCACCCAGAGAACTTTATTCGCGTCGGTCTCGATTTCCAGCCAAGCGCCGCGATTCGGAATAACCTTCGCGCCGTAGCATTTTTTTCCCTTGATAAATTCCGCGGTAAACATGACGCCGGCGGAACGGATTAATTGGGAGACGACGACTCTTTCAATGCCGTTGATAATAAAGGTTCCTTTATCGGTCATGAGTGGAAAGTCGCCCAAAAAGACTTCCTGATTCAAGGAGCGACCGCTCTTCTTATTGAGTAATCGAGTCTTAACGCGCAAAGGCGCTTCATAAGTAATATTCTTTTCTCGGCTTTCTATTTCCGAAAACTTCGGTTCATCCAGATAATAATCTTCCAAATATAATTCCAAATCACGGCCGATGAAATCGGTGACGGGATTTATTTCGTCAAAAAGTTCCGCTAAACCTTCTTTTAAAAACCACTTATAACTATCCGTCTGGATTTCGATCAGATCCGGCATCGGCACGACTTCGGCCAGCGAGGAAAATGATTTTCGTTTAGACATAGGACTTATATTTATATAAAGAAAAACAAAAAACTAGAAAAAACAAAAAACTAGAAAACTAGAAAAAACAAAAAACAAAAAACAAAAAAATCCCTTAACAAAAAAATCCCCACCCCAATTTGGTTTGAGTTTCGTAAGTTATTAAATTAATTTATTTTTTGATAAATCACTTTTTAGATAAAAAGTGTTAAGATATTTCTATAATATTACAATAATAATTATTTGTCAATACACATCTTCTCCACAACTTCTTCACGGGCGACTTCCCGTTCGTCCCAGGGGATTTTCTGACCATTCTTAGCGCAGATAAATTGCTCCGCGCCCTTGCCTGTTAAAAGCACTAAATCACCTTCTTTGGCTAATTCTAGCGCTTTTCTAATAGCTTCCCGACGGTCTAAAATCTTGAATAGATCCTTATTGGACACCCGACCGGCGTTCTCCACCCCGGCGGCGACTTGATTGATTATCAGAAGCGGGTCCTCGTCATAGGGGTCTTCATTGGTGACAACTATAAAATCGGCGTATTTAGCCGCCAGACTCCCCAAAATAGGCCGCCGCGCCTGGTCGCGGCCGCCTCCGGCCGAGCCGAGAACATGGATAATTTTATTATGGGGGAGGAATTCCAGAGTCTGATAAAGCTTAATCATCGCTTCCGGCTCAAAAGCATAGTCAACGATAACGGTAAAATTCTGACCGGCATTAATAATTTCCATCTTTCCGGCCAAACCCCTGATCTCTTCCAAGCCGGATTTTATCTGCGCGAAACTTAATTTCTGATTAAGACCGACGGCCGCGGCAGTAAGCGCATTAACGGCGTTGAGTTCTCCTAATAATTTTAAATTTATCGGCTGGCCGTTAATAGTTATTTTCGTCCCGCCGCCGCTCGCTTCGACGTTTGTTCCTCGGACAAGCGTAAAATCTTTAACTATTGCTTCGCTCTTCATTTCTGCCGACAAAGAAGCGAGAGAAACTTGAGGGTTAAGAGAATAGGCCATTTTCGCTTCCGCCCGGAAATTTAAAAAGTAATCGGCGTTATCGTCATCGCCGTTAACGATAATCGTCTTAAAAACCCTGGTTAAATCTAATTTCTTAAGCTGGCTGGCCGGCTTGGTTATCCGTCGCTCCTCATTGATATATTTTGTCCGGCAATTTTTCAAATGCGCGAATAATTTTCCTTTGGCGGCTCGATATTTCTCAAAGCTGCCGTGCGCCTCAATATGTTCCGGATAAAGATTGGTAAAAACTAAAATATCATAGTTGATAAAAAGATGCCGGAACTGGGCGATGCCCTGCGAAGTCGTTTCCACGATCGCGTAGCGGCAATTATTCTTGACCATCCGGCGTAAAAATTTTTGGATAAAAAAACGGCCGGGCATGGTCATCTTCTTATCGTTCAGCCATTCGCGATTGCCGTCGGAAAAAACGGAAGTGGAAGTCAGCCCGGTCTTATAACCGGCGGCATTGAGCAGACGCGCGATCATATAGACGACGGAAGTCTTGCCGGAAGTTCCGGTCACGCCGATAACCACGAGCTGATTACTCGGGAAACGATACCATAAAGCCGCCGCCAGATTCATCAGAAAATGATAGGGCGGCTGAAGAGCTTTAAAAAGTTTCCGGGGGATAAGTTTTTTTATTTTTTCCAACATGTGGTTATTATAACACGCGATACCACTTGTTCCAATCCCAACCTCGGAGTCGAAATAAAAACCTCATTAGTATCGACAAAAGCCTCCCATTTTTGATGAGAGGCTTTTAGTTTATTATCAAAATTTCAGCTAAGGCATCCGGCTATATTTGATATTATAATATTCTAACATTATTTCGAGAAAAACATTTCGTCATCGTCTTCAAAGGGGCGACTGCCGCCGCCGGTTTTTTCCTCTTTGGGCTTGCCGCCCTTCTTATCGGCTCTGATTTTTTCTAAAATTTCGTCTTCATCATTAATCGCTTGATCCTCTTCGGCGGGCGTCAACCTTAATTCCGCTTCCGCTTTCGCCTCTTCCTCTTCACCGGCGTCCGCCTCTTCGCCAGTATTTTCTTCAGCTATAGGCATATCTTTTTCTGATTTATCTTCCGCTTCCGACTCATCTTCGGAATCATCAGTTCCCGTCTTTAGTTCGTCTTCTTCGGTTTTTTCTTCATCTTCCGCTTCGCCGCCGTTATTAAAAACCAACCCGGGGTCCGCTTCATCCTCTTCTAAATAACTGTCCGGCGCGTTCGCCTCGGCGCGACTATGTATTGGTATCCCAATAATGTCGCTGCCGCCCATCGCCTCATACTGTTCTTGGCTGATCATCACTTCCCGCGGTTTGGCGCCGTTACTCGGACCGATGATTCCCGCTTCTTCCAGCATATCCAAAATCTTGGCCGCTCGGCCATAACCGATTGACAGGCGGCGCTGAAGCATCGAGGTTGAGGCTTTCCCGGCTCTAACAATAATTTCTTTCGCCTCTTCAAACAGTTCATCTTCGTCGCCGTGGTTGCCGTCCAAGCCGACACCGGCGTTACCGCCGACTTTCTGGCGTTCGGTGACTCCTTCCAAATATTCCGCCGCCCCGCTCTTATCTTTAATATAATTAACGACATCGTTAATTTCTTCATCGCTTAAATAAGCTCCCTGGATGCGTTTCGGTTTGGAAAATTCCGCGGACATAAATAGCATATCGCCCTGTCCCAATAATTTTTCCGCTCCGGACGAATCAAGGATGGTTTTAGAATCCACTAAGGAAGCGACGGAAAAAGCGATGCGCGTCGGGATGTTCGCTTTGATTAAGCCGGTGATGACGTCAACGCTCGGACGTTGCGTCGCCAAGATAAGATGGATGCCGATAGCGCGGGACATCTGCGCCAGACGAATAACCGCCGCCTCCATATCTTTACCCGCCGTCATCATAAAATCGGCCAGCTCATCGATGATAAAAACGATATAAGGCATCTTCTCCGAACTGCCCGCGTTATAAGACTGGATATTTCTTTTGCCGGATTTATTTAGAACATCATAACGGCGCTCCATTTCATTCAGACACCATTTCAACGCGTTGATGGTTTTATTGACGTCAGTAATGACCGGAGTAAGCAAATGAGGAATACCGTTATAAGTCGGAAGTTCCACGCGCTTGGGATCGACCATAATAAAACGCAAGTCGTCCGGATTGTTCTGATATAAAAGACTGACGATAATCGCGTTCAAACAAACCGATTTACCGGAATTGGTCGCGCCGGCTACTAAGAGATGAGGCATTCTTGATAAATCATACAGCCAGGCCGTACCGGCCACGTCTTTACCGAGCGCAATGGATAGATTATTCTTTCGCGCTTTAAAAGCTCCGTCTTCTAAAATTTCCCTTAAGCCCACGATGGCCTTGGCTTTATTCGGGACCTCAACGCCGACTAAGGATTTCCCCGGAATAGGCGCTTCAATCCTGATCGGATGGGCCGCCAGCGCCAAAGATAAATCGTTATTTAAAGTAGTGATGCGCGATAATTTGACGCCTTCACCCGGACGAAAAGTATATTGAGTAACGGTCGGGCCGACTTTAGTTTCCCCCATTTCCACTTCAATCCCGAACTTGGCCAGGGTTTTCTTAATTTTTTGAGCGTTCAATTCCGTGTCGCCGCCGATAGCCTTGCTGGATTTATTATCAAGTAATTCCAAAGGCATGTCGATTCTAATCGACCGCTTCGGCCAGACGATTTTTTCCTGGATCCTCTTCCCTTCTTTCTTGACGCTCGGGCTGATAATTTCATCGCTCTCATCTTCGGCCTCAACTTTTTCCAGTTTCGCCGGTATCTCTTTCCTCTGCCAGGCGCTTAAAACTTCTTCCCGCGCGTCATTAATCAATTTTCGCCCCTCATTTTCTCCCTCCTCGGCCGACGTCCAAAAAAGATTCTTGAGAAAAAGACCGATCGGACGAAAAATTTTCGCGAATAAACTTTCCCGCCCGATAATCCGGCCCAAAGAAGTGTTAAAGACCAACACCAAAGCCATGAGCAGTAAGGCGATTAAAACTAAGACGCTTCCCCAAAAACCGAAAATATAAAAAAATAGCTGGCTCAAATATAGGCCGACATAGCCGCCGCCGACCCCTTCCAGCACCGAACTCTTCCACTGTAAAGGTGAAATAAAAAAATGGAATAAAGTCTGATAAGAGGTAAAGAGCAGGAGTAAACCGAGATAATCAGTAAATTTCAAAGGCCTCTCGGCCTGGCGGATCAGAATCAGCGCCCAATATAATAAAATCAAAGGCGCGAGCCATTTGCCGAAACCGAAAATAAGCGTCAGCCATTTGGAAATAAAGAGGCCGAAATGGCCGGATAAGTTGAACAGGCCCAAAAAACTGACCAGACCGAAAACCAACAGGAAGACGATAACGATGCTGCGCTTGGCTTTATCGTCCAGATTGAATTCCGGCAAAGCGATATAGTCAAAAGGATTGGAGTTTTTCTTTTTGCGGCCCATACGGGAAAAATTATGATTATTAATAGTCCTATTATATCATAGCTGAAACCAATTAAAAAGCGCGGTTTTGGCCCGAGGGGAGACATTCGGCCGTTAATTTATTTTATTAAAAACCAGCAGATTATCCACTAGCCACCAAACTACTCCCTTGGCTTTCATCTCCTTTTTCATGGCGGCCGTTCTAGAGTCAAGATAAGAAAAATTTTTACGCTTGAATTTTTCAATCCAATAACCGGGCGGCTGTTCATTAATATGCCCGAGGCTTCTCGGTCCCTGACCAGGAGCGGCGGCGGTAAAGATTATGTCGTCGGCGGCGGCCGTTACTGTTTCAACTAAAATATCCGCGTCTTCAGCCCTTAAATGCTCGGCCACCTCTAAACAAAGTCCTAAATCATACTTCTTTTTAAAATTATATTTCTTAGCTAGATCAAAAATCACTAATCGGTCTTTACTTAATAGAAATTCCTCGCGCGCCGCCGGAGACCCGTCCAGACCGGTCAGACATTTTATTCCTCTTCTGGCAAACTCTTTAAGATATAAGCCCGCGCCGCAACCGATATCGACGATACTGCCGGGAGCGTAGTATTTCAAAACCACCTCGACAAATTGAGCCGCCGAGTCCGCCTCCAATTTTATCGTATTTTTAAAAAATTTATTGTCGTAAATATGTGTTTCTACCGCCATTGGTCGAATATTTATAATTTCAAATTAGTTTTAACCTGCCTGATAAGTTCAATGGCCGCGTTTTCATCATTATCGAATTTCAAAAGCCAATAGGTCGCCGTCCGGATAGCCGTCCAATTATAATAGAGATCGATCCGCGCCTGTAAATCGCCGGTCATGGTTAAGCCGGCCGCCGTCAGATAAGTATCCAGAAATAATTTTTTCATAGCGGTCGCCGAAGCGGCGTCGCTGGCCTTTCTTAAAATCTTGTATTCCAATTGCTGCAAAAAGGAGCCCAGATCACGAGCTAAATCCCCCAAGCAGAAGTCGGTAAAATCAATCAGCCCGACTCTATTCAGGGATGTCTGAACAATGTTTTCCGGATGAGCGTCGCCGTGAATAAGAGTCAGCCGGCCGCCGGACTGGAAATAAGCTTCTTCTTTCTCGATTAAAATGGCGTAAATCCGGCGCAGATCAGCGGCGTATTTATCGGGAAAACGGTTCGCGACTTCCTTGATGATATTTTCCGATCCGGGAATAACCGTCCCGATCCGAGAATTGATGGGATTAAAATTAGCCCGGGCGTCAAAGGGCAAGGCATGCAGGCGGGCGAATAATCGGGCGCCGGCGATAATGATTTTTTCTACCGTCGCGGAATCCTTATTCTTGATATAGTACAGAAGATTCTCGCCTTTCAATCCGCGATAAAAAGTGCCACGGAAATAAGGAGAGTAGAACAAAGGGTCGGGGATATCGATGGCCTCGCTGGGGAAACCGGCCGCCCAGAGATATTTGAGCGCCAGATAAACATTCTCCCGTTCTTCGCTGCTATGCGCCGAGCAAACAATCGGAATTTTGTCTTCCGTACCGTCGGCTTTAGCGAAATAAGCCGTAAAGCCGATAACGACGTGATAGGTTGTTTCCCAGACCAGCTCTCTATACGGTTTGATCATCACCCTGGTAATGTCGCTAAAGGAGGGATAATGAGGCAAAACTTCTTTCCTGAATAACTCGACAACGTAAGCTTCGTCAAACAATTGCAAAATCTTGTTCATACGGTTTTTTGCCAATGTTTCTTCCAATGGCTTTCCCAAATTAATTTTTTTATCTTCAAATAGCAAGCTTCCGCCTCCAATTTCTTCTTCTTAGTTTTTAAATTGGCGAAAGAGCGGACGGAACGGATCAAGTCTTCCAGACCGCGCTCAATTTCATCCGGACTCCAGGCGTAGGGGCCGTAAATCTTAGAAAAATCATGAGCGCTCGCCCACCAAAAAGTACAACTCGCTAATCCGCGAACCAGGTGCCAGCGGTACCAATAGAAATTCTTATCATCCTTGAATTTAACGCCCAAGTCAAGCGCCAGATTAGCGAGCTTCCAGAGATTGACTTGGATCTTATTATTCTTATCCAGCCATAAATGATAGGGCTGATTATCCGCAACATCTTTCGGACTTGATTCCCAAGAGGAAGATTTTAATTCCGCCGGTTCCGGTCGGCCCTTGGCTAATTTGATAAAAGCGGATAATGTCGCGCTCGACAAATTTTTTACCTTAGCAATCTTTTCTATTTCCGCGGACGGATCTTCATGCCGTAAACCATAAAGCTCGGCATCGGTCGCGGTTAAAATTACGACCGAATTTTTATTTCTACTCTGATCGGAAACGCCCTTCTCCTTATTAAAAACGGCCCGCTCTTTTTGAACCAGCGACCAAATCTTATCGGGCGGATAAGCGCTGGATATAATTCGGTCGCGAAAAACGACTTTTAAGCCGCTGGCGGCGTCAAGATAGATCTTCCCCGATTCTATCCGGCGCGAATTTTTGGCGCTATAAGCGACTTCATCAAGAATAATCCAGGAATAGCCGAGGCGTTTTACTAGTTTAGCCAGGGCCGGCGAATAAGCCATCTCCGGCAAAAAAAATCCGGCCGGTTTGAAATTCTTGCCGAAATGCTTTCTTAAAATTTTTTCATTGGTTCTTATCTGGCGAATAACTTCCGCTTCCGGCAAAAGAGGCAAAAAACCGTGATAAGCGGCCGAACCGGTTAACTCAATCCGTCCTTTTTTGACTAAAAATTTCAAACGGTTTAAAAAAGCCTCGGCTTTCTCATTCGCCAGACGCTCCAATAAGCAGCCGCTGACATTCCAGGTCGCGCGCAGGTTCGAATGCTCTTCCATTAAGCGCAACAAGCGCCAATAGCTTTTGTCGAGCGCCTTATTGATGCTGTAAGATTCGGCGTTCGCCGGTTGATAAAAATGCAAAAAATTAAGCCACAACATAAATTTTAATAAGTTTTTTATTTTTTATATTTAAGCGCTTTCTGATAAAGTTCCAAATATTTCTTGGCCGGTATCTCCCAGCTATGGGAACGCTTCATCGCTCGCCTAATCAGCGCGTTCCAAACGGACTTATGCCGATAACCTTCCAAGGCGCGGACGATGGTCGCGTAAAAATCCAATTCATTGTCGGTCTTAAAAGTGAAACCGGTCCCGGTTTTTAACGCCGGATTAAAATTTTCTACGGTATCATACAGGCCGCCGATTTCTCGAACAATGGGGATGCAACCGTAGCGCATCGCGATGAGCTGATTGATGCCGCAGGGTTCATGATTGGAAGGAAGCAGAAAAAAGTCACTGGCGGCATAGAGAAGGTTCTCTTTTAGTTGATCGAAAGGAAACCAGATGATCTTAGTCGGATACTTTTTCTGGAGTTTCTTGATCGGCGCGATATATTCCTTGCTGCCGTCGCCCATAAATACCAATTGGACGTCCAGCCGCAGAAGAGAATCAATAATTTTCAAGATAACGTCGAAACCTTTTTGAAAAGTGACGCGCGAAGTCGTGCAAAGCATAGGAATATCGGAATTGACCGGCAAACCGATAGTTTTCTGCAAGTATTCTTTGTTGTCCGTTTTGGCCGCGGGATTAGAAAAAGAATAACGCTTCGCCAAAGTCTGGTCTTGCTCCGGATTATAGGCGTTATAATCAATGCCGTTGATTATCCCGAAGAGACGATCCGAGCGGTTTTTTAAAATGCGATGCAAATCTTGACCGAATTTCTTAGTCATTATCTCTTCACGATAAGTCTCACTGACCGTATTGATAATGTCGGCCGACAAGATCGCGCGCTTAGCGAAGTTGATGGTCTCCAGCGCCGGATCGGACAGATGCGGCAGACGAGAACGGCCGTAGTCCTTATTGGCCGGCAAGGTTTCCCACCAATCATGACCCAGCTGAAAAATAAGATTGTGGATGGTAAAAACGGTTTTCGCTTTCTCTAAAGTCTTGGAATAACGGAACTCCGTCTTCAGATAATACGGGATCAAGCCGGTCTGCCAATCATGGCAATGGATGATATCGGCCGAGAATTTCAAGAGCGATAATAATTTTAAAGCGGCGACATTAAAAACCAAAAAACGGGCGTTTTCATGAGACGATCCGTAAATATGGCGATGCCGGGAAAAAAATTTCTGGCATTCCACGAAATAAATCGGCAAACCGGACATCAGATAGCCTTGCCAATAGCTGACTTTGACACTTTCTTGGCTGTTGAGATGCAAATTAACGTTAGCGGCCACTAAACATAAATTATTGGCGGTCTTATCTATCAACCGGTCGTAAAGAGGAGTAATAATAATAACCTCATGGCCTAATCTTTTCAAGGCCTTGGGCAGGCTGCGAGTCACATCGGCCAAGCCGCCGGTCTTGGAGAACGGCGCTACTTCCGAGGCGATGTGGACTATTTTTAATTTTTTGGGCATAAACGCGAATTTAAAGCGCAAATGGCGATAGCGAGAGCGTCGGCCGCGTCATCGGGTTGAGGCAAAACCGATAAATTAAGAATTAATTTAACCATTTTCTGGACTTGTTTTTTAGAAGCTTGGCCGTAAGCGGAAACAGCTTGTTTGACCTGGGTCGGCGTAAAATCAAAAACCGGCAGATTATTTTGTTTGAGGGTCAGGAGCGCGACCCCGCGAGCTTGACCGACGATGAGAGCAGTTCGGACGTTTTTATTAAAAAATAATTGTTCTATCGCCGCTAAATCCGGCTGATATTTTTTTATTATTTTATCCAATTCAGAATTAAGAAGCAGGAGGCGGGCGGCCAAATCTCCGCCGGCCTTAGTCCTGATGGAACCATAAGCCAGGCAAGTTAATTTCCCGCCGTCATTTTTGATTAATCCGTACCCGGTATCGGCGATTCCCGGATCAATCCCTAAAATAATCTTGGCCATAAGCCGAGAATTTACAATAAATTAGAATAATAGCCGTTAACGTCCTCATTGTCGTCTAACTCTTCAAAAAATTTATCTATCTTTTCCCGGGACTCGGCCGGCAAAGTGATTTTTTCCTTGGCGACATACTCAATTTCCGCCGACTCCGCCGGCAACTCTTTAAAACCTAGAAAATCGCGGACGGACTGAAAATCTTTCACGGCCGTATAAATAGTAATCCCCTCGTCTTCTTTCTGAAAATCAATAATGCCAAGATCGATGAGCTCTAATTCTAGTCCCTCATTATTTATTTTTTTTGCGGCGATAGCGGCGTTGGCGATACGAATAACTCCGAGCTGGGAAAAATTCCATAAGACCGGACCGAAAGCGCCGCCGTTCTTGGTAAACAGATGGCGGACGGTCGAGCCGCTCCGGTTCTTATTATCGGTCAAGCATCTAACGACTACCTGGACATTCGGCGGGACGATCCCCTCATAAAATAATTCCACTATCTGTTCGCCCCCAAGCTCGCCCGTGCCTTTTTTAATGGCGCGTTCAATATTATCCTTAGGCATGCTGGAATCGCGCGCCCGATCAATCGCCGCCCGCAGTGACGGGTTAGCGTTCGGATCACCGCCCTTTTTCGCGGCAATGGTGATCATATTAGCCAATTTAGTAAAAATCGTGCCGCGTTTGGCGTCGATTAATTCTTTCTGGCGATGAGTGGTCGCCCACTTAGAATGTCCGGACATAAAAAAAATAAATTGGACTATTATTTAACGTCGGGTCGTCTGCCTTCAAGCTGATATTCCTCTCACAAAACTTTAGCGTAAATTGAAATAAAAATCAAGATGAATTATAATGAAAATACCAGTAAAATAACCTAAAAATATGAAAACTTTAAATTTACCGAGCCTTAACGAAATTGTTCTGGCCGCTCTGGACTTTTTTACGGAAAATAAGCCGCCGCGCTTACAGATGCGACGTTTTAAGCTTCCGATTGTCGTCGGCAGCGGGAATGCTTATAATACCGGATTGGCTCTCTTCGGCAATCGGTCGGCGATTATCGCCAGTGAAAGCAATTTTAAACAAACTCTAAAAAATTATCAAGGGCTTATCAAGAGCAAGCAGATGGTTAACGCCCTGATTATTTCCGCCAGCGGCGAGAAAGATTCTGTTTGGGAAACGCGACTCGCTAAAAAATATGGATTACACACTATTCTGTTGACCTGCGACGGTAATTCCAGCGCCGCCAGAATCGCCGCTGAAGTCATAATCTATAGAAGAATGCCGGAACCATATACCTACAATACCTCTACTTATTTGGGGATGTTGCTTTCCGCCAGCGGTGAAAAAGCGGCGGATATTAAAAAATTCATTTCCGATTTAAAAATCAATAAAAATCTAAAGGACTATCGGGCTTATGCTTTTATTCTGCCGGATGAATTCGCCGCGATCGCGCCGATGCTGGAAATTAAAGGACATGAACTATTCGGACCGTATTTATCCTTACGCGCTTTTACCTATGGCGAAGCGCGGCACGCCAAATTCGTCCATCCTTGGAACAAGGAGCTGGTCTTCAGCCTCGGGGAGAATGAATATTTCGGCTTTAAGGAGAATCGCGTAGAAATAAGATTGCCGGAGAATGCCGGCATCGGGCTAGTTATGGCTCTAACCTATTATCTTGTCGGCCTCGTCCAAGAAACCAAGCCGCCTTATTTCAAAAAGGATGTCGCCGGCTTCTGCACCGACTACGGCTACAAAGCTTACGGCCAGAAAAAACCTTTTGATATCATCGTGCCGGGGAATTAAAATCTTCCGCTTGGCCTTAACCGCTCCCGGCCGCTCTAATATACTTTTATACTTTTCTAAGAGCTGGGGCTATAATTAATTCAGTTTAATCATAGAAATTAAATCAACTTTTATGTCTAAAGACAAAAAAATCCTCATTTTTTTAGTCGCGATTATGGCTCTTATCATCGGGGGCGTCCTGATAGTTACTTCTAAAATGTTCCAGGATAACATCGCTGATCCTGCCGAGTCGGTCCGCCTCGGCCTATCGCTTGACCACATAAAATCCGACCGCTGGAAAGCGGAACAGGGTTATATCACCAAACGCGCCGAAGAACTGGGCGCGACCGTAACCACGTTTATAGCTAACAGCGACGACAATGTCCAAATCTCGCAAATTAAAAATTTAATCGCCCAGAAAGTTGACGTGATTATAGTGGTCGCTCATAACGCCAAAGCGCTTATTCCCGTCCTCACCGAAGCTCATGAAGCGGGAATTAAAATTTTTGCTTATGACCGCCTCTTAACCGACTCGCCCGATGTGGATTTCTATGTCTCGTTTGATAATGTCAAAGTCGGCCGTTTGGAAGCGCAGGGCATTTTAGATATTGTCCCTGAAGGAAATTATGTTTACTTGGGCGGTTCTCCGACCGATAATAACGCCTTACTGGTCAAAAAAGGTTCCCTGGAAATTTTACAACCAAAAATAGATAGCGGCGATATTAAAATAGTTTATGACGCTTTCACCAAGGATTGGAGCGCGACCGAAGCTTATAAGAATTTAAAAGGCTATCTCGCGACCAGCACGGAAATAGACGCGATTGTCGCGGCGAGCGACAATATTTCTTTAGGAGCGATACTGGCCTTGCAAGAATACGGCCTCAGCGGCAAGATTCCTATTTCCGGCCAAGACGCCGAGGTTTCGGCTTTCAAACGTATTTTAGACGGCACCCAATCTTTCACTATTTATAAAAAAATCCAAAATTTGTCGTCTAAGGCCGCGGAAACAGCCGTCGCCTTGGCGCGCGGCCAAAAAGTCGAAGCCAGCGCCGTTGTCAATAATGGCATCATCGATATTCCCTCTTATCTGATGGATGTTATCGTAGTCAATAAGGATAATATCATAGATACTGTTATCAAAGACGGCTTCCATACTTACGAAGAAATTTATGGCGGACAAAAGACGCAATAAAACGAACTGGCCGCAACATTAATTAAGACTAGCTTTTATCAATCAAAACCCCCGCCAATCAGCGGGGTTTTTAGTCTTTATTAAATAAGGCTGTGACCGCTCATTTCTTTCGGTTTCTCAAGGTTCATTAATTTAATAATGGTCGGAGCAACATCGGCTAAGCGGCCGCCAGGCCTTAATTCATCCAAGGTCGTCCGGTTTGATTTCTTGGCCGCCAAACTCTCTTTAACCGCAATAAATGGAACCGGATTCAAAGAATGTTCTTTAATCATCTCTTTTCTCTTAAAATCATACATCTCATCGGCATTGCCGTGGTCAGCCGTAACGATAACCGTACCGCCGCGTTTTAAAATTTCGCAAGTTATTTTTTTAAGACAGGCATCAACAGTTTTAACGCCTCTGATGGCGGCGGGAATATTGCCGGTATGCCCGACCATATCCGCATTAGCAAAATTCACAAGCACAAAATCATAAACATCTTTCTCTAGTTCGTCCAACAGCCTAGTGCAAATGAGTTTAGCCGACATTTCCGGCCGAGAAGCATAACTATCAACTCGAGGCGAAGGAACAAGTAACCGATCTTCACCGCTAAAAGCCGCTTCCCTGCCACCGTTGAAAAAATAAGTAACATGAGCATATTTTTCCGTTTCCGCGATTCTTAGTTGTTTTAAACCGGCGCGAGATATGATTTCTCCTAAACAATTATTAAGACATTTCGAAGGAAAAGCGACATGCAGCTTTAGATTTTTTTCATACTCGGTAAAAGCCACAAAATATAAATTTTTTATAATAAGGTCATTTTTCAAATCTTCGGATTTTAACTTGTTATCAGTCAAAGCCCTAGTAATTTCTCTGGCCCGGTCAGCCCGGTAATTAAAAAATATGACGGCATCGCCGTTTTCTATAGATTTAGTCTTCTTAATTATGGCTGGCAACATTTCCTCATCATAAATTTTCCGCTTATAACTAACCCGGATCGCTTCAGCGGCCGAAGAAAAAATTTCTCCTTGGCCATTAACCATCGCCTGATAGGCTTTATTAATCCTCTCCCAATGATTATCCCGGTCCATGGCGTAAAAACGCCCGGAAACAGTGGCGATTTTACCGACCTCGAGTCTAGCCATCTCGTTCTCTAAGGCCTTAATAAAATGGCGACCGCTATCACGAGGTGTATCCCGGCCATCTAAAAAAGCATGTACATAAACTTCTTTTAGCCCGGACTTCTTAGCAAGAGATAAAAGAGCGAATAGATGTTCCAAGGAAGAGTGAACGCGGCCATCGGAAACGAGTCCTAATATCTGCCAAGCGCCGCCGGTCTTCTTAAGATGGGCGATTGAGGCTCTCAGTTCGGCATTATTAAAAAAAGATTTGTCTTTAATCGAGTTATTGATCCTTAACAAGTCTTGGAGAACCACTCGCCCGGCGCCTAGATTAAGATGGCCGACTTCACTATTGCCAAACACGCCTCGAGGCAGACCGACTTTTTCTTCAGAAGCGAATAATAGTTTAGTCGGGTACTTGACAGTCAGCTCATTAAAAAAGAGCGATTTGATACAACTGATAGCATTGCCTTCTGATGGTTCGGCAATTCCCCAGCCGTCTAAGACAATTAAGGCTAAGGGTTGTTTTTGGTTTTTATTATTCATATCGCCACATGTTAACTATTATATTGACCTAAAATCATTATAGCATAAATTTTTCGGATTATAACCAAGCAAATTGACGATAAAAGCGGGAAAGTGTTAGTATGGAAGGGAGCTTAATCTAAATCATATCAGTGAATCAATTAAGCGACAATTCAAGAAAATCGGGGTGGAAATCGGCTTAGCGGCGCTAAAAACCCTCCATTTATCAGGAAAGCTCCTGACCTATCTGTTCCGGCTTGGCACCGGCTTTTTTCGTTTACTCTTTAAAGACATTTTTTACAAAATATCAGTTAAAATTTATTACGGAATTTTCAAACTAAAAAAGAATGATTTGGCTCATAATGCCGTCAGTGAAATTATTAAAAACCATTTGGTCTATTTCTTCGTTGTTTCTTTAACGGTTTTATTTATCTTTACTAATCTGATAAATCAGAGCCAGGCCGGCAATCTGGAAACAAAAATATCCAAAACCGTCATGGCCGACTTAATCCCGGCCGATTTGGGTTCGCGCCAAGATGAAGAATTAATTAAAGAGACAGCCATCCCCGCCAAAATAATAGCGACAGATAAAAAAAATGATGCAGACAATACTTACGCTTTAGATAAGCAAGACAGCCTGATTATCATGGAAGATCCCGATGACGAGCTGGCTTTAGTTTTTAATGATACCGGCGATACTTTATACAAAGCGCGCTTTATCGGCGCTTCCACCACCGGCGGCGATATCTTAATTCCACAACGTGGTGAAATTACTTATTATACCGTTCAAAACGGTGATACTGTCAGCTCTATCGCCCGCCGCTTCAACCTAACGATTAATACTGTTCTTTGGACGAACAACCTCAGCGCCTTCAGTTTGATCCGCCCCGGAGACAGCCTGACTATCTTGCCGACCAGCGGCATCCTATATACCATTAAAACCGGCGATGTCATTTCCAAAATTGCCGCCAGGTATGGGATAGACGCCGACAAGATCTTGAGCTTCAATAATATCAACGACAGCCTTAAAATCGGACAAAAGATAATCTTGCCCGGAGCCAGTAAGCTAAGCGAGCAAACGAGCGTCGCCCGCGCCGCCACCCAAAGCGGTTTATCGGTCATTCGTGACTTGATAAAAGCACCAACCGCAAAAGCCGGAAGCGGTAAAATGGCTTGGCCGACCGTCGGCTACCGCATCACCCAGTATTTTTCTTGGAGCCATAATGGCGTTGATATCGGAAACAAAACCGGGACGCCGATTTACGCGGCCGAAGCCGGTGTCGTGGAGATTGCTCGAGTCGGCTACAATGGCGGCTACGGCAATACTATCGTTATCAATCATGGCGGCGGCTACAAAACCCGCTATGGACACGCCTCCAAACTTTTTGTTAAAGTGGGAGACGAGGTTGAGAAGGGAGAAAATATCGCCACGATGGGTTCAACCGGACGCTCGACCGGACCGCACCTGCATTTTGAGGTGCTCATCAACGGAAAAAGATATAACCCGCTTAACTATATAAAATAACCATATGTCTATCTTTGCAGGAATTCTAATCATCGCGGCCGGAGCTTTTCTGGTGATAAAAACCGAATGGTTCCTGAATAATTTCGGGCGCATCGCCTGGTTTGAAGACAAGCTTGGTTCAGAAGGCGGTTCACGCTTAGGTTATAAACTGGTTGGCATCGTCTGCTTGATAATGGGTATTATTATTATGACCGGCAGCGGCGTTGAATTCGGCCGATGGATTTTAGGTCCGCTCTTAAAATATAGCGGGACCGGGCAATAGCCTTGGCGGAAAGACCAATGATGAAAAGATGAATCACGGAAAAGATAGATTACTTGACCGCTAAAATATTAATTGCTAATCTTCTATCAATCGCGAAAGCTAAGGGCCCTTAGCTCAGCTGGCTAGAGCACCTGCTTTGCAAGCAGGGGGTCATCGGTTCGAATCCGATAGGGTCCACTAAAAAAACAACTCCGCCGATGTGGAGTTGTTTTAGTTTATACTGACAAAAAGCATTTATTCAATTTTAAATTTTATCTTATTTGCTTCCTCCAGCATTTCAACGCTCGCCTTAACGGATGAATTAGAACTTTTTTTTAATATTAAACGATCACCAAATTTTTTATATAAGGCTGTTAGAAATTCGTCTCCCCAAGACGGAGAAAGAACATCGATTCCGTTAAAATCTACATATATTTTTTCTTCCTCGGAGATATTATTAAAGTTAGGTAAAAATGCCGCCAAGGCTTCTCTGCCCAACTGGCGAGACGTTAATATCGCGCCAAATTTTTTTATATCAATAATCATATAATTAGAATTTAATTATAGCCAAACAACCCCGGAAAAAAATTTTGGCTTTTTTTATTTTTAATTCCGAGCTATTTTTATTTAAGTTTAATTCCGCCCCACCGCTTTGAAAAAATAAACTAATCGGATTTTTTTCTATTACCGCCCTGACGTATTTTAATCCATTTCCCCTGCTTTCCGGCGCTCTACCGGAAAGAATCTCGGTAAAAGCAACTTTTAGCGCTTCTAAATCATTTTGCAATTCCGGCTTAACTCTTTTTAATGTCTTAAATACTCCCTGCCCTCTGTCGGCTAAAACAATTACTTTATTTTGAGTATCATAAGCAAAAAATATTCCGATAATATCCGGCCAATTACCAAGATTATGTCCGAATGAATTATCACCGATCTCACCAACAATAGAAATGAGTAAAGAAAAAATGGACTCTATTTCTTTATTTTTGCTCAAAGCTGTTCTTAGTTTATAAAGTCTCCCCTGAAAAATAGAACTGTCTGAACAATAAAAAATATCATTTGGCTTTTCACCAATATTATTTTTAACCCACTGGCTGGCAAATTTAAGACAAGAAGACGTTAAAAATTCTTCTAATTGAGTTAAATTATAATAACGATGCTCACCCTGTTTTTCTCTTAATGATTTTAATTTCCCTTTATCATCCCATCTTCTCAAGGTATCTATCGAAACCCCCAAGAAATCAGCGGCTTCGTTTATTTTAAGTTGATTATTAATCATATAATCACATTATACACCAATCATTAAACCTATGCAATATTTGATACTATAGTTTATGCAAAATTATAATATAATATGTTTAATATCAGCAAATATATACTTTATAAACTATTCGATTTTTAAAAAAATTTCTAACAAAAACTACCCATTTATTTAGATAGTTTCATATTTTTTCTACTCATTACTCTACTGTGCCGAAGAAATTATCTTATTAAGTATTCCCCGATAACTCAACCCCGTGTCCATCATCAACATCGGGAACATTGAGATATCAGTGAAACCGGGCAAAGTATTAATCTCATTGATATAGACGCGGCCGCGATCAATAAAAAAATCTACGCGCGCGAAACCCTGGCAATCCGCCAGACGATAAATTTTTTCCGCCATTTTCCTGATTGTTTTTGTTTGAGCCGGAGTTATCTTGGCCGGAACAATCGCTTGGGCCTCGCCTTTCTTATATTTATCGTCAAAATCATAAAAATCCTTAACCAAACGAAGTTCGCCAGGGCGAGACACGATTAATTTCTTATTACCCAAGACCGCCACTTCAATTTCTTTGGGGCTATTCAATCCTTCCTCAATGACAATCTTATAATCATGCTTTAAGGCGGTCTTAATGGCCGCTGAAAGATTCTCCGGTTTAGTGACGCGAGTAATACCGATAGACGAACCGGAATTGGCCGGCTTAACATAAAGGGGGGATTTCAAAATACCCTTAATTTTTTTTAATTCCTTTTTAATCTCGGCCGGATTACAAGTCCAATAATTAAGGACGCCATATTTGACCTGACGGATATTATTGGCCGACATTAAAATCTTGAAAATCCCCTTATCCATACATAACGCCGAGCTTAAAACCCGGCAGCCGCAGTATTTTATTTTCTGAGATTCCAATAAGCTCTGCAGAACTCCGTCTTCACCGTATTTCCCGTGCGTCATCAGCAGGGCGATATCAAGAATATTCCTAAAATCTTCCAGTCCTATCCGCTTATTAGTCGTCGACTGGAGCTTTTTAATATCTTTTACCAAATAAAAACAAGCATCCTGCTTGCACCAATAGATGAGGGCCAACTTATATTTCTTATAATCCAAATTTTTTACCACGTTCCCGGCGGAAGCGATAGAAACTTCATGCTCATTGCTCAATCCGCCGAAAAATAAGCCGATTGTTTTCATAATGTTTAAAGAATGTTTAGAATATAAGGGACAAGAGTTCATTCCCGAGCCGTCGGTAATAGTATGGACATTGCGGAGAATTAATTAGTTCATATAGTTCCAGCGAATACTCTGATTCATGATTAATGGTTTTTAGTAATTTACAAACAGTTTTATAGATTTCTTTCCGGATTGGATAATCGGGCATGTTTTTCCAGAATCCCAGCCTGATTTGTAGTTGTGCCAGAAGATGGAAATAGCACCGCTGGCAAATCCAGCCATATTTTCTGCCTATTCCATCAACTCCTCTGAAACCATCGGAAACTAGGGCTAAAACACGATTCCTGATATCTTCCGGGATGGACGCAAACGCAATCTTCCAGCTCCCGAGTGATTCTCTCCCGGGCAATAGTATTGGATCGAGCAGATAGGCTTTGCCGCCCGCTTTCGAAATGTTAGAAATATAATGAAACAATAGTGCTATCTTGAATAGCTCTAATAATCTTGGCACTGGTTGTAGGAATAATTCCAAGTACAGCCGGCATTCTGGCAAGCATACTGATCGTAAATATAGGCACAAGGA
>CAZJSQ010000006.1:0-5667 GCA_964548885.1 uncultured Gammaproteobacteria bacterium
CCCTGGACCCCTTCGGTGTAAACGAAGTGCTCTAACCAGCTGAGCTATGCGCCCTCTTGGCGCCCGGGCGCCATAACCATAAGCGTTTGGTGGGCGAAAGAGGACTTGAACCTCCACAGCCTTGCGGCCACAAGCACCTCAAGCTTGCGTGTATACCATTTCACCATTCGCCCGACGGAGAAAGCTGTTAATTACTTAACGACTTTTTCTTTTAATTTTTTCTTGTAGTTACCACGGAGGTAATAAAGCTTGGCGCGGTTAACAGCGGCTATTTTCTTGATTTCAATCTTGGTAATCGTCGGCAAATTTAACGGAAAAATTTTCTCCACGCCGACGCCTTCGGAAATCTTTCTGACGGTGATAGTCGCTCCCGCTTCTTTATTATGCCTGCGGGCGATAATCATCCCTTCAAAATACTGAATTCTTTCTTTTTCTTCTCCTTTAGAATTCAACTCTTTGATTTTTTGATGAACTCTGACCGTCATCCCGGGTTTTAATTCGCTTTTAGTCTCAACCATATGGTTTATAATTATATAAACGAGATTGCTGAAATCTCGTTTTTGAATGCTTATTAATAAGGCAAATCTTGTCTAATATTATAATTAATTTTTCTTATTGTCAAGCCTTTCTTGAATCCATTTAAAAACCCCAAAAAAAACTTGATCGGGTGTTAAATCGGTCGTATCTAGATAAAAATCATAGTTTTTCTTATCATAAACCTCAATATCATAATATTGGCGGTAGCGGCGCTTATCACAAGCTACTCTTTCATTAGTGCTGGCTAAAACATCTTGCCAAGTCGCTAAGTGCCCTCCTTCATTCCGATTGTTCTGATGCTGTAAACTGCCGAAAATACGCTTCGCGCCTTCCTTTGGCTCCACATCTAAATAAATTTTCAAGGAATGAGGAATAAAATACCAAGAAGTCCGGCCCTCAATCACAAAATTATCCTCTTTTTCCCCCAATTCTCTCTGATATTCATCGACTTCTTTATCAGTATTAACATCGTTTTCGCCCAACGTATTATACTCGGCCAGGCTCAGGCCTCTTTTTTTCGCCGCTTCGCGCCGCAACCCGCCCATATAATAACGAGGCCAGCCTAATTTATCGGCCAGCATCTGCGCGATAGTGCTCTTACCCGATCCCGGGGCCCCGCTTAAAGAAATGATCATAACAGTCTTTTTTACTTTTTTATAATTATTGTCTATTATATATAGTATACAAAATTAACCTAAGAAAATATACATGTATCTAGAAAAATTGGAAGTTCAGGGTTTTAAATCCTTTGCTCATAAGAATAAGCTCATCTTCTCCGGTTTGATTGACGGACAAAAACGAGGCTTAACGGCGATTGTCGGGCCTAACGGCTCCGGAAAATCAAATATCGCCGACGCTATCCGCTGGGCTTTAGGAGAACAGAGCCTAAAGGCTCTGCGCGGCAAAAAAAGCGAAGATATCATCTTTTCCGGTTCCGACCAGAAAAGCCAGCTCAGCCTAGCCGAGGTGTCTTTATATTTGAATAACGCCGAAGCCGGAAAAAATAAAACGGTCGGGCCGGAAACTATAGAAAAAGAAAGCGATCTAGACCAGCTGATGCGCGGCGGCGCCGAAATTATCATTACCCGCCGCCTATACCGTAACGGCGAAAGCGAATACCTGCTGAATAATAATCGCGTCCGCCTATCCGATATCCAGATGCTTTTGGCTAAAGCTAATTTCGGACAAAAAACTTATAGTGTTATCGGCCAGGGCATGGTCGAAAATTTTCTCAGCTCTTCGGCCGCGGACAGGAAAGATTTTTTTGATGAAGCGACCGGCGTCAAACAATTCCAGATAAAACGCGACTCCTCTTTGAATAAGCTGGAAAACAGCTATGAAAATCTCCAGCAGGTTGATATGCTGCTCGCGGAAATTAAACCGCGTCTCAAAAGCCTGACTAGGCAAGTGGAAAAATTAAAGCGCCGCGGCGAAATAGAAAATAAACTGAAAAGCGACCAATTGAATTATTACGGCTATCTCTGGCAGGACATCAATAAAAAACTAGACTCTTTCAACGCGCGCTTCTTGACCGGCGAACGATTGAAACTGGAACGTGAAAAAAAACTGAATAAGCTCAATGAAGAATTAAATAAAATCAGAAACACTGATAATTTCCAAGAAATAAATGAATTAACCCCGCGCCTGAAAGATTTAGAAGCCCAAAAAAATCAATATCTGAAACAGCTGGCCAAGCTGCAGGCCGAATTGGAGGTCCAGTTTGAAGCTCAAGGGCAATTCGATATTTCCTGGTTAAATAATAAGCAAGGAGAGTTAAGCGCCGAACTGGAAAATGTCCAGTCCGAAATCGCCGCCAATGAAAAAGTTAATTCTTTAAAAGATGAGGAATCTCTTAACGACGAACTAAAATTCATCAACCAAGAAATAGCCAAGGCCGATGAAATAAAGAAAAAAATAAACCAATTAAACATAGCGAAAGACCAATATTTAAGGCAGACCTCCAAGCTGGAAGCGGTTTTGGAGGCTAATCTGGAAATCCAGGGGCAATTTGACATTTCTTGGCTGAATAACAAGAATGAGGAATTAAGCGCCGAGTTGGAAACGCTTTCTCAAGAAATCAATCAGCTCCGCTTAGAAAATAGCCAAACGGAAAAAATAAATCTGGAGAATAAACTCAGCGCTGTTCAAGAAAAATTGGGCCGCTTAAACGATGAACTAAATAAAATAAACAAAGAATTAAAGAAAGCCGGCGCCGGCGGCGACAGGAACAAAGAGATTAGCCGAGTGATTGACGAACTCCTGGAACAGTTGGATATTATCGGCCGGGAAAGCGATTTAAACAGAATAAAAAAAATGATTGCCGCGGCCAAAGTCGATTTCCAAAATAAAATTCAAGTTCTTATTTCCGGCGAAAATGGCGACAATGTCCAGAGGATAAAAGATATCCAAACGGAAATAATTTCTCTCACCGAAGACCGCCAGAGCGCCAATAACCGCTTAAATGAAGAAAAAATACGTCTGGCCACCGTTAACGAACGGCTCCGCCTCTTAGAAGAAAAAGAAAAACAGACGAACCGGGAAATAACCGATATTATAGCTAAGTTAGATAGAGCCCAAACAAAATTTGACGCCTCAAAAATTGCCGACGAAAAATCAGAAATCAGTAAAAAGATAGCGGCCTTGGAAAAAGAAATAAACGCTCTGTCTAAAAACGACCGCCTGTCGGAATTAAACGACGCGCGGCAGACGGTTCTATCCAAGATCCAAGATTATCGCCTTAAAGCTTCGGCTCGAAGCGAACGTCTGCGCTTATTAAACGCCAAAAAGATCCAAAGCGCCAAAGAGATTGAAGATATCAAGATTAAAATATCTAAAAGCCAGCTGAAATTTGACGCCGGAGGCATTAAGAAAGAAAAGGAAGAAATCAATGAAAAGTTAAACGGCCTGAACGCGGCCATAAAAAAACTGGAAAACGAATTAGAAGAATTGAACCGCGCCAAAGATAAAGAAAAAACGCAGCTATTTGAATACCAAAAGAATATCCAAGCCTGGCAAGCAGAAGTGAATGAAATTTCCGGCGAACTTAACGGCTTAAAAATAGAGGCGACGCGCCAAGAAACTAGATTGGAAGACTTAGAGGCCAATATTCGCGGCGAAGAACTGGATATTTCCGAAATCAAGGATTACCGCTTGAGCGAAGAAACTATTGATATTAACCTTTTGCAAAAACATTTATCCAGCAATAAGAGCCAGCTGGAACAAATCGGCGGCATCGATCCGGAGGCGGAAAAAGAGTATCGGGAAACCAAGGAGCGCTATGATTTCTTAAGCGGCCAAATGAATGACCTTGATAGTGCCATTAAATCTTTGGAAGAAATAATCTATGAACTGGATATAAATATCAAGAGCCGTTTTGACGCGGAATTCAAAGTTATTTCCGAGAAATTCAATGAATATTTTAAAACCCTGTTTAATGGCGGTAACGCCAAAATCTATAAGCTGATGACGGAAGATTTGGAAAAAGAAGAAATGAAAAATGGCGGTGCCGTTAAACCGGAAATGGGGGGATTGACTCCGGCGGAAGCGGAAATAAAGAACCGGACGGATGAAAAACTGAAAAAAATAAAATTCCTCAAGAAACATAACGCCGTCGATTTAGCCGGCGTGGAAGTCCAAGCGACCCCTCCGGGCAAAAAAATTCAAACCGTCACCATGCTTTCCGGCGGTGAACGCGCCTTAACCGCTATCGCGCTTATCTGCGCCATTATCAGCGCCAATCCCTCTCCTTTCGTCGTGCTGGATGAAGTTGACGCCGCTTTAGATGAAGCTAATTCCGAGCGTTTTGCCCGAATCCTGGACGATTTATCCAATAAGACCCAATTTATCATCATCACCCATAACCGCGCTTCCATGCGTAGAGCCAGCATCTTATATGGCGTCGCCATGGAAGCGGACGGAATCAGCCGATTATTAAGCGTCAAGCTGGACGACTTAAAAAGCACCGACCATTAAAAATATCTGGGCTAAAATAAAGATTTTGTTTAGAAAAAATTTAATTTTTCTTCAGCTCCTATCCTTTAATATAAAACTGCTCCTAACCGGAGCGGTTTTTTAATTAAAATATATGTCTACGAAAATCTGGTCGGCGGCCTTAAACGGTCTGGACGCTAAAATAATCGCCGTGGAGGCCGACTCCGGCGGCGGCGATTTTGGACAAATAACTATTGTCGGGCTGCCTGACATGGCTGTTTCCGAATCCAAAGAAAGAGTCAGAAGCGCTCTGCGCAATTGCGGCCTGCCTTTCCCGCGCCGAAAAATTACCGTCAATCTCGCACCGGCCGATTTAAAAAAGCGCGGTCCGGCTTATGATTTGCCGATCGCTATCAGCATCTTAGCCTTGAACAATAAATTCGCCGCCGACTTTTCCCGTCTTCTGCTTGTCGGCGAGCTATCTTTAAGCGGCGAAATCCGTCCGATAAATGGCGTCCTCTCAATGGCGATGGCCGCCAAACAGGCCGGCCTATCAACCTTATTCGTCCCTTATGATAACGCGGCCGAAGCCGGACTTGTCAACGGTTTGATAATTTTTCCGGTTGTCAGTTTGCAGCAAACGATCCAACATCTAAAAAACAAGGTTCTTATCCTTGAATTCAAGGCTCTAGAAATAAAGTCGGAGCCGGAAAACAATTGTTTTGATTTTAATGATATCAAGGGACAAGAAAAAGCCAAGCGCGCTCTAGAAATCGCGGCGGCGGGCGGGCACAATATCTTATTTTGCGGACCGCCCGGATCGGGCAAGACAATGCTCGCCCGCGCCATGCCGGGCATCTTGCCGGATTTGGTATCTGCAGAAAAATTGGAAATAACCAAAATTTATAGCGCCGCCGGCGAATTAAAGGATCTGGCGTTAATCAACCGGCGCCCTTTCCGCTCCCCGCATCATAGCGCTTCCGTTAATTCCCTGATTGGGGGCGGCGCTTGGCCGCGACCGGGCGAAATCTCTTTGGCCCATCGCGGCGTCCTATTTTTAGACGAGTTTCCGGAATTCCCGCGTCCGGTTCTGGAAAACCTGCGCCAACCTTTAGAAGAAGGTTTTATCCATATAAATCGAACCGCCGCCCATTTAAAATTCCCCGCTCGTTTCACGCTTTTAGCGGCCATGAACCCCTG
>CAZJSQ010000006.1:5767-35560 GCA_964548885.1 uncultured Gammaproteobacteria bacterium
TTGGCTGACCAACGCGGAAATTCCGAGTCCGCTTATTAAAGTCTTTTGTCCCCTTAATAAAAGCGGGGAAACCTTGCTTGATGAAGCCAGTAAAAAAATAAAATTGTCCGCCCGCGCTTACTTTAAAATCTTAAAACTGGCCCGTACTATCGCCGATTTGAATCAGGAACCAAACATCTTTCCCGAACATATTGCCGAAGCTTTGCAATATCGGCCGAAACTGGACTAAACTCGACCTTATTAATTATAAGCGGGGTTATCAATGAATAAGTTCACATACATATTGGAATCAATTGGAATATCTGCTTATTTTTTGCTATAATACAATCAGCGAAATAAAATTATTTATATGTTCAAAAAAATAACAATTCTCTCCTTGTTGGCGGTTTTTTTACTTAGCGCCGGTTTCGGTTGTAAAATCACCGATTCTAAAACAAAGGCGGCGATGACGCCCATAACTTTAACCTACTGGCGCGTCTTTGACGACAGCGACGCTTTCCAAGAGATAATCACCAAATATAAAACTCTTCATCCTTATGTCACTATTGAATACAGAAAACTGCGCTATGAAGAATATAAGAAAGAGCTTCTCAACGCCTTGGCCGAAGATCGCGGCCCGGATATCTTTTCCATCCATAATACCTGGATAAGAGAATATGAATCTAAAATAGCCCCGATGCCGGCCACAATCACCATGGCCTATCCGGTAATTTCCGGGACTATCAAAAAAGAGGTTATTTCCCAACTGCGCACGACGAACAGCCCGACTCTTAAAGAAATAAGGGATAATTTCGTGGACGCCGTCAGTTATGACATAATCGGGAATGACGGCCAGGTTTATGGTCTGCCTTTGTCAGTCGACACCTTGGCGATGTTCTATAATAAAGACCTTTTCAATAACGTCGGCATCAGCCAAGCCCCTCAATATTGGAATAAAGAATTCTTGCAAGACATTAAAAAATTGACCACACAAGACCCGAAGAAAGACTTGATCCAATCCGGGGTAGCTTTAGGCGGGTCGGCTAATATCAATCGTTTCAGCGATATCCTCTCCGTCTTAATGATGCAAAATGGCGCCATTATGATGGAAAATAACCAGGTTCTATTTAACCTTGTTCCACCCGCCTCCAAAGACACAAACTATAATCCCGGGCTGGAAGCGTTGCGCTTCTATACCGACTTCTCTAACTCCGGCAAAGAATCCTATTCCTGGAACAACGCGCTTCCGAATTCTCTGGAGATGTTTATCAGCGGCAAGCTGGCGATTTATTTCGGCTATGCTTATGACCTGCCGACCATTAAAACTCAAGCGCCGAAACTTAATTTCTCCGTCGCCAAACTGCCCCAAATAGAGGGAACTCCGCCGACTAACATTAATTTCGCTAATTATTGGGTAGAGGTTGTTTCCAAAAAAAGCGCGCATCCGGACGAAGCCTGGGATTTTATTCAATTCATAACCAAAGAAGAGCAAGTTAAGAGTTACTTGGAAAAAACCAAAAAACCGACCGCCTTACGTTCGCTCGTCGCTTCTCAAAGGACCAACGACGCCATCGGAGTCTTCGCCGACCAGGTCCTGACGGCCAAGAGCTGGTATAAAGGCAAAAACGCTTCAGCGGCCGAAGACGCCATTAAAGAGATGATTGACGCTGTCGTCAATAATACCAACGAAAAGATTCAAGATATAATTAACACGGCCGCCGCCAAAATTCAACAGACTGTCAATTAATAAGTTTAACCTAAATAAGCGACTGAATTTTATGCTTAAAAAAAATATTTTACTGATAGTTTTTCTGGGTTTATTCGTTTTTAATATTTCCCTGGCTTATGGCCAAGGAATTGTCCCATCAGCGACCGGAAAATCATGCGCCGGCGGAGACGCCACTTATTGCGGCAATTATGAGCTTAATGATTTCGTCTCTCTGGCCATTAACGTTTCCAAATGGATTTTGGGGATAGTCGGATCACTATCACTGGTTATGTTCATCTATGGCGGCGTGATGTTCCTTATTTCCGGAGGCGGCAGCGAAAAAATATCCCAGGCTAAAAAAATAATCGTCGCGGCCGTTATCGGCTTAATTATCGTTTTTGCCAGCTTTTTGATAATCAAATTTGTTATGGGCTCGATGGGGCTGGATTGGAGCGGAAAAATTGCCGTACCGGCGGCGAAATAATCGTAAAATAATGCCGACTTTCACTCCGAAAAAATTAGCCATGGAAGATACTATCGGAGAAAAACTCCGCCAAGCTCGGCATAACCGCCAATTGAATATTGAACCGATCGCTAAAAAGCTGAAAATCCGCGCCGAATATTTAATGGCCATGGAAGACGAACGTTTCGACAAATTGCCGGCCGGATTATACGGTAAGAATTTTTTGAAAGAATATGCCTTGTTCCTGGGTTTGAAACCGAAAGAATTATTTAAAGACTTGGACGATAAATTATTCGGAGAAGAAAATACTAATCCTTTTTCGCAAAAAGTGTTGAAGAGCCATAAACTTCTGGTGTGGCCGAAAATAATCAAGAATATTCTTATTGCTTGCGCTATCCTCATTTGCTTTTTATATCTGATCTTTTACTTCAAAAACATAGTTACGGCTCCGGATCTGATAATCACCCAGCCGGACAAGAATATCCTGACCAAAGCTAACGCGATAACTATCTTGGGCCGGACCGAACCGGAAGCGGAAGTAAGAATCAACGGTGAAATCGTGCTTAATAATAATAAAGGGGTGTTTTCTCAAACCGTCAATCTAAAAAAGGGTCTCAACAGTCTTACTGTCAGCGCTCAAAAAAAATATAGCCGCGCCCAATTGATAACCCGCCAGATATTAGTGGAATGAAGCTTTAATCGGATAAAGCTTAAAGATAAAAAAATTTATAATAAAGATATATGCCGGAAATAAAAAAATATGCCCTGTTTGACATCAATAATATTTTGAGTAAAATGGGCATAGACGAAAAACAACGAGTGGCGGAGTTAGGTTGTGGAAATTTCGGTTTTTTTGTCTTTCCTTTGGCGCGCCTAGTCGGACGCCAAGGCAAGGTCTACGCGGTTGATATTCTAAAACCAACCTTGGAAGAAATAAGAAAAGAAGCGAAAAAAAACAATTTCCCGCAGATAATTACTGTTTGGAGCAATCTGGAAATATTTAAAGCCGCGACTATTGAAACTAGCAGTCTTGATAGCGCTCTTTTAATAAACGTCCTCCATCAATCGGAGAAAAAAATAGAAATAATGCGCGAGGCCATCCGCCTTTTGAAAAGAGGCGGCAGACTATTGGTAGTCGAATGGAAAAGTACGGATTTGCCTTTGGGCCCGCCACCGGACAAGCGAGTCAAACTGGAATCCTTGAGATCGGCCATTCCAAAAATCGGCTTAAGTATCACAGAAGAATTTGAGGCCGGTCCTTATCATTACGGTTTAGTCTTAACTAAATTATAAATATGTCAAACCTATTAACTCTTAATTATTGGTTCAACTTAGCGCCGGAAGCTTTTGGACCGTTGGCTCAAAAATTGTTTATTTCTCTAGTAATCGCCCTGGCGGCCGCCGCTTTACTGATTGCTATCACCAAAAACCGGGGCGGAATTTACCGCGGTTTCTTTAAGCGTTTGTACGCCTTCTGCTTGGCTAACGCCGTCATCGGGCTGCTTCTCTTATTCTTTGACTATGAAGCCGTACCTTTCTTATCGGCGCGGTTCTGGATAGGTCTTTGGGGATTGGCAATGATCGCCTGGATAATCCCGGTGCTCTGGAATTTAAAGACTATTCCGCGAAAAAAGAAGGAGCAGGAGCAAGAACAAGAGTTGAAAAAATATCTGCCTAAATAACTTTATTTCCATTAAACGATTTCGCCGTCGTCGTCATGATCAATTAATAGAATAACCCCTTTCTCTAAGGGGTTATTTATTTATAGATTCCGTGAAAAGAATTTGAGCTAATCCATTATGATTAAAACAAAAGAAATCGGCCGGCGCGGCGAAGCGATTGCGCTGGAATATTTGAAAAAAGCGGGTTACCGGATAATCGCCCTGAATTATCGCTTACGGCGCTTAGAAATAGATATCATCGCCCGACAAAACGAGCGGCTGATATTCTTTGAAGTAAAAACGCGTTTCCAAAATAAAACTGACAAGAACGAGACTCCTCTAACCGAGCGACAAACGAAAAACCTAAAACACGCTATCATTGACTATTGTTTAAAAAACCGAATCAGTCTGACCCGAACCCGTCTGGATCTAATCGTAATTTCAGTAAATCGAACAACCCGATTAGCGAGTCTTAGGCATTACCCGGATATTTTTTAATTTTTTTAAGCGCCGCTTAAAAGCGATAAGGTTTTTCAGAAAACCCCAACTGTCACGCCAAATCTTAACCGTACTCGGACGGCGCCGATAACGATTCTCTCGCCAATCAACCGGCGCTTGTCCGACCCGAAAACCGAGATGTAGCGCTAAGATGGTTAATTCCGTATCAAAAAACCAATTATCATCAACTAAATAGGGTCTGACTTGCTGAAAAATCTCACGACGCACGGCCTTGAAGCCGCATTGCAAATCGGCGATTTTGTGGTTCAATAAGAAGCGAGATAATAGATTATAAGCTTGAGAAATAAATCCCCTAAATAACGATCGCCTAATAGTCGCGCCGGCGGATAGCCGCGATCCGATGACCAAATCCGCCTCATTATCGACTAGAGGCATTATCAAGGCCGGCAGATTATCCAAAGAAACGGCGAGGTCGCAATCCATATAGCAAAGGACATCGGCCGCGCTCGCTGACCAATATTTTTTAAGCGCGCGGCCGCGACCCGGTTCAGCCACTTCAATAAAATCGATCTGATCAGGAAAACGCCGCTTAAAATCCTGCAGAATATCGGCGGAAGTGTCGCTGGAACCGTTAATAACTCCGATAATACGCCAAGAAAAACCAAAATCGGCTTGCTCGCAGTAAGTCAACAGCTTATTCAAGCTAACTTCTAAAATAAGGGCTTCGTTTTTGATCGGCAAACAAAAATCAACTAACATATCATTTAATTCGCTTATAAATTATCGCTGTCTGGTCGTAATAGGCGGGTCGCCAGGCTTCAGAACCGGCCAGATAATCACGCAGGTAATTATGGCTGGCTAAATTCTGGTCGCTAAGACCAAATAATATCCGCTCCCATTTTTTGGCCTTTATCTCTTCGTCCTTAACCGGAATCAGCACCAAACCAATATCATAATCGGACAGTTCCTGGGAAATATTCGCGTCTTTCTGAAAAAAATCAAAATATTCTTCCAAAAAAGTCCGCCCTTGATATTCCACCTGCGGCAAACGGCCATCAATAAAAAGACGGCGGTCCGGCAGTTCCCAAATCAAATATCCGCCCCAGCCGTAATCGTTAAAAAGACGGGCGGAATCATATTGCGGCCGTATTTTTAGAAACTCGGCCGCCCCGACCGGATAATCGCGGCGGAAGGATGAAAAGGGGTTGGAAGTGAAATTCGTCGAAACTAATTGCAATAAGGCCGCTAAAATTAAGCAAATCAACAAATACCCTTTCAGCCAATTCTTTTCCAGCCAAGATTCTTCCGGACTTTTTTCTTTGTCTTGAATCTTAAATAAATGGCCGAAAACACTGATTAAAAAGACAAAAGTTACCACAAACATCAAGGGAAAATGACGATGCGATTTAAAGCTTAAAAAAACAAACAGCGCCATTGAGCCGAGAGTCCATAAATCCAAGCGCCAATGTCTTTTATCCCCTCGACTGTAATAAATATAGAAAAAAACCGCCAATAAGACTAAAGCCAGGTAAACTAGTTGGCGATATTGAAAGGGGTAATGAAATTGTGGCAGCCATTCCTGAATATGCCAGACATAAAAATTATCCTTATAACCGTTCAGGAACGAATAAAGCTTCACCTTATAGGGAGTTAAAAATGTGGCGGCAATCGACAATAGCGCTGCGCCGGAAAAAATCATAATTTCCCGCCACTTCAAGACACCGGAAAAATCCAGCCAATCTCTCTTATAATAATGAGAAAGGACTTTCTCAAAAATCTTAATCCCGATCCAAACGAAAAAAACGGCGAAACCGATTAAAAAACTGCCGTGCAAGCAGGCCCAAAGATACATGATAGGAACCAGAGTTAAAAGCAGTCTCCAGTTTTTATACTTATTATAATAATAAAGAATCAGCAAGATAAGCGTTAAAAAGAACAAGCCGCTCTCTTGTATTCTCACGCCGAAATGAGGAAAAGACGCGAGAACGCCAAAAAGCTGAAAAAAAATAATAAAAAACGGCGACGCTCTAGGATACGCCCGCCGCGCCCAAATATTCAGGATAATTAAAACTCCGACAATGAGCAGGGCGAATAAGACAGACAGGGCGATATAGCCCCAATGGCTATAAATTTCATAAACCAAAAAATTACTCAACCACTCATGATCAACCCAGTTACCGGTAAAAGTATAATTATAATGATTGATATCCGGGAGAGATCCGGTGGCGGCGATTTCCTCCCCGACTTTCAGATGCCAGCCCAAATCCGGATCCAAATATCCGAAAGACCCCTTTAAAAGCAAGGCAAATATAAAAAAATAGAAAAAAACCCACAAAACCCGGGAAAAACGATTGGCTCCAAATAATTTTTTCATAAAATGGGCTAAAATAAGCTAATCCTCTCTTATTTTACCACGGCCGAATTTATTTGTCTTGTTATAAATAATATGCTAAAATTAAAGATATAAAATTTTAAATTATTAAAAAACTAGAAAGGTGGTGAATTATGAAAAACATTTCTAAACATTTGATTTCCTTAGCTATCTTAGCTTTTTTGGTTGTGCCTGTCTTAACCTTAACGGCTAACGCCCAATTCGACCCGGGGCTAAACCAGGTTAGCAACGGCTTAAACAATTCTTTATCGAGTACTGATCCGAGGATTGTCATCGGCCGTATCATTAACATGGCCTTAGGTTTCTTGGGTGTCATTGCCGTCGGTATCATCTTATTAGGAGGCTTTAAATGGATGACCGCTGGTGGTAACGAAGAAAAGACCGGTGAAGCCAAGAAGTTATTAGGCGCGGGCGTTATCGGCTTAGTGATTATCTTGTCATCATGGGCAATAGCTACTTTCGTTATCAACTCTCTTAACACTGCCGTAAATTAAACAAAAAATATGTGATTCTCATTTCCGAATGGGGGTCACTGCTCTGAATCGGAAAAATTTTCCGGTTTAGAACAGTAAATAAATAAGTTTCTTTATGGCAAAAAAAATATTTTTTATTTTTGTTTTGGCTTTTATCTCTTTAGCGTTCTCATTGGCGCCGGCGCAAGCGCAGATAGAAAGCGATCCGCTTAAAGGATTAAACGCGACGGCTAATACCATCGACGCTTTCAAATCCCAGACGAGCGGAAGCTACGGCTCTGATTTTTTAGCGACTAAAGCCGGATTGATTATCGGGGTCATTCTTTCTTTCGTCGGCGTTCTTTTCTTAATCCTGATGATTTACGCCGGTATTCTCTGGATGACCGCCAGCGGCAACGATGAACAAATTAAAAAAGCCAAAGGTCTCTTGGTAAACGCCGCCATCGGCATCATTATCGTCTTTTCCGCTTACGCTTTGACGAGTTTCTTGGGAACACAACTCTTACTATAATGCCAAAAATTATCTCTAAAAACCTAATTTCGGGCGGGCTGATAATCTGCCTATCTTTAATCTTTTCTTCTCCTGTTTTGGCCCAGGATACCGGCGGGACTTATAAATTTAAAGACCAGAGCGGCTTAGGTACCGCCGCTAACGTCGCCGGATATGACATCGGAACGAGCGCCACTTCCTTAGAGACTGTGGTCAGCCGCGTTATTTATACTTTACTAAGTTTAGTGGGCTTACTATTTCTCGGATTAGTAATTTACGGTTCTTACACCTGGATGACGGCCGAGGGTAATGAAGAAAAAGTTAAGAAAGCCACTAGCATAATCATAAGCGCCTTAATAGGACTGATAATCACTCTCTCCGCTTATGTTTTAAGTTATTTCTTAATCAGTTATTTTTGGCAATAATTTATGAAAAAATTCGGTTTAATATTATTATTCTCATTGCTTCTTTTTATCCCGCTTTTATGCCCGGCTGAAGCCGCCCTGATTAATGCTAATAAGACCCAAGAATACAACAATAATATCAATGCCCTGGCGAACCAAACCCATTATAATATGGATGTTACTTTAGAAAATAGAATAAGCACTATCATCCGCATCGCTCTCTCGGTTTTAGGCGCAATCTTCTTAGTCTTGATGTTTTGGACAGGCTATAATTGGATGCAAGCGGCCGGGAACGAGGAAAAAGTAAAAAAAGCGAAAACTGCTATCAGAAACCTGCTAATCGGAGTAGTTTTAATCTTGATAGCTTACGCCTTGAGTTCTGGTTTCAGCGGCTTGCTGGTTAAAAATCTTTTGACGAAATAATTTTAAGCGATATGAAAAATCATATTAAATCAATAATTTGCGCTATTTGGCTGGGGTGTTTATTGTTTCTGCCGAGTTTAGCTTTAGCGCAAGCGGGGACGTCGAGCGCCACCGGTCTGATGCAAAAACTGGAAAATGTGGCGAAGGAGGGCGGCTATGAGACTAGCCCAGATATCGCTTCAACTCCGAAAATCGTCGGTACGGTTATCGGCGCTTTCTTGGGGTTCTTGGGTCTGGTATTTTTAGTCTTGATGATTATTGCCGGTTATAACTGGATGACGGCCGACGGGAATGAAGAGCAGGTCAAAAAATCAAAAAATATTATTAAGCAAGCGATCATCGGCATGGTTGTCGCCGTGGCCGCCTATAGTATCTGGAATTTTGTCTTTCAAAGATTTATATTATTAAGCAATTAATTATGAAAAAGATTATTGCCACATCCTTAGTCTTGATTATCGCGCCGCTATTATTTTTGAAGGTCGCTTCCGCTCAGATTCTGACTAATACCACTGACGGTCTGGCCAATATTACTGACACCGTCGCCACTCAAGCGAATTTCGGACAAGTGACAATCGAAGTTATGGTCGCTAAAATCATTCAGATAGTCTTAGGTCTTTTAGCGATAATCTTCCTGATTTTAACCATTCTGGCCGGATTCCGCTGGATGACAGCCGCCGGCAACGAAGAGGAAGTCAAAAAAGCCCAGGCTACTATCAAGGCGACGATTATCGGATTAGTTATCATACTGGCCGCTTACGCGATCACTTATTTTATCTTTAGATCTCTGCCTTTCGGGGGCGGAGGTATTCCGCAAGGAGGGACTAGCGGATAAATAGAAAAAAAATATAAAATAAAAAAGCTAAATTAAAAAGGAGTATTGATTCAATACTCCTTTTGATTTTCTAGTTTTTTGAAAGTTCTTTTTTAGCACTTAGTAACGAGGCATATAAGCGAAACCGAAACAATCTTCACCATTATAAATATGCGCCGCTCCATCAATGGTCAACAGTTCATCGGAACCGTATTGGGTTCCTCCTTTTAAGAAGGAAACCAAGTATCTTCCTGGAATTAGGTAGATATTACTCTTTTTGGAAGGAGCAATCATCACCGACTTTTTTTCTCCACCGTTAATAGGGCGAATTATAAAATTAATCGGCAGCGGATAATCGTTTGCCAAAATAACTTTATAACCGGCGTGAGATTCCGGAGTCCCGGACGGATTAATAGAGGGAGACGAAGCGGAGTTGGAAAGACTGGCTTCCTTTTTTTTTATTACCAGCCCATACGATAGTCCAGCGATATAGATTTTATGAGCTCGCATACTAGCCCTAAATTTATGTCTGGACATACGATTCCAGCCAGGTAATACAACATCGCAAGTAATCCCCATTTTATCAAGCATTAGACTGTCTGTCTTTACTGTGTTGGCAAACACCAACGCCCGGTCATAAACTCTCATCTGATGACGAGATAATCTGCTCGTCCCGTCTTGAGACTGAACTACGCCGTTAATAACAACGGCTAATAAAAGAAATGCAACAATTTTCTTCATGATTTTTATATTTTTTTGGTTTATATTTATTTGTTAAAGAGCAAAAATGCTCAAATTTTGATAGCCTGCTTATTTAACTATCTAAATATACTAGCATATTTAATAAAATTAGTCAAGTCTTATCCACAGACAGTCTTGACTTATTTGTTGAGCCGTGCTAAAGTACTCAGTCAACTAAAATCCCTGCTTTCATAATATTTATATACTGTAGTAGGGATTTTTAATTTGACTAACATTAAACAAATATGAGAATACTTCAAAAACTGGCCCAAGAAATTATCCCTCTGAGTAGACGGCAGAACGTGGTTTTATTAGTGACCATCGCCTGTATCTTCCAATTTGCCTTATTTTTCGCCCCCGCTCTGGCCGATGAGGCTGTCAGTAAAGCCAAAACTCAGACTAACTATGTGAGCGCCACGATTAACGATGCCGATATCATTATCACTAATGATTCTATAGTTAAAGAGCCTAAAATGGGCGAGGAGGCCGCTAAATTGGCTACCTTAGCGGCTACCTCTACTGCTCCGGCGGTTGCTTCTCTTATCTCGACAGAAGCTTCTTCTACCCCGACAGTCGCTTCTTCCACGGAAGCGAAGGTTGTCAGAACCAGCACCCATACTATTACCGCTTATAATTCTGAAGCGGGGCAGACCGATGATTCTCCTTGCATCACCGCTAACGGCTATGATGTCTGCGCCAACGAAGTCGAAGATACTATCGCCGCTAACTTTTTAAAATTTAACACCAAGGTCAAGATTCCGGAACTTTTTGGAGACAGAATTTTCGTTGTCCGTGACCGCATGAACAAGAAACATCCTAACCGCGTTGACGTCTGGATGGTAAAAAAATCTGATGCCATCCAATTCGGGGTTAAAGTGGCCAAGATCCAAGTCATTGAAGTTATGGAATAATTTGGTCTATTGATATAACAAAAAATATTTCGATGAAACCTGGCCAGGTTAAAAAAAGCAGACACTTTCGTGTCCACTTTTCGGGGTACGGTTCAAAGTGCCTACTTTTTTGTTTGTTAAAAAATTGATTATCCGCTTGAAATGTCTGATTTAAAATACCTGGCTAAAAGAACGGGCCTAAAAATCCTCGACTGCGGCGAAGCTCTTTTTCTTTCTTGGTAATTGCAATCGTCGTGGCGATAACCGTGTCCGGATTTAAAGATAGACTATCGATCCCCTCTTCCACTAAAAATTCGGCAAAATCCGGGAAGTCGCTCGGTCCTTGGCCGCAAATACCGACTTTACGTCCATACTTTTTAGCGGTTTTAATGAGCTGACCTATTAATATCTTCACGGCTTCATTTTTTTCATTGGCCACTCCGGCGACGTTCAAACTTCCGCCGGAATCGCGATCAATTCCTAAAGTTAATTGAGTCAAATCGTTGGAACCGATAGAAAATCCGTCAAAAAGATGGCAGAATTTATCTGCTAAAATAATATTAGCCGGTATTTCCGCCATCACATATATTTCCAGCCCATTCTGACCGCGCTTCAAACCGTTTTCAGCCATAATTTCTTGGACACGCTTGCCTTCTTCAATTGTCCGACAAAAAGGCACCATCACTTTCAAATTTTTTAACCCCATTTCCTCTCTAACTTTTTTTATCGCCAGGCATTCCAATTTAAACGCCGGTAAAAATTGCGGCGAATAATAACGGCTGGCGCCGCGCCAACCGATCATCGGGTTAGATTCGATCGGCTCATAGGCGGTTCCGCCGATAAGATTGGCGTATTCGTTGGTTTTAAAATCGCTCAAACGGACGATAACATCTTTAGGATAATAAGCGGCACATATCCTGCCCACGCCTTGAGCCAGACGATCGACAAAATATTGAGATTTGTTGATATAACCGTCAGTCAATTGAGCGATTTTTTCTTTTAACTTCTGGTCTTTTAGGGTCTTAAAATTTATTAAAGCGAGCGGGTGAATCTTAATGTAATTATTGATAATGAATTCTAAGCGCGCCAACCCCACGCCGTCGTTGGGAATAAAAGAATTGGAAAAAGCCATATCCGGTTCACCGACATTCATCATTATTTTAGTCTTCGGACGTTTCAAGTTTTTAATATCGGCCGTTTCTATTTTGAAAGGCAATTTGCCTTCATAAACAAATCCGGCCTCGCCAGCGGCGCAGTCCACTGTCACCGCTTGGCCGCTTTTTATCCTTACCGAGGCGTTACCGGTTCCAACTACGCAAGGAACGCCAAGTTCTCGGGAAACGATGGCGGCATGGCAGGTGCGCCCGCCTTTATCGGTCACAATGGCGGCCGCAATTTTCATTATCGGTTCCCAATCGGGGTCAGTCATGTCAGTTACTAAAACTTGTCCCGGCTTAAACTTATTAATATCCTTAACATCCATCATCCGATTAACGAAGCCCGCGCCGATTTTACTGCCAACACTCTGGCCGGAAACGATTATTTTACCTTTTTTGGATAATTTATAACTTTCTATAATATTAACCGGCTTTAAACTCTGAACTGTTTCCGGCCTGGCTTGCGTGATATAGGTTTCACCGCTCCGGCCGTCAACCGCGAATTCAATATCCATCGGACGCTTATAATGTTCCTCAATTAACATTCCCCACTTAGCCAACTGCTTGACTTGCCTGTCCGTCAATGAAGCCTTAAGTTGATCTGAGGCCGGAATCGCAATATTCTTAACCGGATTTTTTCCTTTTAAATTATAAACCATCTTAACATTTTTCCGGCTCAAATTTTTAGAAATAATCGCGCCGGTCGGCTTGAAGACATAAAATTCATCCGGCGTAACATGGCCTTGAACGATATTTTCCCCTAAACCAAAGATGGAATTAATTAAAACGGCGTTCTTAAACCCCGACTCGGTATCAATCGTAAACATGACGCCGGATGATCCCAGGTCGGCCCGAACCATCTTTTGGACGCCCACCGATAAGGCGACGGAAAAATGATCAAACTTCTTATCCACTCGGTAAGAGATGGCGCGATTAGTAAACAAAGAAGCGATACATTTGCGCACCGCCAACAACAAATCTTTTTCTCCGGAAACGTTCAGATAGGTTTCCTGCTGGCCGGCGAAAGAAGCGTCGGGCAAATCTTCGGCGGTCGCGCTGGACCGGACGGCTACATGAATATTTTTGGCCTTATACCCGGCGGATAATTCCCGATAAGCCTTGGCTATCGCTTCCTGAAAATCTTGAGGCATTTCTGTCGCGACAATCAACGTCCTGATAGTCTCCCCCCGCTTCATCAGATCTTTGACGTTTCTCGTATCCAAACCTTTTAGAATTTCCTTAATCTTATCTTTTAGCCCCGTTGAATCCAAGAAATAGTTATAGGCCGCGGCGGTCGTCGCGAAACCATTCGGAATCTTGACGCCTTTTTTCGATAAATGACCGTACATTTCTCCGAGCGAGGCGTTTTTGCCGCCGACTACGGGCACGTCTTTAATAGCCAACTCCTTAAAAAAATGAACGAATTTATTTTTTAGCATATTAATAACTTAATTTAATTTATAATTCTATTATAACATAATCTTTACTTTATAAGAATAATCATTTAATATAAAAATAACTAAAATAAGCGCGGACGTGGCGAAACTGGTAGACGCACTTGGCTTAGGACCAAACGGGGCAACCCTTGAGAGTTCGAGTCTCTCCGTCCGCACCGACAAAAAACAGGTTTATTCCTGTTTTTTTGTAAACCGGGGTAAGTTGCGAACGCCGGCTAAAATTGCTAAAATTTAACTATGATTAACTGGCTTCATACTTTCCAGCCGCCCGCCATCCTCTTTAGCGCCGGACCGATAAATATCTATTGGTACGGCCTTTGTTTAGTGACCGGGATGGCAGCGGCTTTCTTTATTATTTTTTATCTGGCGAAATATTACGAAATTTCCCGTGATACTATTTTTGATTTGTCTTTTTGGCTGATCAGCGGCGGGCTCGTTGGCGCCCGTATCTATGATGTTCTGCTTGAATTTCCTTATTACATAGAGCATCCCGGACATATCTTAGCTATTTGGCGCGGGGGACTGGCGATACACGGAGCGATTATCGCCGGAATTTTAATAATCTGGCTATTCGCGCGCCGCCAAAATATCAATTTTTTTAAATTATCCGCTCTCATAATTCCAGGATTGGCTCTCGGACAAGCTATCGGCCGCTGGGGAAATTATTTCAACCAGGAATTGTTCGGCCGACCGACAAATTTACCTTGGGGAATCCCGATAAATATTTTAAACCGTCCGACCGCCTATATAAACGATATCTACTTCCATCCGACCTTCCTCTATGAGAGCTTGGGCTGTCTGACGATATTTTTAGTTCTTTTTCTTCTCAATGTTTGGGTCATAAAACGACAACGATTTCCAAAAATGTTTTATGTTTGGTCGCTCGGTCTTTATATGATATTATATTCTATATTGAGATTTATGCTCGAATTCATTAAAATTGACACGACCCCATACCTCCTGGGAATGCGTTGGCCTCAAATTATCAGCCTGGTTATGATTGCCGCCGCTATTTTATTATTATTTTCTCCTCATGCTCGCTCCCAAAAATAATCCTAAAAATAATCAAAAGCGCTTAGTGCCCTTATATTTTTTAGGGTTGCTTTTGGCCGTCTCCGCCGCTTTACCGGCTTATATCCAATCTAATTTCCTAAGGCAATTCGTCCCTCTTAATACCATCAGTTTGTTCTTCATAATCGCCAATTTGGCGACCGTAGCCGCCATTCTGGTCTTCCCGAAGTTCATCAAAGAACTGACTAATTACTTTCTGGCCAAGATCGTCTTGATCATTTATGCCGGCTCTCTCCTCGGGCTGGCGCTGGCGACTAACGCCAGCTTGGCTCTTATCTCCATTATTCTTTTTTCCGTCGCCTCTAACCTTATTTGGATAAATATGGACGTACTGGTAGAAAGCTTCTCCGCCGACGTCTCGACCGGAAAGACGCGAACGATTTATTTTACTTTCATCAATACCGGTTGGATCTTATCGCCGCTTCTAACAACTTATTTAATCGGAAAAGGCGAGTATACCTTATCATTTTTAATCGCCGGTTTCCTGGTAATTCCCGTTTTCTTGATTTTTCTGTCTCAAGCTAAAAATCTTAAAGACAAGATTAAATACCGAGAAGTCGGCGTCATAACGTCCTTAAAAAATATCTGGGCTAAAAAAAATACCCGTGGCATTTTCTTCGTCGCTTTCTTGCTTCAGCTATTCTACAGCACGGCCGTCATTTATGTTCCTCTCTATCTTTTCCAAAACCTGGGCATGGGCTGGAAAATGCTCGGTCCGATATTTTCCGTCATGCTTATTCCTTTTATAATCTTTGAGATACCGGCCGGCCTGATTGCCGACAAGTACCTCGGCGAAAAAGAAATGATGTCGGCCGGCTTCATAATCTTGGCCGTTTCCTTATTCCTCTTCTATTACATCAATGTCCCCAACCTCTGGATATGGATGGCGGTGCTTTTCTTCTCACGCGTCGGCGCCGCCTTGGTTGAAGCCATGAGAGAGACTTATTTTTTTAAAACTGTCGACGCCAAAGATATTTCTTATATCAATATCTTTCGCGTCACCGCTCCCTTAGCTTACATTGTCGGTCCGGGTATTTCTATTTTAGTTCTAATATTTTGGCCGCTCAATTATCTTTTCCTGGTCATGTCCGTAATCATGCTGCTGGGATTGGGGTTTTCTCTATCTCTTAAAGACACTAAATAAAAAGCACGTTTAGTTGACTTTAACCGGCTTTTTTTATAAGATAATTTAACGCTAATAAAATCAATTTCGCCGATAATCAGGCGGGTATCGTATAGTGGTTATTACTTAAGGTTTCCAACCTTATGAGAGGGGTTCGATTCCCCTTACCCGCTCATCTATATGACTTATTTATTCTTCGTCCAGAGCGAAGGGCGCGGCCACCTGACTCAAGCGCTCGCGCTCCAAGAAAAATTGCGAAAGCACGGTCATGAGGTCCTCGCCACCATAGTCGGCATCAATCCTAAATATGAATTGCCCCTTTTCTTCCGAGAGCAAATCGGCCGATTATTCACGATCGACAGTCCGAACTTTATCGTTGATAAAAAAAATAAAAGGATAAAAATTTTCGCCAGTACTCTGCGGACTATTTGGCGCTGGCCCCGTTATCTGGCTTCTCTTAAAAAAATAAAAGAAATTATCAATGATTTAAATCCGGACGCCCTGATTAATTTTTACGAACCGTTATCCAGTAATTATTACCGCCTCTACCGGGATAAACGACCGCTGTTCTGTATCGGCCATCAATATTTTATCAAGCATCCCGTTTTTAAGTTTCCTAAAATAAGCTTATTGGCGCGTTGGACTTTTAAATTTTATAATTATTTTTCCGCCCCCGCGCGAGCGGCAAAAATCGCCTTGTCTTTCACCGCCGAATCCGATCAACCGAAAAAAAACCTGTTTGTTTGCCCGCCCTTAATCCGGACAACCGTTAAAAAACAAGCGCCGACGAGCGGCGATTTTATTTTAGTCTATCTATTAAACGCCGGCTACAGCGAAGAAATAATCGCTTGGAGCCAAAATCATCCGGAAATAAAAATTAAAGCTTTTTGGAGTCGGCCGGAAGAAGAAACCCGTTTCGGCAAGAATTTAGTTTTTTACCGCCTAAGCGGTGAACAGTTTATCAATTGCCTGGCCGCTTGCCGCGCTTACATCTCAACCGCCGGCTTTGATTCTATCGCCGAGGCCGCTTACCTGCAGAAAGATATATTAATGATCCCGACCGGAAACCATTTTGAACAAAAGTGCAATGCTGAAGACGCGGGACGCGCGGGAATCGCGCTCGCTTCTAAAAATTTCGACTTATCACTAATAACGAACAAAGAAAAAACCCGTTCCGACGCGGCCTTGCGCGCTTTTAAGGAATGGGTTGATAAATATGATGATAAGATTATCAGAGTCTTAGAGGGCGGAAAATGTTGGCGCTAAAAATATTAAATTCATTTAAATAACCCTTCGGCAATCCGCCAATATTCCGGATTGCCGTATTTTTTTTGGAAATACCACCATTCAACGCCCCAAATATAAGCCCGACGAAAATTAAGATTAATGGCATATTGAAGATTCGCCTTGAATTGTTCGATGCCCATACTCTTGTTGGTTTCCGGCTCGCTCTGATACATCATCTTGCCTCGCGGTACCCATGGTTCGGCCTGCAGTTCCAAAATCATCAAACGTTCCGGAGATAATCCGGCCAACTTCGCCTTAAGATTATAATAGCCGGTCGGCAGCGGGTATTTTATGAAACCAAACCAAGAATTGTAAACCACGCGATACAAAGTACTGCCAAAAATATCGCCTATTTTCGCCTGGCGGTTCCAAAACTCTAATTCTCCGGAACCGGTAATAATTATCTGACGACTATCCAGAGACCTGACCAAATCAACCTCTTGTTGCAAAAACTCCGAATCTAAAATAGGACAAACCCCGAAAGTGCTTAAGAAGGGTTCGTTCTCCACTTGCCAATATTCAACGCTATCATAAGAACGATATCTCTCAATAATGGCCCTGATAGTCTTCAGGGTGGCGACGCGCGTGGCGATTTCATCCTTACGATTAAGCCAGGCCGGATTATGGCATTCCGGCCAACGCGGTACCCGGCGGCCGACACTGATAATAAATTTAACTTCATGTTTCTCGCCTTCGTCTAAAAGATAATCATATTTAGAAAAATCATAAACCCCCTCCTCCTTTTCAATTTCATCCCAATAAACCGGAATTCTGATATATTTCACTTTTAGTTCATCCAACACGGCGCCGTAAGTCTCCCGCCAATCCAATCCCAAATCATCGCAGAATTTAGTTGAAAAAGTGACGCCAAAAAAATCAGGGCGATGTTCCAAATCTATCCTTGACGGATAATAATCAGCTAATTTCAAAAAATAAAAAACCAAAGCGGCAATCAGAATAAAACTCGCGCGCCAGATATTTCGATGACGAAAATACCAGCCCTTAAAAGTCTTGGGAAAGATTTTATTATCTTTTTCGCTCCCGTTAATTTTATTATCCTTGTCCGCGCCCTCATTCCTAATAACCATAATTAAAAAGTGATGAAATAAAGACCGATGATTACGGCGACAACCGCCGCCGCCTTCCGCAAAAATATCTTCCAAGAAAATATTTCCTTTAATAACCGCGGGGCATTTAGAGCCAAAATGGCGCTAATAATCAATAAAAACGCATATTGCGCGCCCTGCAAGGCATTAACCAGTACGACTGATCCTAAATAAATCGCGTAATTCTGTAAAATAAAACCGCTCGCGCCGAGAATCTGATTGAAGACAACTAGAAATTTATTTTTATTCGGACCGGATTTGCGCCAAAACGTCATAATCGCTTGCCTGTCAGCGCGTTTGATTAAGAATATCAGAACGAACAAAGCGGCGCCAAGACGAGTCCAAATAAAAGCGCTGACAAACGGCTGGGAAGAATAAGCTTGTTTCGTGCTCAAAAAATATACCGAATAGGCGAGGGCGGACAACAAAGCGATACCCAAGCTCCCGGATTTGATATTTTGCGTGAGTTTCAATTCCTTAAAGATTCGCGCCAAATAACTGCGAGCAATCGGCAAAAAAATTATAATCACGACTCCAATTAGAATAAACAACATTCCCAGCCATTGATTCACGGTAAAATGTTCCTTAAAGAATAAAAGGGAAAAAAGAAGCGAGAAAATCGGCGTCACTCCGCCGATAAAGACCAAAACGCGCGCGGCTTCGCCCCGGCGCAGCGCTTCATAAAGCATCCATAGGGCGAAGGCGAAAATGAACCCATTGACGATATTAAACGCGAAAAGAGGCCAGCCGGGCCAACGCAAGAACCAAGGCGAAGCCAGGAGAACCATTACTCCTAAAAGACAAGCGGCAAAAGCATAGGCCCTACTGTTCTTTAAAACATTATCAACTAAAAACTTGTCCAATAAGTTAGCGACCGCCAACAATAAATAGGCTGATAGCGCCACAGCTATCCAATTCATAAAATATATATTATTTTTGGCTTAATAACTTTTCAATATTATAAGCGCCCATCTGCTCCGCGTTCAAAAATCCGTCAACCGCCGCTCGGGCCAAGCGGCCAGAGGCCAATAAATCCGGGAGCCACTCATCAACATATTCCGGCGCCAAGCTATCGATTCCCGCACCCATAGACAGCAACCATTCGCGGTTAAAATCTTCTTGGCTGCCGACGGGAGCGGACATAATTATCGGCAAGCCCAGGGCGCAATAAAAAGACAATTCGGACGGTTTCGTCCAAAGAATGTCTGTTTTATGCAAGCATTTATTAAATTTTCTAAAATACTCAATCTTATCGGAAGCAAAAATAATCTCGATTCCCTTTCCAATCTGCAAACCGCTCGCCGCCACCGCTTCTTCAAAGTAAGTTTTTATTTCCGGCCGGTTGCCGGCCACCAAGTTCAAGACTATTTTTTTCTCCCGAACCGCGGGCGCTAATTTCTGCATAATCAAAGCGCCGATTTCTTTCTGAGCTCCGGCCCCGCCGACGGCAAAAGTAATAGTAATCGGATGGTCTTCCGGTTTCAAAGCATCCGGAGCGACGGTTTTCAGCAGCGCTTTATAATGATTGCGATATACCCCTTCCGGATCCAACAAAGCGACGCGATGTTCCAAGTCATCAATCAATATTTCTTTCTCCGTTCCGATGTTCTCTTTGGGCAGAGGAAAGCCCGTGACGATGATATTTTGCGGCTTCACGCCATACATCAGAAATCTTTCCCGAACTTTTTCGCTCGGCACTAAAAATTTAGTTCGACTCGTTTTCGGACTAAGCGGCGCCCAAGCGCGCGAAGCATCAGTATCACAAATTATACAATAAATATCTCCTTGATAATTATGGTATTCCGCGATATAAGCGGCCACAAAAAAGGTCGTTACATATGGAAGAGCGGCGATATTTAATTCGGCAATCAAGTTTTTTCCCAAACCTTTTTTCACGAAACGGAAAAAATATCTTTGCTGAGCGGTCGTTTGCGACAAGTCGCGCCAAGGGTAAAGCGGACGGATCTTCTGAAAAGCGTCCATTACTTCAAAGATTAAAGAGCCTAAAAAAGGAATTTTTTTAAGACGAGAAACCCGTTCATAAGAATTAAGGCTATTAATCCAATATTCTTTTTCCCAATCGGCTATTCCCGGATAATCATTGACGGTAATGATTTCTCCGGCACTCAGATCCATCAGCGGATAAGCGGCGCGCTGATGACCATAACCCATATCGGCGGCGACGAGATTGATTTTTTTCATCAACATATTCATTAACATATTTTAAAAATTCCGAAATACCGGTTCTAGTTATATTATCCTTCTATTATAACAGAATATTAATATTTTTTCTCCACGAAATGAGAGTTCCCCCTCGACTGCAGATACTGGTAAGCGCTAAGAGTCGCGATTGTCGCCTGGCCGACAGCGACCGTAATCTGTTTAGTTTCGCAGCTAGTGACATCGCCGGCGGCGTATAAGCCGGGGGTCTTTGTTTCGCCTTTACCATTAATGATAATCTGGTTCTTGTCATTACGATCAACAAAATCCGCCACCAAATCGGTGCTGGCGATACGCCCGACTTCAATGAAAACACCGTCCGTTTTTATTTCCCTCTCGCTCTTATCTTTAATGTTAAAAATCTTCATCTGTTCAACCTTGCCATTACCGGAGATCTCTCTGACCTCGGAATTCAAAAGTATCTCGATATTGGAACGATTTTTAACCTCATCCAATAAGGTTTCAAAAGCCTTAAAATTTTCGTTGCGATGGATGAGATAAACCCGGGAGGCTATTTTAGACATCATTTCCGCCGCGTCTAAAGCCGAGTTCCCGCCCCCGATGACGGCAACAATCTTTTTCTTAAAGAATGGTCCGTCGCAATTAGCGCAATAAGATATGCCTTTACCATTAAACTCGGTTTCCCCCGAGACCGCTAAACGACGCGGGGACAAACCCATGGCGATAATGACGGCCTGGCTTTCGAAGGATTCGCGACCGGTATAAACCAAGAAGTTCCCCTTGTCGTTACGCTCAATCTTCTTCACTTCCTCGATCTTCATTTCCGCTCCGAAATTAAGAACCTGCCGCTTCATATTTTCAATCAACTCAAAACTGCTAATTTTAGAAAGACCGGGATAATTTTCGATTTCATTGGCCCAAACCATTTGACCGCCGACTTCAGACCCGATAATAAGCGTCTTCATTTCTCGACGAGCCGCGTAAATCCCCGCCGTCATTCCGGCCGGGCCGGCCCCGATAATAATCAAATCGTACATAAATTTAAATCGTTAATGAGTCATTCAAGCTCTCAATTTTATTTTAATTTCATCTTAATTATAATCACTTTTTTTACTTTAAGCAAATGAATGTTTTTATGAATTTTTTGTCATGCTCAAATTTAATTTTAGCCAAATTTTTCCTTAATAATAACAATTTTTCCACAATTTGTCTAAATATGTTATTTATTTAACATTAGCCAAATTATAAAGAAAAGTCCACATTATTGTAGACTTATCTAGCTTCCCTGTTAATTAATTTATTTTGTTTTAATACTAATATTATGGAGATACTTTATATTATCAAAAATATCTTGTTCCGTCAGTTTTCCATTTCTCTTTCTTAAATCATTCGCTTTTTTTATTAACTCACAATGCTTTGGAAATATTTTTTTACCTTCTCTGACGGCGTCATCGTACTCAGAAATAAATTTATTATTTAATAACCATATGCCGGCTACTGTTCCGAAAAGACATGATTTGGAAAAAGATATTCCCGCTGTCTTTCCACCCCCATTGCAGAATGAGCGCATAGTCGAAAGAGCAACGCCTCTTTCAAAAAAAATAACCTCTTTTAAATCATTTTTTGTAATTTTGATTCTAAGATCTCTTAAAATATTTTTCCCATACAAGACTTTTGAATTCCTTGAAATCCACCAAAAGTAAAACTTTCCAGGAAATTGGGTAGGGGAAATCATCTTTAATGTCATTTAATGTCATTTAGCATATTTAGAAACAAACAAGTGAGTTATAAATAACCTTAAAGCCTCTTATATTATACTATAAAACTTAAAGACCTCACGCAGGTGAGGTTCTTTTAGTTAGTGGACCATAAGGGACTTGAACCCTTGGCCTCTTCCATGCCATGGAAGCGCTCTAGCCAACTGAGCTAATGGCCCCTAATTGTTCTGCGAAGAACATTCTAAATAATTTTTGTTTAATATTGTTCCTCAAAGAACAATACCTATTTTCTAACCAAAACTACTATAAAAACCTATTTACATAATACTAGAGTAAAAATAAAAGTCAAGAGGGAAATAAAGCAATAATAATGATTTTTTGTCAAATACTTGACAATAAATCAAATTTATTTTAATACTACTCAAAAATTGGTGTCCCCGCCCGGAATTGAACCGGGATTTAGAACTTAGGAGATTCTCGTTCTATCCGTTGAACTACGAGGACTTATTTTTTACCGCTTTCTATAAAAACGCTCGAGACGAAATAAAAGACGCTTTTATTCTATAACAATAATTCTGTTTTTACAATAAAATAGACGTTTTTTTCCTTTGACAAAGGAGGGGTATTAAATTACAATAAGCATAGGATTCTTCCAATTATATAAGCTGCCCCGCGACCGGGCCGCGGAGCCAAGGTATTTATGTATCCCCGCCAACCTCATTTATTTTTTACTTAATTATAATAATATGTTCAGCAAAGACAACAAGCTAGAAAGGTTTAAAGACGCCGAAACTATCATCGGCGCCTCTATCAAGGTTAAGGGGAATTTCCAGGGGCAGGGAAACATTATCATTGAAGGCGCCCTGGAGGGGTCACTGAAAACCGCCTCGGACGTATTTATTGGAAATCAATCCAAGATTGTCGCCAATATTGAATCCAAGGGGGCTGTCATCAACGGCGAAGTCCGCGGCAATATCAAAACCAAAGGATATCTGATTATTGGCGGGACCGCTCAAATTTTCGGGGATATCCAATACGGAGAAATCTCCGTCGACAAGGGCGCCTCCATAAACGGTCAACTCATAATGTTATCCGAAGAACATAAGCGTAACGAAAAAGTTAAAGAAGATACTGAAAGTTCATCAGAAAAATAGTCGAAAAAGAAAAACATTATGCATGTTTACGTTTACGACGACTATCTTAATAAGAATAAATTCAATCGAATAATCAACCGAGTAGAAATCCGGCTGACTGATTTGGGTTTAAACGGAAAAATATTACGCTTAGCCGGAATAAAAAATATCAAAGCGGCTATTCAGAATGAAATTAGACTGGGCGCGAAAACGATAGTCGCCGTCGGCAATAATCAGACAGTTAATAAGATTATCGGAGCAATTATTGATGATAATATCTATGGGGATTTCCAAAAAAAGACTTTACTGGGCATAATTCCGATAGGGGAAGATAATTCTATCGCCGCTTCTTTCGGCATTAATAATCCGGAAGACGCCTGCAATATATTATTGGCGCGCCGCGTCGAAAAAATAGATCTGGGACTGGCCGGCAATCATTACTTCTTGAACGAAGCTTCAATCCAAAGTCTGGGAACGACCTTAGAAATAGGGGGTTATTCCGTAGAAGCGACGGCCAGAGGGGAAATAAAGATAATAAATCTCCTGAAAGATAAGAACGAAAATATAAAATCCAATCCCCACGACGGACTCTTGGATATCCTTATTCGGACCAGGAAAAAAGATAGGACTTATTTGAGCGCCAAGAGTCTTAAGATTTCCAACCAACATGAAAAATTAATTGTTGACGGCGTCATGGAAATAAATACCCCGGTGGAAATCGGCATCTTAAAAGATCACGTTAATATTATAGTCGGGAAGGAGCGGCGGTTCGAATAAATTAAAACTCAATTAAAAATTTGATACTCCAGAAAAATAAAAAAGACCGACTTAAACGGGTAGGCAAGAAAATTTCTTTTAGGCACTTTCGAGCATAAAGCCGGAAAAACCCTAACAAGAAAATCCCCATGCTTGTCGTGCCTGACCCGTTTAAAGCGGTCTTTTCTAAATCTGTTTTTTTAAAACAACTTATTACTATATCATATAATAGATAGCATGTCAATACTTTTGGTTCACCTTTATCCACACTTTAACCACAAAAAAACCCAAGACTTTTATTGGGCTTTTTTATTTAATATTGGTTAAAATTATTTTAAACCTTAATAACGACCGGCAAGACCATGGGACGGCGCTTAGTAACACCGAACAGGAACTGACCGATTTCATTCCTGATCTTATTCTTAATATAATCATCATCGGCCGGAGTCATCGGATTTTTATCCTTAACTATTTGTTTCACTTTGGCCCGAGTTTTCTCGATCAGATCGCGGTTTTCTTTCATATGGACGAAACCGCGTGAAATCAGATCAGGATTGCCGATAATCGCTCCGGTCTTGGCGTCAATAGTCGCGATAATGACAATCATGCCATCATCGGCCATCATCCGGCGGTCGCGCAAAACGATTTCGGAAACGTCACCGACGCCAAGCCCGTCAACCATGACATAATCGGTGTTAACCTTCTCCTTGAGAACGAAAGGCTTGCGGCCTTTTTGGAATTTGATGATCTGTCCGTTATCAAGCACGAAAATCTGCTCCTCGCGGAAACCTTCGCGTAAAGCCAGCTTCTTAGCTTCTACCAACATATAATGATTGGCGTAAACCGGCAAGAAATAATCGGGCTTGATCTGCTTTAAGATATCTTTGATGTCTTCGGCGTTAGCGTGGCCGCCGGAATGCACATCCATAATTCCGCCGTGGATAACATTATCGCTCAAACGATAAATACCGTCTTTTACTTTCTGGATAGAGCGTTCATTGCCGGGTATAACCGAGGAAGAGAAGACGACCACGTCTTTCTTCTGGATAGTCACGTAACGATGATTGTTGTTGACGATACGGGAAAAGACGGAGTTAGATTCGCCTTGCGCGCCGGTGCAAATCACCACGATCTTATTGTCGGGATATTTGCTGATATCTTCAATCGAAATAAGCGTGTGCTTGTGCGCCGGGATATAGCCGAGCTCTTGTGCAATGCGGACGTTCATCTTCATGCTATAGCCGTCAAGCGCGACTTTCTTACTGATTTTTTCGGCATAAGCCAACAACTGAATAACGCGTTCTAATTGGGAAGAGAAGGTGCCGATAATGACTCGGCCGGCCGCCTCGCTGATAATCTTTTCCAGATTAGCCAGGGTTGTTTTCACAGAAACTTTCTCTTTAGGATAAGAAACGCCGAGACTCTCCAGCATTAAAACACGCGGAGCCGGCAACTGCGATAGATGAGTATAACTGACGACCGGCCCGTCGGCGGTCTCATCGCCGATAGTCCAATCGCCCGGATGAATAACGGTACAATGCGGCGTTTGGATGATTACGCCGACCGCGTCAATGATAGAATGTTCCACCTGGAAGAAACTGATTTGAAATTTTCCCAGCGTTATCTTCTGATTGATAGAATCAACATTTATGGTCTTCAAATTTTTAGTAGTCCCGCGCTTATAATCTTCCTGGCGGTGCTTAATCATGGCTAGCGTCAATTTACGGCCGATAATCGGCGGATTGCCTAATTGCCCCAAGAGAATCGGGGCGGCGCCGATATGATCAAGATGACCGTGACTGAAGATAGCGCCGCGGATATTCTTTTCTTTGCCGCGCAGGGAAGAGACGTTAGGAATTATATAGTCGATGCCGGGCATATCTTCGTCGGAAAATTGCATACCCATATCCAAAATTACGATATCATTATCGTATTCAAAGACTGTGCAATTCCGCCCGACTTCCTCCTGCCCGCCGAGCGGATAAATTTTCAGGCTGGATTCGCCTGAAGCGGCCTTAAACCGAACCGGAAAAGATTTGCGATTTTGACCGGCGGAAAAAGACGGCCGATTCTGGTTAGGCATAGCCGAACGGTTTTGGCCGGAAAAATTTTGGCGATGCAAAGGCAATTGAACTGCCGGCTTAATTTTGGCGGCCGGTCTTGGCGTCGGCATTTGACCGGACCAGGCGCGAACGCCATACGCGCCGGCGTTACTCGCCGGTAAATTTTGTTTAAAATTCATATTTGATGAGATGGGGGCTAGCCCCTTAATAAGATTGGAGTAACGGCGGACAAACAGAAAAGTTGTCTACCAATTCATCTTTTTCTTGGTTTTTAAATACCAGCTGCCGACGTCATTAAAACGGTCGGCCGGCTCAATAATGGTTGTGCCGGAAAAACCTTTGAGCTGATGTTCCTGGACATAAGTATATGTCGGAGAATAGAGCCAGATGACCGGCAAATCATCGGTTATTATTTCTTGAAACTTTTTATATTTATTTACGCGCTCGGTCACGTCCGTAGTTGTCCGCCCTTCCACTAAGAGCCGATCGACTTCCGCGTTATTATAGGCGGCCAAGTTAAGACCCTTAGCGCCGATTTGACTGGAATGCCAGAAAGCATAGACATCCGGATCGCCGCCGACCGATTCGCCGTAAAGCAAAATTTCAAAATCGCGCTCTTTAACGATATTGGCGGCCTGTTCGCCGGAAACCGCCCTGACAGTTACCTTCACCCCGGCCTTTTCCCAATCCGCCTTGATTTGTTCGCCGACAGCCACATTATAACCGGAATCAACAACGGTCAAAACCGCGGTTAAAGGTTTGTTCTCGATAATCATGGCGGCCGCTTCCGGAAAATAATCATATTTAGTGATAGCCTCGTTATAAGCGAAATTACCGGCCAAAATCGGACCATCGGCTCTTTGGTAGATTCCCGCGAACACTTTATTTATGAGACCATCCTTATCTAAAGCGGAAGCGAGCGCTACGCGCACTTCTTTGTCGGACAAGGTCTTATTCTTTTCATAATTAAAAAAAAGTGAAACGATCTGGGGCTGGACTAATTCATGGAAATTCAAAGAATCCCGAGCTAATAATTCCTTGCGATAGCCGAAAGGCAGATAACCCAACCCGACGACCCGATTATCGTTCAAGGCTTTTATCGCTTCGGAATAGTCAATAAAAAACTTAAAGCTTATTTTTTTCAAATAGGGCGTCCGGCCGTAATAGTTTTCGTTGACGGTTAAATGATACTCTTTCAGCTCGCCATTCTTGCTCTTGACCAAAGATTGGAATTTATAAGGACCGGAACCGATCGGCTTCAGATTGAGATCGGCCAAGACGGCGGAATCAGGATTAATATTTTCCCAAAGACTTTTAGGCAAAATGCCGAAAGTCAACATTTCTTTAAACGGCGCGTAAGCCTCGGACAAAACGAATTTAATCGTCCGATCATCCATCTTGACCGCGTTAACATTAACCAGAGCGGATCGAAGAGGGGACCGGTAGGAAGGATTTTTTATTAAATTGAAAGTGAATAAGACATCGTCGATAGTCAAATCGGCATCATTATGCCACCTGATATTATCTTTTATCCTGATGGTATATTCTTTGCCGTTAGCGCTTACTTCCGCGGCGGCGGCCAAATCTTCGCTCAAATTTCCATTCTGGTCGTATTTAAATAAACTTGAATAGATTAGACGGCTTAAATCACTGTCAATACCGCGACTCACGGCGTAAAGAGGATTAATGGACTTGGGGTAACCGACGGCTCCTTCAGTGTACTCGCCGCCGGAAAGAGGCAGATACTCCAGATGCCGGGCGATAAAAACAACGCCCAGATAGACGACATTCACCAAAATAACTAAAGCGCAAATTTTAACTATCAAGAATTCGCGCGGATTCAAAAATTTCTTAATATGTTTTATCTGATTGCCGGTGGGAATCTTGCGCGGCGACAAGGAATAGACTAATTTCTTATCTACCTCCCCTTGACCAATCGGAATTTTTTTAAAAAAACCAAAAAAAGACCAGGTCGCCCTTATCCGCCGCCAGCGCGATACAATTTTATTTTTAAGTGAATCCACAAATCTCAAGCTTTTACAAGATAAAAACGCCTAAAGATAAGAGTATGAAAATTGCGGCTAAAATTATAGTCGCAATAAAAAGTTTTTTCTCTAAACCTCGTTTCGTAAGATATACTCCGCCGGTTCCGCCAAAAACTCCCCCTAAGCCGGCCCCTCGGCTCTGCATCAGGATAGCGACCATTAAAAGTATGGCCACGACGATTTGAGCGATTTTAATCTCCAGCATCATATTATTTCTTTATTCTAGCGACGAGAGCCGCTAACACTTCTTTATTGTTAACCGCTAAATCAGCTAGAATCTTACGATCAACTTCAATTTTATTAGCTTTTAATAAGCCGATGAATTTGGAATAAGAAAGGTCATGTTCGCGGACGAACGCGTTGATCTTTATTTGCCAGAGACCGCGCATATCTCTCTTTTTCTTACGACGATCAACATAAGCGTGCGCGCCGGCTTTAGTCAGAGCGGTTTTAGCGACTTTAATTAAATTCTTGCGCCCCCATTTAAAACCCTTTACCGCTTGATGAAGTTTGCGTCTTTTCTTAACATGGGCCATTCCGCGTTTTACTCTAGGCATATGATAGGTTACAAATTATAGATAAGGACTAGTTATAGTTATAAGGAGCCAGAATCTTAACAGTCTTCCCAAAAGTCTTATCAACGGAAATATCCTTGCGCTTCTGGCGAGTAGTATTTCCTGACTCGTGAGAATTAAAATGATCTTGGCCGGCCTTACGCTGAGTCAGATTATTCTTCCCGGTTTTTTTAAAACGTTTGACAGTAGCTTTATGAGTCTTAATTTTTGGCATATATTTCCTGATTAAAAAACAGGCAGACACCTGATTTAACAATTATTACTTTTTATTTATCAATATTATAGTAAATCTTCCGCCCTGATTTGTCAAGGCTTGCTCAATTTCAATAGAAAGTTTGGAGTTTGCTTGCAACTTGGCCACAAATTCCTTGATTATTCCCGCGGCTTTTTGAGGATATTGGCGTTCACGACCTCTTAAGATAAGTTCTATTTTTAATTTATTGTCCTTAGATAAGAATTTCTCGGCTTGAACGACTCTCATATCCAAATCATGATCGCTAATCCGGAAAGATAGGCGGATGTTCTTGATTTCGGTCTTCTTTTGTTGCATTTTCTGCTTATGCGCCAGTTTTTCCCGTTCATATTTCAATTGGCCGAGATTCACGATCTTAACCACCGGAGGATTGGCCTTGGGATTTACCTCTACCAAATCCAAGCCGGCGTCTTGGGCCTTTTGGATAGCCTCGGCGGTAGGCATTTTCCCCAAAGCGTCATTGTTCTCGTCGATTACAAATACTTCCGGCACTCGAATCTGAGTGTTGGACAAAAAGCTCGGAACCTCTTTTCTCTCAACTCGATGAAATTTAATACGCATGTGTTTATTGATTCGACTCTTAAACTGAATTTAATACTACTTAATACTATATTTATATCGCAAAATTCGCTGAAAGTCAAACAAAAATCAATCATAAACAGCGGGGCTTGACAGCTATATTTAATTAGTATAAAATAAGGTTATTAAAAATAAAACAGAATATTTAAATAAAAACAAGATATGTTTTATATCTCTGTTTTTTTCTGTCTATTTGGGACCTTAAAAATTTTATAATAAACAATCATGGTGATGGTTTATATTTTGGTGCTAATTAGCATCAATTCAACAAAAAAATTTATCCGTTTTAAAAACGGAATCATATACGAAAACGCAAGTTTTCAGTAGAGTCAATCAAATTTTAGAGAGTTTGATCCTGGCTCAGGATGAACGCTGGCGGCGTGTCTAAGGCATGC
>CAZJSQ010000007.1:0-5062 GCA_964548885.1 uncultured Gammaproteobacteria bacterium
GCGAAGCGCGGCAGCCAAGAACTGATGGTTCCGCCCGGCGCGACCGTAAACAAAACTCGCGGAATCCAGACGCCGACGCGTCCTTGCTCCAGCATGGTCAGCCACAGATCCCAGTCCTGCAGCTTCTTAATATTAACATCCCAGCCTTCAACCGGGAAATCAACGCGTTTGATCAGGGCCATGGTATGGATACAAGGCTCCGCCTTCAGTTTATCGGGATTAAAATCACCGACCTTAAATAATTTTCTGCCCCAATTGAACGAGGAATAAGCGTAGCTCGCCGCCGGATTGGAATTCAGAGCCGCCAGCATTATTTCCAGAGCTTCCGGCTCCAGGACGGCGTCGGCATCGCAGAAAAAAAGATATTCGCCGAGCGCCTCCCTCTCGCCGCGATTTCTGGCCGCCGGCGCGCCCTGATTAGTCTGAGAAATGAATAAATATTTATTGGCCGCGACCAATTTTTTATAATAATCGGCGAACACCAAATCAACCTGATCGCGCGAACCGTCATTGACGATAACCACTTCATAATCCCGATAAGTTTGTCGGGCGATACTGGCCAGAGTCTTAATTAATTTTTGCGCTTGATTATAGACCGGAATGATAATGGAAATCATATTAATTGATAAATCTATCTAAGAGCTTAGCTTAGTTTAATTATAAAGCATTATTCTTTAATTGTCCGCAATTGTCCGCTTAACTTCAGCGCTTGCGTCGGCCAATTGAATTCATCAAGCGCCCTGGCCTTCCCTTGCTGCCCTAATCTATCGCGCAATTTCTTATCGGCCATCAGACTGATTATCGCGTTCTTGATGCTATTTTCATCTTCGGGATCGACCGTCAAGCCGTTATAATCAGGCTTGACTGCGTCCCTAACTCCGCCGGACAACCCGGCGATTACCGGTTTGCCGCAGAGATTCGCTTCCAGATAAACAATGCCGAAGCCTTCGTAATCACCCTTTATATCGCGGGCCGGCATAATAAAAATATCGCAGAGATTAAGCCAAGCCCATTTTTTATTTTCATCCAACTCGCCCAAGAAGATAACTTTATCTTTCAGTTTGGCCGGGATTAAGGCTTTCAAGTATTCTTCGTCCGGACCGGCGCCGGCGACAAAATATTTTAACTTAACAAGTAATTCTTCAGAAAGATTATTCAAGGCGGCGATAACTTTGTCAACACCTTTGCGTTTGACGAGACGACCCAGAGTAAATAGCGTTACTTGACCGCTGTTTCCGTCGAGACCGTAATTTATTTTTAAATAAGCCGTTGTTTCTTCTTTCGGTTGAGGAATATTTACCGGTACCCCCGGGTTGGCGATAATCGTTTTGGCGCTTCCCTTCGGATAATATTTATCAATCTGCGCTTTGACGTAACTGTTGGCGCAAATAATCTTAGCGGCCCTTTTAATTATCAGTCCGGTTAATATTTTTTTGCGCGGCCGCCGAAGCGAATAGCTTAAATCCATCCCGTGAAAAAAAACCGCGTATTTTAAGGGTTGAAATAGCGACAAAGCCCAGACAATCGTCCCGAGCGGCAAAACCTGACCGACTAAGACGTAATCTATCCGGTTTTTCTTTATCCGTTCTCTTATCGCCTTAAAAGCGCGGCGCCAAGGCCAGAAACGGCCGCCGGAAATAAGTTCCTCTTGATTGTTATGCAAAACCGCCAAGCTCTCCGCGCTCGGCCAGGAACCAACCAGCTGGCCGTAATAATTGGCCACGCCGCCTTTAAACGGCGGAAATTCATTTGTAACTAAAAGAGTGTTCATAGGGCTAAAAAACGTAGAGTTAAAAAATGTTCGTAATTAAATATTGGGTTCAATGACATTCAAATCTTGGGCCGCTTCCCTTTTGCGCTTGAAAGATTGGACGACGCTTTCAATATCCGCCCGGTTAAAACCGCCCAGTAAGAAAAGGCCGCCGAAATACACGCCGCCGCCTAAAATCGTGATTATGAAAATATTCAAGTAAGCTTGGCCGAACCAGATTATTAAACCCATAATGATCGAAGCCGCCATGACCTTCCAAAAAGTTTTCAAATTTTTACGCAGGCGATAAGCGATTATCTTCTTAACGGATAAAATTCCCAGAATGAACATCAAAAAATTCGTCGCCAAAACCGTAATACTCGCGCCGACCGCTTGGAAGTAAGGAATAAGAGCTAAATTCATCAAAATACTGGCGACAGCGACCAGCGCCATATTGCGAGTGTTCTTTCTTTGAGCGTCGCAGGCGTTTAGAAGCGAACCGATGGGAAAATTCAAGAAAATAAATAATAAGGAAATTATGGAAATTTGGAGCGGCAGGACGGCGCCGTCGTAGCCGGACTTAAAAAGCAAAATTATCTTATTGGCCAGAACGATGACGCCGACAATAATCGGCAAAGAGATGATAATCAGATAATTCATGGCCCTTTCAAAAGAAATTAAGAGCTGATCGCGGTTTCCGTGCCAATAAGCGCTCATGGCCGGATAGAGCGAAGCGATAAAAGCGGCCGGCAGGAATTGAAGCGCGAAAATTATTTTGAAAGCGACTTGATATAAGCCGACTTGGATATCGCCGGCTAAGACCGATAAGAGAACCGAATCAAAATAGGTATAAAGCCTTTGTAAAATAGCGTAAGTCGCGAACGGCCAGCTGATGATGAGGATTTCCTTAATGAACGGCTTTTCGTATAAGACGCGTATCGCCAGTTTCAAGCGCTGTCTGACAATTACAAACGCGTAGCTGAAATTATAAATGCTGGCCAGAGCGAGCGCCGCCATGGCCGGGACCAAGCCGCCGCCTAAAAGCAAGGAGGAATAACCGACTGTCAGAACGATGAGCTGGAAAACAACCGAAGAGATGCTCTCGTATTTTAAATTATGGAAACCGCGGATGACGCCGAAAAAAGTCGTGGTAAAAGAGTCCAGGACCATGGAAATCGCGGAAATATAGACTAGAGTTTTAGTGAGCGAGTCGTACCCCAGGACGTTTATCATGATAAAAACCGCGGCTAAAACTAAGATTGCCAGCGGTATTTTTAAGGTCATGATATTGCCCAGCCAGCGCTCGGCTTTACTGGAATCTTTGGCTATTTCTCTGGTCAAGACATTGGTGAAGCCCAAATCAATAAAAATAGCGAAGATCGTCGTAAAAGAGATGGCTAGATAATACTTTCCCAAGCTCGCCGGACCGACATAACGAGCTAAGAGTGTAAAGTAAGAAAAAGAGATTATTTTCTGCAAGATAAGCGCCAGAGTCAAATATGAAGTATTTTTAGCGATATTTTCTACTTTGGTCATAAATTATACAAGTATTTTTACGGGGTTCGCCCTTAGGTCTTGATTAAATCTAGAAGTTATGATAACATAATACTATTAAAAAATAAACATAAATTATAGTTCAAATTTTATTGATATTAAATAAAATTTTTTTATTTGTATGAAAAATAATATCCACCCTAAGTACTACCCGGACTGTAAAGTTTCCTGCGTCTGCGGCCATACCTTCTTGACCGGATCCACCGAGCCGGAAATCAAAGTCGAGCTTTGTTCGGCTTGCCATCCTTTCTATACCGGCAAACAGAAACTAGTCGATACCGCCCGCCGGGTTGAAAAATTCGTGGCCAAGGTTAGCGCTAAAGAAACCGCTTCTTCTAAAGCTAAGAAGGGCAAAAAAGTGAAGCGCGCCGCTCGCGCCGAAATTAAAGCCAAGAAGGAAGTAGTCGTCAAGACTAAAGATTTTAAGAGAATCACTCAGGTTAAATTAAACAAACCGGTTAAATTAAATAAAAAATAGTTTCATAAAAAGCAATCAGCTTTAATTATTTTGGCTGTTCGTGCTAAAATAATTATATCAGCCTGATTGTTTTTTGTTATCCGAACCATTTTGTTAAGTAAACAATAAAGCTATGCACGAAGACATTAAAGAGCGTTTCGAGGCTCTTCAAGAAAAAATGATGGATCCGTCCGCGCTGGGCGATTCTAAGGGAATGGTTAAAATTTCCCAAGAGCACGCCGGCTTGAAAAAAGCCGTGGCGCTCATTTTAGAATTGGAAAAAGTCTCCGAGCGTCTGCGGCAAAATAACGAAATCATCGCCACTGAGAAAGATGCCGACTTGAAGGCTATGGCCAGCGAAGAAATGACGGAATTAAGCGCCCGGGAGGAAAAAATAAAAGAAGAGTTGGAGGAAGAAGTTCATCCCGCCAGTCTCAAGGATAAAAAAAATGCCATTATTGAAATTAGAGCCGGCGCCGGCGGCGACGAAGCGGCTTTATTCGCCGCTGACTTATTCCGGATGTATTCCCGCTTCTGCGAACGACGCGGCCTAAAATTAAGTTTAATCGATTCCAGCGTTACCAGTAACGGCGGCTATAAAGAAATTATTTTTGAAATCAAGGGCGCCGGCGCTTATGGTTTATTAAAATTTGAAGCCGGAACCCATCGTGTTCAGAGAGTTCCGGAAACCGAGAAACAGGGCCGGGTCCATACTTCAACCGCCACCGTCGTCGTTCTGCCGGAAGCCGAAGAAGTCGATATTGAAATTAAACCTAACGAAATAAGAATAGACACTTTCTGTTCCAGCGGTCCGGGCGGCCAGTGCGTTAATACGACTTATTCGGCCATCCGTATCGTCCATATTCCGACCGGCGTCACTGTTTCCTGTCAGGACCAAAAATCCCAGCACCAGAATAAAGAAAAGGCTTTACAAGTCTTGCGTTCCCGCTTATTGGCAAGACAAGAAGATGAAAAACGCGCCGCGCAGTCTAGCGCTCGCCAAACTCAAGTCGGCGCCGGCGATAGAAGCGACAAAATCAGAACTTATAACTTCCCTCAAGACCGCGTGACGGATCATCGCATCAATATGTCTTGGCATAGCATCCCGCGCATCATTGACGGCGATATTGAAGAAATCATCAAGGAATTAAAAAAAGCGGCGAAAGCGGAGGTGAAATAAAATCCGGCAATATGGAATTAAAAAATGTTTTAAAAACCTCTTCCCTGCCGCGCCTAGAAACAGAAATCCTCCTGGCATATTTGTTAAATAAAAGCCGGGAGTTTTTGTTGACTCATCCGGA
>CAZJSQ010000007.1:5162-18362 GCA_964548885.1 uncultured Gammaproteobacteria bacterium
ATTTGTTAAATAAAAGCCGGGAGTTTTTGTTGACTCATCCGGAAACGAAAATCACTCCAGCCATATACAGAAAATTCCAAGCCCTAGAAGCTAAGCGCCTAAAAAATTGGCCGATCGCTTATTTAACCGGCGTTAAGGAATTTTATGGCTTTGATTTTAAGGTTAGTTCGGCCGTCCTGACGCCGCGTCCGGAAACCGAATATATTATTGAGGAGATAGTTAAAATGTTTAAAAATAAAAATACCGGCTCAAAAATATCTGATAAATCAGTTCCTTTAAAGGATAAATCAGTGCCTTCAGCGCCCTTAAAACCGATAATAATAGATCTCGGCACCGGTTCCGGCGCCATTATTATTTCCATCGCCAAAGAATTGAAACGCTTGGCGCCGTTAACTTATCGCCGGGCTGAATTTTTAGCCGTCGATATTTCCGCGTCCGCCTTAAAAATGGCAAAAATCAATGCCGTTAAGCATAGCCTCACGCGAAAAATTAAATTTTATCAAGGTAATTTATTGTCCCCGCTTAAGCTTAATAAACGCAGTCTGGGTCAAAGCGAGCTGATAATCGCCGCCAATCTTCCTTATCTGACTCGGGCACAGATAAAAAAATCTCCGAGCATCAGCCGCGAACCGTTTTTGGCTCTCGATGGCGGCTCGGATGGTTTAAAATATTACTTTAAATTATTCAAACAATTATCCGAACTGCCCGTTGTCGGAAAATTAAGAATAATCTGTGAAATCGACGAGTCGCAAGCCAGAAAGATAAAAGCCCTGGTCGAAAAATATTTCCCCGGCATGAATTCGGAAATAATTTGCGACCTATTCGGAAAAAAGAGGTTTTTATCTTTTTAGTCATAAAAACTATTTGGTCAGAAGTAACCATTTCAAATTTTAACCATTAAAAACAGACGCCGGCCGGGCGTCTGTTTTGCTATTTAATTTCTTACTTCTTCTCTCCCGGTTTCTTCGCTTCTTCCTTTTTGGCTCCCGCGGCCGGAGCGCCGGCAACCGGAACTGTTCCGCCTTCAACCGGAGCGCCTTCAACCGGAGCAACTTCAGCAACAACCGGTTCCGGTTCAGCTTCCACCTTCGGTTCTCTGACGGCGGTAATCATTTCATTGGTATGGCTAGTGGCGCTGATGCTCGGCGGCAAAACCAAATCATTGATTCTGATGGCGTCTTCAAAAGTGTTTAAAACGGAGATATCAACGTCAATATGATCGATTAAATCTCCCGGCAAACATTCCACTTCCAAGTGGCTCATATTTTTAATCAAGACGCCGCCCAATTCTTTAATCGCTTTCGCTTCGCCGATAAAATGGAACGGGATTTCCGCCGTAATTTTTTCTTTCATGTTAACCTGATAAAAATCAACGTGGGTGAAAGTATTCTTCAGAGGGTTACGCTGGGTATCCTTGACCAAAACTTTAACCGGACCCGAACCGAAATCCAGACTGATAAGGTTAGATTCGCCGGCCTTAGAAAACGCCTTTTCAAAATCAACTTTCTTGATCTTTAAATTATGGTTCTCTGCGCCTTTGCCGTAAACTACGCCCGGGATGAAATCCACGCTCAATTTTTCTTGGCTTACTCTCGCTTGGGCCGATAATTTAATTTCCATATCGTTTTAATTTTTTATTACCTTTATTTTAATTTTTTATTTAGCTTTAATAACTAATTTTTGATTTGATGATGATGTTTTCAATTATTCCCACTAATAATAACAAAGAAATAAGTGAACTGCCGCCATAACTGATAAAAGGCAGGGGCAGGCCGACAACCGGCACCAGACCCAGGTTCATACCAATATTAATAAACATTTGGATAAAAATCAAGCCGGTCGCGCCTAAAAGGAAATAAATCCCGAAATCATTGTTTATTTTACGCAAAACTCGAAAACAACGGAAGAAAAAGATGGAATAAAAGCCTAAAACCATAGTTACTCCTAAGAAGCCTAATTCCTCTGATATTACAGCAAAAATGAAGTCATTTTGCGCTTCCGGCAAAAACTTTAATTGGGATTGCGAGCCGAAGCCGACCCCTTTGCCGGTTAATCCGCCGGAACCGATAGCGATAATGGACTGGGCGATATTGTAACCCGACCCCTGGGCATTCCTACTGGTGCCGGAAAAATTAATTATTCTTTCCTTCTGATAGTCTCCAAACAAGAAAAACCAAGCGAAAACAAATAATACCAAGCCCCCCAAGACCGTCATAATAAAGTATTTCTTATTAAACCCGGCCGTAAGCAGCATGATAAGCCAAATCGCCCCCAAAATCATGGCGGAACCGAAATCCGGTTGTAGCAAGACTAAACCGGCCGGAATAAGGGCGCTGAAGGCGGAGCCGAAAAAATGGCGAACGGTTTTGACTCTGGTCGCCAGTCCTGAAAAATAACTGGCCAAGAACAGGATTAGGATAATCTTCACGAACTCCACCGGCTGCAAGCTAAAACCGAAAATATTGAACCAGCCCTTGGTGTCTCTTATGGTCTCGCCAAAAATAAGCACGGCGATAAGAGTAAGCACGGCCAAAAGATAGAGGTATTTATTCAGGCTCTTTAAGAAATAAGAATCGATGAAAGTAAAAAAGAACAGAAAGAAAAAGCCGATGCCGGCGAATAAAAACTGCTTCTTGAAATTAAGCAAGTCTAAATTGCTCTGTCCCAGAGCGACGCTATAAATTTCCACCAGGCCAAAGGCCACTAAAAAGAGGACAACAACGAAAATTATCCAATCAAAATTCTTAAAATAAAGCTTGAAGCGGTTTAACATATCCTAATTGGCGCTTGTTCCCTGATATTTCAGATAAACGTTATTGTCCATGATATTTATATCAGGGGCTACTTCCGTCCGATTAACGGCGTCAAAACGTCCCGGCCAACTGATTTTCACCGCCCGGGTTTCGCCCGATAAAAAACTCTGAAGCCGGTAGCGGTTAACCGCGATCAGATCTGATCCGCTATACAAAAAGATATTGAGAGGCGCTTCGTAATAACTGTAAGCGGTTTGGTTCTTGACGGAGAAGTCCAGGGTATTCAAATTTACCTTGTCCGATAAGCCGCTCAGCGCCGCGGTTGTGAAATTAAGATCGGAAATAGCGAAATCTAAGCGTTGGCTATAAAAATCCGTCCAACTTGGAATCTGATGCGCGTCGATGCGCCGCCAGAATATATCAGAAATACTGAAAGATACCTCGCTGCGACTGCCGCTAAATTCGCTCGCTAACGCCAGAATATATTTTTTTTCAGCGGGTAAAATAAAATCCTGGCCGCAAGCGACGTCCTTATCCCCAAGTTTAAAACAATAACTGAAATTCGCCAGGAATTTTTCGTTCGGGTTAGTTATTTGAATCGCCAAATCGGCCTGACCGTCGCCGGAAAAAATTTGAAGCGGAGAAATTTCTAAAACGCCCGGCGCCTGACGAGCCGAGAAAGACAGATTATCATTTAACAATTGAGCGTTCGGATCGCCGGAGGTGAGATAAACGACAAAGTAATAAGAGGAGTAAATAAAAAAGAAGGCCGACAACAAAATAAGAAAAATTATGAATATCTTAATCATCCGGCGGCGATGTTCCGCTACCCAGAGTCCGAAATTCATGCGTTTAAGGCCTACTCCCGCCTTATCGTTGTAATTTTTCAAGTCGATATCCTTATTCCGGCCATCGAGGTTTTCTTTTTTTGACATATTTGTGATATAATAATTTTATCTCTATTGTCAGTAATTACGTGTCTTCATCATACCATAATCTCATAAATTTTTAAATATTTTCGCCCTATGAAATCAATTAAAATACCTTTAAGCGTGCCGAGCCGCAAAAGGAACGAGTATCTGAAAAACCATCGCGTTCTGACTAATAATAGCGGTCATTTATTGCTTATCGCCGGCGATCAAAAAGTTGAACATTTAAACGATGATTTTTACGGTCCGGGCATAACTCCCGAAGATAAAAATCCGGAACATCTTTTTAAGATCGCGGCGGCTTCCGGCGGCGGGGCTTTAGCGGTTCATCTCGGCCTGATTTCCCGATACGGCCGCGACTACCCTTCTCTGCCTTATATCGTCAAGATAAACGGCAAAACTAATCTGGGCGAAGGCGAAAAAAATTCCAGTAAAGTTTGGTGGCCGGTTGAGGATGTTATTAAATTTAAGGAACAAAGCGGATTGAAAATCGCCGCTATCGGCTATACTTTATATCTCGGCGGTATTTACGAAGCTAAGATGTTGGCCAAAGCCGCGAAAGCGATTTTTGAAGCGCATCAGGCCGGATTACTGGCCGTACTTTGGGTCTACCCGCGCGGCAAGAATATCAAGGAAGAAGATGTTCATACTATTGCCGGCGGCGCCGGCGTCGCGGCGGCGCTGGACGCGGACTTCGTTAAAATAAAATATCCTTACGGATTAAAAGATAAGAAAGCGACGGCCGCGAGATTTAAGGAAGCGGTCGAAGCGGCCGGCCGAACCAAAGTCATCTGCGTCGGCGGCGATAAACGGCCGGTTAAAGAATTATTGGAACATTTAAAAGCGCAGGTGAGTATTTCCGGCACGGCGGGTCTGGCTGTCGGCCGCAACCTGCATCAACGGCCCCTGGAAGAAGCGACGAGACTGGGCGCCGCTTTAGGCGCGATTATTTTCCATGATAAAAGCGCGCCGGAAGCTTTAGCCATTTACAATAATAAACTAAAAACAAAGTCGGGCCGCTCTGCTAAATTTTTAGGGTTGTTCTAACCTGATTCTAATCTTATAAAAAACTTCGGCTGTCCGAAGTTTTTTTATTCTCGCGTCTCGCGCTTCTTTATTCCGCTTATTAGGTTTTGACTTCTATCGTTATCCTATCCACCAAGCTCGGAGCTTTCTTAATGAAAGCGGGGGAAAAATTCAATTCATAATCTTTTATCTCGTTCTGGTTCTTTAAATATGTCCCGATCTGTTCGGCGCTAAGATTGACCAGCTGTTCCGGGTTAATGACGTTGGAATCGCTCTTTAATATCATCGTGCCGTTAAAAGTCGCCTTAACGGTCGCCGACTCGGAAACGGCATCGTAATTATCAAAACTATAAACGATATTTTCCGGTTTGAATTCGCCTAATTCCTTATTATCGGGAATAATCAGATTAAATTTAGCGGCGGCCAATTTAGCGGCGGCCTCTTTAGAGAAAGAAACGGCGATAATCTTATTGTCGGCGGAAGCGGTGAATTCTTCTTTTTTATCTCCGACCTTAGCGTTAATGGTGACGGTGGCGAGTTCGCTCACCAGGTAGAGCCAATCGCCGCCGCCGGTCGCGACCGCTTGTTTTTTAGCCGCTTCGGTCAAAGCGGCGTTAATGTCTTTGGCGGCCGCTTCCAAATCGCCGGAAGTAACATATTTTCTGACTTGTTTGGAGAAAACGAAAGCGACATCGCTTTGAGCGTAAATCTTGTCCTGTAATCCGAGCCACAGTCCGGGAATAGTGAAAGTTGTCGGCTTTATCGCCATCTCGACGGCTGGCTTGTCGGCATAGATATCAACGGCAACTTCACCGCCGGCCGGAATATTGACCGCGTTCTTGATTCTGAATAATTTATTGTCCGGGCTTAATAATCTGGTGGTCGCGACTAACGTCTGACTCTTGGGGGAGTTATTTATCAATCTGACTCGGCCGACAATATCTTCGCCCAGATAAGTTTCTCCCGAGGCCGGATAGGTCTTAGTCACTGCCGCGTTTATTTCTTTGATGATGCCGCTAATCTCTTCGCGCGGATCGTTAAGCAAAGCCAGAGCCGAGCTGGTCGTCGCTTTAGCTAGGCTGGCGTCCGTAATCTTCAACAGTAGAGTATCGCTGATACTCTCGCCCCTAAGACTAAGCCGAACCGTTAACTTGGAAAAAGAGAAATAGAAAACAGCCAGCGCCAAAAGGCCGACCAGGATTATGAATTTAATAACCAGACGGCGATATAAGCCGACGCTTCTGGGCTTGACTGTCCCGGCCGCGCCCGGCTTATCTTTCCGGCCGGCGGCGCCGGAACCGGCGCCGTCTTTAAGCGAATGCGCCAAATCGGAAAAATATTTTTTCTGGTTATCTATTTCTCCGTTCAATTCGCTCCCGGATTTGGCGCGACCGGATTTTTTTTCCATTTCACCCGTTTTGGCCGGCCGATACTCCGGCCAGCCGGCTTCCGCCAGCGGCTCGTCTTCAATAACATCAACCAGGACTGATTTAGTCCTTTTCCTGGGATGAATGGTTCTAACGACCGTTTTCTTTTCCGCGCGCGGATTTTTAAGCGCGGCGGCGGCGGGAGCGGATTTGGTTCTAGGCATAAACAAAAAAAAATTTAAAAAAAGTTTATAAAAAAATGAAGTCAATTTTCAATTAACTTCATTATAACAGAGTTTCTAAATCCGGACAATCAAATTTTTTTCAAATCGCCGTCCAGGATGACGGGCTGAAGCGCTTTCAATTCATCGCTATACAGCATTTTCGGGATTCCGAACAAAAAATAAACCTTTTTCTTTAAAATATGGGCGAAACCGGCCTCCAAGAAGGAATTGCCGCCGACATAATTATCAATCCCGCCCTTATCATAATTCAAAATCAGGATGCCGTCGGACGCTTTGATCTCCCGATAATATTCTCTGATCAGGTCGTACTTGATCTTATGCTTAACCGACTTCGTTTTAGTTTCCAGGGCTAATTGAGATCTGGCATAGCGTTCGGTGTTGCGCGGCAAGATGGCGATGTGGCCGAGCGCTTCCAAGCCGTCTTTTATTTCCATCATCTCTTTGGAGAAGATCATACTCCCGCAAATAACGATTTTCATAAAATTATTTGGCTATTTTAAGCGTTTTTAAGAAACGCTCTTTTAACTCTTTGTTGAGCCGGTCGTTGTTATCGACTCGAAAAGCGGTTTTGATTATTTTAGGCTTATCCGCTTCGGTAATCCGGAAATAAACCTCGTCGGCTCCGGGGTAAGACGCGAAAATATGGCGCAAATCTTCTAAGGCGGACGCCTTCGGTTCTTGAAGAAAAATGAGACGCAAAGGCCGGCCGGGAACTTTATCGGAGCCCGGGATTAAAGTTGAAGCCGGTTTAGATATAACGGAAGCGACGGGCGCGAGCGGGCGCGGGAATCTATTACCATTATCCTCGATTCCATTTCCCCCGCGATAACTCGCCTTAGCCGGATTCTCCAGCATTATTTTTTTGAACGCGTCTACGGAGACTTGCGGCGCGAGCGAATCTAGCGGCAGCGCCCGATTGACCAGCACTTTCACTTCTTGGTCTTTCTCGGAAACTTTGCTGTCGGTGATAATTGCCTGCCCACTGACCCAAAGAGACGCCGTTTCTTTTAAGAGACGCGGGAAAATCAAAAGCTCCACCGAATTAGTCGCGTCTTCCAGTTTAACGAATAACATCGATTCGCCTTTTCTAGTGATGATTTTTTTAATGGTGGAAATAATTCCGGCGACGATTACCCGGTCATCGCCCTTATGCCCGCTAAGAGCGGCGAGCGGCGTCGCGTAATTAACCAGATACGGCCGGAAGGCGTTAAAAGGATGCTCGCTGACATATAAGCCCAAAAGCTCTTTTTCCCAGATTAACTTTTCATTCTGCTCGGCCGGGGCCGCCGGATTAAGGCTGATATGGCTTAAATTGACGGCCGGCGAGGCGGCGAATAAACTGGCCTGCTTATTATCCTTATTCTTCGCCAGTTCCTTGTTGAAGCTCAGCATCCTTTCAATATTGGCGAGCAGTTGGCCGCGTTCACCGAAGTTATCCAAGGCGCCGCTCTTAATCAGGCTTTCCAAAGATTTTTTATTCAGATCTTTATCGGTCACCCGTTCTAAAACATCAAAAATATCTTTGTAGGGACCGTCCGCCTTTCTGACCCGGATAAGCTCCTCCGTGATGTGCTCGCCGACATTTTTTATCGCCTTCAGACCGAAACGGATAGTATTGATGTTTTTATCGCCGGCCGCCACGGCGCGATTGGCGCTCGTCCCGGCCGTAACCACGGTGAAAGTCCCGAATGATTCATTAATGTCCGGAGCCATGATCTTGATTCCCATATTACGGCATTCTTCAATCTCAATCGCCACGCGATCGGTGTCGCCCTGGTCGGAAGTTAAAAGCGCCGCCATAAATTCTACCGGCCAATGCGCTTTCAAATACGCGGTCTGATAACCGATAAGAGCATAGCAGGCGGCATGGCTCCGGTTAAAGCCATAACCGGCGAAAGGTTCAATAAAAGAAAAAACTTTCTCGCCCAATTCTTTATAAACGCCGTTTTTCACTCCGCCCTCGATAAATTTTTCTTTCTGTTCGGCCAGTAATGAAGGGATTTTCTTACCCATGGCTTTGCGTAAAATATCGGCCTGACCCATGGTAAAGCCGGCTAAATCTCTGGCGATCTGCATGACTTGTTCCTGATAAATCGCGACGCCGTAAGTCTTTTCTAAAATAGGCGCCAATTTCGGGTGAAGATAGCTGACTTTTTTGGTTTGGTGCTTGCCGGCGATATAATCGGGAATCCATTCCATCGGTCCCGGACGGTATAAGGCGACCATGGCGATAATATCTTCAAAAACCGTCGGCTTCAGTTCGCGCAGACAACGTTTCATGCCGGAAGATTCAAACTGGAAGACGCCGGTAGTTTCCCCGGTTTGAAATATCTTATAAGTCTTAGCGTCATCAAGCGGAATCTTATCAATATCTATTTCCAATCCGCGGGTATTCTTAATGATTTTTAGGGCCGATTCAATGATAGTCAAATTTTTTAAGCCCAAAAAATCCATTTTTAACAGGCCCAAATCTTCAACCGGATGAAGCGAATATTGTGAGATGACGCTCTTATCGGCGGAAGAAGCGTATTGGATGGGCACGTATTCAGTCAAGGGATCCTTAGTGATGAGCACGCCGCAGGCGTGCGTTGAAGCGTGGCGCGCGACGCCTTCCAGGCGCTTCGCGTAATCAAGAATTCTCTTGGCGGCCGGTTCGCTGTTATACATTTCCTTTAATTCGGGAACGGTCTTGAGCGCTTCATCCAGCTTCATGAACATCGGAATGCTTTTGGAAATCTTATCGCAATATTCATACGGTTCGTCTAAAACGCGGCCGACATCGCGCACGGCCGCCCGAGCCGCCATCGTTCCGAAAGTGATAATCTGAGCGACATGGTCTCCGCCATACTTCTTTTCCACGTATTTCAAAACTTCACCGCGGCGCGTATCGGCAAAATCCATATCAATATCGGGCATGGAGACACGATCGGGATTTAAGAAGCGTTCAAAAAGCAAGTCATATTTAAGGGGGTCTAAATTAGTGATGCCGGTCAGATAGCAAACAAGCGACCCGGCGGCGCTGCCGCGGCCCGGACCGACGACAATCTTATTGTCTTTCGCCCAATTGATAAAGTCGGCGACAATCAAGAAATAAGACGGCCAACCCATTTTCGTTATCACCGCTAATTCATATTCTAAACGTTCTTGAATTTTTGCCATTTCTTCGTCGCTCGCTTCGGGAAAGCGCTTGCTAATTCCCTGCTCGCACCATTCTTTCAAATAAGAAGCGCCGTCATATCCGCTCGGAACTTCAAAATGCGGCAATTGGATATTACCCAATTCAATTTCCACATTGCACATCTCCGCGATTTTCAAGGTGTTTAGGATTGCTTCCGGCGTATCTTTGAAGGCGGCGATCATTTCCGCGTTCGGGCGCAAAGAATAATCGCCGTGACCGAGCATTTTCATCCGGTCGGTGTCGGTAATTTTTTTCTTGCTCTGCAAACATAACAGGATATCCTGCGCTTCGGCATCCTCCTTCTTGAAATAATGAACATCATTAGTCGCGACCAGAGGTACGCCCAATTCACGGGAAAATTTAATCAAAGCCCGATTGACCTTATCCAGATCTTCCAGTTCCGGATGATCCATTATTTCCAAGTAAAAATTACCTTGGCCGAATAAATTATTGTATTCGCTTATCCTGATTTTGGCTTCTTCCAGCTTATCGGCGCTAATTAAGCGTGGAATCTCGCCGGCGAGACAGGCCGTCGAAGCGATCAAACCTTCATGATGTTTTTTTAGTATTTCCCAGTCAATCCGCGGTTTATAATAAAACCCCTCGATGTGAGCGTGAGAAACGAGCTTGATGAGATTCTTATAGCCGACCAAATTCTTAGCTAATAAAAGCAAATGATAGCCGCGGCCGTCTTCGCGCGTATTCTTATCAAAACGAGAATTAGGAGCAACATAGGTCTCAACTCCTAAAATCGGCTTAATTCCCGCCTTTTTAGCCTTCTGATAGAACTCTATGACCCCGTACATGGTTCCGTGGTCGGTCAAGGCGATGGCCGGAGACCCTTGATCTTTAGCAAAATTAACCATCTCGTCCAGCTTAGTTAAGCCGTCAAGCAAGGAATAATGACTATGATTGTGGAGATGGACAAAAGACATGGAGAAATACTTTAAAAAAAATTAAGTTTTCTCTTATCATTCTAGTATAAGAAGCCTAGACTGACAACTTGACACTATTTTATAAAAAAAGTATAGTTGAAGTAGTTCTTAATAACTAGGTTGGTTCGCCCGGGACGGGATTCAGGTTAGTTAGGCAGGTTTCGTAATTCATTCATCTTCCCTACCGGGAAGGCTCTTTGTTTCATAAAAGAGCCTTTTTCATAAAAGGAGATTTTTTCTTATAAGAAGAGCCGGCGACCCGGCTCTTTTATTATGTCTGTCTGATTATTGATTATTATCATCATCTTCCTATGGCTTGTTTATTTTTTTTAATATCGTCATTAATTCTTCTTCGCTATAAAAATCAATCACTATCTGGCCGCGCTTACCCCGTCTCTTTAATTCCACTTTAGTCCCCAAAAATTCGCCTAATTCGTTTTCTCGGGCGCGGTCGGAATAATCTTTTTCTTTCATTTCTTTAGTGCCGGTCAGCCTCTTGATCTCCGAACCGGTGGCCGCGACCGTCAGGTTCTGACGCAAAATTTTCTTCAGCATGTTCAGCTGTTTCGCTTCGTTTTCCAAGCTTAATAAATATTTAGCGTGCGCCTCGGAAATCTTGCCATCCGCCAAGGCGTCTTGAATCGCCTTTGGCAGAGCTAAAAGCCGTAAAGCGTTAGCGACGCTCGAACGAGCCTTGCCGACTTTCTTGGCCGTCTCTTCTTGGGTAATATTAAATTCATCAATCAAACGCTGGTAAGCCCGGGCGGTTTCCAAGGGATTAAGATTTTCGCGCTGAAGGTTTTCTATCAAAGATAATTCCAATTTCTTCTGGTCCTTCTCCTCTCGAACTATCACCGGCACTTCTTTTAAGCCGATGAGTTTGGCGCCGCGTAAACGGCGTTCGCCGGCGATAAGTTCAAACTTATCCCCTTTTCTGGTGACGATTAAGGGCTGGATGATCCCATGCTGTTTGATGGATTCCGCTAGATCATTTAAAGCGCCTTCAGAAAAATGCGTCCGCGGCTGTCGGGGATTGATATCTATTCTGTCGGGGTTTATTCTTAGGATTCTGTCGCCGTCGTTTAAAACCACGGTTTCCTCTTCCGAGCCAGCCGCTTTAAAAGGGTTTTGTCCGTAAGTAACAGTTTTTTTGGGGATTAAGGAGCCGAGTCCTCGGCCTAAACCTTGGGGCATATATTATTAAAAAATGAAAAATTAAAGAATTTAAAAATTATTTTTCCAAGCTCAAAATTTCTCGCGCCAACCCTTCGTAAGCCTTGCCGCCTTTGGATTTCGGATCGTAATGCAAAATAGAACGGCCATAGCTCGGCGCTTCCGCCAGACGGACGCTGCGCGGAATGACGGAACGGAAAATACGATTCGGGAAATATTGATACAATTCGCCCATGACCGACTCCGACAATTTATTACGGCGGTCAAACATAGTTATGACCGCGCCCATGATGCCCAGACCGGGCTTCAAATTATTTTGAACCAAGCCGATAGTTTCCAGCAGCTGGCTTAAGCCCTCTAAAGCGTAATATTCGCTTTGGATAGGGATGAGAACTTCATCGGCCGCGACCAGACTGTTGACTGTCAAAAGTCCGAGCGAAGGCGGGCCGTCAATGATAATATAATCAAAATCTTTTTTAATTTCTTCTAAAATATTGGCCAGGAGGAATTCGCGATTATCAAGACCAACCATTTCGACGCTGGCCCCGGCTAAAGATATGGTCGCCGGAGCGATATGAAGGCCTTTTTGAACCGTCCTCTTAATGACTTCAAAAAGCGGCTTATTGCCGACTAGAGCCTCATAAATACCGGCCTCTAAAGTACGATGATCGATTCCCAGCCCGGAAGTCGCGTTCGCTTGGGGATCAATATCAACCAAGAGAACCCGTTTGCCCAGGTGAGCCAAATAAGCGCTAAGATTGACGGAAGTTGTGGTTTTCCCGACCCCGCCTTTTTGGTTAACGATGGCAATTATTTTCCCCATATAAAGATATTATATAGCAAAGAATCTCTTTTGACAATTAATAATTTATTGATTATACTAGACTCGTAATAATAATCGCCCGAGTGTCGAAACTGGTAGACGATCACGACTCAAAATCGTGCGGCCTCACGGCCATGTGGGTTCGACTCCCACCTCGGGCACATTTATAAAATGGAGAAAGATAAGAATATTTTAGCATACATAATAGGGGTGGCTATCGGAGACGGGAATCTTTCTAATCCGAATGGACGAGCGGTAAGGTTAAGGATAACTTGCGATTTGAAATATAAAGGACTTATAGCTAAAATATCAGCTACGGTACAAAAATTACTCCCCAATAATAAGGTATCTATAATAAATCGCGCCTCAACGTATTGCGATATCAGTTGCTACTCCAATAAATGGGAAAGTTTACTCGGCTGGAGGGCAAAAGGAGGATCGAAATATAAACAGAACGTCTCCGTGCCAGATTGGATTAAACTAAACAAAAAATATTCCACATCCTGTCTAAGGGGATTATTAGAAACAGACGGATCGATTTATAAAGACAGGGGCTACAAGATGGTTAATTTTGTTACAATAATTCCAAAATTATCTTCTGATGTTGTAGAAATTATTAAAAATATAGGCTTCCTTCCAAATATTTATAAAATAACATCGACACCGATAGCCAGATATACCATAAGAGTTTCAAAGAATGTTGATTTATTCCTGAAAGCCGTAAATTTCACAAAAGACTAATATTATATACTGTAAATAAAAAGACCCTGG
>CAZJSQ010000007.1:18462-32525 GCA_964548885.1 uncultured Gammaproteobacteria bacterium
AGCCGTAAATTTCACAAAAGACTAATATTATATACTGTAAATAAAAAGACCCTGGTTCGTTCTTTCTTCGCCGTTTCTTTTCAAATAAAAAGGGATATTATAATCAAAATAAGCTAGGCTATCGGCGTTCATTAACAAATTAGATTCTTCATCGCCACCGAACTCATGGTTCTCCACTAGATGTTTAACTTTATCAATGATTTTTTGCTCATATCCGTGTTTCTGTAGAATATCAGCAATAAAATTAGCAGATCTCATACAATGCTCTTTATAGATTCTATTTCTTCCTTAACTATATTAAAATCGGACATAATACTACTGCGCTTTTTTAAACCTAACCGTAAATACCGGCTCATATTCGACTTTATTTTCATCCACAATCTTTATCAGTTCCCCGCTCGTCAATTGACCGATAGCCAAATCGCTCAAAAGCTGATTGTCACCGGCGATATTCAATTTCAAGCCTTCAAGCTTATCGAACTCTTCTTTAAAATCAGAAGCGACCGACGTTTCAATCTTTTTCTTTTTTAATTTTAAAACATTGAGTTCTTCTAAGGTCTGATGATAATCACCATTGACCGACAGGGCGTCGCGGTACATAGTTTTTAATTCGCGCTGTTCTTTTTTGCGGTCTTGGATGCGTTTGAAGACATCGGGGAGGGCTTGAGCCATAATAATTGAAAATTAATTTTTTATTACGCCAACTATTATAGCACAAAAAATAAAAAAGCCAGCAAACAAAAATATCCTTAAACAATATTAATAAATTATTTTAAAGCCGCAATTATTCCTCCGCCCAGAACCTGTTTCTTATCATAAAAAACCACACTCTGCCCCGGCGTCACGGCGCGCTGCGGTTTGACGAAAGCAACCAGGTAATCAGTTTTATTTTGGGAACTCATCTTATTTTTTCGTCTGTTTTTATTATTTAAAGTCACAACGCAACTGACGGCCGGATGGCCGTAGCGAATAACCGCCTCGCACTTAAAAGATTTTTTCGGCGCTCGGCCGGAGAGCCAATTAACTTTCTTGGCGATTAAACCCTTCTCATATAGTATATTCTCATCCCAGTTCTTGACGACATAAAGAATATTTTTTAGGTAATCAAATTTAGCCGCGTAATAAGGCCCGGTTCCGCCGACCAGGCCGCGGCGCTGACCGATAGTGTAAAGCGGCAAGCCCTGATGCTCGCCGATCTTCTTATTCGTGTCCAGGACTCTGATATCGCCGGGGGTAAGCTTCAGATATTTTTTCAAAAAATTATTATGGCTGCCGGATAAAAAACAGATATCCTGGCTTTCCGGTTTAGCCGCGACCTTCAAGCCGAACTTCGCGGCTAATTTCCGGACTTCCGGCTTAGTATAACTGCCGAGCGGAAACAATAAATGCTTTAATTCGTCGGGCGTAAATGTATACAAAAAATAAGACTGATCCTTATTCTTATCTTTAGCTTTAAATAATCGGTATTTGCGGCCGACTTTTTTAATGTTCAAATAATGGCCGGAAGCGACATAATCAAAACCAAGGGCGCAGGCGTGCTTTAATAATAAACCGAGTTTAATCCGTTTATTGCAGACAACGCAAGGATTGGGCGTCCGGCCGGCTCCGTATTCTCTTAAAAAATTATCCACGACCGCCCGTTTGAAAGGCTCTGAAAAATTAAAAGTATAAAATGGAATGCCGATTTTACTGGCGACGGCGCGCGCGTCCAGAAGCGACTCCAAAGAACAACAGCGGTTCTCCGCTCCCGCGCCAAGCGTCTCGTCTTTCCAGAAATGCAAAAAGATTCCGGAGACGTCATACCCTTGGTTTTTCAGAAGCTGGGCGGCGACGCTGGAGTCAACCCCGCCGGACATGGCGACGAGGACTTTTTTCTTAGAAAAAATCTTTCTGGCGCCAGAAGCTTTCTTCTTGAAAAGCGTCTTTTTTATCGATTTTTTATTAGCTGTTTTCCGGTGCTTTTCTATTTTCATGTAATTCTTTAAACAATTCTAAATATTCTCCCGCGGTTTTATCCCAAGAAAACATCCGGGCTTGTTCATATCCTAAGGCTATCAGGCGGGCGCGCAATTTGGCGTCAGTTAAAACGAGTTTTATCGCCTCAAATATCTCTTCCGATTTATGAGGATTAATCATTATTCCGGCGTCCGCGACTATTTCCGGAAGGCTGGAAACATTGGAGCAGACGACCGGCGCGCCGTAAGCCATCGCTTCCAGGGGCGGAAAGCCGAAGCCTTCGTAATAAGACGGGTAAACGAAAACGGCGGCCCGGGAATATAAGATTTCTTTGGCTTCTTCATCGATATAACCGAGAAATTTTATCTGGTCTTGATAAGGCGAGGCCTGCCAATCGGCATAAATCGGCGCGTTCTTCCAGCCGGGAGCGCCGGCCAAAACTAAACTGAGTTCCTTAAAATTATCAATTCCGCCGGGGACAGACGCTGCAACACCGCTATGCGCCGACTCTTCGCTCTCGCGGCGCAGTTTATCGTAAGCTTTGATCAGGCCGCCGATATTCTTGCGCGGTTCGATATTACCGACATAAAGAATAAAAGGCCCGCTGATGTTTAGTTTACTAAGACAAGCTTTGATTTTCTCCGCCGCCCAGTCTTTTTTAACGACATTGTTTCCGGAATAGATCACCTTGATTTTGGCGGCGTCAATTCCGGCTAATTCCATAATATCATTTTTCGTATTGGCCGAAACCGCGATTATTTTATCGGCCTCTCTTAATATTTTTTTAACGCCCAAAGATTTATGCCAGAAATTCTTGCGCCGGCTGAAAAACCGCGGATACCTTAAAAAAGATAAATCATGGACAGTAATAATTTTTTTCAACCCGGACTTCGAACCGCTTAGTTTCGTAAAATTAAAATGCGGCGACCAAAAAATATCCGCTCCGCCCAGAACTTTATCCAAGCGCGGATAGCCAAAAACTTTCTGCAGACAATAATTAAAGATTTTATTCGGGAAATGGAGGCCGATAACTCGAGAATTTTGGCCGTTCCATTTGTTTAAACGTCCGCCAAGATTATGATAGGAATTATAGAATAATTTATACTCATTAGTCTTATCAGCTTTCAGTATGGCCGACAATAAATTAGCGGTATATTCTGATATGCCGCTATAATGCTCATCCATTAAAACTCTGATATCGACCCCTATTTTCATAGAAATTTATTGATATATTTTTGGAGCATAAATCTTGATCAGAAAATTTTGGGGGGAAGAGACACAAAGTCTCGTCCCCTCTTTTATTTTAAATTTTCAACTATATCTTTATTATCTCGGTGGGCGGCAATAAACTCATTCATCCGGCGCTTAAAATTATCCACGGAATATTGACTGGCATGGGCGCGAATCTCTTCCGGGTTATATGCCTCCGCTTTAAAATTCCTAATCGCCATTTCTAGAGCCTCCGGCGCCTGCCTGTCAAAAAATACGCCCGTCTTCCCTTCAATGATAGTTTCCGTGGCGCCGCCTTTGCGGTAAGCGATGACCGGCCGGCCGCTGGCCATAGACTCCACGACGGTAATGCCGAAATCTTCTTCCTGAGGATTGATAAAAGCTTCGGCCCCGCGATAAAGGCGGGCTTTTTCTTCTTCCATGATCCGGCCTAAGAATTCAATATTAGAAATCCCATTATCAGGACTCTTATTATTTTTACCGGCGGCATTTTCACCGGCGATTTTTTTCAGTCTCTTTAAATCAACGCCGTCGCCGAAAATCTTCAACTTATACTCACCGCCCAGTTTCTTAAAAGTTTCGATAACCAAATCAAGGCGCTTGTACGGCGCCAAGCGGCAACCGGCCAAAAAATATTTTTCGCTTGTCGCTTTTTCGGCCGGAGTAATAATAGAAAATTTCTCCGTCTCCACCGGCGGATAGATGACGACGGACTCGCGGCGGTAATATTTTCGGATGCGTTTTTGGACGGTAACGGAATTAGCGATGAATAAATCAACCCGATCCGCGGCCGCCCGATCCCAAAGGCGAATCCGGTTAAGAACCAAGGAAATTATCTTCTTGAACCATTTATTATACTTGAGCCCGTTGAGATACTCATGAGTATCGCTCCAAAGATAGCGGGTCGGAGTATGGCAATAACAGATATGGAGGCAATCGGGCTTAGTAATGACGCCTTTGGCGAAAGAGCTGGTGTCGGAAATGACCAGGTCATAAACGCCCAAATCAAAAAACTCCACGGCGATGGGCATAAAAAAAAGATACCATTGATAATGTTTGACGCCGCCGGGCAATTTCTGAATAACAGAAGTCTCGATCTGGTGGCCGGCGTAACAATCAATATTTTTTTTCTCGTAAAGAAGCGTGAATATCGGCGCTTCCTTGAACATGTCCGCCAAGACCTGCAGCACTTTTTCGGCGCCGCCGTCCTGGGCTAAGTGGTCATGGATTAAAGCGGTTGGCATGAGATTTTATTCCGCCGCGCGATGCTTCAGCACCGCGAAGGGCGTTCTTAATAGAATAGAAATGTCCAAGAGCATGGACCAATTTTCAATATAATAAATGTCGAGCTTGGCTTCTTCTTCAAACAATAAATCACTGCGTCCGGAAACCTGCGCCAAACCGGTAATCCCCGGCTTGATGGTTAAAGTCTTACGATGATAATTTTCATATTTGGCGACTTCTTCCGGCAAATGCGGGCGCGGACCGACCAGACTCATCCGGCCGATGAAAACTAAAAATAATTCCGGCAATTCGTCGATGGACCAGCGGCGAATTATTCTCCCGACGCGCATGATGCGCGGGTCGTTTTTAATCTTGACCATCGGACCGTCGGTGCGAATATTTCTCTCCGCGAGTTCATTATAACGCATGCTGTCGGAATTAGGAATCATGGAACGGAACTTGAAATATTTGAAAGGCACGCCGCCTTCGCCGACGCGAGTCACCGGCTGGCCGTCGTCGCGGCGCGAAAAGAAAATCGGCCCCCGAGAGTCAAGTTTGATGGCCAGCATGGTAATCAGAATTAGCGGCGAAAGAATGATTATCAGGAAAGAAGAAATGATGATGTCAAAACCGCGCTTCAAAATCCGGCCCCAGCCTTCGAGCGTCGTCCGTTTGACTTCCACGACCGGAATGCCGATGATTTCCGCGACTTCCGTTCTTAATACTTTTACTTCCAGCAGGTCGGCGACGTATTTAAAAGTCAGATGATTATCATTGGCGAAATCGTAAAGACGCAAAGTTTCTATCTTGCTTAAGTTAGGGTCGCTTTGAATAATTTCGTCAACTTCCTTGTCTTTGATAAATTCAGCCAATTCCTGGGCGGTCTCCAAAGAAAAATCCCGAACCCGCTTGATAACCTTAAAACCGGCCTTCTTATTGCTGGAAAATTCCGTCATCAGATTATCGGTCGTCTTGGAATTGCCGACCAAAATAACTTTATGGATACCGATGCCGAAAACATATAAACGGCGCTGGATGAAGCGGATGAGAATATGGGCGAAACTGATATAGACGACGGCGAAGAGCCAACCGGCTAAAACGATAAAACGCGAATCAAACAGTTCGCGCTGAAAAAAAATCATTATTGCGATTAGAGCCAGGCCGGTGGAACAGGCGAAAAATATTTTTCCTAGTTCCTGAGCCAACTGGCGCGCGCCCTTGATTTGATATAAACCGGCGATTATAAAAATAACTGTCCACAAGACAGCGATCAGAACTACCGAACGAAAATATTCCGGAAAAGGCAAATTAAAAATAACCGGACGAATACTGGCCGACCAGCTTGAAAATCTTAAATAATAGGCGGAAAGGCCGGCTAAGAGAACCAAAATAAAATCCACCGGAATAAAAAGGACGGAAAAAAATGATTCAATTTTTTTCATATATAAATTTTTTGTTAACTGGTGTTATTAGAGCAGCCGTAAGCCGGATTCTGTTCTAGCGATCATTTATCTAGGCGCGCCATTGCTGGCGAGCTCAAGCGAGCTACTTACCTTAACTCGTTCCGCCATCCGCCAATCGGCGAAGGCGGACGAATTAGTTTGCTCTTGCTTCTGATAGGGTTTACCACGGCATCTCCGTCACCGGAGGCCGAAGCCGGTAGCCCCGAAGGGCATCCGGCCACTTTTCACCTTTGATTCTGTCAAAAATTCCAGAATTAGTATTGTCTCTGTGGCACTTTCCCTAATCCATTTAGTCTTAAAACGAGACTGGCCCGTAAATTAAGAAAAATAGACCGGTGGGCGTTACCCACTATCATATTTGCTTATAAATAAACAAATTACGAAGTCCGGACTTTCCTCTCTATTAAAAATAGAGCAATCGCCCGCTTACTCTAATAACGTTTTTATAATACAAGAAAAGTCAAAAAAAAGCAAGAGAAAAGCCACCCGAAGGTGGCCTTTTTTATTTATTATTAGTATAAATCTCTTTTACTTGCCTAGGGCTTAAAGCACCCTTCCATAAGCTTAAATCGTCAATTTCTGACTCTTCCCCGCTGGTTGTTATCTTTATTCCTTTAACCTTTTCCCCGTCAGGCATCCAAATTAAAGACGTACTCGCCTTCTCTTCTCCATCCACATAAAAGCTTAATTTATAACGATAGGAATCATAAACATAGGTCAAATAATGCCAATCACAACCGCCGGGTATGGCCTTATTAAGACCCTCCGCTAAAATTCCGTAGCTATTATTAAACCAATAATCCAGACGATAATTATCCGCCAATATGGCAAAAAGATTTTTTTCGTTATTCTCTCCGCCGGTCAAATAAATATCGGCTTGACCGTTATAAGGGTCGGAGCGATCGCGCCACCAGAAAGCCATAGATAAGTCTTTAGTTTCCGGAAAATTTTCCAGCGTGCCGGAATGGATACGGCCGGCAACGGCCTTAATGGCGTAATTATTATGGCCTCGGCCGACCCAAGCGTCAGCGGCCAAATTAAGCACGGCCCCGCCAACACTATCTAACGCCGTTCTGCCCGTATCCTCTTCAAAACTCCAAAAATGAAGAAGCTCGGCCGCCGTTTGCGCTTCTCGCGCCGGCATCGGACTGTAAGGCGCGTCGGTTTCATAATCCGTTTTTATTTCCAAGGCCGTGAGAGGTCTGTTCCAAAGAGCCAGTTCATCAAACAAAACCGCGGCACTCTCGCTTCCAATCTCTAAATCAGTCATCACCGGCAGACGTTGCCAGAAAAATTCTTGAACAACCAGAAGCGAGTCGATGTAAACTTCCCAATAATCCGCCGCCTGGTTTATCACTAGAGTCAATTTATGCCATTTATAATCATTGGGAATTCCTTGATAATACCGGAATTCAGAATCAGGCAAGCCCTCTATTTCTAACATGCTGGCATCGGTTCTAATCGAAAATCTTTCTCCCGCGGCGTTTGATAAAACGGTTTTTACGCTCGGTACATCCAATGATTTCTTATAATAGAAGCTCAAAGAAAATCCGTTATTCATATCAACCGCCGGATTAAGAGAAATATTTAACGGCTGTTCGCCGCGATTGCCGAACTGACGCGCGCAATCCCATTTCCCGACCGCCCAGGTCCCCTCTCCGTAGCATTCGTTAAAATGCCAAATGTCGGTCAGGCCGGCGGAGACAATCGGAATCGGCGGAGAAAATAAATCTAAGTTGACGATCGGTTCGGGGCTAACCGCGTCAGGATCGTCGGAAGCGATCAGATTAAAATCGGTGGAATTATTATGAGTGTCGGTCAGGCGGCTTAAAATATAAGCATCCGGAATTTCCGGCGCCGGTCCGTTACCTTCATAATAAAGAGCCGCGGAACCAAAGCCGACTAAATCAATAATATCCGGATCAGTACTGGAACTAATCGCATCACTCCCTAAATAAAAACTATATCCGTTCCCGTCCCAAACGAATTCTGTTCGCGTCGCAATCGCGTCCGCTCGGTCGAAATAATAACTATTAGCATCATCTCGCGCTATTAAATAACTGTCATGCGCCCTAATTACCGTGCCTCCCGGATAAAAACCGTCGCTGGCGTCGCCGAAGCGCATTAATATGCCCGGATCTTGCGTGGAAACCGATTTTTCTAAGCGATAACCAGCGGTTCCCAAGTCAAAATCGTTATCAGTCGGATTAAATAATTCTATCCAATCATTATCACCGGTGCTATAAATCTTTCGTATTAAAAGTAATCGGCCCCAATCAATAGTTTCAGTCGAAGTCGCGGTTTCCGGAGTCGAGGTGGCTGTTTCGGACTCATTAGGATCCGTAGATGTGGCGGTTTCCGACTCATTAAGGTCGGTCGAGGTCGCAGTTTCCGGAGTCGAAGTCGCAGTTTCCGAGGTATCGTTAATATTAGTGTTTAAAGTAATGGACGGGTCATCGCTTAAAACCAATTCAAAATCTATAGCATTATCATCAGACGAACTCGCGCGCCGCAGAATATAATTGTCTTTAATTTCCGGCGCCGGTCCGCTGCCCAAGAAATAAGTCGCGTCGGCGCCGAATCCGACCGCGTCAACGATATCGGGATCTAGACTGGAGCTAATCGCGCCCGTACCCAAAAATAAGGTATAACCCGATCCGGGCCAACTAAATCCTTCTCGAGTAACCAGAGCATCGGCTTTTTGCTTATAATAATCACTCGCGCCGCCGTTTACAATTAAATATGTGTCATGCGCCTTGATTATCGTTCCGCCGGGGTAAGTTCCGTCATCAATATCGCCGACGCGAAATAATAAACTTGGATCAACGGCTGTTTTCGCCTTTTCCAGACGATAGCCGGCCGCGGCCAAATCAAAATCATGATCAGTCGGATTGATTAATTCCACCCAATCATTATCGCCGGTGCTATAAATCCTATTGATGATCGCCAATTTCGGATAATTATCAGCCGCGACACTGGAAGAAGAGCCGCCGGAAGAGGAGCCACTGGAACTGCCGGACCCGCTACTATGAACTGTGGCGGAACTGACGACGGGCGCGGCCGGACTGTAATAAGCCGGACTGGCTGTTTTAGTCTGACTGACCGTTTTAGCCTGACTGGCGGCCACGGTCGTACTCGCTTTAGCGGTCGCGGGCGTGTTGGTTTTAGGCGCGCTAATTTTACTTGTGTTAGTTTTAACCGCAACGGCTTTAGTCCCGGCAGTCTGGCTGGCGCCGGTTCCAACTCCTGAACTTTTCGTAATGCTGTTAACCGCTGCTTTTGTCGTCGTTTTAGTCGTTTTCCCCGCCGCCGTCGCTTTATTTACAACCACGACTTTCTTAGTACCGCTCGCGGCGCTTGTCGACTGTAAATCATCATCGATTAAAGTCAAAGACGTTCCGGATCCGGAATGAAAAATTCTTTGACTTAAATTTCGCGCGATTTCCTTGGTTTTGACGGCGACTTGCGCGGCCGTTTCCTTAATGGCCGTTCCGATATTCTTTAACGAAGAAAGCGGATTATTAATCAGGCTCCAGCGCAACACCAGGGCGTTAACGTTCAGCGGGCCATTAATCTCGGCGCGCGAAAAAGACGAAGAAATCCCCACATCCGCCGCCACCGCCGTCAAGGTAGGCTGAAGAAACTGGGTATAAGGCAGAAAAATATAGCGCTCCCCCTCGTGTTCCAAACCGACATTATAACCGATAATTTCCGGAGCGGGAATTAAAATATCCGTCCGCCGCGCGATCTTGGAAAATTCCCGTTCCCGAGAAAAACAATCTCCGGAAGAATTAACGACGCTAAAATTATCAAATCCGTCGGGCGTAATATCAACGGCATAATAAGCCGGGTCATACTCCAGGGCCCCGAGATTATTGGGGTTATAGACATTCGCGCTTTCATATAATTTTTCCGTCAAGCCGACGCAAGTCCATTCCTTGTCGCCGGGGCCTTTCTGGTTATGAAAATCAAAATCATAACCGAGATTTTTACCGACTAAACTCTTGGCGAGAGCGACGACGCGCGCCTGTTGCAGGGCGCTGACAGAGCTAGGCATACGCGCTCCGAGAAAAGTTTCGCCGTCGGCCCGATTAACAAAATATTTCGCCGGATTCTTGACTACGCCTCCGCTCATCGCCTCCACGATATAATCCTGCCCGTCCTCTTTACCGATATAAATGGCGACATGGCCGGAATAAATGTTTTTGATTATCCCTTTCTCCGAATAAATCAGCGGATCTTGGCTATAACCGAACATTTTCCCGTCGCCGGAAGTCCGGTATAATAAAGTTCCCGGCGGCATCGCCCGGCATAATCCCGGAAGAAAGAATAAACAAACCGCTAAAGTTAACTTAAATAATGATTTTTTATATTTCATATATGTTTTAAATTAAATGATTTTAATTATTATAATATTCATCCCATTCCTGTACGCTCACTTCCGGCACAATAAACTCTTCCCCGCCTAATCGATTCAAGCTATCGGCGGCGAAAGCGCGGCTGATAGAATCGCCGCTGGATTCGGTCAGGTAATAGGCGGTCAAAATATTTTTGGTTTCAACCGGTAAAATCGGATAATAATCGTTTAGTAAAAGGATTAAGGGCCGGCGCAGGCGTTTATCGGCCCCGGAATTAAATATTATCTTCTTGATAAATTCCAGTTGCCCGTTATCAAAAAGATCAGGCTTATCGGCCAGCGAACTTAAAGCTCCTATCGCCGCCAGTTTAACGGCTAAGTCGTCATTGCCGATCAAAATCTCATAATAGTAATCAAGAGAGTTATTTCCCGCGCCTAGCGCCGACGCGCCAAATGCCGTGAGGATGGCGGCGCGAATCAGAGGATTATCTCCTTGAGCCATAAAATCTTTAATATAATCGGGAGGATTATCAGCCCCGCCCGCCTCCCGGATTATTTCGATTAAACTTATCCGGAAACCAGTCTCGTTTTTTTCATCCAGGAAATATTCCTCCAAGCTCCGGGCGCCCTTGGAATCGGGATAATCCTTTAACTCTTTAGTTATTTCCGACACGGCCGCTTCCCTCTCGGCGGCGCAAGTTTCATGGCAAATCAGATCTTCGCGCCAAGATCGGCGCAATTTCTCTAAATTTATTTCCGCCGGACTGACCAGAAGCATCGATAAAACGAAATAAAACAAAACGAGCGAAAGCGCGGCGAGAGCAGCTAGAAGTCGCCTCTTCTTTGAAGCCAACAAGCGCCGAAAAAAAATTTTCATATTTTTGTTTGCGTTAATTAATTAGTTCCTCCACTATAGCAGAAGCACCGTGATGGAATTTTTAATTTTTCTTAAAATGTTCTTCCGTTTTCCACCTCAAAAACCCCTGAATAAATAGGCGTTTTCGGTAAAAACAAAAATCAGACCCGCTGGGTCTGATCTTCACAAAAAACATTTTAACTTTTTGCTTATCAATTCACGCTCGATGAAGATGCCTGAATGCTTAATATCTCCAGGAAAGCGTCCCAGCCGGCTTGGAGCGCCGGATCCAGACTGATAGACTTATCGGCCGCCGCCTGGGCTTTGACGTTATCGCCGGAAATCTTATACAACTTGGCCAGATTAAACCAGATTTGCGCGTCCGTATCATATAAATTCGCCAGCCGCTCGGCCGCTTTTAGGGCATTTGGATAATCTAATTCGCCGACAAAATAATTGATCGCCTGGACTAATAGCTGGCCGGAATTAACATCTCCGAGACCGTTCAGCTCGGCGCACTTAGTTATCGGCTCGGCGATATCGGCTTCCGTAGCGCTGATTTTCAGCTGATCTTTAGGAAGAGAGAGCAGGAAGAGATAGAACTGAGCTAAACGGCAATAACCTTCCGGATATTCCGGATTCAAGCTGATGGCGTAATTAACCGTTTCAACGGCTTCCGCCTGCTCGCCGCGCGCCAGGAGCATCTGCGCTTTGACGAGATAAATCGGCGCGCGTCCCGGACTGGCTTCAATCGACTTTTCCATCGCTTGGAGCGCCAAAGCGGAATAATAATTAAATTCGGCCAGATCTTCGCGATTATAGCGGGCGGCGGTATCTAAAACCTGGGCCAGTTGCATTTGGGTAAGACTGTCTAACGGACTCTCGTTCACATTTTTTTGAGCCAAAGAAATCGTATAATCTAAAATATCCTGCGCTTCGCCGGCCGAGACTGCCTTTAAAGCCTCCGGATTCATCGTGACCAGATTAATGAGCGTCGCGCGGCCGTCTCTATCTAAAGGCGTGTCTGCCAGAGCGGCGCGATAAGCGGCCACGCCGCCGCGGAATTCCCCTTGAGCGATATAACTATAGCCGTTAATAACGCCCTTAAACATGCGCCAAGGCTTGAGATTATATTGGCTCGTAAAGATATAAGCGCCGATGACGAGGATGATAAGAATAACCCATTCCCAATCGCGACCCATGGTCAAACGCTTCTTGGCCGTCGCTTCTCCTTCCAAAAACGAGTTCTCGCCGAAATAAAGCCAATAAATAAAGCCCAGGATTATCATCAAGCCGATATAAGTGACGTAAGAATCAAAAACGGCTAAATTTTGAATGAAATAAGCGGCTAAAAGAGCGACGATAACGATTATTTCCAGATTCCGGCGCGCCGGCTCGTCATCAAGCCCGGCTCGCTTCCCGTTCGCCTTAAATTTTTTCCCTAAATAATATAGGGCGGCTACGAAGATACTTAAATAAGTAACTAAACCGACCGACCCGGTCGTAGAGACGATATCAATGATATTATTATGCGCCCGGTCGAAATAAGTCTCCGTCCGCGTGTAGCTCAAGAACTTGGAATCAAAATGCTTATCAAAGATAACCGCGTAATTGCCGAAACCGGTGCCGAAAATCGGATGGTTTTTAAAATCGGCCGCCGCCCCTTTCCAAGAAATCAGACGGGTCTGAAAAGTCACTTTCTGGGCGGTTAAATTCTTCAAGAAGCTGTCCTGAAACCAGGTTTTATTGCTTTGCGAGAAGATGACAATCACACCCACGACCGCCAGAACAAAGACTAATAGCGACGAGCGGCGCAATGCCTTATTTTTATGAAATAGCCCCAATAAAAATATTAATAATAAGATACCGGCCGCCAGGCCGATTATCGCGCCCGAGGTATGGCAGTTCCAGAACCCGAACAACATAACTGCGACCGGGATAGAATAAAGCCAGCGCCAACCTTTATATTGGCTGCGGCCGAAAAGGATAAAGCTAAAAAAGATATTAAAAATCAAGTAGCCGCTGACATAGGCGGTATTACCGATAGTGCTATAGGGACTAGCGCCAAATAACCCTTTTAAGGCGACGAGCGTCGCGATAATTATAGAAACGAAGAATAAAGCCCGCCATTCTTTCCAGGATCGGAAAACAGTGACTAAAATAATATAAAAAATAAAAAAATGAAGGATATGGAAAAAGCCGAGCATGCGCTCCGAATCCCCCCAAAAACTAAGAATCGGATCGACACTAATGACGCAAGAAGCGATAATAGCCAAAAAATAAGCGATTAACCCGTAAACGATAAGATTTTTCTTCGGGCGATACTCGGGAAAGCGCATTATAAAAACAAACCAGATAACCAATAAAAATTCCATTAAAATATTGAATGACAACTGTTTGGAGGTGATATAAGGAAAAAGCAAATCCTTAAAAACAAAAAAGACTATCAGGAGCGAGACGACTAATCCGCCTTGCAGGATTCTTAAATAGGTTTTCGCGGGCATATTTTTAGATTAATAGAGCCTGAATTAATAAAATCAAAACCAGGCCTTTGGCGCGTTTAAATACTGAACCTTTGGCGCGTTTGAATAACGCTATCATTATAACCCATTATAACATAGCCGCCGACATTATGTCGACGGCTAATGATAAAATAAAGTTTAAGCTAAACAGCCAGGAACTCTAAATTCGAATTTTTTCGGGCGCGTAAAGATATTCTCCTTTAACTTTTCATTAAGCGCGTCAAAAGAGGTGTCTAATTTATAATCAATTTGATCAATTTTAAAACTTAAATCCTCCCCTAATTTATCTATTTTAGCGTTCAGACTTTCCTCCACCTTATCTATCTTATTGTTTAGATTCTCCTCCACTTTATCTATCTTAATGTTTAGATTCTTTTCTACGTTATCTATCTTAATGCTAAGATTCTTTTCTACGTTATCTATCTTATTGTTAAGATTCTTTTCTACGTTATCTA
>CAZJSQ010000008.1:0-9311 GCA_964548885.1 uncultured Gammaproteobacteria bacterium
ATACCAGCGCACAATACTATAATGATTGGGGTTGGGGATGATACGCACCGCGATAGCGTCGGCCGCGTCAGCCGGTAAAGACGGAGTTTGCGCTTGAGAATATTTAAAAATCATCAAAAACAGAACAATGAGCATTGCCGCGCCTAAGAGCCATAATTGATGCTTTTTTATCATATATTATATTATAGGCTAAAATACGATATTTTTAAAGATAAACCCGGGGCCAAACCCCACTCTTGACATCCTTAAAAGTATTTTATAAGAAGTAAAAAAAAATTACTTATTGCTCTCCAGAAAAGCAGACACTTTCGTGTCCACTTTTTGGGGTACAGTTCAACATATCTGCTTTTTAATTTTCAGCGACCAACTCGATTTCGACTTTCCGGCAACTGCCAAAAATGGTAAAATTGAACTATGTCTAAAACCAAACCAAAACTGATTATTATTGACGGAAACGCCCTTATTCATCGCAGTTTTCATGCTCTGCCGCCGACTCTGCGAACTAAAAGCGGTCAGCTAGTTAATGCGGTTTATGGCTTTACCTCTTTTTTGTTAAAAGCTCTAAACGAATTCCATCCGGAATATGTGGTTCTGACTTTAGATAAGAAAGGTCCGACCTTCCGCCATGAAGCTTATGAAGCTTATAAGGCCACGCGCGTCAAGGCGCCGGACGAATTATATGAACAGATTCCCTACGTAAAAAAAGTGGCGACCGCTTTTAATATTCCGATTTTTGAATTGGACGGCTATGAAGCTGATGATCTAATCGGCACTATCTGCGCCCAGACTAAAACTCATAAAAACTTAGAAAATATAATTATTACCGGCGATTTAGATACTCTCCAGCTAATTGACGAAAAAACCAAGGTCTATACTATGAGCCGCGGCTTATCCGACAGCGTCTTATATGGAGCCGATCAGGTCAAAGCCCGCTACAATCTGACACCGGAGCAAATTATCGACTATAAAGCCCTGCGCGGCGACCCTGGTGATAACATCCCCGGCGTTAAAGGCATCGGCGAAAAAACCGCCAGCGAATTACTGGTAGAGTTTAAGGACTTAGACGGAGTTTATAAGGCGGCCGAAAAAAATAATCCTAAAATAAGAGCGCGAATTCTGGAACTGCTAAAAATGAATAAGTCTAACGCCTATTTGAGCCGCGAACTGGCGACCATTAATCTGACCGCGCCAGTAAAATTTTCTCTCTCTGACGTAGAATTTTCCTCTTTCAAGTTGGAGAATGTTATAAATCTTTTCAGCGAGCTGGGATTCAAGTCTCTCCTTAATAAAGTCAAGGATGTCAGGGACACTCTTAATAAAGCTCACGGCGGAAGGGCGGAGACTGAAGCCGGACCCTCCGAAACTTCTAAAACTTCCGAAACTTCGACTAAAGGGAAAAACGACCGGACAGAATCGGCAAAATTCGCGCGCAACGCCAAGAAATTCGATTACCAACTGATTGCCGACGATAAAAAATTCGCGGTTTTCTTAAAAAAACTGAAAGTCCAAAAAGATTTCGCTTTTGATACGGAAACATCCGGGCTTGATCCGCTAACAGCCGAACTTTTGGGCGTCAGTTTTTCTTGGAAAAGCGGCGAAGCCTATTTTATCTTAACCAACGCGAAGCGCCTGGAAATTTTAAAGCCGATTTTGGAAAATGCCAAAATAAAAAAATACGGGCATAACCTGAAATTCGATTGGCGCGTCTTGAAAAACCAGGGCATTGACGTCGCCGGTTTGGAGTTTGATACTATGATCGCGTCTTATCTTCTTAATCCCTCCAGCCGCCAGCATAATCTGGATTCGCTGGCCTTTACCGAGTTAGGCTTTGAAAAGATAAGCAAAGCCGACCTGGCCAGATCCCAGCCGACTCAATTAACTTTAGATTTTAAAACGCTGGAGACCGATAAATTGAGCCTTTATTCTTGCGAGGACGCTGATTTTACCAATCGCCTGGTCGCGATATTGTCCAAGAGATTGAAAGAAGAAAAATTGGAAGAACTGTTTTCTAAGATTGAAATGCCGCTGATTCCGATTCTTGGCGCCATGGAAAATAACGGTATTAAAATGGAAACGGCGCCGCTTAAGAAATTAAGCCTGGAAGTCGCCGTCAAACTGGAAAAATTGGAAAAAGCCATCCATAAATTAGCGGGGATAAAATTCAATATCAATTCGACGAAACAGTTGAAGGAGGTTCTTTTTGAAAAATTAGCCATCCCGACTGATAATTTAAAGAAAACTAAAACCGGATTTTCAACGGCCGAGGATGAGCTGGCGAAAATGCGCGACCTACATCCGATAATTCCTTTCATCCAAGATTATCGGGAATTGAATAAACTGCAGACGACCTATTTAAGCGCCCTGCCTCTCATGATCAATCCGAAAACCGGACGCATCCATACCAGCTTCAACCAAACAATCACCGCGACCGGACGTCTGTCTTCCACCGAACCGAACCTCCAGAATATCCCGACTCGGACCGAAGAAGGACAAAAAATCAGAGGCGCTTTCGTCGCCGCGAGCGGCTATGAACTAACCGGCTTTGATTATTCGCAGATTGAACTGCGACTGGCGGCTCATATTTCCGGAGATAAGAAAATGATTGCCGCCTTTAATGACGGCGAAGATATCCATAGCGCGACGGCGGCGGAAATAAACGACGTCAAACCGGAAGAAGTGACTAAGCAGATGCGCCGCGAAGCTAAGGCAACTAATTTCGGCATCATTTACGGCCAAGGTCCGCACGGCTTAAGCCAAGCGGCCGGTATCTCTTACGCTCGCGCCAATGAATTCATTAAAAAATACTGGCTCGCTTATCCGAGTATAAAAAAAATGATGGATTCCTCCATTAAGGAGGCGCAAGAAAAGGGTTACGCCATAACGCTCTTCGGCCGCAAACGTCCCCTGCCGGAAATAACTTCTTCTATCCCGGCGGTTCGGCGTGGCGCCGAGCGCATGGCCATAAACACGCCGCTCCAAGGCACAGCCGCCGACCTGATAAAAATGGCGATGATTGAAGTTGCTAAACTTATCGAGGGGAAGGAAACGGAAATAAAGATGCTTCTCCAGGTTCACGACGAGTTGATTTTTGAAATCAGAAAAGATAAACTGGAAACCTATAATCCGAAAATAAAAAAAATTATGGAGTCGGGATTAAAACTGCGCGTCCCGATAGTCGTGGAAGAAAATACCGGGAAGAGCTGGGGTGAATTAAAATAAAAAAGCCATGTTTTTAAAAGACATGGCTAGTCGAAGAAAATTTTACTGATTTCCCAAAAAAAATTTATCAGACCCAGACAGGCTATTATAGCGACTAATAATAGCAAAAAGGCGATAGACATTATCAGGCCATATAATATTCCTCCGTAAACCACCGAGAAACATAATCCGCCGATAATAATCAGGGCGATAAAAAAAATACGCATAGTCGGCCCGGTTTGGTCCTTAAACCACCGCGATCTAATCATCCAATAAAGGAACATCACCCAGGCGGCGCCAAATAAGAAATCCCACCAGAACTGAAAAGAATATTGAATGTTTATCCTGGTAAGAATTCCGATATCGGCGTGCGTCAAAGATGCCCAAGCCCCTTTCTGATGGCGAATAAATAGAATATCCGCCAAAGCGAGCAAAAAAGAGATAAATATGATTAGCAGCCCCTTGTTTCTGATACCGAGCCAAAATATTTTTCTCTTCCTTGAATGAAAGTCCCGCCGAGATTTTTCTTGAATCATAACCTTCGTCATTTTCATCACTTTCATATTTTCTTATTTTTATAGAACTGCTAATATCTAACCATATAATTCACTAAATGTCGAGAATGGCAAAAAACACAAAAAAAACCGAATTAAATAAATTAAGCGGCAAAAAAATCGCCCTGCTCGGTTTTGGTCTGGATAACCAGGCTTTTTTAGCGTTACTGGAAAAACATAAAATAGCGGCCGAGGTCACAATCTGCGATTTCCGCCCGCTAACCGCTTTGCCGGCCGCAAAGTCTGCTTATTCAAAAATAAATTACCAGCTCGGCCCGGCTTTTAATAAAAACTTATCTGAATTCGATATCCTCTTTCGGGCCCCGGGCTGGCCGCCGGCCTGTCCGGGCATACGCGCCGCCCCGAGAAAGGGCCGAACCGAATTATCCAGTCCTCTTAATCTGTTCTTTTCTCTCTGCCCGTCTAAAAATATTATCGGCGTGAGCGGCACCAAGGGTAAAGGCACGACTGCCAGCCTGATTTATAAGATATTATCTGACGCCAAGCGGCGCGTTTGGCTTGGCGGTAATATCGGTGTCTCGCCCTTGGGTTTCTTAGACAAGATTAAACCGACCGATTATGTCGTTTTGGAATTGTCCAGCTTCCAGTTGGAAGATTTAAAATATTCGCCCCGTTTCGCCGTCATCACCAATCTCTTTAAAGAACATCTGGCGCCGGCCGATCCTAATAACCCTAATTTTCATTCTTCTTATAAGGCTTACTGGAGGGCGAAACTCCAGATCGCAAAAAATAAAGATAATAAATATTTAGTCGTCAATAAGAATCTGACTAAAAAAATAAAAACGTCCGGACTAAAAACCAAAATAATTTATTTTGGCGCCAGTTCCCTGCCTTCGCTTATGATTGGCGATTTTAATCGACAGAATATCGCGGCCGCCGTCGCTATCGCCGAGTTATTGAAGATAAAACCGAACCAATACAAAAAAACCGTCGCTAATTTTTCTAATCTCGAGCATCGCTTGGAATTCGTAAAAGAAATAAAAGGCGTCCGGTATTTTGATAATAGTTTTTCCACTACCCCTGAAAGTACGGCGCTGGATCTGAAATCTTTCTCCGCCCCGATAATCCTTATCGCCGGCGGGGCCGATAAGGGCGCTGATTTCCGGACGCTCTCAAAAATCATTGGACGGCGCGTAAAATTATTAATCCTGCTCCCGGGGAAAGCGACTCCGCGCTTGCAAAAAACGGTTACGGCGACGGGCTTTCAAAAAAACCGTTTAAAAATGACAGCGGATATGAAAGCGGCGGTTAGGATTGCGAAGATAGCCGGTGTCGCCGGCGATGTTGTCTTGCTTTCCACCGGTTGCGCCAGTTTCGGCCTGTTCAAGAATTATAAAGAACGCGGCGATTTGTTCAAAAAATATGTCCGATCAGGAAAATAAAAAAAACGCCGACGAGGAAAATAAAAAAACGGCCGCGAAAAATATCATCGGTGTCTTTGATTCCGGTCTCGGCGGTCTGACGGTCTTAAAGTATTTCTTACGCGATAATCCCGACTATAATTATATTTACCTCGGCGATAACGCCCGCCTGCCTTACGGCGAAAAATCACCGGAGACTATTTATAATTACACCCGTGAGGCCGCTGATTTCTTGTTTGCCGCCGGTTGTAATCTGATAATTATCGCCTGTAATACCGCCTCCGCTCAGGCGCTTCGGCGCTTACAGCAGGAATATCTGCCGGCCGCCTACCCGGACCGCCGAATACTCGGCGTTATCCGGCCGGTAGTTGAGGCGGTCGCTCGCGCTAAAAAAATAAAATCCGTCGGCATAATCGGCACTAAGGCGACGATAAACTCTGACGCTTATAAACTGGAACTGAAAAAATTAAAGCCGGAATCAAGGATAGAACAGCAAGCCGCCCCCCTGCTCGTCCCGCTGATTGAAGCCGGCTGGGCGCGTAAGCCGGAAACCAAGATGATCTTAAAAAAATATTTGCGGCCGCTTAAAGCCAAACAGATAAACGCGCTCATTCTCGGCTGTACCCATTACCCTTTTCTCTATAAAGAAATAAGTAAAATAATGGGACGGCGCATTCTCGTGCCGCAGCCCGGAGAAATTATCGCCCGAAGCTTGGCTGATTATCTCGCTCGCCACCCGGAATTGGGTTTGACGCCGCCGGCGGACCCAACCTGTAAATTCTATACGACTGACGACCCGCGCCTTTTCAAAGACTGGGGCGAAAAATTTCTGGGAAGCGAAATAAAAGATTTAGAACGAGTTAAGATATCCGAGTTATAAAACTGAATTATAAATCCGAGCTATAAAATAGTCTCCAGATAAAATTATAAAAATCTGCCTTATAAAATATGATCATTTCTCTTTACGGCGCCGACTCTTTCCGCTCTCGCCGTTTCCTCCAAGAACTGAAGAATAAATTTATCAAAGACGTGGATCCGAACTCCCATAGTTTCAGCGTGGTTGACGGGTCTAGCGCGACTCTAAGCGCTATCAGCGAACAAATTAATACCGGCTCGCTCTTCGTCAAAAAAAGACTCGTGGTCGTTGAAAATATTTTCAAGAATAAATCGGACAAGATTTTCGGAGAACTGACCGCTTACCTGGAAAAATTAACTAAGAGTGACGATAACATCTTGATTTTTCGCGATGAAGATATCGCCGGCCAAACCAAAGCCCTAAAAACGCCGGCTAAAAAATTATTAGCTTTCTTCAAACTCCAGCCTTACACCCAAGAATTTAAAACTCTCACCCCCGCCCAACTTTTAACTTTCGTTAAAAAAGAGGCGGCGCTTTATAATAAAGACATCAGCGCTCCAGCCGCTTCCCTGCTGGCAGATTTGACCGGCGGCGACCTTTGGCAGATCAGCACGGAAATAAAAAAATTATCCTTTCGCGGCGACGAGTCGGTAATAAGCGCCGAATTGGTCAAGGAAATGGTGCCCGGTTCTTATGATGAAAATATTTTCGGCCTGACCGACGCTATCAGCGCGAAAAATAGAAAAGCGGCCATCAGTCTGATAGAAGAGCAATATGCCGCCGGGTTAAGCGATGAATATTTGCTGACTATGCTGACCCGCCAATTCAAAATTCTCCTCCAGATCCGCGCCGCTTTGGATGCTAACATGAATCCGGCCGATATGGCCGGCCGCCTAAAAATCCATCCTTACGTCGCGAAGAAGGGCGCGCTCCAGGCCAGGAATTTCAGCGCTTTAATCTTAAAGAATTACTTGAATCGCCTGATCCATTTGGACTTTTTAAACAAAACCGGACGCGGTGACGTTAAAACTGAATTAAGCTTGCTCATTTCCGAGCTCTAAACCGAACAAGAACGCTTGCCTTTTTATTTATTATTTGTTATATTTTTACTCGTAAATTACGGGCAATTAGCTCAGTTGGTTAGAGCGCAACACTGATAATGTTGAGGTCGGAGGTTCGAATCCTCCATTGCCCACCAATCGCCCGAGATTAATTGAAAAGCCCGAGTAAACCATTCTTAATAAAGCCAAACAAATATCATAGCGGGGTAGAGCAGTTGGCAGCTCGCCAGGCCCATAACCTGGAGGTCGTCGGTTCGAGTCCGACCCCCGCAACAGGATAGTTTTAACAATAAAATTTTCATGCCTCGGTAGCTCAGTGGTAGAGCAAAGGACTGAAAATCCTTGTGTCGTCAGTTCAATTCTGACCCGGGGCACGTATAAACAAAAGATAAGCCCAGGCTATATTTATATTGTTGGGTTTATTTTTTTAGGTATATATTCGGGGTGTGGCCCAGTTGGTCTAAGGCGTCTGGTTTGGGACCAGAAGATCGAGAGTCCGAATCTCTCCACCCCGACATTATTATAAAATCAGGAGCTGACTAGGCTCCTGATTTTTTTGACAATTATTTTCTAATCAACGTTTATTCTTTCTCCCTTTCAATGACTTTCCTCGATCCGTTTAATAAACCAACCGCCTTCCCCGCTCCCCACCCCGCCCCGACAAACAAGGCTAAATATAAAATCGTCGCGAGCCATGCCGGCATCACGCCGTAAAAAATATTATAGCGATACAAAAGCGGCCAATGCCATAAATAAATCTCATAAGAATACAATCCGAAGAGAGAAAATAATCTAAACTCTCTCTTCTTCATCATAAATACCAGGGCTATCGCCATTACCGCCAAAATGCTCATCCATTGTTCCTTGGAAGCGCTTCCGCTAATGCCGGAATTAATATTCGCATAGACAAAAACTCCCAATAAACTCAACAAAACCAAATAATAACCGATCGCCCGCCAACCGCGAGACAATTTTTCCAAGCTGACCGCGCTCGGTAATTTCGTAACCGCCCAAGCCGCCAAAACGCCGAGCGGAAACGCCATAATATGAACTTTATAAAGATACAAAACATTGTCAAAAAAACCACTAGCGCCAGCCGGAACGGCGTAAACAATTTTGAGAGGCGGCGCTTATAAAATTGGCCGATACTAAGATTTTTCTGCAAACCGCCGGCGGCCAAACCAAAACCTGATAAGAATAAAGATAAATTAACGCCGACGCCGGCCATAATCGACAGCGGCTAAAGGAACCGGCGGTCGGAAACCAAAAAATATCCGATATGGGAAATAACAATCATAAGTATCGCCATTCCCTTTAACTCCGCCGATAAAGACGCGGGAAACCATTCGGCCAGGCGGCGCGACCGCGCGGAAACAAGCAGAACCGCGCCAAACAGAAGCGAAAAAATCCAAGTGGCCTAAATTGGATTACTGATTAATACGATCATAAATTATATCCGCCCAAACCTTATAGCCAAGAGCGGAGGGATGAAATAAATCTTTTGAATAATGGTCGCCGGAACGTTTGAATAAATCAACGGTCGGCGAATATAAATCGATATATTTAATGGAATATTTAACGGCCAAATCCTTAATAATCTCATTAAATTCTCTAGTCCGTTCGTCAAATAAAGCTTGATATGGCGGAAGCATTAATTTATCAGAACCGATGAACGGAAGATTGATAACATAAATTTTCGCTTTAGTCCCTTGCTGCAAACGGCTCAAAATTTCCTCATAGTTCTCCGCAAACTTCACGGCGGAAACTTTATTATGGATATCATTAACACCGATTAAAAGCGTGACAATATCCGGATTATCATCAACAGCCGTCGACAAAAGATTGGCAATTACATCCGCGGTTTCCGCTCCGGAAACAGAATGATTTTTTAAAACAATCGTCTCATCGCCGGCGGCAAACTCTTCGGCCAAGAGATAGGGCAATATTTCCTGGTAACGAGCAGTACCGGCTCCGGCAGTCAGGCTATCTCCTAAAGCAACATAGATAAGACTGGTGGTAGCCATATTATTTATCGGATTAACGCCATCTATTAAATTAGCCTCGCCTATCAAATAAGTTTCCTGCCCGTTCGCCGGTTTTAAATCAGCCGCGCCGAGCGCTCCATAAATATGAGAATAAGCGCGATTTAAATAAGCCGCGGCGATAATCACTAAAATAATCGCTAAAACTAGGAATTTTTTCTTATTTTTGCTATAAATCTTGAACGTACCTATATTCTTAAACGTACCTTAGACACACC
>CAZJSQ010000008.1:9411-28571 GCA_964548885.1 uncultured Gammaproteobacteria bacterium
AACGTACCTTAGACACACCTATATTATATGCTAATAGACAAAATTTTCCCAAATATCGGGACTAGCGACTTCAAAAAACCAAGGACCGATAAGCTCATTCGCACTCTCACTCACGGTCTCTTGATTTTTATTTACTATTATGTTAGTATTTCTCTATATTAATTAAAAATAATTTAGAAATTCAGTATGCCAAACAAGAAATCGGCCGCCAAAGAGCTGCGTAAAGCCGTTAAAAGAAGCGCCCAAAATAAAAAAGTCGTGGGTAAATTGAAAGATTTGGTAAAAACCAACTTAAAACAGGTTAAGGCCGGAGATAAGAATGCAAAAGAAGATTATAAAAAAACCATTAAGGCGATCGATAAAGCGGCCAAGAAGGGCTTGATCAAAAAAAACACCGCCGCCCGCAAAAAATCAAAATTGATGAAAAAAATCAACGCTTTTAAATAAGCGATTTAATAATTAAGGTACTCTTTCTTGGATGCGGACCGATTAACCGCTTCTCGGATATGAGCGAATAAACTATGTTAGACAAAAAAAACAAAGAAAAAATCATCAAGAAGTTCCGCGTCCATGACACGGATACCGGTTCTTCCCAGGTTCAGATCGCAATCCTCACCGAAGAGATTAAGGAGCTGACCGAACACCTGAAAAAACATAAGCATGACTTCTCTTCCCGCCGCGGCCTCTTAAAAAAGGTCGGCGAAAGACGCAAACTGCTTAAATACTTACAGAAAGAAAATTCCGAGCAATTTAAGGAACTGTCCGAAAGATTAAAACTCAAAATCTCCCTGAAGCTCATCGAAGAAGAAGAGGAAGAAAAAAAGAAAGAAAAAAAATATATCGAAACTGAAGAAGGTGACGAGATAAAAGAAGAGGTCACCGAAGACGTAAAATAATCATTTATGATAAAACATACGGAACAACGAGTCGGAATCCTAGTGGACGTTTCCAATATGTACCATTCGGCGAAGAATTTATATAATCGGAAAGTTAATTTCAGAGAAATTTTAGCTAAAGCAGCGGCCGACCGGAAATTAATCCGGGCCACTGCTTATGCTATTCGAACGGAGAATAAAGAGGAATCCCCTTTTATCGAGGCGCTCGATCAGCAAGGTTTTGAAGTGAAGATGAAAGACCTCCAAATATTCGCCGGCGGCGCGAAAAAGGGCGATTGGGATGTGGGTATCGCCATTGATGCCATTAAGCTGGCCGACAAACTTGACGTTATCGTTCTAGTTTCCGGCGACGGCGATTATCTCCCGCTGGTATCTTATTTGCAGAATAACAAAGGCTGCCTCGTGGAAATAATGGCTTTCAAAAAAACCTGCTCGTCTAAACTTATAGAAGAAGCCGACGACTTTACCGATTTGGGCGCCAACAAGAAATTCTTGCTTTATCGTTAAGAAAAATTTAAATAATTTAATAAGCCTGACCGATAAATAGATAGCGCTGTATATTAATACAGTTCTGTAATTTAGCGGCCAGGCAAAAATGTTATGGAAAAAGTATTTACCGGAGAGTGGCTTGGCCGCCCTCTCACTATTAAGACCGGGAAGGTCGCCCTGCAAGCCGACGCGGCTGTCTGGGTCCAATACGGCGAAACCGTCGTTCAAGCGACTGTCGTCCAATCTAAAACCGAGCGCGAAAGCGTTGATTTCTTCCCGCTGATGGTTGATTTTGAAGAAAAGCTCTACGCCGCCGGAATTATTAAAGGTTCCCGCTGGGTTAAGCGCGAAGGTCGGCCGACCGATTTGTCTATTTTGACCGGCCGCATGATCGACCGCTCTATCCGCCCCTTATTCGAACCGGGCGACAATCGCGATATCCAAGTCATTATCACGACTTTGGCGGTTGACCAAGAAAATGACTATGATATCATCGCCTTGATCGCGGCTTCCGCGGTCTTATCTATTTCCGGCTTAAAATGGAACGGCCCGATCGGCGGTATCCGCGTCGGATTGATTGAGGATAAATTCGTCTTTAACCCGACTTACGAAGAACAGGCGAAGAGCTCACTGGATTTGATTGTGGCCGGCACAACTGAAAAAGTTATTATGATCGAAGCCGAAGCCAATGAAGTTTCAGAAGACGTCATATTGAAAGCGATCTTGGCCGGACGCGACCGAATGAAAGGCGCGATCGATCTGATTAATGAACTAAAGAACGGCGTCACTCCGAAAAAAATTTCCGGCAAAGTTGAAAAGGCCGGTACTCCGGAAGAACAGCAAGCGGCCGCCAACAAGCAGGCGCTGCTTATAATCGGCGAAACTTGGTTAAAAACCAACATTAAAAAAATCTTATTTGATAAGGTTTATTATACTAAAGGTGAAAGAAAATTAGCCGTCGCCGCCATTAAGGAGCAACTGGAAGCCCATCTGATTTCTCAGGGCTTATCCGACGACAAGCGTGGCTTTATTATTAAGAAGCTGGTAGAAAAAATGATTGACGCCGAAGTCACCGACGCTGTTCTAAAAGATAAACGCCGTGTTGACGGCCGGGCAATCGATGAAATCCGCCCCTTATCCGCCGAAGTGGCCATCCTTCCGCGCGATCACGGAACTTCCTTGTTCTCACGAGGCGAAACTCAAGTTATGTCTATCGTTACTTTAGGCGCTCCCGGATTAGAACAATCACTGGAAGGTCTTGAAGGACAGAGCAAGAAAAGATACATGCATCATTATAACTTCCCGCCGTATTCGGTTGGCGAAGCTTCCCCGCTCCGCAGCACCGGACGTCGAGAAATCGGCCATGGCGCTTTGGCGGAAAAAGCTCTCTTGCCGGTCGTTCCGACTAAAGAAGAATTCCCTTATACTATCCGCATCGTCAGCGAAACTTTGGGTTCAAACGGTTCTTCCTCAATGGCTTCCGCTTGCGCCTCTACTTTAGCGTTAATGGATGCCGGCGTCCCGATTAAGCGTCCGGTAGCGGGCATCGCGATGGGGCTCGCCTCTAACAAAGATATGAGTAAGTGGACTGTCTTAACCGATATCCAAGATTTGGAAGACGGCGACGGCGGCATGGACTTTAAGATTACTGGTACGGAAAAAGGATTAACCACCATCCAGCTCGATACTAAAACTATCGGCTTAAGCGACACGATTATCACGCAAACCTTAACTCAAGGCCGCGCCGCTTTGAACCAGATTTTAGAAGTCATAAAATCCGCTATCGCCGAACCGCGCGCGGAATTATCAAAATATGCCCCGCGCTTAATCAGCTTCAGCGTTGATCCTGAAAAAATCGGAGCGATTATCGGTCCGGGCGGAAAAATCATTAATAAAATTATTGATGAAACTGGTGTTAGTATTGATATTGAGGACAGCGGCTTGGTCATGATTTGCGGCACTGACGCCGCCATGGTTGACGAAGCGGTCAGACAGGTCAAAGAGATTGTCCATGTCTTTGCCGCCGGCGAGATAGTCAAAGGCAAAGTGGTCAGATTATTAGACTTCGGCGCCTTCGTCGCCTTAAATACCAGCCAGGACGGGATGGTCCATGTCAGCGAACTAGCGCCTTACCGCGTTGAAAAACCCAGTGACCTTATAGCCGTTGGCGATATCGTCACTGTTAAAATCAAAGAAATCGACGATCAGGACCGCGTTAGCTTAACCATGAAAGGCTTAGAAGAAAACGCCCATCTTTGGAAGGATGAAAAGGGCAAATCTAACGGCACTTCATTTGGCGGCAGATCCGATCGCCCCAGTTTTGGCGGCGGTCGCCGTCCGAGCGGTCCGGCTCGCCCGAGTCGTTAAGCCTGGAATCCGAGCTAAAACCTAAATATTGACTTTTATTTAAAAATAAGTTATTATTTTTCAATAAAAATAATACCGAAAAAAACCTTATGTTAGCAATTAAATTAGCGAAAACTGGCAAGACCAACAAAAAAATGTTCCGGGTGATTATCTCTGAAAAAGGCCGCGATCCGTATGGTAATATTTTAGAAATATTGGGCTCTTATAACCCTCATTCCAAGGAACTGGCCATCAAAGCCGATAGAGTCAAATACTGGCTGACTAAGGGCGCTCAAATGACCGCCACTATCAATAATCTTTTAATTGAAAAGAAGATTATTGAAGGCAAAAAAGCGACGGCCTCCAAAGTAAAAAAGACTAGCGAAAAACGCTTGGCTCAATTAAAAACCAAGACCGATAAGAAAGCCGTTCGCGAATCCGCTCCGGTTGCCAAAAATCCTGTCGCCGAAACTTTAGTTGAAACCGCTCCGGCGGAAACTCCGGCGGAAACTCCGGCCGAAGAGGCTAAAACCGAATAAACTTCGGGGAAAATTCAGATTGACAAAAGCCGTTGAAGTGTTATAATTATTGATATAAAGCTGCTGATGTGGCAGTTATTTAATAAAATTCTTTCAGTTTAACCGGATGAAAATCCGGCCCAAACTGGAAAGACAAATGAAAATTATGGAAGACAAACAGTTCCTGGAAATTGTGGTAAAAGCCATCGTTGCCAATCCAAACGATGTGGTCGTAGACCGGACGATCGATGAAAGAGGCGTTTTATTGACCCTCAAGACAAATCCGGCCGACATGGGTTATGTTATTGGCCGCAAGGGTCAGACCGCGCAGTCAATCCGCACCTTATTAAAAATAATCGGTGCTAAAAATAACTCCCGCGTCAACTTAAAGATTTATGACCCGGAAGGTCCGGCCCGCCACGAAGCTCGCGAATCTCATCGCGACACCAGTCGCGATGATATCGACACTTCCGCGATTGACGATTTAAAAATCTAAATCATCCAGAAGATTAAATAAACAAGAAAGCCCCTCAACGGGCTTTTTTGTTAATAAAAAACTTTGTTATAATGAGCCCGGATTTGCTATAATTAATTAAGACAATCTTTAAACCAGCCGAGGCGCTTCAAAAATTCGGCTTCTTGCAAGAAAATATGACCTTTCATCTCTTAACCATCTTCCCTAATATCTTCGACTCTTATCTTAACGAGAGTATCTTAAGGCGCGCCCAAAAAAAGAAAGCGGCCGAATTCAAGGTCCATAACTTGCGCGCTTGGGCCAGTGATAAGCATAAGACCGCCGACGATGCTCCTTACGGCGGCGGCGCCGGCATGCTCATGAAGATAGAACCGCTTTATAAAGCCCTGGAAGATATTAAAAAAATCAATAAAAAGGGAGGTTTGAAAAACAAAAAGATCGGTCCGAAAAAGAGAAAAATAATCTTGATGTCGGCCGGCGGCCAGAAATGGACGCAAGCGCTTGCCCAAAAATATTCAAAGCTTGATGAAATAATCTTAATCTGCGGCCGTTATGAAGGCGTGGACGCCAGAATTAAAAAATTCATTGACGAAGAGATATCTGTCGGCGATTACGTTTTGACTGGCGGCGAATTGCCGGCGCTCACTATCATTGATTCAATTGTTCGTTTGCTACCTGACGTTTTGGGTAATAATCAGAGCCTTATAGAAGAGTCCCACTGCGAGAGCGGACTCCTGGAATACCCGCAATATACCCGCCCCGAAATATTTACAGCTAAAGGTAAAAAATATCCTGTCCCTAAAATCCTTCTTTCCGGCGATCATAAGAAAATTAAAGCCTGGCGAGAGAAGTCCATGAAAAAAATATAAAAGCTATCTTATCGGTTATTGCTTTATCACTTTCCAGCCCGTAGCCGTCCGAGACAACCGCCCCGCCAGTGAAAACCCGGACGCTTTCTTGTGGCCGCCGCCGCCAAAATTGCGAGCGATAGCGGCGACATCTATTTCCTCACCGTTAGTCCTTAGGCTACCCTTAATCTTATCTCCCTCTTCGCGCAAAAGCAAAGCGACTTTTACATCGGCCAGCATGCTTAAAAAAGAAACAATATCCCCGAATAAATCCAGACTCACAGCCGTCTCCGGACCAAGCAAGCCAGTTAATTCCGAAGCGGTCAAACCGGATGAGATTAGCCCGGTCTCGGCGTTAAAATGCATATTCTCCAAAGCCCGGCCCCAAACCTTAAGAGAAACAAAACTTTTATTATTAACGGTATGACCGATGATTTTCGGCAGCGAGGCGCCGCGCAGAAGCATCTCTGAAGAAACCGTGATCGCTTCTTTAGAAGAATTGGCGTGTAAAAAATGTCCGGTGTCGGTCATTAAGCCGATTAAGATACAATTAGCCAGTTCTTTGGTAATTTCTAAATTATTCGCTTTCAAGAAGTGATAGATTATTTCTGTCGTTGAGGCTTTATCGGGCAAACGGATTTCCAAATCCGCGTAATCTCCCTGGAGCGGATGATGGTCAAATTCTATCAGATACGGGCGTTTAACAATTCGGCCTTCGGATTCGGCTTTAAGTAAGGCTCTTAAACGCGCTTCCAGTCCCGTCCGGGAAATGGAGCCGCAATCAAGGATTAAAATAACATCAAACTGCCGCAGGTCTTCAGGCTCTTTCGAGAAGACCAGGGCTTCGTTGGGAATGAAACCATAAACTCCTTCCGGTTTCTTATCCCCATAGGCATAGATATCTAATTTAAGGAATCTGGCGACCTCAATCATCGCGCCGACAGACGCCAAAGCATCGGCATCCGGAGAAGTATGAGCGACGATTAAAACCCGCTTGGCTAAGCGGAGCTGATTATAGGCGGCTTGTAGTTTTTCGATTAAATTCATAACCGCTTATCCTACCTCAAAAATAAAAAAAAGTCCAGACTGGCTGGATTCTTTATTTTACTCCATCTTATAATCACTCATCCTCATATTCGTCCCCGGCAATTCCGGCGATTAATTTTTCAATCTTGCCGGCCTCCCTTTCCGTCGCGTCAAACTCCCAAATCAGATGCGGCATAGCCCTTAATTTAACGCGCGATTTTAAGATCCTGACTATTTCCCCGGTTCCGGCCGTTAATTTACGTAAAGCCGTCCCGGTTAAATTATCCGGCAAGACCGAAACCCCAACTTTCGCCCGCTTCAGATCCGGGCTACATTCTACGTAAGTAACGGTAATCAGAGCGTTCGGCAAGCCGACCTCGCGATTAATGGCGGCGGCCAATTCCTCTTTTAAGATTTCATTCAAGCGCGGAATTTTAGACATAAATAAACCTGGGCTGACGCCAGTTAAATCTTATCGACGACTCTTTCCTCCCGATAAATATATAAAATATCATCAACAATAATAAGCGGCTTCCCTTCATATTTAAGGCCGGCTTCTTGATCCTGCTCAACCTGATCGACGTCCTGTTTGCCTGATTGAAGACGCGTCAGTTTACCGGAGACGATGAAATCGTCGCCGCGCTTAACCACCACTAAGCTATTATTCTTTAAGATTCCATCCAAAACTTTCCCGCCGACAATCTGGCTGTTATTCTCCGTCCGGAAAACGGCCAAAACTTTCAAACGCCCTAAATCAATCCGATTTATTTCCGGCTTGACCAAGAGTTGCATTTCGTCTTTGATAAATTTAATCAGATCATAAATAATGGAAAAAATCCTGACTGTCACTTGTTTTTCGCGGACCAGATTTTCTATCGCCGGCGACATTCGAACATTGAATCCTAAGATTTTCGCGCCGGCGTCTTCAGCGCGCTTAATATCGCCTTCGGTAATATAGCCTAAGCCTTTACTGATTATTTTTACTTTTACTTTTTCATTATTCAGTTTCAATAAGGACTCTTCGATCGCCTCCGCCGAACCTAAAAAATCAGTCTTGATGACAACATTGACTTTCGGAATCTTGTCTTCTCCGCTATCATCGCCGGCCGCCGGAAGATTATCGGCATTTTGAGGACCGGATTTTATTTTCCTGATCTTTATTTTTTCACCCTCGCCGACATTCAAGATATCGCCGACAGCCGGAGAAATTTTTAGGCCCAGAATCTTAACCGGAGCGGAAGGACCGGCCTCTTTCACTTCTTCGCCTTTATAATTTCTCAACGATTTAACTTTGCCGTAAATAATCTCGTTAAAACATAACTGGTCGCCGACCCGCAAAGTCCCGTTCTGAATAAGGATGGTCGCCAGCGGTCCGGCTGTTTTATCGACATTAGATTCGATGACAGTCCCGGCCGCGGCCGCGTTCGGATTGGCTTTTAAGGCCGTCCCTTCGGTTTCCGCCACCAATAAGACCATATTCAACAGTTCTTCAATCCCGGTTCCGTCTTTAGCGGAAATTGGCGAACAGATGGTCTTCCCGCCCCAATCTTCCGGCGCAATATTTAATTGCGTGGATAATTCCTGTTTAGTTCTGTTAATATCGGCCGTCGGCTTATCTATCTTATTAATCGCGACCAGATACGGAATTTTCGCGGCTTCGATAATTCTAAAGGCCTCGACCGTCTGCGGTTTAACGCCATCATCGGCCGCTACCACTAAGATAGCGATATCGGCGACCTTAGCGCCACGGCTGCGCATAGCGGTAAAAGCTTCATGCCCGGGAGTATCAATAAAGGTGAGGACGCGACCCTTGCGGGTAATCTGATAGGCGCCGATATGCTGGGTGATTCCGCCGGCCTCGCCGGCGATAACATTCGTACTGCGGATAGAATCTAACAGTTTAGTCTTGCCGTGATCAACATGACCCATGACCACAATAACCGGCGGACGGTCCTGAAGATTTTCCGTCGCTTCACCCGCCAAGATGTTGGCTAATTTTTTATCTTCCTTATCGTTATCTTCAAGCTTGGCTTCGGCCAGTTGAACATCCAGATTTAAATTCTCACCGATAATCAGCGCCGTATCAAAATCTATTTTTTCGTTGATTGAAGTGAAAACACCATTCTTCATCAATTCCGCCAAAACCCGGTTAATCGGGATTCCCGCCAACTCCGCGTAAGCGCGGACGGTTATAATCTTCGGGACGAAGATAGTCTTCTTTTCCTTGGGCAGAACTTCATCCTGTTTTTTCATGGCCGCGGCCATTTTCTTTTGTTCCCATTCACGTCTTAAAAACGGCCAATCTCTGATTATCTTCTTGGCCGTGTTGTTATCTACTTTGATCGCTTTTTGACCGATCGCAAAACCGAGCTGCGGCAATAAATCGCGCAGTTCTTGAGGAGGAATTCTTAAAATACGGGCTAATTCGGTTACATTCATGAAGATTGATTTAAATATTGATCTATTCTTTAAGATTACGTTATTTTTGGGCTTTAGTCAACCAAAAAGCCCTAAAATCACCTGAATTTTCATCGAAAGAGATCAATTACAAAAATAGGGGGCAGCCAAACCCTCCCTCTTCCCAAAATTTAAAATTAATGCTAAGGTAATCTTGTAATCTAATAAATATTAATTAAATCTGTTTTTAGAAATTATTGAAAGAATCAACCACCGACCGAGGAGAAAAAAATTATTTTTGAGCATCAAATCATTTATGTTTTCCCTGATTTTTAATCTAAAATTAGCTAAAAACCAAACGGGTTTAAACTCATCTCTAAAATAAACGCGCCTTTTCTGCGGACACGTGGTTAGTTTTTTCAAAAATTCAATACTTTCGTCTCTCGCCACCAAATTTCTAAAGACAGCCGTCCCTTATATGGAATACTTGAACTATGTCTTGTACGCGGTCTTGATTACGGGTGGTTTTTTTATTGGCTATGTTTTCTACAAAAAATCAGCCAATTCTAAAATCAATAACGCCGCCGGAAAAGCCGACAAACTTATTAGCGAGGCGAAAATTAAAGAAAAGGACCTGCTCCTGAAGGCTCAGGATAAAGCTTTAAAAATCATTGAGGATTCAAAAAAAGAAGAGGTTGACCGTCGCAATGAGATAAATAATCTGCAAAAGAGACTGGAGCAAAGAGAAACTTCTTTTTCCCAAAAACTTTTAGATTTACAGGAAAAACAGCAAAAACTATTTGATAAGGTTAACGAGGTCCAAGAAATCAAGGAAAGAATCAAGAGTATTAAAGTTGAACAAGAAGCCAAGCTGGAGAGTGTTTCCGGACTCAGCCAAGCCGAAGCTAAAGAAATATTGCTCAAAAATGTGGAGGCAAAAAGCGCTGAAGATTTGATTGTCCGAATTAATAAGTTGGAAAATAACGCCGAAGAAGCGTTGGGCGAAAAAGCTAAAAATATCATGGCGCTCGCGATGCAGAGATTGGTTTCTAATTATACCGTGGAACTCACGACCACGACAGTTGATCTGCCGAACGATGAGATGAAGGGCCGGATTATCGGCCGCGAAGGCCGAAACATCAAGGCGATCGAGAATATGACCGGCGTGGAAATAATCGTTGACGATACTCCTAACGCCATCACTGTTTCAGGTTTCTCGCTCATTCGCCGCCATATCGCGAAAAAGGCTCTTGATTACTTGATAAAAGACGGCCGCATCCATCCGACTAAGGTTGAAGACGCGGTTGAGAACGCTAAAAAAGACATCGCTCTTGATATTAAAAAGGCCGGCGAAGAAGCGATGTATGAAGTCGGCGTGACCGGATTTGATCCGAAACTTGTCCAAATTCTGGGCCGTTTAAAATATCGTACCAGTTACGGGCAGAATGCCTTGAAGCATTCGATTGAAGTGGCTCATTTAGCCGCGATGCTGGCCGAAGAATTAGGAGCTGATGTTACTCTCGCCAAAAAGGGCGGTTTGCTCCATGATATCGGTAAAGCGGTTGACCACGAAGTCCAGGGAAACCATACCGAGATCGGCCGCGATATCGCCAAGAAGTTTAACTTGCCGCCGGAGATTATCGCTCCGATTGCCACTCATCATGATGATAAACCGGCGACTCTTATCTCCGTTATCGTTAAAGTGGCCGACGCTATTTCTTCCGCTCGACCAGGAGCGCGTAAAGATAACTACGAAAACTATCTGCAACGCTTAGAAGAGCTGGAAAAAATCGCTTTAACCTTTGAAGGCATTGAAAAAGTTTATGCTATTCAGGCCGGCCGCGAAGTTCGCGTTTTTGTTCAGCCGGAACAGATCGATGATCTTAAGGCTTATAATTTGGCTAGAGATATTGCAAAAAAGATAGAAAATGAGTTAAAATACCCAGGGGAGATAAAAGTCAACGTCATCAGAGAATTGCGGGTGACCGAATACGCCAGGTAAAGCTAAAAACCCTTTAAAAAGCCCCTTATTTTCTAAAGTCATGCCTAAAAATTAAGCTAAAACAAAAATATGAACAAGGCACAACTAATCGACAAAATTCATCATGATGTCGAGGGCCTCAACAAAAAGCAGGCCGAAAAGATGCTGGATGTCCTAACCGACACTATCGTGGAAGAGTTGAAAAACGACCGCGAAGTGACGATTGCCGGTTTCGGCACCTTCTTATCCCGAGTCCGTTATTCCCGTGGCGGCGTTAACCCGCAAAAGCCAACCGAGAGAATAACGATTCCGGCGGTTAAGGTGGCGAAATTCAAAACCGGCTACCATCTTAAGCAGGCTTTGAAGGGAAACAGATAAACATGACACGCCCGAGCTCTCTCTAAAGGAAACGTGCTTCCTCATGATAAGGGCGTATTATTAGCGCTCGTAGCTCAACTGGATAGAGTGCTTGGCTTCGGACCAAGAGGTTGCAGGTTCAAATCCTGCCGGGCGCACATTAACCGGATCAGCCCGGTTATTTGGCTGGGTAGCTCATCCGCCTCCGCCAGTTGGCGGATGAAGGAGTAGCACCCGAGAAAAATGGCTGGGTAGCTCAGCTGGTTAGAGCGTAGCACTCATAACGCTAAGGTCGCGGGTTCGAGCCCCGCCCCCGCCACCAAAAACCGAATAATGCGCTCATAGCTCAGCTGGTAGAGCAGTTGCCTCTTAAGCAAACGGTCGCAGGTTCGAATCCTGCTGGGCGCACCGATATAATCTTTTATATGAATCTTCTCATCTTCGGTCCCCCGGGAGCCGGTAAAGGAACCCAGGCCGCTTTAATTTCTAAAAGATATAAGTTAACCCATTTATCCAGCGGGGATATTTTACGCGCCGAGCTGAAGACCGGTGAATTAGGCGCCAAAATAAAAACTTACCAGAACGCCGGCAAACTTGTGCCCGATGTCTTGATAATAGCTATAATGGAAAAAGCGATTATAAAGAATATTAAAAAAGGCGGCGTTATTTTTGACGGTTATCCGCGGACCATTAAACAAGCTAAGACCTTAGACAAATTTTTCAAAGCTAAGAAGATAAATTTAGACGCGGTTATAAATCTAAACTTGAACGAGACCGAAGCGGTCAAGCGCGCTCTGAGCCGCGGCCAAACTTCCGGACGTTCCGATGATAACATCAAAACCATTAAAACTCGCCTTACCGTTTATAATACTCAAACAACTCCGCTCCTGAAATATTATAAAAATCAGAAAAAAGTCATTAATATAGACGGTCAACCGGCGATAGCAACCGTTTTTAAGACTATCAGCCAATGTTTAGATAAATAATCATTTAGACAAACCGCGAAAAAATCGCGAATAATAAAAAAGGGCGCTTGGAATTGGAAGCGGCCCTTTTTTTATTTAAAGTAATTATAATCAATTTATCCGACGATCGTCCCTTTGAATTTTTCTCCCCGCAGACATTTTTCTAAATTTTTCAGATTGCGGCCGTTAAGGATGGCTACCTTCATAGCCAATTTAGCCGCCTCCCGAGAAGCAATCGGATCGAAAGGAGCGTTCAACCCCGGTTGCCAACGATTGCCGACAATTTTACGAAAAGCCGGCCAGGAAACCGTCTCCAGTTTCTTGGCGTCCTTAAATCGGCGCGGATCCTTGTCATAAGCGTAATCAATATTAGAGAGATTGATGACAGTCTTAATATTATTATGCCGAGCCAAGAGGACGGCAGCGTAATCGGTCGACCAGCCCGGCTTGTAGCCGGCGGCAATGGCTATGGATTGCCGAGAAAAAATCTTCTTGGTCGGGTCGATAATTATTTCCTGGTGTGCCGCCTGCCCGAAAGACGCTCTGAGCAATTGGGCGTTAAGGCGCGTCGCGCTGATTCCGACCCAATCGCAATCGGCGCGACTTATCGACGCGATTTCTAAAGCGGCCTTGATATAAGACCGGGCGGTTACTCCGCCGCCGATAACGAGATAAAATTTATACCCCTCCCTAACTTGTTTAAGGATAAAAGCGCAAAATTCTTTTAAAAATCTAGTATCAATCCCGTTGGCCGTGACTATTAAAGACCCGCCGACAGATAAAACAAAAGATTTATTCGCCTTCCAAGACTTGCTCATATTTTTAAAATCGCCCCTCCCTCAAAGAAGGAAAGCGGCGATTTTTAAATTAATATTATTTATTCTCTTCAATCTCCTTACTCTTAACTTCAGCCAGAATCGCTTTGCGGATTTCCGCGGCCAATTTCTTATCTTCCTTGATGATCTTCTTGGCGACTTCGCGGCCGGTGCCAAGTTTCACTTCCTTAAAAGAATAGGTATTACCGTTCTTTTTAACGACATTATATTCCACGCCCAAATCGACCAGATCGCCGGAGACGGAAATTCCTTCGTTATACATGATATCAAACTCGCAAGTCCTAAAAGGAGCGGCCACTTTATTCTTAACGATTTTCACTCTAACGCGGTTGCCGATTATCTTTTCACCTTGTTTTATCTGAGCGGCGCGGCGGACTTCAATCCGGACGGAGCAATAAAACTTTAAAGCGTTGCCGCCGGTCGTCGTCTCCGGATTTCCAAAAAAAACGCCGATCTTATTCCTGATTTGATTGATAAAAATAACGACGGTGTTGGTCTTGGCGATAATAGCGGTTAATTTACGCAGAGCCTGGCTCATTAAGCGCGCCTGTAAACCCATATGTTGGTCGCCCATCTCGCCTTCGATTTCTTTCTGCGGCACTAAAGCGGCGACGCTATCAATCACGACAACATCAACCGCGTTAGAACGCACCAAGGTCTCGACGATTTCTAAAGCTTGTTCGCCGCTATCGGGCTGGGACAATAACATCTCTTTGACGTTAACGCCGATTTTAGAGGCATATTCCGGATCCAACGCGTGTTCGGCATCAACGAAGGCGGCGATTCCGCCGAGTTTTTGCACTTCCGCGACAATATGCTGCGCTAAAGTCGTTTTACCGGAAGATTCCGGACCATAAATTTCAATGACCCGGCCGCGCGGGACGCCGCCGACGCCGGTCGCGATATCTAAAGACAAACAACCGGTGGAAATCGCGTCGACGTTAGTTTTTGGCACGTCGCCGAGTTTCATGATTGCGCCTTCGCCGAAACGGCTCCTGATCTGGGCGATGGCGTTTAAAGCCGCGTCGTCGCGCTTGTCTTTATTTTCTTCTTTCTCCGAGACAATCTTTTTGTCTTTTTCTTTGGCCATACGTTTTATATTATTTTTTTATTAATAAATCAATTATAGCATATTGCCCATCATCAAACCGTTAAAAAATCTTAAATTATTTGAAAATATTTCTTAAAATCGTTCTGAAGTTCTTAATCGCCAAAATTCTTTTAATTCCAGCCTATTTTTTCCGATTGACCGCCACCTATTCCGCCAAGAACTTGAACGGCAAAGAGACTTTATGTTCCTCGCCATTTTTATCTCTAAAAATAATTTCGGCGCCGGACGCGTTTTTTCGCCACTGCCAATCCTTGTTTGAATTAATCGGCGCGGCGGCGCTTAACTCCTTTTCGTTTCCTCTGTCCCATTCTTCCCGGATACTAGAACCGACTTTTTTAAAAAATCCGGTTTCAGCCGTCTTGGCCATTTCCGTCTCTGAAGAGACTTGTCCGCTATTGTCGGATTCTTTGTCTAGGCTGATATCAGTAACCCCTTGGAGAGCGATCCAAACATAATCTATGGCGATTTTCGTATTGCGCCAAAAAAAATTCTTTTCCATTCTAACTTTCTGTTCCGGATTGCCGCTATATAAGACGGCTGCCACCGCTATCAAAACTAAAAAAACGACGACCGTGATGATACTGCTGATAGCTTTCCATGGTTTAGACATAATCTGAATATTTTATAATAAAGCGCCTTGCTTATTCTTATCCGACTCGGAAAAAATATTTATCCGGCCGTATTCGCCGTCAAACCCCGGAGAAATTATCAGTTCTCCCGCCCGGACGCGCCTAAGGCCTTCAGTAATTCGCGAATCAATTCCGGTTATTTTTTCCAAATCCAGGTCGAGTAGGATGAATAACTCATTACCGAAATCCCTGGTCATTTGCCGATACTGTTTCTGAACCGCTAAAGAGTTACGACTTTTAATTCCCAGCGCCTCCGCTATAATCTTATCTAATTCCACGAGTTTTTTAAAGGGAACGGCGTTTTTCGGCCGGAAACCGGCTTTTCTGTCGGCCAGTTCCTCGACCCGGTTTAAAACTCCGATAACGAGCGGTTTTTGACACTTCGGACAAAGATTTTTATTTTGCCGGCTGATCGCCGGCTCGCAGCTGAAATTACAAGCGCGGTGCCCGTCAAAATGGTACATCCCTTCTTCGGGATAAAACTCCAAAGTCATCTTCAGACCCTCCTGATCTTGACCGGCGGACGCGGCCACGCGTTGATTCTTGATGATGTCATAAATCTTCCGATAAGAAAGCGGCTCGGAAATTTCCATGATATTGGCTTCGCGGGCGATATTGTTCGGGCTATGCGCGTCCGAATTAGACAAACAGGTTAATCCGTCCAGGGCCGACAAGCGCCAATTCATTTCCGGATCACTGGACAATCCGGTTTCGTAAGCATAAATATATTTTGCCTGATCCTTAAAACATTCTTCCAGCGTATTAAATCCGGATTTGGACCCGAAGACGGAAAACCAGGGCGTCCAGATGTGGGCGGGATAAATTAAAAAATTCGGATCAATTTTTAATAATAGGGCCACTAGTTCCGGCGCTTTAATCCCTAAGATTGGCCGGCCGTCGGAACGGATATTGAATCTCTTATCTAACTGCTTATTTAATTTTCCGACCGCCGCGATATTCGGCGCGTGAATAACCAGGTGAATCCTTCGCACTTTCTCATCATCTTTATATATTAAAGCCACTTCCGTGCTTAAGATGAATTTAACCCGGTCATCAACGGCGGTTTTTAAAACATATAGGCCGGAGCCGGGAAAAGTCTCTTTCAGTTCTGAATTTATATTGGCGAACCACTCCGGATAGGTAAAATCTCCGGTCGCGATGATGTCCACGCCCTTAACGCGACAAGCCGCCTCAATATTCTTTAACGTCAATTGAGGCGAACAAGCCCGCGAATAACGAGAGTGGATATGGAGATCTAGAACCTGCCGCATATATATGTAAATAAAATTACCCTCAAATACCCCTTAAGCCGGCGGCTTCAAAAAATTTATCCCAATAAACCTTCGGCGATTTCCAATTCCTCTAAACTATTTATGCCCATCGCCTCGTGCGGCTCAATGTTCATCGTTCCGACCGGATGCCCGCCCTCAAAGGCGGCCTTAACCATATCGGTCAGATAATATTCCTTGGGCTGATTATCATTGGTTAATTTATCGATATTCTGGAATAACCAATCTTTATTAAAACGCATAAACCCGGGGTTAACCTCGGTAATTAATTTTTCTTCTTCGCTCGCGTCTTTGAATTCTACTATTTTTTCAACCGCGCCGTCCAGGCCTTTGATAATGCGCCCCCAATGATAAAAATTTTGACGCCAACCCTCAAAATCAGGCAGTCTGGTCGGCATGACGGTCAAGACTTCGGAATTGATGGCGGAAAATTTCCTGATGGAAGCGCTTTTCAAGAAGGGATGATCGCCATAAAGCACGACAATGTTTTTTATTTCTTTATTATCCTTAGTAAGGGCAACGCGGGCGCAAGCGACGGCCTGACCGGTGCCAAGCTGTTTCGTTTGGATGACATACTCCGCTTCATAACCTTTTAAAGCTGCGCTGACTATTTCTTTATTATCCGGAGAAACAACAATTATCGGACGCGAATCGACTCCGGCCGCCTTAACTTCATCCATTAAATATTGAATCATCGGCCGACCTTTTAGGGGCACGAGAACTTTTGGCAGTTCGCAGTTCATACGCGTGCCTTTGCCGGCGGCCAGAATTATAATGCGAGTCATAAAAATTTCTTAAATTTAGTAAACTAATCTAAAGATTAACAACAAGGGAAATCCACCAAGAATTTCCCTTATATTTTATCATTTTTTAAGTGTTGAAGCAACCGATAATTTATAGCCGTTTTCTTTAATATTTTATTTAATATAAGCCAAAATTTTAGCTTTAATTTCGCTTACCTTGGCCGCGGCTGATTTCATATCTTTCGCCTCGGCGTAAATCCTGATAATCGGCTCCGTATTAGAGCCGCGCAAATGAACCCAAGAATCCGGCCAATCAATCTTAACGCCGTCAATATCAGTGATTTTTTCAGCTTGATACTCATGTTTAATTTGTTCTAAAATCACCGGCAAATTTATGTCAGGCGTTAACTCCATTTTATCTTTCACCATGAAATATTCCGGGAAATGTTTTTTATACTCCGACATTTTTTGGCCGCTCTTGGCTAAAGCCGATAGGAATAAAGCTGTGCCCAAAAGCGCGTCCCGTCCATAATGTAATTCGGGGAAAATTATGCCGCCGTTGCCTTCGCCGCCGATAACCGCTTTCAACTCGCGCATCTTGGCCACGACATTGACTTCCCCGATCGCCGCCGCCGCATATTCCCCGCCGGCTTGTTCCGTCACGTCTTTTAAGGCTCGGGAGGAAGACAGATTAGAGACCGCCGCTTTATTATATTCGCCCGGATTAGCGGCGTTAATCGTTTCAAAATTACTTAAAACATAAGCCGCCACGGCGACAAGCGTATATTCTTCGCCGAACATCACGCCGTTTTCATCAATAAAAGCCAAGCGGTCAACATCCGGATCAACCACAATGCCTAAATCGGCTTTCTCCGCCTTAACGCAGGCTTTTATCGCCGTCAAATTTTCATCAAGCGGTTCCGGGCGATGCGCGAAACGTCCGTTTGATTCGCAATTTAATTCAATAACCTGATTGATTCCCAAAAGCTTTAATAATTTAGGAACCATGACGCCGCCGATAGAATTAATGCCGTCCACGACGACTTTAAAATCGCGAGCGGCGATATTTTCCTTATTAACCAGGGCCAATTTTAAAATATCTTGTAAATGTTCGGCGGCCATTTCTTGATCAATAGAATAATCGCCCAACTTATCTTCTGTCGCAAAATTTAAATCATTCTTGTCGGCTAGCTCCAAAATTCGCCGACCGTCTTCAGCCGTCAAAAATTCGCCGGCGGCATTTAACAATTTTAAAGCGTTCCAGCCGCCCGGGTTATGCGAAGCGGTCAGAATTATTCCGCCTTGCGCTTTCAGCTTCAGAACCGCTATTTCTACCGTCGGCGTCGTCGCTATTCCCAAATCAATAACTCCAATCCCCTGGCTTAAAAGCGTCCCGACCGCCAGATTATTATACATTTCTCCGGAAATCCTCCCGTCGCGGCCAAGCACAATTTTTACCTTAATAAGCGGATTAATTTTCTTTAAAAAAACTGAATAAGCCGCGACAAAACGCACGGTATCCAGCGGGGTTAAGTTGTCTCCGGCCTGCCCGCCGACAGTGCCGCGGATGCCGGAGATGGATTTGATTAGAGGCATAAATAATTTTTATTATTATGATCTAATTGTATAACAAAAAAGGCCTTTCTACAAAGGCCAAAACATGGGGTTAAACCTATTTACTTGAGTTTAATATTTCCCAACAAAAAAACACCATTGTTCTGGCGGCGACCTACTTTCCCAGGGCTCAGGCCCAAGTATCATCGGCGCTGGAGGGCTTGACTTCTGAGTTCGGGATGGGATCAGGTATGACCCCTCCGCTCAAACCACCAGAACAATGGTGTCTTTTATATAGACCCCATTAACAGCCGAAGCCATCAATGGGTACCATTGTAAATATCTGTTTTTGTAAAGATTCAAAATACTTAAAAATAAAAGCGTGGGAAAATCAAACGACTTATTAGTACCGCTCCGCTCAATCCGTTACCGGACTTACACGTACGGCCTATCAAGGTTATATTCTCTAACCAGTCTATGAAACCTAATCTTAGAGACAGCTTCGCACTTAGATGCTTTCAGCGCTTATCTAAACCGAAGGTAGCTACCCTGCGATGCCCTTGGTAGAACAGCAGGTACACTAGAGCTTCGTCCTTCCCGGTCCTCTCGTACTAAGGAAGGGCCTCTTCAAGTTTCCACGACCACAGTGGATAGGAGACCGACCTGTCTTACGACGGTCTGAACCCAGCTCGCGTGCCGC
>CAZJSQ010000009.1:0-20818 GCA_964548885.1 uncultured Gammaproteobacteria bacterium
TGTCGTCAGCTCGTGTCGTGAGATGTACCGTTAAGTCGGGAAACGAGCGCAACCCTGATCCTATGTTTTACATGTCATGGGAGACTGCCCGTTTTAAATGGGAGGAAGGTGGGATGACGTCAAATCAGCATGGTTCTTACGCCTTGGGCAACACACGTGCTACAATGGGAAGTACAGAGGGACGCCAAACCGCAAGGTGGAGCCAATCCCTTAAAACTTTTCTCAGTTCGGATTGAGGGCTGAAATTCGCCCTCATGAAGCTGGAATCGCTAGTAATCGTGGATCAGAATGCCACGGTGAATACGTTCTCGGGTCTTGTACTCACAAAATCTGCGCCGGGCAGATTAATTTGCCAAACGGTTAAAATCCGTTCCTCCTTTTTGTCTATAAAGGAGCGTAGTCAAGAGATAGTCAATGTCCGCGAGGAAATTGGCAGAAGGATCTTAAGACAAACGATAGCCTGAAGATATAAAACGAAGAATCGACCTTTGGATGGGGTGGTGAGCATAGGGAAGATTCATAAAAAAATTCGTTTCAGGATGTCGGGAAAGGAAAATTAATTAACCCCGGGAGATCTGATGACGGTGGTTTCATCAAATCAAATTTGATGATATAATGAAACTAACGCCGCGTCAGAAGTCAGCTGATTCGTAGTACTCCGGTTTACCGGAGGAAGGAATCTCTCTAATTATATGTTAAAAGCCGAATATATCACCGGATTAATCGATGGAGAAGGCAGTTTCACTGTTTATGTTAATGACGGTAAAAATACCGAACGTAAAAGAAGGACTCGAATTGAGCCTAAATTTTATATTAAACTCGTGGAAGAAGATAAAGCCATCCTCTATCAATTAAAACAGTACTTCGGTTGTGGCAATGTTTATTTCCAACGAGATAAACGTCCAAACCATAAAGACTGTTATCGTTACGAGGTTACGAAAAGAGAGGATTTACAGAAAATAATCATTCCTTTCTTTAAAACCAATCCGGTCAAATTTGCCACCAAACAAAGAGATTTTAAAATCTTTTGTGAAATAATGGCGGCAATCAATAAAAACACGCATTTAACATCGTCTGGTTTAGCCCAGTTATATCGGCTAAAACAGAAAATGCATTAGAGCTCGCTCAGTGCGGGAAATCCGCTCGCTGAGTGGGAACATCAATTCTTAAGTTTATAAGAAGATAATCGCCCGTCACGTCAAGGGAGTTGGTAGTGCCCGAAGGCTCACATTAGTGGGACGAAGGTAAGACTGATGACAGGGACGAAGTCGTAACAAGGCATCCGTAGCGGAAGCTGTGGATGGATCACCTCCTTTCTAGGGAGAAAATTCTTCTTTCCACGTGGAAGAAGAATTAGTCGCCTCCGATCCGCCGGTTGGCGGAGATATCGGAGTGGTTGCCGCGAGGCAACAATGAATTGATGCTAATTAGACTCAAAATCTCAACATGATTATACAAAAAACCGCTTAGATTAGCGGTTTTTGGTTACTAAGGAGATCTACTTGATTAAAACTAATGACTTTTTTATTTATCTCACTCCGATCAACTTCCTAACTTCTTCCAATTTCTTTTGAGCGATAGCTTCGGCTTTATTCCGGCCGTCTTCTAAAACTTTTCTGACGTCGCCGTCGGATATACTATTATATTTCTTCTGAAAATCCTCCAAAAATTTAACAACGACTTCAGCTAAATCCTTTTTAAACTCGCCATAGCCATGACCGGCATAATCTTTTTCCAATCTTTTAACTTCGCGATTGCCTAATTGCGCATAAATGGTCAACAAGTTCGCGATTGCCGGTTTATTCTCCGGATTATAAACAACATCCGAGCCGGAATCAGTGACGGCGCGCATAATCTTTTTCTTGGCGGCCTCGGGAGAGTCTAATAAAGCGATACAATTATTCTGATTAATATCGCTTTTACTCATTTTTTTAGCCGGATCAAGCAAGGACATAATTCTTGCCCCTTCTTTGCGTATTACCGATTGAGGAATCTTAAAAGTCTCTCCGAATTCACCATTGAAACGACGAGCGATATCGCGCGCGAGTTCCACGTGTTGTTTTTGGTCTTCACCGACCGGAACAATGTCCGTATCATATAATAATATATCAGCGGCCATAAGCACCGGATAATCAAAAAGACCGACGCCGACAGATTCCTGATTTTTCCCGGCCTTGTCTTTAAACTGAGTCATCCTATTTAAGTCAGCCATTCGCGCTCCATAGCAATTAAAAATCCAAGCGAGTTCGGTATGCGCCGGGACGGCTGATTGCTGGAAAATAATAGATTTTTGCGGATTGATGCCGGCCGCCAGATAAATCTTAGTCGCTTCGATAATACGCCGGCGTAATTCGTCCGGATTCTGCTTGACGGTAATGGCATGATAATCAACTATGGAAAAAACACAATCATGATCCTTCTGCATTCCCACCCACTGGGAAATGGCTCCGATATAATGACCGATGTGCATCTGGCCGCTGGGCTGAATACCCGAAAAGATGATTTTTTGTTTATTCATATGGATCGTTTATATATTATTATTTTAATTTAATCGGCCGCTTTTAGCAAATTACCGGGATAATAGGCGAAGGAATGGAGAGAGAACAAGAAAATAAAAAGGACCTAAAAATGGACTTGAAAAATTAATTTTTTGTGGTAATATGAGATAAAGGGTCGTAGCCTTTTTTTGGTTTTTTTTGGTTTTCTCGGGTTGTAGTATAATGGTAGTACGCGTGCATGGGGTGCATGTAGCCCCGGTTCGATTCCGGGTAGCCCGACAAAAGTAAAAGCCTGGGCTTGTAGCTCATCTGGTAGAGCGCTGCATTCGCATTGCAGAGGTAAGGGGTTCGAGTCCCCTCAAGTCCACGAGTTAACGCCACGGGCTGTGGTATAACGGTATTACGCACGCTTCGGGTGCGTGTAATCCGGGTTCAATTCCCGGCAGCCCGACAATTTTATGATTGATTTCAAGCAAAAAATGGAGGAAGAAGAAAAGCGCGCCCGACGCTTATCAAGCGACCCGGAAGAAATTATTATCCCGAATAAAAGAAGAAAGCGAATCATAACTTATGTTATCGCGATGATCGTTATCGGGTTGATCTTCTCCGGAAAGGTTTTGATATCCAGCCAGAACGGAACCGATTGGTTTTCCGGAACCGGCTTTTTCGACAAGCTTAAACACCTGGTTCCGATTTCTGATAAGACTCTGAAGGGCGAGGAGAATGACCGCGTGAATGTTCTGCTTTTAGGTATGGGCGGAGAAGGACACGATGGCGCCTATTTAACCGATACTATGATGTTGGCGAGCTTCCAGCCCTCGACCAAGCAAATTTCCCTAATTTCTATCCCGCGCGATCTAGTTGCTCCGGTCAGTAATTGGCAGAAAGTAAATAGCATCAACGCTTACGCCGAAAAGGATAATCCGGGCGGCGGCGGAGAAGCGACCGCGAAAGCTTTTGCTGAATTATTACAGACGCCGATTGATTATTATATCCGAGTGGATTTTGACGGGTTCTCAAATATCATTAATGAGCTGGGCGGAATTGAGATTAACGTGGAAAATGTCCTTGATGATTATTCTTATCCTATTTTTGGCCGAGAAGACAATCCGAATTATTACTCCCGCTATGAACATTTGCGTATTGAAAAAGGACTACAGACCATGGACGGTCCTTTGGCGCTGAAATACGCGCGCAGCCGCCACGCTCTCGGGTCTGAAGGTTCCGACTTTGCTCGCGCTCGCCGTCAACAATTAATTCTTGAGGCAGTAAAAAATAAATTGCTATCCAGTAAGACGCTGTTAAATCCGGTGATGATCACTAAATTGGTGAACGAATTAAGTAAAAGTATTTCTACCAATCTCAACACCTGGGAAGTTTTACGGTTTTGGGAAATGTTTAAGAATGTCGATCGTTCTCAAATAATCAATAAAGTTTTAAGCGACGCTCCGGACGGATTATTGATATCGGGTACAGGCGAAAACGGCGCCTATATATTAACGCCGCGTTCGGGAAATTTTTCGGAAGTAAGAAATCTGGTTAAAAATATTTTTATCACTTCTCCGGCCGGATCAGTTATGACTCCGGTTAAGAAGATAGTTAAAATCACCGATGCCGCCCAAGTGGTAATTTTAAACGGCACCTGGATTGGCGGCCTGGCCGGCAAAACCGCCGTCATCCTTGAACAATCCGGTTTTGTAATTTCAAAAATCGGCAACGCTCCGGAAAGGAATTATACTCAGACTATCGTTTATAGTTTAGCGACCTCCACTGTCAAAGAAAAATCTCTTAAAACTTTAGAAGCGCTGACCGGCGCCACTCACTTTTCAGATTCTCCAGCTTGGATAAACGATTACCTGGCCGCCAGCACTCCTCCCGACTTCTTGTTGATTATCGGCACGGATGCCAATAAAGCCGAATAAATGAAAATATGGAAAAATTCAATAAAAATCTGCCCCTCGTCGTCATCTGTGGCCGGACTAATGTCGGCAAATCAACCCTTTTCAACTGTTTGATTGAAAAAAGGCAGGCTTTGATTTCTGATATCGCCGGAACGACTCGCGACAGCAATTTGGGAACAGTCGAGTGGGCTAACAGCGCTTTTGACTTGGTTGATACGGCCGGAATAATTGATTCGCGCGCTTTAGGCAATCAGAAGATAACCGAGGATGATATTGACAGCCAAACGCAAAAACAGGCTCGAAATTATCTTAACCGGGCTGATTTGATTATATTTTTAGTGGACGCAAAAGCCGGGTTATTGCCGGAAGACAAAACTATGGCGGCCGGCTTCAAAAAAAATTCCGAGTACCGCCAGAAAACTTTAGTGGTCGCCAATAAGATAGATAATTTTAAAAACGCTTCCGAAGCGGCGCAATTCAACCGGCTTGGATTAGGAGAACCGCGAATCATTTCCGCGGCCAGCGGACTGGGCACCGGCGACCTTTTGGATGCCATTATCGATAGGCTGGATAAGCCAAGAAAAAATAAAAAAATAACGGAAGAAGAAACAAGCAGAATAAATATTTGTATCATCGGCAAACCGAACGTCGGTAAGTCATCTCTATTAAACGCCATTCTCGGTTATGAGAGAGTTATCGTCAGCCCGGTTGCCCATACTACCCGCGAATCGCAAAATACTAAAATAATCTATAAAGGCGAAAACATCACGTTAGTGGACACGGCCGGAATCGCTCGTCATAGCCGTAACGCCATCGGTTTTGAAAAACTGGGCGTACAAAAATCTTTAAAATCTTTAGAAAGGGCGGATATCGCCCTCCTGGTCATGGATATCAGCGAACCGATAACCCATCAGGACGCCAAACTTATCCAAGAGATAAAAGATCGGGGAAAGAGCCTGGTCTTCATCGCCAATAAATGGGATAAGCTGGAAAAACGGGATACTAAAAAATGGACGGAAATAATTTATGATAAGTTGCCGTTTGCAACCTGGGCCCCCATCCAATTCATTTCCGCTAAGACCGGCGAGAAGGTTAATAAGATTTTAGATTTAATTATCACTATCGCGACCCAGCGAAAACTGGAATTAAGCGATTCACAGTGCGAAAAATTCATGAAAGCGGTCGTTAAGATTCATAAACCGGCCAAGGGAAAGGGATTAAAGGCGCCGCGCATTTATGAATTTCGCCAAAAGGATCATAACCCGCCATCTTTCATCGTCAGAATAGGACCGAACGATGATCTCCATTTCTCTTACGTTCGTTTTATGGAAAATCGTCTGCGGGAACGCTTTGGCTTTACCGGAACGCCGCTTAGCGTCCGCGTTACAAAAAACAAAAAATCACATACGACTTATAATGAAGCGCCGAATAGAAAATTAACCAGTAACGAAGAATAATATGAAAATCATCGTCGGCCTGGGTAATCCCGGGGAACAATATAAGAGCGCGCGCCATAATACCGGCTGGCTTGTTTTAGATAACTGGCTCGGCGACGTGAACTGGTCGGAGAATAAGAAATTCAACGCGCTTCTTTATAAAGACGGCGATTTTTTATTCGTCAAACCATTGACCTTCATGAATGAATCAGGAACTAGCGTCCGCAAGATATTGGACTACTACGGATTGCTGCCGAAAAATTTCGGTTTGATCAAAAAGAAAGACGCGGATTTACAAAATATCCTGACGGTTATCCATGACGACTTGGACTTGGACTTTGGAAACTATAAAATCGCCACCGCTTCCGGTAGCGCCGGGCATCGCGGCGTCCAATCGATCATTGATTATTTAAAGACTAAAAAATTCACTCGTCTTCGCTGCGGCATTAAGAATGACCTGCTCAGGACGCATGTTCCGCCCGATAAATTCGTTCTGGATAATTTCAGCGGCGAAGAGAAAATCAGACTCAAAGAATTATCATCCCGACTCGACTTAAAAAATATAAGATAAACATAAAATCCTCCTAAAAAATTTAGGAGGATTTTATTAAATTATTATGAACCGCGAAAATATCGCCTATGAAGACAAATATTATTATTTAGCCTTCAACTATTTCCAAAAAATCGGACCGATAAACATGAGACGACTAGAGAAATTCTTTCCCAATATCCGCCAGGCCTGGTTCGCTAACACCGGAGAATTGGAACGCGCCGGTCTCAACCCCTCTTTGGCGAGCGCTTTTACAAGCTGGAGAAAATCCCCGGCGGCCTCCATTGCCAATATGATCAGTGAACTAAAAAAAGAAGAAATTTCTTTCATCACTTGGAAAGACCCTGATTATCCGGCCCTACTTAAAGAGATGGCGGCACCGCCGCCGGTCTTATATTATAAAGGAAAAATTGACAATAGCGCGAAGAGCCGTCTGGCGGTCGTCGGCTCCAGAAAGTTCAGCGCCTATGGAAGCAAGGCTATTTCCGAATTATTACCGGGGGTAATCGAATCGGGAATAGAAATTATCAGCGGCCTGGCGCTGGGAATAGACGCTTTAGCGCATCAAAAAACCTTAGAACTGAAAGGAAAAACTTGGGCGATTCTCGGCTCCGGCCTGGACTCCAAAAATTTTTATCCGACCGCTAACCGCTATCTGGCGGAAAACATCATCAATCATGGCGGCGCCCTGATTTCCGAATTTCCGCCCGGTACTCCTCCCCATAAACAAAACTTTCCCCAACGCAATCGCATTATCGCCGGGTTGGCGCAGGCGACCTTGATCGTTGAAGCGCCAATAAAATCCGGCGCCTTAATCACGGCCGACTGGGCCTTGGAAGAAAATCGGGAAGTCTTAGCCGTGCCGGGAAACATTTTTGCCGAATTTTCCGCCGGCCCCAATAAACTGATCAAATCCGGCGCCAGACCGATAACCGCCGCGGCCGATATTTTAGAGGTCTACGGCTTAAATAATGACGATGACGGAAATAACAAAATTAAAAAACGCCTCGCCGGAAGGCCGCTCTTTTCTCCAAAAAACGAAAGCGAAGCTATGATCTATAAAATATTAAAGGAGGCATCGGAACGCGCGGAAAAAATCAATTCCGATGAAATAATCAAAAAAACTAACCTTGACACCGCGGTCGTAAATAGTACACTAAGTATATTAGAAATCCGAGGGATTGCCAAAAGTAGCGAATACGGTTATGATTTAAATTAAATTATATCGCTCTTATGACTTTAATAATCGTCGAGTCCCCAACTAAGGCCAAAACCATCGGTAAATTCCTGGGCCAAGAATACCAAGTCGAATCTTCATTCGGCCATATTCGCGATCTTCCGAAAAGTGAAATGGGCGTCGATATCGAACATGGCTTCACGCCAAAATATGTCATCCCGACCAAAGCTAAAAAGATCGTCAGCGGCTTGAAGGCCGACGCTAAAAAGGCGACGGAAGTCATTCTGGCGTCCGATGAAGACCGCGAAGGAGAAGCGATTTCCTGGCATTTAATCCAGGCTTTAGGATTAGACGAAAAAAAAACTAAGAGGATCGCTTTCCATGAAATTACTAAAAACGCCATTTTAGAAGCCCTGGAAAAACCGCGGCCGATTGATTTAAATATGGTTGACGCACAACAAGCGCGCCGCGTGCTTGACCGACTGGTCGGTTATGAATTGTCTCCCTTTTTATGGAAAAAGGTGGCTAAAGGCTTATCCGCCGGCCGCGTCCAGAGCGTCGCCACTCGCCTGATAGTGGAAAGGGAACGAGAAATCCAAGCCTTTGTCCCGGAAGAATATTGGAGCTTATCGGCCGATTTCAGCGGCGCGGCAGAGACGGAAAAATTTACCGCCGATTTATACAAGATCCGCGACAAAACTTTTGACAAGCTGAAAATAAAAAAGACGGAAGCGGATGAACTAAAAAAAATACTCCAGCCGGCCGATTATACCATCGACAAAGTAGAAAAAAAAGAGGTCGGTAAAAATCCGGGCGCGCCTTTCACGACTTCGACTTTACAGCAATCCGCCAATCGCCACCTCGGATTCAGCGCCAAACAGACTATGGCCGTCGCCCAAAAATTGTATGAAGAAGGGCATATCACTTACATGCGAACCGATTCGCTCAATCTGTCTCCGAAATTTTTAAGCGAAGCCGAGGCCTGGCTTAAGAAAAATTTAGGCGCCGATTACGCGATTAAGGGCGGGCGCGTTTTTAAAAATAAAAGCAAAAACGCCCAAGAGGCTCATGAGGCGATTCGCCCGACCGAAGCCGATAATACTCCGGAAGAGCTGGGGGCTAAATTGGATAAAAGCCAAGAACGTTTATACCGCTTAATCTGGCAAAGAGCGATTGCCAGCCAAATGCCGGCCGCTAAACTGGCCACGACCGCCATCGACGTCAAAACCGTAAACAATAAAGAAATTTATATTTTCCGCGCCAACGGACAGACGCTAGTTTTCCCCGGTTATCTGAAAATCTGGCCGGAAAAGACCAAGGAACAGGAATTGCCGCTCCTAGAAGAAAAGCAATCGGCCGCCTTGCTAGATTTGCGCTCCGACCAGCATTCCACTAATCCGCCGGCGCGATATTCGGATGCCAGCCTGGTCAAGGAATTGGAAAAGCATGGCATCGGCCGCCCGTCTACTTACGCGCCGACCATTAATACGATTATTGTCCGCAATTACGTAGAACGAGATGAAAATAAGAAACTTAAACCGACCAGTATCGCCTTCGTCGTCACCGATTTATTATTGAATCACTTCCAAAAAATCGTCGATTACCAATTCACCGCCGATATGGAAAATAATTTAGACCTCATCGCCGACGGAAAAAAGGGCTGGCAACCGGTCATTGGCGATTTTTACAAGGACTTCCACGATAATTTACAAAAAAAATATATGGAAATTAATAAAAATGATATTATGCCGGAAGAAAAATCAACTGAAGTCTGCGATAAATGCGGCGCGGCGATGGTCATTAAAACCGGGCGCTACGGAAAATTCCTGGCTTGCGGCGCGTTTCCCGATTGTCGCAATATCAAAAAAATGGCCGGCGACCAAGGCGGTGAAAAAAGGGAACCGGACGCGAAGACCTTAGAACTTGAAAAAAAATATGCCGGCGAAGTCTGCGCTAAATGCGGCGCGGCGATGAGAGTAAGAGTGGGAAAGTATGGTCCGTTCTTAGCCTGCTCCGCTTATCCCAAATGTAAAAACATTAAAAATATCGCCCAACCCGGAGACGGCCAAGAAGTCGCTTGTCCGATTTGCGGCGACGGCAAAATCGTCAAAAAATTCAGCAAACGCGGCGCCTTTTACGCTTGCAATAATTATCCGAAGTGTAAAAACGCTTATTGGGGCCAGCCGACCGGAGAAAAATGCCCGGATTGCGAAGCCCTACTGGTCACCGATAAAAACGGAGAGATCAAGTGCAGTAATCGAGGCTGTAAATATAAAAAATAATCTCCTCAGACACGAAAGAGCCCTATCCGAAAAAGGACGGGGCTCTTTTATTTTCTAAAATCTTGATTCGTAATTTATCTTCTTATCGGTCTATTTCTTCTTAGACGAGGCTTTCTTATCTCTTTTTTCTTGAACGAATTCCATGGCCTTCTTGGCTATCTCTCCCAAAATCATAAAGTAAGTGGCGCTATTTTTCAACTTATCTTTCGCCAGATCGATAATTCCTTCCGCTTTGCTCACGCCGTTTTCCACCCTTTTAATCAGCTTATGGATTTTTTGGACGCTGGCGACAAAATAATAAATCGCCCAACATAAGAAGAAAGTCAATAAAGCCAAACAGACGGCTAAGACCAGATTTAAAATGTCATTAGAAGTGGAAAACATATTTTTTTATTTAATGATTTAAAAGTCTCTTAGTTTCGCTTCAAATTTCTGCGCCAGATAAGCGATTAGCGCGGCTTGAATTTTATCAACTTCTTCGGCGGTCAGGGTTCGGTCTTCAGCCCGATAAGATAAATGAAACGCCAAGCTTTTCTGTCCGCCGGCTAATTTATTTCCGATATAAATATCAAACAGTTCAACTGACTTGATAAGCGGATTGAATCGGCTCATTTCTCTCCTTAAATCATTATACAATACTTCGTTCGGGGCGACAAAGGCCAAGTCGCGCATTAGCGGCGGATATTTCGGCGCTTCGGTAAAACGGAAAGGCGGTTGATTAAGAATCAACTCAACCAGCTTATTGAAATTCAATTCCGCTAAGGCCGTGGCTTTCTTCAAATTCAGATTGACTGTCGCTTCACGGCTAAGCAAGCCGACCACTCCCAATTCCCAGCCCAGGACCACGACTTTAGCCGCTAAATATCTATCCGCCCAACCGGGGAGATTATCAAGAACCAAAAATTCCGTTTCTACCCCGGGATTAAATAAATTCTTGAACAAACTATTAATAACGCTTTTCAGACGGCCGAACAAATCACCCCCTCCGGCGATAACGAGTCCGAGATGTTTTTCCTGATAAGGTAAAAAATTTCCCTCGATATTATCTTTTCTCACACTGCCCATCGTCTTAAAGAAAACGTTGCCGATTTCGAAAAAACCGAAATCATCGCTCTTGAATTGATTGGTCTTGATATTGGCGAATAATCCGGGCGCGAGCGACTGGCGCAAAAGATTCTGAATTCCGGAAAGAGGATTGGCCAGTTTAAGATAATTGAAAAAATCAATATTTAATTTCTTCAGCTGATCTTCGCCGACAAAAGAATAATTATAAGCCTCACTAAGAGAACCTCCCAGACACAGAATATTTTTTACTTTCCTCTCTATTTTTCTAGTCTCATTAACTTCCGGAAGATCCATCGCTAAAATCGGCAGTTTCGCCTCAATCTTGTCATAGCCGTAAAGTCTGAGAATTTCTTCGACCAAATCTTCTTTGTTGGAAATGTCTTTAGTCGCGCGCCAAGCAGGGATAGAAACTTTCAAAATTTCCTCTGACTTGTCATCCAAGGAAAAACCAAGTTTTTCCAGGATATTAATAACGTCAGCCCGGGGAATCTCTTGACCGATCTTATTTTTCAGCCAACCTAAATCCAATCCAACCGTTAATTGCTTCGGGCGCGTGTTATTAATGTCTACCAGGGCGCTAGTTATCTTCATACTCGGACAGATTTCTTTTAAAAGCGCCAGGAAACGGGAAATAGCGGTCTCGGGCAGGGCCGGGTCAAGGGCTTTCTCAAAACGAACCGATGATTCAGTGCGTAAACCCAATTTCTGCGAAGTTTTACGGACGGTGGCGGCGGAAAAATTAGCGGATTCCAAGACCAATTCTTTAGTTTCAACGGTTATTTCGCTATTGCGCCCGCCCATGATACCGGCCAAAGCCACGGCTTGACGGCCGTCGGTAATAACCAAATCATCAACCGATAAAACCCGTTCTTTCTCGTCCAGAGTTTCTATCGTCTCATTTTTCTCCGCCTGACGGACAAGAATCCTCTTTATTTTCGCGGCGTCAAAGGCATGCATCGGCTGGCCGCAATCAAGCATGACGTAATTAGTCAAATCCACGATGTTGTTAATCGGACGCTGATTAACGGCCACTAATCTTTCCTTGAGCCAAGCCGGTGATTCCTTAATTTCTATGCCGCTCACTTTAACCGCCAGATAACGCGGGCAGGCGCCAGGCGCCGAGACTTTCACCTCGAGCTGGTTATTTTTAGCGTCCAAGAAATCCCCTTGGCGAGCGAACTTTTTTTCATAAGGCAACAGGCGCAGGTTAAAAATGGCCGCCAGTTCGCGCGCTAAACCATAATGGTTTAAAAGGTCAGGTCGATTAGATAAGGATTTATTGTCTATTTCAAAAATAATATCATCGGCCCCTAAATATTTCGCGAACGCTTCTCCGATTTTAGCGTTCTCCTTTAAAACCATTATCCCCTCATGATTTTCGCCCAATCCTAATTCATCCTCGGCGCAAATCATTCCTTCCGATTTCTGGCCGCGGATCAAAGATCCTTTTATTTCTAAGCCGTTAGGCAAGAGCGCTCCGATCATGGCGACCGCCACCATCTGACCGGGGGCGACATTCGGCGCGCCGCAGACGATATTCAGTTTTTTCTTTTTTACATCCACGACGGTTAGGCGCAAACGATCGGCATTAGGATGTTTAATCACTTCCAAGACTTTCCCGACGACAATTTTATTAAATTGTTCGGCGGAATTAACCAAACCCTCGACTTCAACCGTATGGTTGGTCAATCCCTCGGCGATATCTTCCGGTTTTATTTTCAACGGAATCTTCACGTAGTCTTTCAACCAATTAAGAGATATGTACATATAATTAAAATTGCTCTAAAAATTTAAGATCGCCGCTATTAAACAGACGGACATCGCTAATATTATATTTCAACATCGCTAAGCGGTCCAAACCAAAACCGAAAGCCAGCCCCGAATAAATTTCCGGATCAATGCCGCCGGCGCGAAGAACTTCCGGATGAATCAAGCCGGCGCCGACTATTTCCAACCAGCCGGTCTGCTTACAAACGCGACAGCCACGGCCTTGGCACAAGAAACAAGTATATTCGCCGTTGTTGCCCGGTTCGACGAACGGAAAAAACTTCGGCCGCATCCTTAATTTAGTGTTCGAGCCGAACAAACGCTGTCCGACTATTTCCAAAAAACTCTTCAGGTTAGCAAAATTAATATTTTTACCGACTAATAATCCTTCTACTTGATAAAAGGTATGCTCATGACGCGCGTCCGTCGCTTCGTTCCTGAAACAGCGTCCGGGAATAAGCGCTTTCAGAGGCGCGCCGTATTTCTGCATTGCCCTGATTTGAACCGGGGAAGTCTGGGTACGCATCAATAAATCATATTGGCCGTCCTTATTCTTATAATCAACATAAAAAGTGTCCTGCATGTCTCTGGCGGGATGATCCGGAGGAACATTAAGGGCGGTAAAATTATAATAATCGCTTTCCAACTCCGGACCGTCGAGAATCATAAAACCTAAAGATGAAAAAATGTCTTCCAGTTCGTTCTGAACAAGAGTGATCGGATTCAAATGACCTTGCGCCAGATTGGCGCCGGGCAAAGTAACATCGATTTCATTATCTTTCGCGGTAAAATTATTCAAAGATTCGCTCAGCGCGTTAAATTTTTCTTGCAGTTCCTTCTTGACGTTATTGGCCAGTTCACCCGCTTCTTTCTTAAGATCGGAGTTTAAATCTTTAAGCCCGCCCATTAATTCGCTCAATCTTCCTCGGCGCGACAAAAATTTCAACTCTAGCTCCTTTAAATGTTCGTTATTCTTGACTCGCGCCAACTGTTCCATGAATTCGTCGCGCAATTGATTAAATTTGTTTTTCATATTTTTATCGGCTGGTTTTATAACTTATTAAAAATAGCTCCAGGATGGAAAAAATTATTATAAGCAAAAGAAGGTTGAGCCAATTAAACAGATTAGCGGCCTTTAAGATTAAAAGCAGAATTATAAACAAGGAAAATAAGAACGACTGGCGGAACGCCACTTTGACGGAATTAAAGGCCAACTCTTTTTTTATAACCACGAAACGGAACAAAAAACCGATTAAGGAGATGGTCCCGCTTAGAGAGGCGAAAAGAGCCAGGTAAAATAAGAGAAATCCCAGCCAATTAGTCGCTGTCGGGTCGACGATGCCGGCCACGAACAGAAAAATCCCCCAGCAGACGACTGTCAGAACGGACATCACCCATAAATATTTTTTTAAAGTCATAGGTCTTGGATTATTTTGACTATTTTTTCTAACTCCGCCCGATAGGCAGCGAGTTTGCTCTTGGCCGCGGCCACAATTTCCTCGGGCGCGTGATCGACAAAATCGGCATTGCCCAATTTTGCTGACTGCAAGCCGATTATTTTTTCTAAATTTTCTTTTTCTTTCGCTAAACGTTCTTTTTCTTTCTTCTCATTGGCGCCGCCCAAAAGATAAACTTCCCAACCGCCGACAACCGTAGCAATCGCCTTATCTATCTTAACGCCGCTATCTTTTATTTCTAAAGATTTCAGACCGGTTTTAAGATTGATAATTATTTCCGCTTGCTCTTTTAACAACCCTGAGTCCTCGTGACCGTAGATTACCGCCTCCAGTTTCTTCGCCGGTTCTACTTTATTCTCACCGCGGACGTTCCTGATAGCAATAACCAAATCCTGAATTTTTTGAAATTTTTGGCAGGCCGCGACGGCTTCATCGATCGCCAGCTTGGCCGCTATGTTTTGCGGCCACTTAGCGACCATCAATAAATCGGCATTAAAATTCGACCAGATTTTTTCAGTAACGAACGGAATGAACGGATGCCACAAAATCAACACGTTCTTTAATATATAAATCAATATTTCCTCCTTATTTTTTTCTATCTTAGCGATTTCCAAATACCAATCAGCCAGCTTGTTCCAAGTAAACTCATTTAGTTCCTCGGCGGCTAGAGAAAAATTAAAATTTTCCAAATGTTCGGTAACGGTTTTAGCGCTAGCCGCCAAATTATTTAAAATCCATTTATCCGCCAAAGTTGGCGCGATCGGAGCCGTCTGGTAAGCGGTGGCATAAAACTTTTCATCGGCGGCAGAGAGGATAAAGCGGGAAATATTCCAAAGCTTATTGACGAAGTTGCGCTTGGATTCAACTTTGTCGTCGCTATAGCGGGTATCATTGCCTGGAGTAGAGCCCATGAGCAGAGACAACCGGACAGCATCGGCGCCGTATTGGCCTATCGCTTCTACCGGGTCAACGCCATTACCTTTAGACTTAGACATTTTTTTGCCCTGCTTATCTAAAATAGTGCCATGCAAATAAACTGTCGAGAAAGGGATTTCTCCCAAGGCGAAAAAGGACATCATAATCATGCGTGATATCCAGAGAGTTAATATTTCGTAGCCGGTTTCCAGCACTTGGGTCGGATGAAAACGCTTCAAATCGCCGCTCTTAACACCATCCTTAAAATTATCCGGCCAGCCCAAAGTTGAAAATGTCCACATGCCCGAAGAAAACCAGGTGTCTAAAGTATCGGGATCCTGAACCCAACCGGTTCCAGACGGCATTTCCGTCCCGACAAAGATTTCTTCACCCTTATACCAGACCGGAATTTGATGCCCGAACCAAATCTGACGCGAGATACACCAATCATGAAGGTTATTCATCCAATCGCAATAATTTTTATTAAATCTTTCCGGAATAAAAATAATTTTTTTCTTATCCGCGGCTTCCAAAGCTTTTTCTTTCAAAGATTTTCCGCCCAAACGTTCTAGCTTCTTATCAATGCCGATAAACCATTGTTTAGAGGGGAGGGGTTCAATCGCGGTTTCACAGCGGTAACAAACCGACAAGTTATTATTAATCTCTTCCTCTTTTTCCAATAATCCCTGCTCCTGTAATTTGGCCACTATCAAATCGCGCGCCGCCACCGCCCTTAAACCAGAATAAACGCCAAAGCCATCCCTAATCAGGCCGGCTTCATTGATAACTTTAATTATCGGCAGACTATTAGCCTGGGCCATTTGCCAATCAATTGCGGAGTGAGCCGGGGTGACGCCTAAAGCTCCCGTACCGAATTCCGAATCCACGTTATAATCGGCGATTATCCCGATATTAAGCTCCTGGCCGCAAAAATTAACTTTATACTGCTTGCCGATATACCGGTGATAACGCTCATCTTTCGGATTTACCGCCACGGCAGTGTCACCCAGTTTTGTTTCCGGCCGGGTCGTTGAAATAGCTATCGGAAAATCCAAAGAATACTTAAAAATATAAAGCTTGGCGGTCTGTTCCTTGTATTCAACTTCATCGTCCGCTAAAGTCGAGTGGCAACGCGGACACCAATTAACTATTCTTTCGCCGCGATAAATCACCCCTTCCTGATACATGTCAATAAACATTCTTGCCACCGCTTTTTGTCTGGTTTCATCAAGAGTAAAAGCCAGGCGCGACCAATCCAGGGAAGATCCCATTTTTTTAGTTTGATGGAGAATCGTGGCTTGAGTTTCATTGACAAATTTCCAAACTTCTGCCAGAAAAGTCTCGCGCCCTAAATCGTTACGAGTCTTTCCTTGTTCTTTCAGAATTTTCTTCTCAACCACGCTCTGAGTGGCGATGGCGGCATGGTCAGTCCCCGGCACCCAGAGAGTCCTAAAACCGGACAAACGGCGGTATCTTATCAAAAGATCTTCTATCGCCAGCATGGCGCTATGACCGATATGTAATTTAGCGGTAATATTGGGAGGAGGGAGAATAATGGTATAAGCAGGAGCGTTTTTCGGCAAATCCAGGTTATCAGGGTTAAAGAATCCGGATTTTTCCCATTTTTGATAAATATTATCCTCGGTTTCAGAGGGGTTATAAGTTTTATCTAGTTCTTGTTTCATGAATTAAAATTACCAAAAAAACGAGCTTAAGTCAACCGAATTCCCCTAAATCAATCAAGTTTTACCTTGACTTTGGCAGTAAATAACTATATATTAAAGAGTTAAGCTCAAGCTAATTGGCGGAAGTTTATAATTGAAAAATGTTAAATTTAGAACAACAAATTTTTCGGCAACTGGAAAAATCAAAAAATGTCCTGATAGTTTTTCCGGCCGATCGGGATAATGACGCGATAGCTTCGGCTCTGGCTCTTTTTCTGTTCCTAAAAAAAATTGGAGTGGAAACAGAAATCGCCGGATTTAAAAATAATGATCGATCCGAATCCTTTTTTTTCTTGCCGTCTTACCAGGAAATAAAAAAACAGCTGGATAATCTCCGGCGCTTCGTCGTCTCCCTCGATATCAGCCAGGCCAAAGTCAACCAAATTAAATATTCCGTCGATGCCGATCAGCTTAATTTTATTATTTCCCCAAAAACCGGCTGGTTCAAGCCGGAAGACGTCTCCACGCGAACAGGCGAATTTAAATATGATCTCATCTTCACCGTCGGCGTCAGCGATCTGGAAGCCTTAGAAAAACTCTACGACGACAACGTGGAATTCTTCTACAAGACCACCATTATAAATATCGATCAGCAAGCGGCGAACGAGGAATTCGGACAGATTAATTTCGTCGACTTGAACGCTATCACCACCGCGGAAATAGTTTTTTATCTCTTAAAAAATTACAAGCCGGAAATGATTTCCGAAGATATCGCCACCTGTCTTTTAGCCGGCATCATCCAGCGAACCAAAAACTTTAAGACCGCCAATTTGACGCCGCGCGTCCTTTTAACCACTTCCGAATTAATAACCCTCGGGGCGCGGCGGGAAGAAATAATCACCCATCTTTATCGGTCAAGAGATATGTCCTCTTTAAAGCTGTGGGGGAAAATACTCAACAACCTTCAGGCGGAAAAAAAGAATGAATTGTTGTGGTCAAAGCTGGACAATAATGATTTTAAAGAGACTGGAGCGACAATGGACAGTTTAAGTGATATTATAGACGAGCTTATCGCCACCGTCCCCAGCGCTAAAATTATCCTTATTTTCTGCGAAGAAACGCCTGATAAAACCACGCTCTTGGCTTATTCTCTAAAAAACATCAATGTTCTGGATTTTATCAGGGAATATGGGGCTTTAGGCGGAATAAAAACGGCTCAAGCGACTTTAAATATGGGGATAAAAACGGCCATCAGCCAAATAATCCCTAAACTCCAAAATAAGCTTGAAAAATTAAGCTTATAATGGTATAAAATAACTACTAAACATTACAACCAAGCAAACTTGCATTCTTTCTTGCATTCTTTTTTGACGGCCATTATAATAGGGCATATAGCTCAGTCGGTTAGAGCACCGCTCTTATAAAGCGGGGGTCGATGGTTCAAGTCCATCTATGCCCACAATCAGATAAAGAGGGCTCGTAGCTCAGTTGGTTAGAGCGCTACGTTGACATCGTAGAGGTCACAGGTTCGAATCCTGTCGGGCCCACCGCTTAGAAAATACGCCGCTTACAGCGGCGTATTTTATTTTCCTTATTTACAATTTGCTAAAATATTGGTAAATTATAGATGAAATAAAATATATGTTTTTCAATAAAAAGAACCATCTTAAGCCAAGCGTCGATAGCGGAGCGGACAATCCGACCGAATGGTTGGATTATGAAGAGCCGGAAACGGAAGGGCAACTCGCCATTGATGTCTATCAGACCGACAAAAAGATAATAATTAAATCCACGATCGCCGGGGTCAAGCCGGAAAATTTGAAAATTTCCCTCCATCATGATCTTCTGACCATCAAAGGAACGCGCTCGGCCGACGCGGAAATAACCGAAGAAGACTATCTTTACCGCGAGTGTTATTGGGGGTCGTTCTCCCGCTCCATAATCTTGCCGGCCGAGGTCGACAATAAACGCGTGGAAGCGGAATTGGAAAATGGCGTTCTCACGATTTCTTTATATAAAACCACCCCCAAAGCCATTGAAATTAAAACTAAAGATTAACCATCGCCCTTTTAGACAATCATCTCTCGCCTATGAAGGCTCCCTCTAAGAACGTCTCAATCATCTCTATTTCGATTTTTTTCTTATTAATCGTCTTCTTGGCGATTAATTATTTTATTTGGCAAAATAATTATCGAGGGAAATTCTATCCGAAAGAATCTATCGGCGATTTAAGCCTAAGCGGCCAAACCAGAGACGAAGCCAAAAAAGCGATAGACGAGCGCTTCCAACAAATAAATAAAGCCGGCCTGTCCTTCCAACATGATAAACGATCAGAAAGGCTGGATCTTGACGTTATCTCTTTTGATTCTGATTTAGCTCGTCCGACCCTGATTTTTGATTTAGAGGCGTCTCTGATTAATATTTTTAATCCTAAAGACCATAACAGCTTCGGCCGCTACCTGATATCCAGATTTATAAGCGAAACCGATAAAAAACTATTCCCGATTTACTCCCTGGACGAAGAAACAGTTAAAGCTTTCTTGGACGACAATTTTAAGGAACTGAATATCGCGCCGGAGAACGCTTATTTTTCTCTGGAAAAATCCAGCCTGGAGACAAAAATTATCTCTAACCAGGAAAAACTCGGAAAAGGCGTAGACTATGCCAAAATTTTCAGCGCTATCCATAATAACCTGACTGATCTGGAAGCGCCGGTTATCACCATCAGAACGACATCTTTATATCCGGAAATAAAACAGGCCGACTTGGTCGGCTTGGAGGCTGAAGCTAAAAAAATTATCGGCCGCGGCGAATTAACCATCAGTTTCAATGAATTCGGAAAAGCCAGCTCAACGATAAAATACTGGAAAATAAAACCGGATAAGTTAGCCACTTGGATAAGTTTGATAAAAACTCAAAATAATACGACTATTTTTCTGGATCAAGAAAAAATTAAGGAGTATCTAAAAACCGAAATAGCCCCGGAAGTTGACGAAGAAAATGTCCTGCCGCGCTTTGAGATTAAAAACGGGAAGGTTTCCAGCTGGCAAACCGGTAAAGATGGAAGAAAAGTAGATTTGGAAGCCAGCGCCCAAGCGATAACCGTCAATCTTCTCGGTGGCCAAAATGAAACCGGTTTGATAATCAAGAAAACCAGCGGCCAAGACATCAGCCCGGACAACAATCTCCAAATAAAAGAAATACTCGGTACCGGGCACTCAAACTTCGCCGGCTCGCCGATTAATCGAAGAAAAAATATAAAAAATGGGGCTGACACCTTGCATGGGATACTCATCAAACCGAATGAAGAATTTTCTTTACTAACAGCCCTGGGAACAATCGACGCCAGCACCGGCTATTTGCAAGAACTGGTTATCAAGGGGGATAAGACAATCCCTGAGTTCGGCGGCGGCTTATGCCAGATAGGAACCACCGTCTTCCGATCGGCCTTAAGTTCCGGATTGTCGATAACTATGCGCCAAAACCACTCCTACCGCGTTTCTTATTACGAGCCGGCCGGGATGGACGCGACTATTTATAATCCTAGGCCGGATCTGCGTTTTATCAACGATACCGGAAACTATATTCTAATCCAAGCCCGAATAATCAAGGATGATTTGTATTTTGATTTCTGGGGAACTAAAGACGGCCGCATCGCCACCACAACTTACCCGACAATCTATAATATAGTAAAACCGGCGCCGACAAAAATAATCGAAACAACAAATCTTGAGCCGGGGCAAAAGAAATGTACTGAAAGTTCTCATAACGGCGCCGACGCTTTCTTTGATTACAAGGTGATTTACCCGGAAGGTTCAACTACCACTCCGATTCAAGAACGAAGATTTTCTTCTCATTATGTTCCTTGGCAAGGCGTCTGTCTCGTCGGCGTCAGCGCGAGTTCCACTCCGGAAACAGCGAGTTCTACTCTAATGACGGCTTCATCAACCCCGATTACGGTCGCCAGCTCAACTACTCCAAACTAGTCTCTGCCCTCGTCCCGCCCCAGAAATAATCGGAGCTAATTTTCTAGATACGCTCTGCATTCGAATCCCACCCTCTCCGCAGATTGTAAATAGCCCTTAATTCGTGTATACTTTTATCAA
>CAZJSQ010000010.1:0-1895 GCA_964548885.1 uncultured Gammaproteobacteria bacterium
TTTAAGTTATCGCATCAGCGCCAGAATTTCATTTCGCTTCTTGGCCATTATTTTTTGGCTGGTGGCTTCCAAGTTCAAACGGATTTTCGGTTCGGTATTTGAGCCGCGGATGTTGAACCAGAAATCCGGATATTCTATCGTCAAACCGTCTAAGCGCGTAATCTTCCCGTTACCGTATTTAGTCAGAACATCGTTAAAAACCGCCTCTTTATCGCTAACCAAGCGATTAATTTCTCCGGAATGGAAATATTTCTTATATTGGGAAATATAAGCGGCGATGCCGTTCGGCGCTTGAGAAACTAAGGTTAAAAGTTTCAGGATAATAATGCTCGGGTATTCAAAACAGCCGGCCTCGCCGCGCAGATAAAAATGCCCGGAAGCTTCGCCGGCAAAAAAAATGTCTTCTTTTAGCATCTGCTCCTTAATTAAGGAATGACCGACGCGGGTCATTACCGGAATGCCGCCGTTTTCTTTTATCAGGTCGATGGTAACGCGTCCCGGACGGGCGTCATAGCCGATTTTCGCTCCCGGCTTTATTTCTAAAAACATTTTAGATAAAAGACCGCGGATAATCGACTGGTCGATGGCTTCTCCTTTGTCATCAACAAAAAACAAGCGATCGCCGTCGCCGTCAATCGCGATGCCGAAATCCGCTTTTTTTAGTTTGATCTCGGCTTTTATCTGGACAAGATTTTCTTCTTTAATAGGGTCGGCTTCATGAGCGGGGAAGGAGCCGTCGAGAGAAAAGTTCAAGGGAATCAATTCGCACGGAAGATTAGCGAATAAGGATTTAATGTAAGTCGCGCCCATGCCATTGGCGGTATCCACCACTATTTTCAAAGGTTTTATTTTAGAATGGTCGGTAAAAGAAAAAGCGTAAGCGATTTCGTCTTGCAGAGCTTGGTCATTTTTGGATATTTCTCCGGGGATGGCCGCCGGCAAGAAACGGTTGGCTAAAACCCGGTCTTTTAAATAATTGATTCCCGTCTCGCCGCTAATCGGTATCCCTTGGGCGCGGACCAGCTTGAATCCGTTCCATTCCTTGGGATTATGCGAAGCGGAAACGACGATGCCGCCATCATATTTATAGTGGCCGACGGCAAAATACATGGTCGGAGTAGAAATCAAGCCTAAATCAATAACATCGGCGCCGGCTTCGGCTAGTCCTCTGATTAAGTTTTTTTTCAACTCCGGAGAAGACAGGCGCATATCAATGGCGACAGCGACTTTTAATCTTTCCCCCTTGATGTAATCAGAGTCGTTTTTTCTGAGTTCTACGTAGGCCAAGCCCAAGAGGCGGCCGAGCTCATTATCAAAATCCCGGCCGTAGACGCCACGGATATCGTAAGCTTTAAAGATTTCCGGATTTATTGGTAGCATAGAACCAAAGACCCCCTAAACCGAGCCAGGCGGCGATTAAGCCGAATATCCAGCCGACAAAGGGGATAGAAAATAATAACCAACAAATAATTACTCCCGGGACCAGAGACCAAGCCAAGGATAAACTTTCAATTTTTAGTATTTTTTTAATAAGTATGCTGCCCAACAAGATAGCCGTTAATATCTTGGCGGCATAAACCGCTATCAGCCAAATCGCGCCCAGAATAAGAGCCAGCGGAATCCCGATTACGGTGAACATTAAGACCAAGGCGACCGGAGGTAAGACGAAGAAGAAAAGTAACCCGGGGATAAGGGTTCGGATCGGTTTTTCTTCTATTAGGCCGATAGTTTTATAAATACCTTTTTTACAGACGGTAGCCATGACTAAACCGACAACGATGGCGGCGAAGATAGCGAAGAGGCGTCCCCAAAGCCAAGGCCAAAAATGGTCATTAATTTTTACTTCCGGAGTTTTTTGTTGGATGTTACCGGCGATGCTGGCCCCGGGCGAAACG
>CAZJSQ010000010.1:1995-19986 GCA_964548885.1 uncultured Gammaproteobacteria bacterium
TGGGCGACGGCGATAAGATCGCCGCTGATAGTACCGTCGATTATGATAGATTGTCCGGCGGCGTAGAGATTGCCGCTGACAATTTCTTCTTTAGGAACATAAATATTTCCGTCTGTCTTGATCCCGGCGGCTTTCAGGGCGGAGAAAGGTATTAAGACCAGAGCCAAAAACAAGAAAATCTTGGCGATTTTTTTAGTCATAGCGATATTGTTAATTTTTTAAAAATGATATAGTATAAGATGTCCGAATATAATAGAATACTTTGATTATAGCCCAAATATATGAGGGAAGCAATAAAAGATCTGCTTTTAAATCATGCTTCCGGTTTTAAGAATCGGGATGATTTGGAAGCCGGGAAAAGGATAATCTGCAAGCGCTATGGCTTAGCGGCCGTTCCTAATTCCGATATTCTGAAAGAGTATCGTCTTTTGTTGTCTGAAAATAGGATTATTCAGATGTTACCCCTGGAAAAAATTTTACGCAAGCGTGCCGTCCGGACTTTATCGGGCATAGCGCCGGTGGCTGTTTTAACCAAACCTTATCCCTGTCCGGGCGCCTGCGCTTATTGTCCGCATGAAAAAAACGTTCCGGCCAGCTATCTGTCTAACGAACCGGCGGTAATGCGCGCCATTCGTTGCGGTTATGATCCTTATAAACAAATCGTCTTACGCTTGCGGGCGCTGGAAAATAACGGCCATGAGCCGACTAAGATTGAATTGATAGTCATCGGCGGCACCTGGAGCTATCTGCCGGTTAAATATAAATATTGGTATATCGTGAATTGTTTCCGAGCGGTCAATGATTATTCAAAACTAAGCCGGTTAGTTTTTAAGCGTCCGGAAGGAGAAAAGAAATTCAGTATCAGCTTAAAATCTCCTTACGCGAAAAATCTGTCCATAAGCGGATTGAAGACCGCGCTTATTAAGGAACAGAAAAAGAATGCCAGCGCCGTTTATAGCCTTATCGGTCTGACCCTGGAAACACGGCCGGATTATATTAGCACCAAAGAAGTTTTAGAAATGCGCGCCTTGGGGGCGACTCGGGTAGAGATCGGCGTCCAGGCGGTTGATGATAAGATTTTGAAATTGAATAAGCGCGGCCACGGCGTCAAAGAAATTACCGCCGCCACGAAATTATTAAAAGAATACGGTTTTAAAGTCACTTATCATCTGATGCCGGCCTTGCCGGGAGCGACGCCCAAAAAAGATTTGGAATTATTCAAGAAATTATTCCGCGACGAACGCTTCCAGCCCGACCAGATTAAATTTTATCCGACGGTCGTTACCGCCGGGAGTTTATTATATCGCTGGTATAAGCGGGGGGAGTATCAGCCCTATACTGACAAGCAACTTCAGGAATTGATCGTAAAATGTAAAGCCGTTGTCCCGCCCTATGTCCGGATAATCAGATTAATCAGGGATATTCCGGGCGAGTCGATTATCGCCGGCAATAAGATTACGAACCTGCGTCAGATTATGAAAGATCGCGGCGTAAAATGTAATTGTATTCGTTGCCGCGAAGCCAAAGAACAGGTTATCACTTCGGATTATAAGATTAGAACAATAAAATATCCGTCTTCCGGAGGCCTAGAATATTTTATCAGCGCGGAAAGTCGGGACGGGAAAACCTTATACGGGTTTTGCCGTTTGAGAATAGATCAGAATAGTCCGGTCGCCCCGGCCATCATCAGAGAGCTGCATGTTTATGGCGTGCTCGTTTCTGTCGGCGGAGACAAAAAGGTTCAGCACAGCGGGTTGGGAAAAAAATTAATGCAAGAAGCGGAGAAGATCGCCGCCGGTGCCAAGGTGGCTAAAATAGCGGTTATTTCCGGAGTCGGCGTGAAAGGATATTATAAGAAGCTGGGCTATGAAGAAAAAGATACGTATATGGTTAAGGGGCTTGGTTAGGACTATATAAAAAATAGTTTTTTGTTGTCATTTTTGACAAAAAAAGCCGGCTAAACTAAGATTAAAATATAACATTAATCATATGAAGTACGATCACTTAAAACAACAAGATCCGGCAGTTTGGGAAATAATCGAGAAAGAGGAAAAACGACAGAATGAGGAACTGGAGCTCATTGCTTCGGAAAATTACGTTTCTCCGGCCGTCCTGGAAGCGATGGCCACGGTTTTAACCAATAAATATAGCGAGGGCTATGCCGGCCATCGTTATTACGGCGGCAACGCGGTGATTGATGAGGTTGAACTCTTGGCGATAGAGAGGGCGAAGAAATTGTTTGACGCCGAACACGTTAATGTCCAGCCCTTATCCGGCTCGCCGGCTAACGCCGCGGTCTATATGGCGTTTTTAAATCCGGGCGATAAGGTTTTGGGTTTGAAATTGGATCACGGCGGTCATTTATCGCACGGGCATAAGGTCAATTTCTCCGGCCGCTTATATAATTTTGTCCAATATGGAGTTAATCTGGAAACCGGAATAATCGATATGGATGAAGTTAGGGAAATAGCTCTGCGCGAGCGGCCGAAAATGATTGTCGCCGGTTTCAGCGCTTATTCTCGAGAAATCGATTGGCAGAAATTTAAGGATATCGCCGATGAGATCGGCGCGTATACGTTCGCGGATATCGCTCATATCGCGGGGTTGATCGCCGCTAAGCAGATTAAGAATCCGGTGCCGATATTTGATGTCGTGTCCACGACGACGCATAAGACTTTACGCGGTCCGCGCGGCGCGATCATCATGTGTAAGGAAAAATACGCTAAACAGATAAATAGTGCAGTTTTCCCGGGCATGCAGGGCGGCCCGCATGACCATATTACCGCGGCTAAAGCCGTGGCTTTCGGCGAAGCGCTAAAGCCGGAATTTATCGAGTACTCTAAACAGATTATAAAAAACGCTCAAGCGATGGCGCGAGAATTCAGCGCTCTCGGTTATCGGATAATTTCCGGGGGGACGGATAACCATTTGATGGTTCTGGACTTGACCAGCGAGGGAACGGTCGGCAAGGAAGCGGAAAAAGCGTTGGAAAAGATCGGTATTTCCATTTCTCGTTCCACTATCCCGGACGATCCGAATCCGCCGATGAATCCGAGCGGAATCAGAATCGGGACGCCGGCGGTTACGACCAGGGGCATGAAAGAGGCGGAAATGAAATTGATTGTCGGCTATATTAATGAAGCCCTGGAGAATAAAGCTGATGAAGAAAAATTGAGTAGTTTAAAAAAACAAGTCAAAGCTTTATGCGATAAATTTCCGATTCCGACCAAATAAGGCCAGCTAATATGGTAAAAAAAATTGACGGGACGGCGATCGCCAAAGAGGTAAAAGACGTCATCGCCCAAAATATATTCAAGCTTAAGGGGCCAAGGCCGAACTTGGCCATTGTTTTGGTCGGTGAACGCGCTGATTCCCAGCTCTATGTGGCCCTAAAAGAAAGAGAGGGCAGGAAGGTCGGCGTGGAGACGCATGTTTATAAATTGCCGGCCGGTATTTCCGAAGAGGAATTATTTGATGTTATCGGTTTTTTGAATAAGGACGCTTCTATCGACGGCATCCTAGTTCAGCTGCCCCTGCCGGAAGAATTTAATACCGATAAAATAATCGCCGCGATTGATCCGTTTAAAGACGTGGACGGTTTCCATCCGCTCCATCCCGACTATATAATTTCTCCGGTGCTAGCGGCCATTTTAACTTGTCTCGATGATATAAAATTCTCCGGCGCCGGGAAATCCGCCTGCGTCTTACATAACTCCGAAGTCTTTGGCCAGAGTATTAAAGATATTTTAGGGAAGCGGGGGCTAAAAGTCAGTCTGAAAGATAATCCCGAGAAAGCGGATTTGTTAGTTACGGCCTTGGGTGAACCGCACAAGATAAAAAAAGAAATGGTTAAAGACGGCGCGGTGATAATTGATATCGGGATTACCAGGCAAGACGGTAAGGTTCTGGGCGATGTGGATTTTGAAGACGTAAAAGATAAGGTCGCGTTCATTACGCCCGTACCCGGTGGCATCGGTCCGATGACTATCGCTTTTTTATTTAAGAATGTCTGGGAAATTTTTCAGAGGCGGAAAAAAGATAATTTAGCTAATATTAAAGAATGGTAAGCCAGAAAAAACAGCAAGTAAGAGAGCTTTTAAAGATTCATTTCGGTTATGAATCTTTTTTGCCTGGGCAGGAAAAAGCCATTGATAATATCCTAGCTAAACAGGATACGCTTGTCGTCTTGCCGACCGGCGGCGGAAAATCCTTGATTTATCAGCTTCCCGCCCTAGTTTTAGAGGGAATAACCATTGTTATTTCGCCGCTCATCGCTTTAATGAAAGATCAGGTTGATTCTTTGGAGCGAGTCGGTATTCCGGCCACCCTTATTAATTCTTCTATTTCTCCGGAGGAAATGACCAAGCGTTTGGCAAAAATAAAAAGCGGCGCTTACAGGATAATTTATATCGCTCCGGAGCGTTTTTATAATCAAACTTTCTTAACGGAGCTCAAGAATATTAAAGTGTCCTTATTCGCGATTGACGAAGCGCATTGTATCAGCCAATGGGGTCATGATTTTAGGCCGAGCTATCTGCGTCTCAAAGACGCGATTAAATTGGTCGGTTCGCCGACCGTGGTCGCGCTAACGGCGACGGCTACCCCGGAAGTTCGCGACGATATCATCAAGCAATTAAATATGTCCGATACGGATATGGTCGTTACGGGTTTTGCCCGTCCGAATTTGCAGTTCGCGGTTGTGCCGACATCAAACGGGCAGAAAATTGAAAATATCGTTAATCTTTTTACGACCAACTCGGAAATGGGAGCCGGCATCATTTATGTCGGGACCAGATCAAAAGCCGATGAACTGGTTGCGGCGCTGGCGGATAATGATGTTAAGGCCGTAGTTTATCATGCCGGCATGGATGCCAATAGCCGTGGTTGGGTCCAAGAGCAATTTATGGAAGGAAAGGCTCAGGTCGTCGTGGCGACGAACGCTTTTGGTTTAGGAATAAACAAAAAAGATATCCGTTTTGTCATCCATCATGACTTACCGGGGACGATCGAGGCTTATTATCAGGAAGCGGGTCGCGCCGGACGCGACGGCATCCCCAGTTTCTGCTTATTGTTCTATCATCAGCAAGATCGCTATCTGCGTGAATTCTTTATCAAGGGCGATAATCCCGATCCGGCCACGATCATAGAGATTTATGACTTTCTTCTGCGCCGCGCCGGGCTGGAAGTAGACGCGCGGGCGTCTATCCTGATTACTTACGCGGAAATAGTCCAGAGCTTATCGGAATCAGTCCCGGAAATGGCTATCGGGACAGCCTTGAAGATCCTGGAGAAGGAAGGCTATCTGTCGCGACCGAATGAAAAGACTTCCAATTCATTCTTAAAAGCTAAAAAAGATTGGGCGGAGATTGCCGCCTCTTTAGGCAAGCGCGCCAAGAGCCAACAGGAAATCGTTAATAGTTTAGGCTTAAAATATCAGGATGAATTAGTCGCGGGCTGGGAGTTTAACCCCGAAGAAGTGGCCGTAGTCTTGAAAATAAAAAAAGATTCGCTGCTTCGAACCGTTAAGAAGTTGGCGGAAAAAGATCTGGTTGAATACCGGCCACCCTATCGGGGGACGGAAATAAAAATTTTGAAGGTTGTGGAACCGGCAGACCTGGATCTGGATTTTAAGGCGTTAAAAGCCAAAGCAGGACGCGCTTACGAGAAATTAAATGAGATGGAAAATTATGTTTATCATCTCGGTTGCCGCCAGTCATATATTTTAAATTATTTCGGCGATTCGCGCTCCGCGCCTTGCGGTCAGTGCGATAGCTGTTTGAAATTAAAAAAAAATAAGGATCAAGGCCGGAGCGATTATCGTTATAAAGAATATTTGGGTTAACGCGCCAGTATTTATGAAATCGGAACAAGCGGAAAAAATATTAAGCCTTGTAAAGCGGAATTATCAGGAGATCGCCGCCAGTTTTGACGCGACCAGAAAAAAAGAAATCTGGCCTAAAGTAAGGGAATCCGCGGCCGCGGTCAAAGACGGTGATTCCGTCCTTGACGCCGGCTGCGGCAACGGGCGATTATTGGAGGCGCTCTCGGGTAAGGACATAAATTATTTAGGCCTGGATAATAGCGTCGCGTTAATCGCGACGGCGCGGTATAATTATCCGACTCGTGAGTTCAGGGAAGCGGACATCCTGGATTTAAAGGATATTCCCGAGAAAGATTTTGACCATATTTTTTGTTTGGCGGTTTGGCAGCATATTCCCGGGGAAGAATTAAGAGTGAAATTTTTAAAGAACCTGGCCGCCAAATTAAAGCCGTCCGGGAGGCTTATCGTCAGTGTTTGGAATCTTGGCCGTCTGCCGAAATACTGGAAAATGATTTTAAAAAATTATTGGCGGAAATTTACCCAGCGGCATGAACTCGAAGCCCGCGACCTCATCTTCCCCTGGAAGAATTCTTCGGGTCAGGCTGTCAGCGAGCGTTATTATCACGCGTTTACGCTAAGTGAAGTGAAGCGCTTAAGCGCGGCCGCCGATTTAAAAATAATTGAAATAAAGCGGGATAAGTATAATATTTGGGTGCGTTATTGACGCTTTTAAATGGTGCGATATAATGAGATTACTAAATAATTAAATTAATTGCTAAATAACTAAAGATTGATTATGTCTAACGCCAGCGAGTTAACAAAGAGTAACTTTATTGCCGAGGTACTGGACAGTCCAATACCGGTTTTAGTCGATTTTTGGGCGCCTTGGTGCATGCCTTGTAAAATGATGGCTCCGATTCTTGATGAATTGGCCGTGGAAATGGCGGGCAAGCTGAAAATTGCCAATGTTAATACGGAAGACGAGGCTAATCAGTCTTTGGCCATGGAATATCAGATTCAAAGCATTCCGAATATGAAATTATTTAAGGGCGGAAAAGTGATTGGAGAATTTATCGGCTTGAGGAATAAGGAATCCTTAAAGGCGGAGATTGAAAATTTAATATAAATCAAGCCACGCCCGTTTAAGCGCAATTTTTTAATAATATGAGCATTTTCGAAGACAATAATCGGCGTTTAGCCGATATCAGAAAACTGGAGGGGATAAGCGAAGCGGAGATGTCCGTTTTAGATAATCCGGTCCAGACTAAATACGCCGAACTGGATATTAACGGCCGGAAATATCCGGCTTGGCGCATTGTTTATAACCGCGCGCTCGGTCCGGGCAAGGGCGGCATCAGATTCCATCCCGACGTCAGTGAAGATGAAGTTAAATCTTTGGCTTTTTGGATGGCTCTAAAAAATTCTCTGGCCGATATTCCTTACGGCGGCGCCAAGGGCGGAGTCAAATTCAATCCGAAAGATTCTAATCAAGAAGAACTGGAAGCAATCAGCCGCGCTTATATTCGCGCTTTCCATGAATATTTGGGCGAGAACAAAGACGTGCCGGCGCCGGATGTTTATACGAACGCGCAGATAATGGCCTGGATGCTGGATGAGTTTGAAAAGATAAATGGCCGTCATGAACCGGGCATGATTACCGGCAAGCCGCTCCCGATCGGCGGCTTGGCTTTAAGAGGCGATGCGACGGCTCAAGGCGGGTATTTAATTATTAAAGAAATGGTCGCGGAGTTTCTTCCAGGACGCCGGAATAAGAAAATTGAGATTGCCATCCAAGGCTTTGGCAACGCCGGCCTGTTCATGACGGAAAAATTATTTAACGACGGTTATAAGGTTATCGCCGTTTCCGATAGCCAAGGCGCGGTCTATAATGAAGACGGCTTGAATATTCCCGAACTCATCAAGCTGAAAAATAGCGGCCAGCCGGTCGGCGGATATAGCGGCGGAAGAAAAATAAGCAACGCGGAACTCTTGGAATTGCCGGTCGATATTTTAGTCTTAGCGGCGCTGGAAAATCAGATTATTAAAGAGAACGCGCCGCGCGTCAAGGCGGGTTATCTGGTGGAACTCGCGAACGGGCCGATAAGTTATGAAGCGGATTTGATACTCCAGAAAAATAAAAAGATAATCGTGCCCGATATCCTGGCTAATTCCGGCGGCGTCATCGTCAGTTATTTTGAGTGGGCGCAGAATAAGACGGGGCAGATTTTAGACGAAGAATACCTGCGCGGGTTATTGGGAAAAAAGATGAAAACTAATTGGCGGCGGGTTTATGAAAAATATTCAGAAAAAAACGGAGCCATAACTTTGCGTCAAGCGGCCTATATCCTGGCCATTCGGAAAATACTGGCGGCGGCCAAATGGCGCGGTTAGGGGAACCTATCAGAGAGAATCTATTGGAAGAAGCCCAGCGATGAGAAAAATGGAAATAAAAAAGACGGGAATTAAACCCCGTCTTTTATTTTAAACCTGAAGTTTATTTTAAGACTTTTACTCACAACCGGCGGCGGCCGTTCCGGCAGTCGCTGTTCCGGAACCAAAACCGGCGGCAGGAGCGGCACTGGAGAGCGTGGCGGCGCATTCTTTCGGTTGAGTATTGAAAGCGCTGCAAATAGTCTTTAACAGAGAAGCGGAATCGCGGGCGCTGGCAATTTCCTGGCCGTTGATGACTAAAGTCGGAGAGCCGCCAACTTTATATTTATCATTAGCTACTTTATCAACCTCGAAACCGGGGTAGCTGCCCTGATAGCCGATATTATTAGTGAAGTTGCTGGTTACTTTAAAACTGCTATCGGTTTTGGAAACGCAAGCGGCCAGTTTAGTCTTATCAACCTTGGCGGAGTCAAGACAAGCGGCTGATTCGCTGGATTCCAAGAAACATTTTAAGTAAGGGCTAAGCTTGCTGTTCTGTTCTTTCTGGATACAATACTGGGTCAGGTTTTCGTTTAATTCTTCTTGGCCGTGCATGGCGTAGCTGCAGAACTTTAGTTGAAAATCAATCTTATTGCCCAGAGTCGCTAAAACCGGCAGGATGCCTTTTTCAATCTGGGTGCCGTAGGGGCAATAACTCATGACGAACATTTCCACGGTCGGTTTATCGCTTTTGACGGAAACAGTCGCGGCCGGGGCGGAGTTTCCGGCGGCGCCGGTCGCGTCGGCCGCGTCGGCCGCCGTCTTGGCGGTCTCATCGATATTTAAAGCCTGCGGGAAGAATAATTTTCCGTCTTTAGATAAGTATGATTCGACGACATCGCTGACGACATCTATTTTGAATTTATAAAGTCCATATTCGGTCGTTGTTTCTTTGATGGTCGCCTTACTGCCGCTTTGCATCAAATTATCATTGATAAAATTTTCGGCCCTGGTTTTAGCTTCGTCTTGATTTAAATTTTTTACCGGTCGATTGAAAGAAAACAGGCCGATTATAACTAGCGCGATTACGAGAATAATCGGCAGGACTATCCTCAAGAAAATTTCTTTAGAAAAGAGCTTTTTTATAGCATTTTTCATAATGTTTTATGATTATTATTTATTATTGTTTATTATTCCTCTATTATAGTAAAAATAAGAAGAGTCGTCAAAGAGCCGTCAAGGTCCGGCCCAAAACACCTGTTAATCGTGCGGCAGAGCCGCTTGCAGTTCTTCGGGCAGGTCAATCCGGAAATCTCGGGTCGTTCCTTTTAGATCGCGGAAACTTAGATGATCGGCCGCTAGAAAAACTCGGCCGAGATTAAGTTTTTTATTTTTTAATTCGGTTTTTTTGGTGCAGTATAAATTGTCGCCGACGAGCGGATAGCCGTAAGCGAAAAAATGAACGCGGATTTGGTGAGTTCGGCCGGTCTTAAGGCTGACTTTCAATAAGGTGTAATTAACGAATCTTTTCAAAACTTCGAACTCAGTCAAAGCGGCGCGTGATTTCAGCCAACTAGTGATATTTCCTTGATCGCGGTCTTTCGGATGACGCCGGCTTAACAAATTCTCGGAACCGGACGGCAGAGCCGCCATTCTGTAGCCTTCTTGCGAGCGAGTAATCGGAAAATTTATCACGCCGAAGTCTTTAGCGACCCGGCCGTGGACCAGCGCCACATATTCTTTATTGATTTCACGTTCCTTGAATTGATTTTTAAGATTATCAAAACTGGCTTGAGTTTTAGCGATAACCATCAGTCCGCTCACCTCCTTGTCCAGGCGATGGACAAGACCGGGACGGACCGGGTCGTCGCCGACGTCTTTTATCTTTTTATAATTGGCAATCAGCCAATCAGCCAGTGTCGGTTCGGTCAAGTTTCCTCCGGCATGAACGGCTAATCCGGCCGGTTTATTGATAACCAAGTATTCGGGGGTGGCCGCGATTATTTTCGGGACCAATTTGGGCGCTAAAACAACTTTGGCCATAATTTAAAAGTTAGTATTATTATAAGTCGGACCGCCGCTCTTTTTTTGGCGGCTGAAGATAATTTCCAGGTCGGAACGTTTTATCCCGCCCAGCAGACAGAGAACGATAAAATAAATGGCGCCGGCGGCTGTCATGACAATAATCAGGCCGCTTAAGCCGGTTTGGCTGAAAGGCGCCAGCCAGTAAAGACCTAATCCCATAATAGCCGCGCTGATTAGAGATTTCAAGCTTAAAATCAAGTTCGGCCGGAAGCGGCTATATTTAAATACGCAAATGGCGGAAAAAATTGCAATCAGAACTTCGCTATATATAGTAACGGCCGCCGCGCCGAAATATGAATATTTAGGAATAAGGAAAAGATAGGCGGCCACGGCGGTCAGACTGGTGAAGATATAATAGCCGATCATTTTTTTCTGACGGTCTAAAGCAATGACGGCGTGAGAAAACATTGTGCCCAAAAAAACAGCCGCTACCCCGAAGATAAGGATTTGTAAGATTAAGCCGGAGGCGGTGAAGTCTTTGCCGGCAATCGCCGTCATTATCGGTCGGCCGAGAAATTGCGCGCCGACGATAAGAGGGATGGCGATAAGCGCCATGAAGTCAAAAGATTTTTGGAGCACCCGTTTAAAGTAATCGGGAGCTTTATCTACCCAGGCGGTCGTCAGAATCGGTAAAATTAGGCCGGCGAACATAAAAGGAATGGTCGTCAAAACATCGATTACCTTGTAAGTGGCACCATATAAGCCGACTTCATCGACGCCTTTAAATAATGACAGAAATAAAATATCGGCGCGCAGATAAATCAGATTAAGAACAATCGTAATCGCCAGCGGCCAGGATTTAGTCCAGATCTGTTTCCAGATTATCCAATCAAATTCCAGCCTGATAAGAGTAAATTTTACGGCTAGCAGATAATGGCCGATAAAACTGGCGGCGGCCGAAGCGACGCTGGCCCACAAGATTCCGTTCAGACCGGCGTCGAACTCCTTGGTCAGGACGATTCCGATAAGAAGCACGAGACGGCTGATAACTTCAGCGACCGCGTCACGGCCCATGCTCAATTTTTTTTGGAAGAGACCGATAATAACCTGATTGAGCGCCGGGAAGATAAAAGAGGCGAGAGCGACTAAGACCCCGATTTTTATCGCCTGGCTATAAGGGAAAAAGGCCACGACTAGAGGCGCCAGTCCGAGAACGGCGATAATAGAAATGAGACGCAGGCTGAAAATATTATTCAAGATTTTATTTTCTTCGTTGCCCCGGGCGCTGATCATCTGAACAGTGACGAGAGTCAGGCCGAAATCAGCGATGACCGCGAAGAAAGTCAGGAAGGTTAAAACAGTCGTATATTCGCCGAAACCGGTCCGACCCAGATAACGCGTGATAAAAGCTAAAGCTAAAAGGCCTAAAATCGTGGAGACAATTTTACCGGCGATTTGGATTATTGTATTATGAGCCACCCTTTTCGCTAAACTCATCTTCTTGTCTTTTAAGCGTTATTTTTATATAATATTAAAGTCTGGCTTAATTATATCATATTTGCAATACCTTTATGAAAATCGCCAAAAAACAGGTCTTATCTTTTGTTTTTTTAGTCGTCTTCGGCCTTATTGCTCTTAGCGCCGCCTGGCCGGCTCAAGCCGATCAAAGCTTATTGGATAGCCAGATCGGCCTGAACAATGTCGGTCAAGTCTATGGAAATACCACGGCGCCGGACATCCGTTATACCATCGCCAGGATAATTAATATCGTTTTAGGCTTCTTGGGAATAATTTTTATCGGCTTGACTCTTTTCGCCGGTTTCCAATATATGACGGCCGGTGGCAACGAGGAGAAGACCAAGAAGGCGATCGGATTGCTTACGAACGCGGTTATCGGCGTACTGATTATTTTAATGGCCTGGGGTATTACCAGGTTCACTATCAGGCAATTGGGCCGAGCGGCCAACAACGCGGTTGATCAAACTTATAATCCGTATATGCCATAATCGATCCGTGGATTGACAATAGTTTAATTTGTGGTATTATTGTCATTAGAAAGCTAGTTGCTCATCACAATTAGCTTTTTCTCTTAATAATTAATTTAACTTTCATTATATGTCGGAAATAAGCAGCGCCATCAAGCAGTTATGCGAAGAAAAAAATTTGGATTATAAGGCAGTCATTTCCGCCGTGGAATTAGCTTTAGCGGCCGCCTACCGTAAAGATTACGGGGAGCGCAATCAGAATATCCACGTTAAATTCGATCCCAATACCGGCAATTCGGAAATTTTTGATTTAAAAACAATAGTGGAAAACCTGCCGGAAGCCGAAGAAGCGGAAATGCTTCATAATCTCTATAATCCTAATCTGAAGGAATTGAGTAGAGAGGAATTTAGAAACGAGTTTAAAAATGATTTTAGGAATGAAACCAGGAAAGAAGAGGTTTTGGTTGAAGACGGCAAGAAAAAATTCAATCCGAAGACCGATATCCAAATTAAGGAGGCGATGATTTTAAAACATGACGCCAAGGTCGGCGATGAAGTTATGACCGACCTGCCCGCTCCGGAAAGTTACGGCCGCATGGCCGCTCAGACCGCGAAACAGGTTATTATCCAAAAATTCCGGGAAATGGAACGGGATATGATTTTCAGCGAGTTCAAAGGCAAGGAGAGAGAAGTTGTTTCCGGTATCGTTCAAAGACGCGAAGGCCGTTTTGTTTTTGTCGATCTCGGCAAAGCCATCGGCGTCTTACCGGCCGAAGAACAGATTTATGGCGAGCGCTATAATCCCAATGATCGTATTAAAGTATTCATCAGAGAAGTGCGCGAAGGCCACAAGGGTCCGGAAATAATCCTTTCCCGCCGCTCCGAAGAAATTTTACGCAAGATTTTTTATTTAGAAATTCCGGAAGTGGCTAACGGCCTGGTGGAAATTAAAGCCGTCGCGCGCGAAGCCGGTTCCCGTTCCAAAGTCGCCATTTGGACTGACGCGGAAAATGTCGACCCGATCGGATCCTGCGTCGGCCAGCGCGGTTCCAGGGTTCAGACTATCATCAGCGAACTGGGCGGAGAAAAGATTGATATTATCGAATATAACGAAGATGACGCCAAATTCATCGCTAACGCGCTTGCTCCGGCCAAAGTCATCTCGATTGATTTGGTGGAGTCCGAACATAAGGCAATCGTTAAAGTCAGTTCCGATAAATTATCGCTGGCAATCGGCAAGGCCGGACAGAATGTCCGTTTGGCGGCGCGCTTAACCGGCTGGAAAATAGATATTATTGAAGCCACTGAAGACGGCGATAAGAAAGTCTTGGGTGTTGATGAGAATAGTGAAGAGTTGAGCAAGGAAAATGCGGTCGTTAAGGAAGCGGAGGCTAGCGAAACGGAGGCGGCCGCGGAAGCTAAAGAGGAAACGAAGAAGAAAGTTAAAAAAGCAGCCAAAAAGGAAATCGAGGAAGGCATTGAAGAAAAAATAGAAGAAATAAAAGAAGAAAATACCAAAGAAGCCGTCCCGTCGACTAAGCCCAAGAAAACCAAAAAGGCCAAAAAAGAATAATAATAAAAAATAAATAAAACCTAATTTATGTTAACAAACTTATTTATTCTCGGGAGCGCTCTGATCGCTTTAATCTATGGTGGAATTGTTATCGTTTCTATTTTACGCAAACCCGAAGGAAACGACAGAATGAAAGAAATCGCGGCCGCTATTCAAGCCGGCGCTAAAGCTTTTTTAAATCGCCAGTATCGCGCGGTGGCGCTCGTGGCGGCCGTCTTATTTTTACTCATCGGTTTTGTCCCGGCTTTAGGCTGGCTCACCGCTCTGGCGTTTTTAGCGGGCGCGGTTTTGTCGGCTTTGACCGGTTATATCGGCATGTATGTCAGCGTTCGCGCTAACGTCCGGACGACGGAAGCGGCTCGCGGCGGTTTAGCCAAGGCCTTAAACGTCGCCGTTTATGGCGGCAGTGTTACCGGCATGCTCGTTGTCGGATTGGCTTTGCTGGGTACGGCCGGTTTTTATTTTTTGACTCACGATTTGCACGCTTTAATCGGTTTCGCTTTCGGCGGGTCGCTCATTTCTATTTTTGCCCGCTTAGGCGGCGGTATTTATACTAAGGCCGCGGATGTGGGCGCCGACTTAGTCGGGAAAGTCGAAGCTAATATTCCGGAAGACGATCCTCGCAATCCGGCGGTTATCGCCGATAACGTCGGTGATAATGTCGGCGATTGCGCCGGCATGGCGGCTGATTTATTTGAGACTTACGCGGTCACCTCAATCGCGGCCATGATCTTAGGCAGCTTGCTTTTTGTCGGTAGTGACAACATTATCTTATATCCGTTAGTTTTAGGCGCGGTTTCTATCATCGCTTCCATTATCGGTATTGGCTTTATCCGTTTAGGAAAGAAAAATAATATCATGCGCGCTTTGTATAAAGGTTTAATCGCCGCCGCCGTTTTGTCAGCTATCGCTTTTTATCCGATTACTAAATACATGATTGACGGCGCTTTAAGCCTTAATATTTATTTAGCTTCGCTTATCGGTTTAGCCGTCACCGGCTTACTGGTAATTATTACCGAGTTTTATACTTCAACCGCTTTCAGCCCGGTTAAAGGAATCGCGGAAGCGTCCCGTACCGGCAGCGGCACTAATGTCATCGCCGGCTTAGCGGTGGCCATGAAATCCACCGCCTTACCGGTTATCGTTATCTGTTTAGCGATTCTTGGCGCTTATTCTCTGGCCGGTTTATATGGCATCGCGGTCGCGGCCATGGCCATGTTATCAATGGCGGGGATTATCGTTACGATTGACGCTTACGGGCCGATTACCGATAACGCCGGCGGTATCGCCGAAATGGCGAAATTGGGAGAAGATGTGAGAAATATAACCGATCCTTTAGACGCGGTCGGTAACACCACCAAGGCCGTCACTAAAGGTTATGCCATCGGTTCGGCCGCTTTAGCCGCCTTAGTCTTATTCGCCGATTTTACTTACAAAATTAAGGACGGCGGCGGCAATGCCCAGTTTATGATTGATAATCCTTATGTTTTAATTGGATTATTTATCGGCGGGTTACTACCGTATTTATTCGGGGCCATGGCTATGAAAGCGGTCGGACGCGCGGCCGGTTCGGTCGTGGAAGATGTTCGCGCCCAGTTCAAGGAAAAAACCGGCATTATGAACGGCACGGAAAAACCGGATTACGGACGCACCGTGGATATCGTCACCAAAGCGGCCATTAAAGAGATGATTATTCCGGCTCTGATTCCGGTCGCCGCTCCGATTATCGTCGGTTTTGGTTTTAATATATTTGGCGCGGGACGCGGCTTGGAAGCTTTAGGCGGGCTGCTGGTCGGTTCCATCGTCACCGGCATCTTCGTCGCCATTTCAATGACATCAGGCGGCGGAGCTTGGGATAACGCCAAAAAATATATTGAAGCCGGACATTTCGGCGGCAAGGGTTCGGACGCGCATAAGGCGGCGGTGACCGGCGATACGGTCGGCGATCCCTATAAAGATACCGCCGGGCCGGCAATCAACCCGATGATCAAAGTCTTAAATATTGTGGCCTTGCTGATTGTGGGGTTATTGCTTTAGACGGGTCCTCGGCCCGCTTTTATTAAATTAAAATATTTATGCAAGTTATCAAAAAAGATTTAGCTAAATCTCAGATTGAGTTGACCGTGGAACTGTCCAATGAGGAGTTCGCTCCTTATATCGAGAAAGGGGCGGAAAAAGTCTCCAAGGAAGCGAAGATTGAGGGCTTCCGTCCGGGCAAGGTCCCATATGAGGTCTTAAAGCAGAAAATCGGCGAGATGACGATTCTGGAAGAAGCCGCTAATTTGGCCATTCGTAAGACTATTGATGAGGTGGTTGAGAAAAATACCATGGGTCGCCAAGCTGTCGGCCAGCCGCAAGTAAACGTCACTAAGCTCGCGCCGAATAATCCTCTAGAGTATAAAGTTATTGTTTCTATTCTCCCGGAAATCTCTTTGGGAAAATATAAGGATTTAAATATCAAGCCGGAAGAGGCCAAGGTAGAGGGCAAAGAATTAGAGCGGGCCATGAATGATCTAAGGGAAATGCGCGCGACAGAAGTTATCGCCGACAGAGAGATAAAAATGAGCGATAAGGCCGTGGTTGATATCAAGATGTTTTTAGATAAGGTACCGCTCGAAGACGGCGAACATAAAGAATTAGGATTACTTCTCGGCAAGGATTATTTCGTCCCTGGTTTTGACAAGAAGCTCGTCGGCGCGAAGAAAGGCGAGAAGCGAAAATTTGAGCTTCCTTATCCCGATAATCATCATCAGAAAAATCTCGCCGGCAAGATGGTTGAATTTGAAGTCAATATCAAAGAAGTCTATGACCGCCTTCTGCCGGAATTAAACGATGAATTCGCCGCTTTTTTTAAGCTTAAGGATCTGGAAGAATTAAAGAAGAATTTAGAAGCCAGCCTGCTCCAAGAAAAGAAACATCGGGCGGATTTAAAAAATGAATCAGAGTTGCTCTCGAAAATAGTGGCCGACGGCAAATTCGGAGAATTCCCGGAAGAAATAATTCAGAATGAATTAAAAAATATGCTGGCGGAGTTAGAACAGAGCGTTGTCCGCCAAGGCGGGAAGTTTGAAGATTATTTGTCCAGCCTTAAAAAAGACCGGGCCGCGTTAATGCTGGAAATGGCGCCTAACGCCGTTAAGCGCATCAAGTCCGCGCTCATTATCCGTGAACTGGCCGTCGTTGAAAAAATCGCGCCGACCGAACACGAAATCCATGAAAAGATCGACGAGCTCAAAAAGCAATACGCCGGCAATAAAGAAGTCTCGAAGATGCTTGAAGAGCCCGGCTACCATACTTATTTGAGCAATATCCTGACCAATGAAAAGGTAATCGCGAAATTAAAAGAATGGAACTATGCCAAGCCTGGCGCAAAATAAAAAAGCTCGATTTGATTATGAGATACTGGACAAATATGAAGCCGGTTTAGTTCTCTATGGCCATGAAGTCAAGGCGGTGCGCGCCGGTCAGGTCAGTCTGAAGGGCAGTTATATCTCTATTAGGACTAAAAACGGGAAAACCGAGCTCTATCTTATCAGCGCCATGATTTCTCCTTATAAGTCTGCCGGGCCGATGCCGGACTATAATCAGACGCGGGAACGCAAATTACTTTTGAAAAAGGGAGAAATTAGCCAATTATTAGGCAAAAAACAAACAGAGGGCTTGACACTCGTCCCCCTCAAAATATATACTAATCATAGTTTTCTGAAGCTAGAATTCGCCGTCGCCAAAGGCAAGAAGAAATACGATAAGCGCGAGGCGATTAAGAAGCGGGAAGTAGACAGAAATCTAAGGTCATTAACAAAAAGGCGCTAGCGCCTTTATAGTGATTAAGGGGATGCAAGGCCTCGACAGCCGGACTTTTTCTAAATATTCAAAACGCGCTTAGTTACTCGCGCTAAACTGACTAAAAAATATAATTGCCAAAACGGCAAGAGCATTCACTTGGGCTTGCCCGAGCTATGCTCCAGTTATGGCCTAATTAATAAAGCCATAGCCATCGGAAACGGCCAGTCTTCATAACCGTTTTCCGGTGTCATTAACATGAAGATAGATACTTTCCGTTCTTTCCGGAAAGATATCGAAACAACAGAAAGATCGTTCCAATCGCTTTTGTTCGGTTTCTGATGATTGGAATTAAACAACAAAATCGATCTATTTTTGTAAATGTATTTAGGTAAACCGACTGGACATGGGTTCAACTCCCATCATCTCCACAT
>CAZJSQ010000011.1:0-18393 GCA_964548885.1 uncultured Gammaproteobacteria bacterium
TTAGTTTTCAGGATTTTCGTCAAAAAAAGTTCGAACATCAATCAAAAAACACCGCACTGAGTTAAAATCGCTTTTATTTTCAATTTTAGAGAGGACATTATATGGCTCTTTGAAAGAAATATTAGCGATTTTTTTGTTATCAATAGTAGCGTTCCAAAGTAGAGTTATTAGAGTATTCCGCTGTTCGTCAGGTTTTTTAGATAAAAACTCTTTTTGCATTGTTTTAGGCTCTAAAAACGCATTTCTTATCCGTTCCAAAGTAATATTATCTTGGCTGTGTTTTTTGATTTCTAGCTCTTGTAAGTCCTTATTAATCAGTACCATTTCATTTTCTATTATTTGATTCTTAGCCTTATAGTCGCCCTCTAAAACAACTTTATCCAAGTAGCCGTCTATCAGAACTTTCTTGCGCTCCTCAAGCGTTTTGAGCCTATTTTGAAGACTAAAGATAGCCTCTTCCAGATAAGACAGAACATTACCGCTTTCTTTGAGTTTAGCCCGATAGACGAGATTAACAACTTTCTCGTCAAAGATTAAGTTATCAAACACTCCATTTAATTCGGTTGAGAGATTTTCCTCTTTGATATAGGCCTTATGTTCCTCGCAGACATTCTTGCCGTTGGTGCAGTAATAATAGGTTAGCCGTCCTTTCTTTTTCGTGGCTGTTAGCAGACAGCCACACTTGGCACATCGGAGCATTCCTCTGAAAGCGAAAGGAATATTTTGTTTTTTAATATGAGATTTTTTAGTTAGCATTTCTTGAACCTCATCGAATAGTTTTTTAGAGATTAATGGTTCATGATTACCCTCGTATAACTGGTCGCCCTTTTCCATTATTCCGCAGTAGAAAGAATCGGACAACATTTTATGAATTTTGCTTTTATGATATTTATTATGCGCCCGACTTCTGAATCCCTCTTTGAATAAAATATCAGCTATTTCCTTAACGCTGTATTTTCCCGTTTTATACATCTCAAATATTTTAACGATATATTTTCCTCGTTGCTTGTCAATAATGATTTTACTGTCTTTGTTTAGATAGCCGAGCGGAGCCAGATTCGGCCAACCGCCCTTTTCCAGTTTCGCCCTAATACCTCGCTTTACATTTTTACTCAAGTCCAAAATATACTGGTTAGCCATTCCGCTTTCCACATTAAACAAGAGAGCATTGTCGCCAGGGAGATATTGTCTTTCCATGGTCTGGATTATTTTTAATTCATTTTGTTGCAGGAGCCATTGAATAGTCGCCGAGTCTATCGGGTTTCTGGATAGTCGGTCAATCTTCCAACAGATAACGCCCTGAATTTTACCTCGCTTGATCAAATTGGTAAGTTCGGAAAATTGCGGACGATTATCGGGTTTCTTGGCCGATTTGCTCTCTCTAAATTTGTAGTCAATGCTCAAATTTAAAGAATCGGCCAATTTCAACATTTCTTTCTCTTGTGAATCTAGAGAAAGAATTTGTCTGCTACTGTCTTCGGTAGACTTTCGGCAGTAGAGGGCATATTTAATTGTTTCGTCTTTTTTGTCGTTCATATAATTATGTTTTAATAATCAAAAAGGGCAGTCCTGATTCACCCAGCAAATAAACCAACCCAAAGGCTAATTTATCGTTTGGCAGAACTACCCATTTCGAGCGACAAAAGATATTTTGTTAAAAAAATACCTAAGGGTAATTGATTTATTGCTAGGTGAATACTGTTAATATATCAAAGAGCTGTCTAAAAATCAATATCGTCCAAAGAATGGCCAGTTAGTATCTCGGCAATGTTCTCGTCCAACTCTGGAAAATTGGAAAGGTCATATTGCTGATAATTAAACCAACGCATAAAATTTACTGGCTTGCCGATAGTGTCATTAATATCGCTCTGGTTATATTCCGATTCGCCGTCATACTTATAGACCAAAGATTCCGAGGGTAGTTTTGATTCTACGAGAGAAACGACTTCCACGAAAGAATTTTCTTGCGGTTTTAATAACCCTTTACTGGCGATGTATTTTTTCTGCCTCGGACAATTATTTTCAAAGACTGATTTCTGAATGTATTTGATAAAGTAGAAAATAATCTTTTGCAGTTGGGCTTGATTTTTAATCTTCGTAAAATTTCTATCTTTTCCGCCGACCATTATTCTGCCTTGCCCCCAAATATCAAACATCTTTTTATAGATATTTTTGATATAGGGCAGATTAAAGAAAATCATATGATAATGAATCGCCCCTCGTTTCTGCAGTTCAAAGACGGCGAGATATTTCAAATTGCTTTGTTTCAAGTCTTTACCCTCAATTCCGTTAGTTTCGTAATTAAGTCGTCTAATAAATTTAGTAAATTCATAATTAGCTTTTTTGAGGTCTATAATATTCTCGGCAAACGTTAAGGTCAGGGTAATCGGCAAATAGGGCTGGCCTTTGGTTTTAAACCATAAAAAACAGTTGGCCATAATTAATCGCTTAATCATTCGCTTGGCACGGCGAGCGGAAGACTTAAGAATCTCTTCCTGGCTAGCCTTGGGCTTGGGGAATTTCTTAGTCTCTTCAATTTCTTCCTCGGTTTTAATATGTCGGATTCTTCTCTCCAAATGAATATCCCGACCAAACTGATATATTTCCAGGAGCGACCCAGATTTTACTAGTTTACGGTTAGATAAGTATTTATTATCTTGCTGTTTCATATGTTTATTATTAGTTTCTAGTTCTAATTAGAAGTTCTCTTAACAAGGATAACTTTTTCTTTTCGGCTCCCCCTACGGGGGAACCGCCGAAAAGAAAAAAAGAGTTATTCCTTATTAAAGAGAGAGTTATATAAATTAACGAGAGATGTTAAAAAAGAATCCGCCTCGTCAGGAGTTATTGCTCGCCCATATAGTCCGCTGAAATATTCTTGGGCGTCAGATATCAGTTGGTCGTCATACTTAGTCATGACTCAAGCATACAAAAAAGACCTTGCGCTATCTTGCTAGCAAGGCCTTTTAAAAGTTTTAATTATTTTTACAGGTGTATTTGATTAATTTTGCACCAACCAGTCTGGCCAGTGGCATAGATTATGAATTTATCCTTATAGTTATCCACCGCTTTGGCGACTTTAGCGTTCAATTGGTCGCAGGCTCGGCGCAGTATCTGCCAGTCCTTGGTTTTGTCATATTCTTCCATGCCCAGGTAATTTTTGGCGATGTCCTTAAAATATATTTCTTCTGTCCTGTCCTCCTGGTTAAATATTGCTTCTAAGATATAATGGTCGTTTGGCTTTTCGCCTTTCAGTCTGATGTTAATTTCTTCGCCCATAAAGTGCAGAACGCTTTTGTCCTTATCAAACCACGGCTCTTTTTTAGTTATTTTGGTGTTAGTCAGTTCCTCGCAGTCAATATTGTCTAGAATATATTTGGCCGTTGTGAGTAGACTGGCACTGGCAAACAGGGCAAAGGGCTGACTGGCCAGTTCTTCACCGACCTTAACTCGGAGAGTGGAAACAGGCAGGTCTTTTAAAATGTTTAGCTTATCTTCTATCGGCTCATTATTTTGCAATTGTTCTTTAATTCTAGTCATAGCTTGATAAAACAAGACTAAGTTAGTTAAGGCTAAAGGCATAATCTGTTCCATGCTAGCGTGTTCTTGGTTCTTTTGCTGTTCCAGTCCGAGGGCGATAGTATCTTTATGCATAGGAATTTCGGAAACATTCTTAAATTCCATTATTTTATGGACATTTGGAACTTCAAGATTTTGATTTAGAGCGGAGGCCTCTAACAAAGCAATTTGCTTATCGGCGTAGTCAAAGCCCTCTTGCAGAAGATTGGCGGTATATGGCTCTTTCTTTAAAAAATCAATGTATTCAAAAATCACGTCAAAGCCCTTAATCGTGCCTGAATTTTCTTTATACTTATTTATTAGAATTTGAATTTTTTGTTTGATTTTGTCGGGAGTCATATTACTATTTTGGCATAGATTTTAGGTCTGGACAAGTTTGACAATTTAGGCTTGTTTTTGACTGACTTTTGTGATAAATTAAAATTACAACTTAATTAGGCCTAAACTTTATATATTTATAAAGCATGGCTTAAATCCACGTGAATAAAGACGGTCTTCTGATCGGCACTATTCACGTGGTCAATATCCGAAAGGGTGTTGGGTGTCCGCAATGATACCGCCATCGGGAGACCTTTTTTGTAAAAAACAAAATAATTTAATAGTATGCTTAATTTTGTAAAAAATTTTTTAGTTAAACAAAAATGTTCAAAAGCTTATAATGAAAAATTAAAAGAGTTTTTATCTGACGGAAAGCTTGATAATAAGGAAAAAGAAGAATTAAAAAAATTGGCAAGCGAAGGTAATTTGCAGGAAAAAGATTTACAAGAAGCACATAAAAAAGCTTGCTCCTTAACTTTTGACGAAATAACTAAAGACGGAAGAATTACCGAAGAAGAAAGGATGGCTCTACAAGAATTAATGAATTATTTTGAAGTGGAACAAAAAGATTTTAATTTTGACCAAAAAACCTTTAATAAATTTTATACCGTTGGCTTAATAGATAAAGGAATTTTACCAGAAATAAAAGTTTCTGATTTAAATATTATTTTTAAAAAAGACGAAATAATTCATTGGTGCTGTCCTGCTAGTTTAAGAAAGATAAAAAGGGTGTCAAATAGAATTAATTACGGAGGGTTTACTGGTTCGGTTAAAATAGGCCTAGGTATTAGATATAGAGTTGGTTCTCTCGCATATTCAACTCAATCTAGCGAATTTCTTGCGACTGAAGATACTGGCGTTTTATGGCTAACCAATCAAAGAATCGGCTTTAAAGGAGTTAGAAAAAATTTTGCTTTCCCTTATGCAAAAATACATTCATTTGAGGCTTCAAGTACAGCTCTTTCTATAAGCAAAGAGGGCAAAGAAACTCCAATTTTGGTTAGTTTGGACGATTATGATGTCCCTTGTATGATAATTTCTTCTATTATTAATAAATAAAAATTTTAAAAAAAACTATAATAAATTAAATTTAAAAAGTATGAGTGTTCTATTTTTTCTTTTGTTCCTCATCTCTCTTGTTTCATTAATTGTTGGTTTAATAAAACCGACTGCTTTTGCTCGCTTTATAAAAGGCGAAATAACAAGAAAAAAAATATGGTTGATTTTTGGAATTAGTGCCTTTGCATTTTTCATTTTAACTGGCACGTTTACTAATACAACGGCAACAAAAAAGCAAGAAAATATGGTAAGCCCAAGCGCAACAACTAGTGATGAGATATCTCAATCAGTGGTTTCTAATAATCAAAAAGAAGAACAGCAACCCGTTGTAGAAAATAATCAAGCCACAGTTGAAAATAAAAATGAAAATTCTGTTCCCGTTGTAGATAGTTCTGCTCCTGCTTCTACGCTCAAATCTACGCCTACACCGACCCCTCCGTCTGCGCCAGCACAAACCACACAAGAAAATAATCAAAATATTACGCCAGTATCAAGCGAGACGGTTAGTCAAAAAAATGCAGTTAGACAAGCAAAAGCCTACTTAGGGTATTCGGCTTTCTCTCATGACGGACTAGTTGCCCAATTAGAATATGAAAAGTTTTCGCACGCAGACGCAGTTTATGGTGCGGATAATTCAGGTGCTAATTGGAATGAACAAGCAGCCAAAAGTGCTAAAAACTATATGGAATATTCAGCTTTTTCTCGAGGTAGTTTAATTGAACAGTTGAAGCATGAAAAATTTACACAAGCACAAGCAGAATATGGAGCTAATGCTGTCGGTCTATAATGGCAAAAAAGATGTTTAACTTATCTAAATCACAAAAAAAGATTGGCGGTGAAATTGCCTACCATAATTTAACTGAATGGTGGCTGGAAACATTTAATGAGCAAGAGCAGGATTATATTGTAAAAACATTTCAGCCTTTGGGTGGTTCTGGTGATGTTTTGATAAAAGGCGAGATTCAATATAGTAGTGGCAGCGCAGTTTCTTTATTGGCTAATTTAGCAGGGTGGTTTAAGAATGTTAAAGATAAAGAAATTGGCTATAAATTATTAGATAAAGCCGAAAAGCTAATTACTGATAATACAGAAATATTGGATATTCATTTCTTTTATCATAATAAAATAGAATTTTATTATCGTTTTAGGGAAATAGACCAAGAATCCTTAAATACTGCGATTGAGGCCTGTAAAAAGCAAATTGAACTTTCCCCTAGTGCTACCCTAGCTTTTAAAAAAGAATACAAAAATGAAAATTTGCCAGTGCATACTGGCTATGAGCAACTGGCTATAATTTTGGAAAAACAAGGAGAATATGACGAGGCAATAGACTTGTGCAAACAAGCTCAAAATCAAGCATGGAATGGTGAATGGGATAAGAGAATTGAGAGATGCTTAAAAAAGAAGGCTAAAAAATAATTTTTATAAAAAATATGAGAGATTTACAAATATTGATATTTATTGTTTTTATTGCAATTATTTATTTTTTACCCTTTATTGTCGCTTTAGTTAGAGGCTCAAAAAGGAGTACTCAAGTTTTTTTATTAAATTTTTTTCTAGGGTGGACTTTTCTTGTTTGGGTTATAGCTCTTGTTATGGCTATAGGCAAAAAAGAGAAAATATAAAAATTAATAAAAACTTATAACATTATTAATTTTTGATTAAAACCGTTCCCAGTGCGTCCCACCCTCTCCGCAGATTTACAAAATAGCACTTTTTGTGCTATTTTGTGCATATATGAATATAATTCAAGAAATAAAAAATTTTGTTGAAGTTGAGTGTCAAAAATCCAGCAGTAAATATGGCTATGAGCCATTTATTTTTCACTTTACCCCTGTTGCGGAATACGCCGATAAACTGGCCGATGAATTAGGCGGAGATAAAGAAGTTATTTTGTTAGCTGCTTGGTTGCATGATATCGGTTCTATAATATACGGGCGAGAAGATCATGAAGTTACTGGCGCCAAGGTTGCCGAGGATAAATTAAAGGAGTTAAATTATCCGCAAGAAAAAATAGAATTAGTTAAACTTTGCATTTTAAATCATCGTGGTTCTAAAAATAACATCCGCAAGAGCTTAGAAGAACAAATTTTAGCCGAAGCTGATGTTTTAAGTAATTTCAATAACATTTCTGGAATTTTTAAAGCGGCTTTTGTTTATGAGAATAAAAGTCAGGGGGACGCCCGAGATTCAGTAAAACAAAAATTAACGAATAAATATAATCAACTACAATTTGAGAATTCAAGAAAACTAATAAAGCCAAAATATGAAGCGGCTATGATTCTTTTAGCTTAACGCCGTTCCAACTACGTCCCACCCTCTCCGCAGATTGTAAATAGCCCTTAATTCGTGTATACTTTTATCAATATCCTTGAATTTGAGCCACTTTTTCGGTTCAAACTTCTGGACATCGCCACCGCAATTACAATTATAACCTAATATTATGGCCAAATTAAAAATTTTAATTGAGGGTTATGCTAAAGAGTTAAAACACGGCTGGGTAGCTAGTTCTACTTGTTGTTTTATTAAATCTGGTAATAAAAAAATTATTACTGACCCAGGATGTAATCATGTTAAGTTACTAAAAGTTTTAAAAAAAGAAAAGATAAAACTAGACGATATTGATTATGTTTTTCTTTCCCATTGTCATATAGATCATATTTTATTGGCAGCCCTTTTTGGAAAGGCAAAGTTTGTAACTTTTGATACTAATTTATTGTATAATCAGGATTTAATGCTGGAGTTTAATGAGCATATTTTAGGTAAAGATATTAAAATTTTAGAAACTCCAGGACATACGATAGAGCACCTATCGCTTCTCGTTGATACCCCCAAAGGGAAAATTGCTTTAGCTGGAGATGTTTTTTGGTGGACTGATGAAGAGAAGCAAATTGTTGATATCAATAAAAAAGACGATTCTCATCCCAAGGAACTTAATATGAAAAAATTGGTTATTAGCAGAAAAAAATTATTAGAAGTTGCCGATTATATAATTCCTGGACATGGAAAAATGTTTAAAGTTAAGAAATAATTTTAATGTTTATTGGTATTTTTTAATATTTCAGTTCCCACTGTGTCCCACCCTCTCCGCAGATTTGAAAAAATAAGACGTTTTGTCTTATTCTTTTAAAATAATAATTATCATTTAACTTCAGCCGCTATTTTACTATATCTCCCTCAATAATTTTATTTTCTGCGGTAGTGCCACTTTTCTTTCGAAAAGTGACCAGTTGCTGTAAAACCGTGAGGAGAGTCAAAACAAACCAATATAAAGTCAAGCCGCCGGGCAAAGAGATGCCGATGAAAATAGTGATGGCCGGCATAAAATATAACATTTGCTTATTCATAATCGCCGCCATGCTTTCATCTTTTGAGCCGGGGGTCTTAACAACCGGTTGCTTAGTGATCATCATCTTGGCTTGCCAAAATTGAGCCAGCCCGGCCAAGACCGCTAAAGGAATACTGGGTTTGTCTAAATCCAAAAAACCGAAAGAGACTAGGTTAATCGTTTCCGGCCTGGCAATAAAGCTATAGACATAATCCAATTTATTATTGACGCCGTCGCGAAAAACTCGGTACACCGCAATCAGAAAAGGGAGTTGAATCAAGAGAGGCAGGCAAGAAGAAAAGGGGTTCACTTTATTGCTCTTGTATAAATCCATGGTGGCTCGGCTTAACGCGGTCTTATCGTTCCCATATTCTTTCTTCAGTTCGTTTATTTTAGGTTGTAAATCCTGAAGAGATTTCTGGGACTTGATGGCGGAGCGGCCTAGCGGCCAAAGTATTAGTTTAAGAACGGCCGTGAGAAAAATAATGGCCAACCCTAAATCGTGAAAGGAAATAGTGTTATAAAGATAAACCAGGAGATTCAGAATCGGTTGATAAAAAACGATTGTAAAAAAGTGAGCCATAGTGATATTTTAATTAATTAGGGATTTTTTATAACTTTTGAGTCTTTAAATTATCTAACCGGGTCATTGCCGCCCTTATTCCAAGGATTACAGCGCAAGATGCGCCAACTGGTCATTAGTCCCCCTTTTATAATACCGTATTTTTCAATAGCTTCAACCCCATACTGGGAACAAGAGGGATTAAAACGACAAAAACCATGAGGATATAGCGACTTAAAAGGCCCATGATCAAAGGAAAAGGTTTTTTGATAAATCTTTATTAACCTGACAACCAGCCGTCGCGGAAAATAGACAATCATTTCATACATAAATTATCTAATATTAGCCTATTTATATAGTTTAAGCTTTTTTAGGGCCAAGATAAAAGCCTCTTTTATTTCTTCAAACTTTTTGCCTAATATTTGAGAAAAAACTATAATAACCAAATCTTTGCCATTTTTCAAATTAGGAAGTTCTTTTTGAATAATTTCCCTTATTTGACGTTTGACCTTATTCCTTATAACCGCTTTTTTGCTAACTTTAGTACTAATTAAAACGCCTAGACGATTAATCTCCAAACCATTACTAGCCGCTTTAATGCCAAAAAGTTTCGTATAAAAAGATTGACCGATCTTAAAAGCTCGGTCAAACTCTTTATCTTTAGTTATTCTATTGCTTTTTTTTAACATCTGGCGTGTATAGCGCTTACTTTGATAATTTCTTGCGACCTTTATCTCGGCGGCCTTTTAAAACATCGCGTCCATCCTTAGTGCTCATTCTTTTTATAAACCCATGTTTTGTTTTGGCCCGTTTCTTATTGGGCTGATAGGTCCTTTTCGGCATAAGATCAAATTTAATTTATTATTCTCCTATAAGATAACACTTTTATTTATCGGAGTCAATAAAGGTTTAAAAATATTTTCTAAAAAGTTGTCCCCTTATTATCAACATATCGTAAACAACCGGCAAGCTTGTGGTAAACTGGTTTATCTAATATAATTAAATTTGATATAAATCTCTAATCAATATCCCTAAACCAAGATAATCAACTACTATGACCAGCGAACAAATCTGGCAAGCCGTCTTAGGAGAAATAGAATTAAGCTTATCAAGAGCTAATTTTGTTACTTGGTTTAAAGACACCTTCATCTCTTCTTTTGAAAATAACCGAATCATCATCTGCGTCCCCAATGCTTTCGTTAAAAAATGGCTGGAAGAGAAATACCATAAGAATATTCTAAGCGCCTTAGAAAGCGTCACTAAACAAAAAATCCAAGAAATTATTTATAAAATAGAATTGAGAAGGGGGCCGATTCCGATATTAATGGTTGACAGGTCGGAAAACAGAACGGAAGAGAACGCCCCGCTCAATCAGTTTAAGAAAAGGGAAACGGCGACAAATAATAATTCCTCCTCTAACAACGGGGCCAGTAACCAGCAAGGATTGAATTCGCGCTATCTGTTTGAAAATTTCGTGGTTGGCCGAGGCAACGAGTTGGCTCACGCCGCCTGCTTGGCGGTCGTTGAAAATCTAGGCAAGGCCTATAATCCTTTATTTATTTATGGGGGCGTCGGGCTGGGCAAGACTCATTTATTGCAAGCTATCGGTAACGCCGTCTCCAAAAAGACCAATAAAATCTTGTACGCCACCAGCGAAAAATTCACCAATAATTATATCCAGGCCGTAAAAAGCGGCAAAGCCAAAGAGTTTAAAAATTTATACCGCAATGTTGACCTGCTGTTGATCGACGACGTCCAATTCATGGGCGGGAAAGACGGAACCCAAGAAGAATTCTTCCACACCTTTAATGAGCTGCAACAAAACGACAAACAAATAGTGCTGACCTCCGACCGACCGCCAAAATCAATCCCCGCCATCGAAGGCCGCCTTATTTCCCGTTTTGAATCGGGGATGGTGGCGGATATCGGCAAACCGGACATTGAAACCAAAATCGCTATTTTAGAAAAAAAAACAATTGAAAAAGGCTGCCCTCTGGATCGGGAAATATTGGCTTATGTCGCCGAACACGTTCAAAATAATATCCGCGAGCTGGAGGGCGCCCTGATAAAAGTTATCGCTTCTCATCAGTTTAAGGGGTTAACGCCGACTTTAAAAAGCGTCAAGGAAATTCTTAGCGACTATGTTTCCAATATTAAAATCAAATCGCTGACCCCCAAAGAGATTGTCGAGGCGACGGCCAGGTTTTACAACACGACCTATAAAGACCTGATCGGGAAAAGCCGTAAAAAAGAATTGGTTTGGCCCAGACAAATCGCTATTTTCCTTATCAGAGAAGATATCGGCACCTCGTACCCGACAATCGGGGCCGAACTGGGCGGGCGCGACCACACCACGGCCATGCATTCTTATAATAAAATCCAGCGCGAAACCGTAGAAAAAGGGAATGAAAAAATAAAACAAGAACTAAACTCCATCAGACAGCTGTTTAACTCCTCCTACTAATCGAGAAGTTCTTGGGGAATGCCCTGTTAACACCTTGTTGGATTCTTGGTGAAAAAAAACATACCCTGTGAATAAAAATGGATTTAAAAAAGTTGCCCCCAAAGAGCGAAAGGGAATAAACAATTAAAGCACTTCTTTACCACCTAAGGGAATTAACAAAAAACCAATAAAAACCTGTTTAAAAATCAATAAAATAAATAAATTTAAAGTTATCCCCGCCCTTATTACTATTATTAATTTAATATATATAAATTAATAATATAGTAACCATTAAATATATGCGCTTAGTCAGCCTGCAGGAAAATTTAAAAAAAGGATTAAACCTAGTAGGACATATAACCACTAAGAATATTAATCTGCCGATTCTTAATAATATTCTGATAAAAGCCGAAAAGGGGAATATCGAGCTGATAAGCACTAATTTGGAAATAGGCGTCATCCACCAGCTGCGCGGTAAAATAGAAACTGACGGGCAGTTTACGGTTGATTCTAAACTTATTACCGAGTACGTTAACTTATTGAACGGAAGCGGGAAGGTTAAATTAGAGGAAAAGGACGGCGAATTAAAGCTGGAATGTGGCAGCTATAAGACCAAGATTAAAGGCGATCTCGCCAAAGACTTTCCTTTAATTCCGGTCATTCCCAAAGACGCTTACTTCAGTTGCCAGATTATTGATCTTAGAAAAGCCCTTAACAGCGTTATCTTTGCGGTGTCAACCAGCGAAAACAGAGTAGAGTTAACCGGCGTTCTATTTTCGTTTTTAAAGGATAAGTTAAGTTTAGCCGCTACCGACAGCTACCGTTTGGCGGAAAGCGAGATTAGCGTGGTCAATAAAGGAGCTAAAGATAATATTAAAGTTATTGTTCCGGCCAAAACCGCTCAAGAAATCCTTAGAATATTAAACAGCCTTGATTTAAGCTCGTTAGAATCGGAGGTTGATGTCAAAATTTATATAACCGAAAACCAAATATTGTTTACGGTCGATTCTGTCGATTTAATTTCCCGTTTGATTAACGGGCACTATCCGGATTATAAACAGATTATCCCGACGCAAAGCCAGACGGAAATATCGGTGGAGAGAGGAGAATTGACGAGAGCGGTCAAAGCGTCGGCGCTTTTTTCAAAAACCGGGATTAATGATGTTACTCTCAAATTTTCTAAAAACAAGATTATTGTTTCGGCTTTTTCCGGGGCCAGCGGCGAGAGCCAGGCCGAAATAGAAGCGACCGTGACCGGCGGAGATAACGAGATAACTATAAATTATCGCTATTTGATTGACGGTTTAAATAATATCAGCGGCGATTTAGTGAGGATAGGAATTTTAAACAGTAATACCCCGTGTGTCTTAAGGGCGGAAAAAGATGATAGTTATCTGTATATCGTAATGCCGATAAGACAGTAGTCGATTCTTATTAATTTTTAAAACAGCCCTTTATCCGGGCTGTTTTTGTTTATTTCATATTTAATTCTATTTCATTGCTTTTGATTATATCTCCGTTCCAGTCGTTGAGCCGGGCGTAAAGAAGATAATCCCCGACCGGGGGCGGGGTTTCCCAGAAAATTTCTAGCGGAGAGGAGGGATCATTTATATCTTTCAAATTAGTTAAATTGCCGCTTAAAACATTTTTTATAAAAACATTTATCGAGGCGGTTCTGGACGGGTTGCCGATATCCAGTTTTATGGATAAGGGGAAAGAGCTGGTCTTGAGACTGGTACTGGAAGGGGGGTTGATTATTTTCAACGAGCCCTTGTTCGAATTGACGGGGTTATTTTTGATATTCAGATTAAAATTAGTCGAGACTTCGCCGCAATTTTCAACACTATCGCAAACCACCGCTTTAAGGGTGTGATAACCATTATTTAAAAAAGTTACCGGTTGGCTGGTCAGGGCCGTTTTAGCCACGGTTTGCCAGAGATTATTATTAAGATAGTATTCTATGCGGCTGATGTCCTTGGCGCCGAGAACTTCTATTTGGACGGCTAAGTTATCAGAAGAGATGATTTGGTTGGCGAGCGGAGATATTATTTTTATCAGCGGTTTATCGGCGGAAGCTGGCGACCCGGAATCAACCGGCGTCGAAGAAGCGTTTTTTTCCGCCCAGAGTTTAACCGCTTTTTCCCAGATATTAAATTGGGGATTTGAAGAAGGGTCATTGGGGGCCGGGCCCAGAGGATCATCTTTATCTACATAATACAAAATATTATGATAGGCCGGACCGATTTTTGTTCCAATCAACTCGAGCGGGGTGGAACTGCCGGCCGGTAATCCGGTAGTAATATCAACTTGGATTGTTTCAATCGGTATTTGCCCGTCTAAAATAGGTTTGCCGGTTTTATAATCATCGGGAGCTTTAAAAGTTTCTGTCGGGGTATCTCCTAAAACCTTGGCCATAAAATCGCGCCAGATTGGCGCGGCCAAAACACTGCCGTCGGCTTTACCCTTCATTGCCTTATTGTCGCTATTGCCGACCCAGACCCCGGCTACGAGCGATGGGGTATAACCGATGGCCCAAGCATCATGAAAATCATTCGTGGTTCCGGTCTTCACGGCCACGGGGCGGGCGCCAAGAGTTAAGGAATTTTTGGCGCCGAAGATATAAGTTCGGGCTTCGTTATCGGATAAGATGCTGTTTATCATTCTCGCCACTTTTGAATTAAGAACCTTTTTTTCTGACGGTCGGTATTCTTCCAAGACGCGGCCATTTTTATTTTCAACTTTCAAAATGCTGACAATAGGGCTGATTTGGCCGTCGCGAGCGAAGGCGCTATAAGCGTTCGTATGCTCTAAAAGTTTAACCTCCGCCCCGCCTAAGACCAAAGAGAGGCCAAAGCGACTGCGAGGGTAAAGAGTCGTATAGCCTAAATTTTCGGCCAGATCGATAACATTATTAATGTCGGCCAGATAAATCGCTTTTACGGCCGGGATGTTTAATGATCCGGCTAAAGCCTGGCGGATAGTAACCGGGCCGCGTTCCCTAAGGTCATAATCATGCGGAGTGTAAGGGTTGGCCGGATCGGTTGAAAAATTAGTGACGACATCGTAAAGAATAGTGTCGGGAGTATAACCTTTTTCAAACAAGGCCGCGTAGACGACAGGCTTCATTGAGGACCCGGGTTGGCGCGGCCGAGTCGCCACGTTGACTTGGCCGTCGATAGAGTCGTCAAAATAATCACGGCTGCCGACCATAGCTAATATTTGCCCGGTCTTCGGATCGATGGCGACAAGGGCGGCATTATTAGCCCCGTATTTTTCTGGGTAGTCTTTAGTTCTGTTGGCGATTGCTTCTTCGGCCGCCCGCTGTTTATATAAATCAAGAGTGGTATAGATTTTTAACCCTTCTTGTTCCACCATCTTTTCTCCGTATTTATCCGCCAAGACATCTTTGATGTACATGACAAAATGCGGAGCGGTAATATTTGTTTCCGGTCCTTTGAATTTTATTTCTTGGATTTTAGCGGCGTCGCGCTCGACTTCGGAAATATAACCTTGTTGCGCCATTAAATCTAAAACATAATCCTTTCTGCCTAAAAGGATATCTTTATTTGGACCGTAAGGAGAATAACGGCTCGGAACCTGGACTATGGCCGCTAAGACGGCCGCTTCCGCCAAAGAAACATCTTTAACATTCTTGCCGAAATATTTTTGGCTGGCGGCCTCAACGCCATAAGCGGTTGATCCGTAAGGAATTTCATTAAGATACATTTGGAGGATTTCATCTTTAGAGAATTTTTTTTCCAGGCGATAAGCTAAAACCAATTCTTTCACTTTGCGAGGGATGGTTTTTTCCGAAGTCAGAACGGCGTTCTTGATGAACTGTTGGGTTAAGGTGGACCCGCCGGCACTGCGGCTGAAAACAATATTGGTTATTACTGTTCGAAACATTGACCAGAGACTAAATCCGCCGTGTTTATAAAAATTCTTGTCTTCTATGGCCACAGTGGCCTGTTTGACGTAATCCGGGATATCCTTTAAAGCCACCAAGGTTCTTCTTTGATTTCCGCTAATTTCATATAAAACATTCTCTCCGGTTCGGTCATAAATTTTAGTGCTTTGGACAACCTCTCGGGTCATCAATTGATTAGGGTTTGGCAGGTCGCGAGAAACCCAAAAAACATAAATAACAGCAAATATTAGCAAGAAAAGAGCTAATAGCAAGGCTAATTTTATAAAATGTTTTGTTTTTTTATCTTTCTGTCTATTATTAGAGTATTTTTGGCCGGTATATTGGTGGCCGTTTCTCCAATTTTGGGCAGTTTTCCTTAGCTGCGGGATGGGCATATTTATATATTTATGGGGTAATTATATCATAGACCGAAGATAATGAATAAGGGGGCTTGATTATTTTTGAATAAGATGTTATAGTATGATCATAAGAATTAATTTTAAATCTATGAAACTTGAGAACATGCCATTAAGTAAGGAAGCTAGTAATGAAAAGTCTAAAGAAGAGGGCGAGAAAGAGCCTCTTTCTTCCGAAGAAATCAAACCGGGGATTGTTGAAAATATTAAACGGGAGGATGTTGGTAATCTGGAGGCCGCTAAAAAGGAATTAGCTAATTTTGCCGCCCAGGAAAAAGGTGGCGGGGGAGTGGAAGATGAAAAGAAGCTTTTATCTCTAGCCGGGCAGAAGCTTGATGAAATGCAGGCGGAAATAGATAAGAAAAAGAAAGGATTCATTAATAAAATGGTGTTTAGCGAAAAGGATCTTCATGGCGCCGAGGCCGCTATCGTCAATGCCAGAAATATGGTTGCTCGAGGCGAGCTCCCGGAGATGCATACCATTAAAGGTATAGTCGCGTTTGCTAAGAATGTTGATGTAAGTGAATTTCCGGAAAGAGCAGGAAAGAAATATTCTGCTAACATGCATACTTTCGGCGGCGGAGCATAATTTAAATTTAATTTAGACTTTTAAAACCCCGCTTTTCAAGGCGGGGTTTTTGTTGTTATAATGGAAGCGGTGCGATAATAATAAAATTATGATTACCAGTTTGGTTAATGAGATGATCAAAGACGCGGCCGCTTTAAAGAAACCGGGGGAACGAAAAAAAAACGGGCTGATTCTAATTGATGGTTTCAGGGAAATTGAAATGGCGCTACGCGCCCAAGTGGAAATAATTTTTTTGTTTTATTGTTTGGAGCTTATCAAAGATAAAACGGATATTTTTAATCTTGTCGATTCGGGAAAAAGAATAGAAGTTTCTGAAGCGGCCTTTAAAAAAATCTGTTATAAGGAAAATCCGGATGGGTTTTTGGCGATCGCCAGACCAGAGAATAAAAAATTGTCCGATTTGAAATTAAGCGCCGAGACCCTGGTGGTTGTTTTAGAAAATATCGAGAAACCCGGGAATTTAGGAGGAATAATCAGGACGGCTTACGCGGCCGGGGCTGAAGCGGTAATTATTAATAGCGGACAGACCGATATTTATAATCCGAACGTAATCAGAGCGAGCGAGGGACATGTTTTCCTGGAAAATATTATCAGCGCTCCGGTTAGCGCCACCATTAAATGGTTAAAGAAAAATAAGATAAAAAGTTTCGGCGCGGCCACGATTGGAGCGAGAGTTTATACGGAAGTTGATTTGCGGGGACGGACGGCGATAGTTTTAGGATCGGAGGCGGAAGGATTGAGCAAAAAATGGCTGGAAGAAGCGGATAAATTGATTAAAATACCGATGAAAGAAGGGATTGATTCTTTAAATGTTTCAGTGGCGGCAGGTATTATTATTTATGAAGCGTTGCGGCAAAGAATGGTGGAACAGGAATAGTGAGTTAATAACAGAGCTCGATGAAAATTGGTATTTGACAAGAATGAATATTTTTATTAATATTAACCTAAATTATCGCCAAGGATAATTTATTTATTTGCGCCCGTAGTTCAGCGGATAGAACGGGAGCCTTCTAAGCTCTAGACGAGGGTTCGACTCCCCCCGGGCGCACGTACGTTTTTAATATATTTTGGTTGACAATCAAGTTGTTTCACAATACAATAGTATTACATATGCCGCAAGTTAAATGCAAAATTTGTAATACAGAATTTTATGCCAGACCAAGCCATTTAAAGCGGGGAGATGGCAAGTTTTGTAGTAGAGCTTGCCAGCACGAAGGACAAAAGAAAGGAGTTTTTATAATATGTGATATTTGCGGCAAAGAAAAATGGAAAATGCCAAAAGAAATGAAACAATCGAAGAGCGGAAAACATTTTTGTAGTAAAAAATGTCAGACAATTTGGCGCAATAAATATTTTAGTGGCGAAAAACATGCTAATTGGAGGGGAGGTGAATTTACCTATCAGAGGATAATGAAAGAAAATAAAGTTAAACCAATTTGTAATGTTTGTGGTAATGAAGATAAACGAATATTAATTATCCACCATATTGATCACAATAGAAAGCACAATATTAAAGAGAATTTAGTTTGGTTGTGTAGAAATTGTCATTATTTGGTTCATATTTTTGGTCAAAAAATTAAAATTTAAAAACAATCATGGTACCCATGGTGTAGTGGTAACACAGCAGGTTGTGGTCCTGTTTTCGAGAGTTCAATTCTCTCTGGGTACCCAGCATAAAATAACAGCTATTCGGCTGTTGTTTTCTTTCTGTGGTATAATCTAATTATGACTGATAATGCTTCTCGAATTAATAACGCCTGCCAACCGGAGCCGCTAGTTGCCTATTTCAGCATGGAAATCGCTCTGGAAAATAATATCAAGACTTATGCCGGCGGGCTTGGGGCCCTGGCCGGCGATATTCTGCGCTGCGCCGCGGATTTGAGATTTCCTATGGCCGGAATAACTCTTTTTAATCGTGCCGGCTATTTTAAGCAAGTTATCGGAAAAGATGGCGTACAAGAAGCCTATCCGGACAAGTCTGATTTTTTGCGTTTAGAAAAGATGCCTCAAACCGTTATGGTTGATATCGGCAAAGAAAAAATTCTTGTCGGAGTTTGGCGCTATCTGATAAAAAGTGAAAGCGGATTTAAAATTCCGGTTTATTTTTTAGATACAGACTTGTCGGGGAATACTCAGACTAATCGCGAACTGTGCGGCGTTTTGTACGGCGGCAATGAAGAGTATCGTTTAAA
>CAZJSQ010000011.1:18493-19884 GCA_964548885.1 uncultured Gammaproteobacteria bacterium
CTAATCGCGAACTGTGCGGCGTTTTGTACGGCGGCAATGAAGAGTATCGTTTAAAACAAGAAATAATCCTAGGTCGCGGCGGGATAAAGATGCTGGAAGCTATCGGTCATAGGAATATTAAGAAAATTCATCTGAACGAGGGACATGGCGCCTTGGCGGCCGTGGAAGTATTCTTAAGTTCCAAACAATATAAAGAGAAAGATAAACTTAAAGAAGTCAGAAATAAATGTGTCTTTACCACTCATACCCCGCTTCCGAAAGCGCAGGACATTTTTTCTTTGCCGTATTTGTTGAGTTTCCAACCGGATTTCCCGGGGTCTTTGACTGGGTTGATTAAGAACAATTCTATTAATTTGACGCAAACCGGTTTTTATTTTTCCGGCTTTGTTAATGCAGTCTCATCGGCCCACCGGCAAGAAGCTCGGAAAATTTATAAGAATAATAGAATCAAAGCGGTAACCAACGGAGTTGATTCTTTATTTTGGACGGCGCCGGAATTCAAAGAACTTTATGATAAACATATCCCCGGGTGGAGAGCGGATCATTCTTTATTAAGAAAAGTTAAACAGATAGCGGCGACTGAAGTTTGGTTGGCGCATCAGCGGGCCAAACGACGGCTGATTGATTATATTAATAAGAAACAGGAGGTTAAATTGGATTATGATATTTTTACAGTCGCGTTTGCGCGCCGCTTCGCAGTCTATAAACGGCCGGAATTTCTCTTTCAAGACTTAAGTCGATTATTGAAAATAAATAATCAGAGGCGTCTGCAATTAATTTATGCCGGTAAAGCCCATCCCCAAGATTTAGAAGGCAGGGAACTGGTTAAAAAGATAAATTTGCTTTCTCAAGAGATGAGTCGGAATATCAAGCTAGCTTTTTTGGAAGATTATGACCTTGAAAAAGCGCACCTCTTAACGGCCGGAGCGGATCTTTGGCTGAATAATCCTTTGCCGCCGAATGAAGCTTCGGGTACGAGCGGCATGAAGGCGGCTCATAACGGTATTCCGCAAGCGAGCACTTTGGATGGCTGGTGGCCGGAGGGCTACAAAAAAAATAAAACCGGTTGGCTGATAAAAGAAAAGAAGGGCGGAGAGATTTATGATTTGCTGGAAAAAGAGATTTTGCCGCTTTATTACGATTTCCCGGAAAGATGGCGGAAGCTGATGGTTTCCACAATTAGTTTTAACGCTTCATATTTTAATGCCCAGAGAACCCTGAAGCAATATATAGGCAAGGCGTATAAGATGAAAGGATATTGATAGAAAATATCAAGCCGGATAAAAAAGAAGGACTAAGATTTGTTTCTTAGTCCTTTTGGTTTTTGTCTTTTTATCTTTACGGATTTGCCGGCTTTGCTAATTTAGCCGTAAAGGTCATTGTTGTCCCTT
>CAZJSQ010000012.1:0-19192 GCA_964548885.1 uncultured Gammaproteobacteria bacterium
CAGGATTAGTCGCATTGATATTCAAAATTTCAGTCGGATTAGTCGTTCCAATCCCCACATTGCCGCTATTTAAGCTCCAGATATTCCCAACCACAGACCCTCCCCAGAGAGTGGACATAGTACTGGTCGCGGAAGCGACAAAAGAATCGACATAACCCTTCGTGGCCGCATCGGCGTCAGTCGTCGGCAGAGCGACATTACCGATCTTGAAATTGCCGGCGAGAATGGAGTAACCGGAAGCTGGAACGACTTCCAGACGCGCGCTCGGAGTCGTCGTCCCGAAACCAACATTACCGGACGAGAACAAGGAACTGCCCCTGATAACTCCGTTAACCTCCAGGCCGGATACCGGCGCGGCCGTCGCGATGCCGACCGGGCCGTTCAAAGTAACCGGCAGCCAATTATTGACGAAATCGCTGAACAGGTCGTTCCAATTTTCCGAAGTGAGCGTGTCGTTATAGAGCTTGTTATAGCTGGAAGTGGCGTGATAGGCTTGAACGGTTTTTGAATTAAAAACAAACAAAAAAACTCCGCTTAATAGAAAAACGGTGAGAAAGATTTTTGATTTTTGTCCTGAAAATAGGAACATTAAAAGTTTATTCTCTCAATTATTTCTTGTTTAAATTATAGCATTTTTTCGAGGTAGCAGACAAGGGTTTTAGCACTTGAAAAAATCAATCCCCGATTCGGATTTCAACGCTGCGTTTTGAGTTCTGATACTCGCCGATAGACCGAAAAATCAAAGGCGGAAAATCCACAAAATAAACGTTATATTCACTGCCCGTCAAACTCCCCTGAAAAATGGGAACTGTGGAGATTTCGCCGTAAGCATAGCCGTTCCAGCGCAGCTCCCAAAGCAGTTTTTCCGCTCCGGCTTCGGCCGCGTAATAAGCCTTAGTGGACTGCGCCTGGATGCCGCCGGCTTTGATGCCCAAGAAAACGATGTAAGCTCCGCTCATCGCGACGATAAGCATGCCGGCCAGAATGAACATGGTAAGAATTAAAGCGCTGCCTGATTTATTTAAACGCTTATTAATATTTTTTTTACTTCCGGCTGTTAACATGATATTTATTATTTATAATACCGGGATGTCATCGTCGTCTGGATATCCATCTCGGACTTGAATTCTCCTTGACCGAGAGCGTGCGCCTTCAGATTCAAGGTGATCGCGGGTTGAGCCGTCGCGTCCGCGGAAGAGAGTGTGAAAGACAGATTATCAATCCTGATCTTAGCCGGAGAAATAAAATCAAAATCCAAGTTGCGCGAAATCTTAAAACGCTGCTTGTCGCCCTCGTCGCGTTCCAAGGAATAAGTGACGCATTGGTTATAATAATTTTTAAAAGCCAGGGTGTGGCCGTAAGCGTTACTGGAAATGACATAAATCTCATCGTCCGGAACCCCCGAGCAGACGCCGTTATCTCTCTGCGCCATCCTGATCTCCTTACCGATAACTTCCAAAAAATATTTCAAGCTCTCTTGGACGTTCTGCGCCGCCAGCGCGCTCCGCTGGCTGTCAACAACCATCTTAAAAATCTGCGTCATGGACAGAATGATAACCGAAAACAAGGCGACGGACACTATCACTTCAATCAAAGAAAAACCGGCTGATTGTAATTTGAGTTTTTTCATGGATCGTTTAGCGCTAATTATTTAACGCCGATTATTTAACGCCAATTATATAAAATCGTTTCCAGATTATAAGTATAATTCCGGCCGGGCTCCGCCCAGCTTATGAGCGAATTGACTTGGAAAGAATGGTCGTCTATCGCTCCGATAGTGATGAGCCGGGAAAAAGGCGTGGTCGTCGCCGCATCCGGATCGTGAACGTAAAAATTAGCGGCGTCTTGTTTTAAAACCAGTTCGGCGGGATTATCAAGGTTATGCGGCCACGGCGCCGTATCGGTATAATCCAGGTAATACTCGCCCGGCACCAGCTTATCGTCGTAAAGCACGCTCTCGCGCCAATTAGAATCGCGAACCTTGCGGATAAGTTCAATCCCCTCCTGCGCCAATTGATAAGCGATCAGATTACTTTTATTATAACTCTGACTCTGGATATTCTGGACGATGAGCGTCAAGACGCCGATCAGCCCCATAGACATGATGAATAAGATGACGACTATTTCCACCAGAGTGAAACCTCGTTTTAAAAAATTATTTTTCATAATTAATCCAAAACTTCAACCAGCCCCAAGAAATTAATCCGGACCGTCTTGATAGAATTATTCCGCCCCTCCAGCAATTCTATTTCCAGGGCGGAGGAAGTGGCGGCGGCGCCGGCGCGATAAATATTCGTTTGCGGATTCGGGGGCAAAAAAATAACGTTGACCGCGTCGTTATCAACCTCGCCGGTCGTCGTTAATTTCGCTATGGTGATATCGGCCGGCAAGCGCGTTATCCGTCCGCCGTATTCGGCCAGCGCTTCTTCCGCCTCTTCCATACTCATATGGCCAAGATCACCGGGCGCGTCCAGATCGGCGAATAAAATATAATAATTCTTAGCCACGTCAAAAGCGATTCCCCAGCCGCCGGCCGGAACGGCGGTGTTATATTTTACCAGCCCTAAAGTATTATTCTGCGCCAAATGAAGATCGGCGACCAAACTCTGCGCCGTCATAATCAGGTCAGTCCGCTTATTGGCCGAACGGTAATTGGCGATAAAAAGCGCGGTCACGATAGCGATCATAGAAATACTTATGACCATTTCTATTAGCGTGAACGCCGGTTTATTGATTAATTTCATATATTACTCCGCTTTAACTTCCCGCCAGATAGGCAGACCGTAATTTGTTCTTAGAGTCGTGAACATACTGCAAACATAATTATCGATATCGGTCAGGCGCAAAGTTATCGTCGTGCCGGTGGCGTGAAAGAAAGTAATAGAAGTCGTCGCTCCGGTCTGATTGCTGATAACCGCCTCGGCGTCGGTCGTGGTCCATAAATAACGGCAATTAACTCCATAACAGCTCTGCGGTAAAGTCGGAGACCCGGTCGAATAAAATTGGGAATCACTGACAAAATCCGTGGAAGTGCCGACTAAGACGTCATATGGCGACCAAGTAAAAAATGGGGTGGGAAATTCGTGGCGGTAGGTCGTGAAAGTCTGAATATTGCTATCCGGATCATCGTCTGTCTGTTCGTCTTCTAAACCGTCATGGTCGTCAACTGTGCCGAATTGATACCAGGCGGTCGGCTTATATTCCTCATTTTCCAAATAATACAGCCTCACCCACCAATAATAATTCTTATTGTAATCCAAATTCTGGCAATTAAAGTCCGTATTGGGAATGATATATTGCGACGCGACCGACGGTGTTTTTACTCCGCTCCAACAAATATATTCGCCGGTGCTGGTCGCGAAATACGGGTCGTCGTTGACGACAACTTCATAACCTGCTTGCGTACCGCTGCGGAGATGCCATTTCAAAACCGCCCCTAAAGCTCCCTCGCTGCAGGCTTCGCTATAATTCCAATTCGGAGCCGATAAATGCCCGATCTGTAAGTTACTGATATAAACTTTATAGGGTCTGGCCGCGCAATTGCCCGCCCCGCCCAGTTCGCTTTCACAATTAAAACTTAACCAGCCGATATTACTACTGGAAGCGTCGCCGACAAAATCTCCCGGAAGAATACCGTGATTGGGCAAAACTGAATTAGCGAGATAATCCCAATTCTGATTCATAACCGGCGTCGTCGTCGCGCTGTCAAGTCTTAGCCAATCTCCGGTTCCGTCCACCCGCGCCCAGCCGTAAACTTTCTGATCGGTCGGATTATAGCAAGACCAACAACTATTACTGGGATTGCAAGTGCTCGGGCAATGGGAATTGACGCTAGCTCCGTTATCCGGCGGTACTCCCGATCCATCAAAAGAAATCAGGCCGAGCGAATAATTCCAGGCGTCGCCGAAAAAATTACTGTTGGAACCAATCGAGACGTGATGCACTATATTAGTACAAGGCACTGAATAAAAACGAAATCCCGGCGGCGTCGTGAGGTTGCCGGTAACATCCAGCCGGTCGCCGGTCACATCATCGAGACAATCAAAATAAACATACTTGTACTGGTCTCCCCACCAAGCCGCGCCGCGCACCGTGGAAGTCGCGGCTTGAGCGCTTTGAGACGCAAAAAAACCGGCAATAAATAGGATTGCGATGATAAGAGGGCGGAGATTGCTTGAAATAAGCCTATTTTTCTCGGGGATTAAAACCATAATATCTAACCATAATATCTTATTATTATAGCATATTTTTTAAAAAATCTCTTCCCTTTTTTATCATTTCCCGCCGGCCCGGCTCCGTCTTATCGTCATAGCCGGCCAAATGTAAAAGTCCGTGGACGAACAGAAAATAAAGGAGATATTCGCTTAGTCGCTTTTTTCGCGCGGCGCCGGTCGCATTCATTTCTCTGGTCGCATCTTTAGAAGTAACCTTAAAAGCGGTTCTGATATCCATATTTAATTCCGCCAACATTTCCCGGTATTTCTCGGGTTTTTTCGTGTCGGCAATGTTGATGATTATTTCGTTCTCGGCCGTGAAAGACAAGACATCGGTCGCTTTATTCAGGCCGCGGTATTTTAGATTGAGCCTTTTAATCCGCAAGGGGCCGACAAGCGCCAAAGAAATATCGTCGCTTTGTTTATAAGCACGACTAAACTTCTCCGCGATGGCGCGGAGCTTTCGGGCGTTAATTTTTTCGGCGGTGGTATTGTTGATTTCCAGCATATAAAAGATTCTCCCATCGGGGGGATTTTTTATTTATATCAGTCTCCTTAACTTTCGAATAAACTCATAAAAACAATATAAAACCGGATAAAAAATCACATCATAAGTCCCGGGATAATTCTCGATTCGGCCTCCGAATCCAAGCTTGAAACGCGTTACTCCCGGCCATTTTTTATCGCTGATTCCGTAAAAATCATAATATTTATAGCCGCTTTCTTTCGCTTTCTTGATTACCGACCATTGCAGTAAATACGGCGCCATAACATTACGGAATTCATTATCGCTCGCGCCGTGCAGATAAGTCGCCCGGCCGCCCCAAAAACAGAATAGGCCGGCGGCGATATTTTTTCCGTTATAAGAGGCAAAAAATAATTTTATAAAATCAGACGACGCGTCCAATAAGTTCCGGTAATGCTCGGCGCCGTGCAAACGGAAATTATCGCGCGCGCCCGTTAGATTCAGTAAACGCCAAAACTCGGAAAAATCCGCTTCCCCTCCCTCTTTTATTTTCACGCCCTTTTTCGCCGCCAAACTGATATTATAGCGCGTTTTCTGACGCAGGCGTTTCAACAGTTCTTCTTCGCTGTCGGCTAAATCCAAAATTAAAGTCTGTCCGGGCTGCAAGTCCAAAGTTTTTTTGATTTTAAAACGGCTGGACATATTTTTTAATCCGTTACCTATAGTAAGCGCGTCTTCCCCCGGTTCTTTCAGTTCTTTCGGCTCTATTCTTAAAAAGATCGCGCCGGAATCTATCTTTCTTATTTCTTCGTATAAAAAATCCTCTGTTTCTCTTTTCTTTTCTTCCGCTAAATCCGGTTTAAAAACCGCCCCGCGCGGCGAATACCAATACGCGTAGCCGCCTAAAAGCGGCTTTTTTATGATTGTCGCGGCCGCCAAGATTTCTTTTTTATCATTATCCATTTCCGCTCCGCCCACCGTCGATTCTTCCCTCTCGCTCCCGGTTGACCGCGCGCCGACTCGCGAAATTTCCGCCCCGTCCGTTTTCAAGAACTCACCCCATTGCCAAGACTGCAAAAACTCCGCTCCACGCACGTCAGCGGCGCTTTTTATAAAGCTATCCAATTCTTCTTGGGCCGTAAAATAAAACAATTCCATAGCTTAATTATAGCATAATTTTGCTTAATCATAGCATGCTTTAAATAATTTTTATTTTTTATTTAATTATTCTTAATCTGGCGCCTGCTATGATTATTTACTTGGGGGGATAAATAATTATCTAAAAAATATGGAAAAAATTTATGCTTTTATTGACAGCCAAAATCTTAATCTCGGAATTTTAAGCCAGGGCTGGAAATTAGATTTCAGAAAATTCCGTTTATATTTAAAAGACAAATATCACACCAAGAAGGCTTTTATCTTTATCGGTTTCACTTCGAATAATATTAATTTATACAAATTTTTACGTGAATCAGGCTATATTCTGATCTTTAAACCCACCATACCTTATCGTTCTCAAAATGAAATTAACCATTTGAAGGGCAATATAGACGCGGAGCTAGTGTTGCAGACAATGATTGAATATAAAAACTACTCGCAATCCCTGATAGTGAGCGGTGATGGTGATTTTTATTGCTTAATAAAATACCTTAACAAAAATAATAAATTATTAAAATTAATCATACCGAATCAAAACAGCTATTCGTCTTTACTAAGAGGATTTGTTAATGAAACTGCCTTCTTAGATACTCTAAAACACAAATTGGAATATAAAAAACCCCAATAGCTACTAGCTCTGGGATTTCTTATAAGAGGCATTATCCTTCGGACGGAACCTTAGGCGTGTCCTCTCATCGTGATTGCGTCCACTATAGCATACCATCTCCCCCTCGGTCAACGCCAACAAAAAGAGCCGAAAAACGGCTCTTTTTTAAGATTAAATTTTCCAGTCTGAAATTATGAATCTTTCTATTGAATACCGGCCGGAGTCGCGGTTTGCAGAACATTGCCGGTAACGGTATTAATGGTTGCGCCCAAGCAGTAATTAATAGTATACCCAGGCACTGCACCGGCACTTCCCGTTTTGGTATAAGTATACGCAAGCGGCGAACCGCAATTGGAGCCGTCAGCCGGAGTCGGAGGAGCCGGAACCTGACGTAAGAATGTGCCGTTCGCGCTAAAAATCGGCAGACCCGGCGTGATCGAAGCGTTATCCGGATAATCACTCGTATCGTTATAATACATTTCCAGCGCCGTCTGGATCTGTTTGACGTCGGCGATACGCTTGGCGTCGCGCGCTCTCGCTCTAGCCGTGTTTAAGGCTAAAATAGAAAGAGTCGATAGCAAGCCGATGATGGCGATGACTACCAATAACTCAATCAAGGTAAAGCCCGGTTTATTATGTTTCATAAAAGTCTCCTATCAAAATTAGCGATTTTACTTTGATTTGAAAATCAAATGAAAGGCTAAAAATGAATTTAATTTTTTTAAATATTTATGTTAACAAAATTTATAAATATTACGAGATATCTTCGATTATTAACAGTATAGCATTTTCTCTTTTTAGGCGCAATGGTTTGGGCCGGTTTGACCGGTTTGACCGGTTTGACCGATTGGCCGGTTTAGAATTGACTGGCTAATAAATATTACGAGATATCTTCGATTATTAACAGTATAGCATTTTCTCTTTTTAGGCGCAATGGTTTGGGCCGGTTTGACCGGTTTGACCGGTTTGACCGATTGGCCGGTTTAGAATTGACTGGCTAAATTATACATCGGCAGTAGAACCGCCGCGACCATAATGCCGACGCCGACGCCCATTAAGACCATAATCAGAGGCTCCATTAATTTACTCAAATTATCCAGCATATTGCTGCTTTCTCGCGTATAGAAGTCGGTAATCCTGTCTAAAACCGCGTCAATCTTGCCGGTTTTTTCGCCGACGGAAATCATCTGCGGCACCATTTTCGGCACATAGCTCGACGCTTCAAAAACCATTGAAAACGGATTGCCGTCGTTAATGGATTCCAGAGTCTCTAAAATTAATTCCTTGTAGATAATATTGCCGACGACCGCGGCGACGATTTCCAGACTGCGCGTAATCGTGACGCCGCCTTTTAACAGTGTTGACAGAGAACGGGAAAAACGCATCAGATAAATATATTTGAAAAGCTTTCCGAAAATCGGCATTCTTAGCTTTATTATATCCAGATTCCTCCGGCCGGTATACGTTTTCAGATAAAGCTTAGCGCCGATAATCAAAGCGATGAGGGCGGCGATTATTAAAATGGCGTAGTTTCTCAAAAAATCAGAGGTGCCGATAACCAGACGGGTGGAAAGCGGCAATTGCGCTCCGGTTTCCGTTAAAATGGCGGTCAAATTCGGAATAACGTAAACCATCAAAACGATGCCGACGCCGAATAGGGCACAGATGATAAAAATCGGATAAATCATCGCCCCTTTTATTTTAGACGCGATGTCATAACTTTTTTCCATTTCATCGGCCAAGTAAGTGAGAACTTCGTCTAATTTACCCGAGGTTTCGCCGCTCCTGATAATATTGATGAAAAATTCCGAGAAGATGCGCGGCCGCTTCGCGAGAGCGTCCGACAAGAAAGCACCGCCGTCAACTTCAAAGGCGATTTCGGAAACCATGCTCCTTAGAGAAATATTATCGGTCTGGTCAATCAGAATTAAGAGCGACTCGACGACCGGAACGTTCGCGGAGATCATCACCGAGAACTGACGCGAAAAGATGACCAGATCTTTAGTCTTAATCGGCGCGATTAAACGGGTAAACTTGCTTAGCGTCGTATTCGTGACATCCGTCAGACCGGTGACTATCAAATCTTTCTTATTGAGCTTGACGGTCGCTTCATTTTCCGACAGACTGACGATTTGTCCCCGTTTTATGTGGCCGCCGGCGTCTTGCGCTTGGTATTTAAAAATCGACATAAAAACAAATAATTAGCTCTCAATGACTCTTAAAACTTCTTCGATGGTCGTTCTCCCTTGCAAGATCTTGATAATTCCGTCTTGCTTGATGGATAAAAAATCTTCGGTCTGTTTGACCGTATTGATATCCAGATTAACTTTTCCGTCATCGATTATCTCCCGCAGTTTATCGTTTATTTCAATGACTTCCGCGATGGCGACGCGGTCGGAATAACCGGTCATTTCACAGCGCGGACAACCGACGGCCTTATAAACTTTATGGTTCGCGAGCGGCTGATTAACGTCTTTTAAGTCCGGCAACTCGTCTTGGATAATCTTAAGCGGAGCGTTTTTTAATTCCGCGATTATTTCTTGAAGCGCTTCTTCGGACAACTTTGTTTCCTGTTTGCAATTCTCGCATAAACGGCGCGCCAAGCGCTGGGCGACGACTGTCTTTAAAGTAGAAGATAACAAAAAACGTTCTATTTTCATATCCAAGAGGCGGAAAACCGCGCCTAAAGCGTCATTGGTATGCAAAGTTGATAAGACTAAATGTCCGGTGAGAGAGGCGTTAATGGACAAATCCGCCGTTTCTTCATCGCGGACTTCTCCGACCATGATAATATTGGGGTCCTGGCGCAGTAACGAGCGCAGTCCGTTCGCGAAAGAGAAACCGATTTTCGGACGGACTTGAGACTGATTGATGCCTTTGATTTCGTATTCGATCGGGTCCTCAAGCGTGGAAATATTGACGCCTTCCTGATTCAAGATATCAAGCAATGCGTACAAAGTCGTAGTCTTGCCGGAGCCGGTCGGACCGGTGACCAAAAAAATTCCGCTCGTTTTTTTGATGCCGTTATTGATGCGGGTGAGCGCCAATTTATTAAAACCCAGCTCTTCCAGGCTGGGGGCGCCTTTGGAAACGTCAAGAATTCTCATCGCGACTTTCTCGCTGTTGGTTAAAGGCAGAGTGGAAACGCGGAAATCAATTTCCCGTTTATTGACCAATAAACGGATACGGCCGTCTTGCGGTATGCGAGTCTCGTCCAGTTTTAATTTGGCCAAAACTTTGATACGGGCGATAATCGCGTTATGGATGCTTTTAGGCAAAGTTAAGGAAGTGTGCAAAATGCCGTCAATGCGATAGCGGACGCGGCTTTCTTTGGCGAACGGCTCAATATGGATATCGGAAGCGCGCGCTTCCACCGCGTGGCGGATGATGACGGAGACGATGCGCGAGATCGGAGCGCTATTGATATCTTCGGTGTTCAGTTCCTCGTTTTCCGTCTTGACGGTTACCAATTCTTCGCCCTCTTCTTTCGCCTTGATTTCCAAGGCGCTGGAAATTTCTTCTTCAATCTTTTGATACTGCTTGAAAATTTTCTGCCAGCCGGCGTTAGAAACAAGAAAATATTGAATCTGGAGTTTTTCGTCGGCGGCCAAAAAATTAACCGCTTCCATCGCCTTCAAGTTCGGTTCAACCAGCCCGACTTTCAAAACATTAGCTTCCCGCCCGAAACAGATGACTTGGTAAGTCTTGGCTATTTCTTCCGGCAAAAATCTCACGACCTCTTCCACAACCTCTTCATTGACCAAATTATAATAAGGCAGACCGTAAAGAGCGGCGCGCGCTTCGGTCAACTGTTCGTTGGTGATTATTTTCTGATTAAGCAAAAACCCGCTCAAGTCTCCCTTGTTCTTCAAGGGGGCCTTTCTAATCTCTTCCGCCTTAGCGGCGTCAATCAGCTTCTTAGACAACAATAAATTTATCAGCTGTTCGTTCTTATCCATAGAAAATCGATGCTCTTTTTAATCTTAACGAATTAAACCGGCGCTTTTATATATTAGAACTGTTATCGATTATTAGAATTATTATCGGGACTATTTTTTCTTAACGCTGAAAGGCAGACTATTGCCCTGGACGCAATTAACGGCGGCCGTGGCTTCGGTGCTGGTCGCTCCGGCCTCGGTTTCGCTCACGGCTTTAGGAGCGATCGGCTGGCTCACCGCCACATCCGGACGCCAACAGATATTATTAAAATCAAAATTAGCCACTTGGTTGACCAGGGCGACGAAGCGCGGCAGTTTTAAAATGCTTATATCCAAAGCGCTGGAGCTCGCCACTGTCACCGCGGTCCCGCTGATATCCGTTACCTTGGCGGCCGAATCCACTCCCGTTTCTTGGCGCAAGACCTTTAAAACTGAATCTTTAAAAATAAACAAAGATAAACCTCCCAAAATAACGAGAATAATGATGATATAAAGGATGAGGCTAAAATTTTTTTTCATATCGCTAATAAGACTGATGAAAATCCCCGGTTATAGAGGCTGATAGTAATAAGTGGAGATAACGACGGTGGCGGCGTCGGCGGCCGGTGAAAACTCAACGCTCGTAATATCAAATAAACGCAAATTATTTTCTAAGAGGCGCAACAGATTCTTGAAGCCCGAATAGTCTATCGCCGTCAGACTAAGCTGCAGGCTGACAGTGCCAACCTTCTTATTATTCAAGGTCGCGGCCGAGGCGGGATCGCCCGCGTCGACCGCCGGAGCCGGCGCCTTGGCGGCAGCTTCTTCGGGAGAGATGGTGACACTGGAAATAAGCCATCCGCCCCGAGAAATAATTTCTTCCAGTTCTCCGAACAGTCTCTCCCGGGCGTAACTGTCGGGCAGAACGCTATTAAATTTCTGCAAATCGGACGGATTTATTTTCTGATAGACTTCCGAAATAATCTTCAGGCTGGCCAGCTTTTTCTGGGTCGCTTCGTATAAGAGCTGTTTCTCTTCGGTATTTACGCTAATCGCCGCTTGCGTCGCTCGAAATTTTGGGGCTAAAAATACCAGATAAGCGAAAAATAAGAATAATATCAAAACTACCGCCAAAATAATATTAAAATAATTATTTAAAAATAAATTCAAACTATTCTGATTTCTGACCGGTTGATTGACCATAATTATTTCTTAAAAATGCCGGGATTGACTTTTAAAACGAGATTGAAACTGATTCGATCGGATTTCGTCTTATCTTTAGAAGAAGCCGCGTTCGTCACTTCAACCTTTTGGACCAAGGGATCATTCAAGAAAGCCTTAACCTGCCAAGAGACATCGGCGTAAGTACCGGTCGTCGCCGCGAATGAATAGGCGCCGTCAAGCGTTCCGGAAAACCCCCCATAACGAACCGAACTTAAAGTATTCTTCTCCAGCCAGTTAAAAAAATTGCTCCAGTAAATATGATCGCTAAGCAGACCGGTAAAAACCGCGGATTTCTCTTTATAAGCCAAGGCGGCGGCGGCTGATTTCTTGAGCTTGCCGGTCTCCTCGTTCAATTTCATGACCTTATCGCTTAAAACCTGGATTTGGGCCGCCTCCTGCTTTTCCCACCAATTAAGCCCGAAATAAACTTCCGCCACCACCAGCCCCGCCAAAAATAAAACGAAAACCAGCATTAAGAGGTTCTTGCTCCAATTAAAAGAAACCGCCGCTTCCTCTTTGATCAGGTTAACTTCCAAAATTTTCGGGTTTTGAAGCTCGCGTTGTTTCGTTTCTTTCGGCTTATTCAGTTTTCTTTTTTGCAGAAACATTTTTACAGAAACATTCATTTTTTAGTCAATTTCCCGCATCGCTAAACCGATGGCGACCGCCAAACGCGGTCCGACTTCGCTTAAAACCGGCCTTAATTCCTCCGGATAACGAACGCGATTCCAGGGATCGCCGATAACAACCCGGAGATTCAAGCGCTTGGACAAATAATCGGCTAAATTAAGAAGTAAAGCGCCGCCGCCGGATAAAATAACCTTTTCAACATTACCCTTATTCTGCGACTGGAAAAAATCCAACATATACTCCATCTCCATCGCTATCGGCTCCAGGGTCTTGATTAAAAGTTGGGGCAATTTTTCATTGGTATCGGCGGCCAGCGTCATACTTAAATCAAATTTGAATTGTTCCGCCTGCGCGTAAGTCAGGCCGAGTTTTTCCGCCAAGGCGCGCGTGATAGTGGAAGCGCAGACGGCCAGACTCCGGTTCAGGACCGGGATGCTTTCTTTGACGATAAATAAATCCGTGCTGGTAGCGCCTATTTCCACGATCATAACCGTCGATTTATCATCGCCGACGAGCGACCGGACGAGCGAAAAAGTTTCCGTTTCCAGGCTCGCCAATTCCAGTTTGGCCGCTTTGAAGATATCGATATATTTCCGGACAAGCTTCTTCGGGCTGCCGGTCAAAAATACCTGCGCATTTCCTTTCGTCGAAATTTTACCGTCGGCATCGGGAATAATTTTCCAATCCAAAGTCATCTCGTCCAAAGGCAACGGAATAACCTTCTTCGCTTCGGCGTTAACCGCTTCGGTCAAGCCTCTCTTGTCAACGTTATTGATATTGATTATCGAAGAAAAAACGGCGAAGGTCGGGAGCGAAGCCGTGACTTTCTTGGCGGTTATCCCCGCATCCGCCCGGATTTTATTTAACGCCCGCGCCAAATAATTAGCATCTTCAACCTTGGTAAAGTTGATTTCCGAGACATTTTCGCTAAAAGCGTAATTAGAAAGATAAATCCGGCGATTCTTTTTCTTGAGTTCAACCATCTTCAATGACGAATCGCCGATATCAATCCCTAAAAAAAGGTTGTCGCCGCCAAGAAAAAAAGAGCTCATAATCTTTGTTGGGCTTCCCCCATTTTAAATTGAATTATCTGATTTTTTAGTATATAATAATTATATATTATTTAGAAACATTAAACAAGCGAACATATGAATTTTTTCAACCGCTTCAAAAAAATTTTCTTGATCCTCGGCTTCCTCGCCCTAATCTTCATAATCGGCTATCTTTTATGGCGCTTTTTCTTTAAGGCGGAAATAATAACGCCGGTGGCGACGACGACCCCGGGAACGATCGGCGGTTTGCCGACTCTGGGCGCGGGGGATGCGACCGGAGTTACTGGCGGCGGAGACGGTCTCCTGCCAGGCGGCATCACTATCCCGACCGAAATCCCGAACGAGGGCGGAGTGAGTCCGGTGGCCATCGGCGGTCTGACTAAAATTGAGACAATCACGGAAAACCCGATTCTCGGACCGACTTTATCCGGTGACGGAAAAATTCAATATTACGACCAAAACGACGGAAAATTCTACCGCCTGGACGACAACGGCCAAGCCGTCCTCCTAAGCGATAAGGTCTTTTACGATGTTGATAGTATCGTCTGGGCGCCGGATAAGAATCAGGCGATAATTGAATATCCCGACGGCAATAAAATCTTGTATAATTTCTCAAATAAATCCCAGGTAACCCTTCCCGCCCATTGGCAGGATTTTTCTTTCTCTCCCGACAGCGGTAGAATAGTTTCTAAAAGTTTAGGGTTGGATGAAGAAAATCGTTGGCTCGTTATAGCAAACGGCGACGGTTCTAAAGCGATCGCTTTGGAAAATATCGGCACTAACGATAAGAATGTCTACGCCTCCTGGTCGCCGAACAATGAGATTGTCGCGATGTATACCGAGGGTCTGGATTTTAACCGCCAAGAAGTCTATTTCGTCGGGTTAAACGGCGAAAATTTTAAATCGACGATTATTGAGGGGCGCGGTCTGGAATCAAAATGGTCGACGACCGGCGATAAATTATTATATAGCGTTTATAGCACGAATACCGACTTGAGCCCGCAATTATGGATAGTGGGCGCCGTCGGCGACACTATCGGCCAAAATCGCCAAAGCATCAGCTTAAATACTTGGGCCGATAAATGCACTTTCGCTTCCAATAATGAAGTCTATTGCGCCGTCCCGGAAACTTTAGCCAGAGGTTCGGGCATGTTCCCGGAATTAGCCGATAAAACTAAAGATAACTTATATAAAATAAATCTGACGACCGGAACCAAAGAACTGATCGCCATCCCCGATGGCGCTTATAATATTTCCGAAGTCATAGTCCCGACCGATAAGGATTTTCTGTATTTTACCGATAAAACGACCGGTCAGATTTATAAGATTGATTTGCCTTAAGACCGGAAGTTCGCTATAAATTATTTAAATATAAACATGCCCAGGCCGCTTAGTCGGCTGAAAGCGTTCGTTTTGGATTTATTATTTCCCCTGGAATGCCTGGGGTGCAAACAGGAAGGGGTATGGCTTTGTCCGGACTGTTTGCGCCGCCTAAAATTCAGCGGCGGGGAAAAAATCTATAATCTCAAAACGCCGGCGCTGAATAAAATATTTATTGCCGGCGATTACGACGATACGCTTTTAGCGGACATGATCAAGAAATTCAAATATCATTTTTTGGCCGCCATCGGGAAACCGCTGGCGGATTTTTTAGCTTTGTACTGGTCGGGACAGTTAGTTTTAGCCCGTCTTAGCAAACCGACGGCGATGGCGGACGACTCAATCATAATTCCGGACGACTCAATCATAATTCCGGACGACTCAATCATAATTCCGGTTCCTCTCTCCAAAAAACGCGAGCGCTGGCGCGGTTTCAATCAAGCGGAAATACTGGCGCGCGAATTCGCCGCCAATTTTTCCTATCCGCTGTCTTACGAATTAAAAAGAATAAAACATCGCCGGGCGCAAACATCGTTAAACGAAGCCGAGCGGTTGGAGAATGTCAAGGGCGCTTTTGCTTATGCCGGCGGCGATTTGACCGGCCGAACCGTTATTCTTATTGATGATGTCGTGACGACCGGCGCCACCTTAAACGAAGCCGCCGTGGCTTTGCGCGCTCGAGACGCGGCTAAGGTTTATGGGCTAGTTTTAGCTAAAGGCTAATATAAAATTAATTTTAACTAATCAACTTAACCGCTCGCTATCTTTACAAAAATCACCACTAAGACTATAATGAAAATACTTCTAGCCGGTGGCCGAGCCTACCAAGTTCGGTTGGAAAAATATTCATATTTTTCTAAATAACCCGCTCGCTTAAATAAAAAAGAGTTTTCGTTCTTTGCCCGTTGCCGTTTGGCGGCGGCCGACTGACGAAAAAAGCCAGGTGGAACCGCGAGACTCAAAAATCGGCGCAACCCGCGCCCGATAAGTCCCGTCCTGACAAAAACAGTTTTGACTGTTTTTGCGAGGAGGGGACTTTTTTAAAAGGTAAGCTAATAAGGTAAGATAATAAAGGGCCGGAAACAATCTTAATAATAATTAATCTTAACCATATGAAAAACGAAATCAGCCCGGAAGTGAAACGCCATTCCCTGTCCCATCTGCTCGCCGCCGCGATTACGGAAATGTGGCCGAGCGCGCAGCTCGCCATCGGGCCGGCGATTGAGAACGGCTTTTATTATGATATCGATTTCGGCGACATAAAAATAAGTGACGCCAATCTCAAAGAGATAGAGAAAAAAATGGCTCATCTCCTGAAACAGAATTTAAAATTCGAACGCAGTGAATCGCCGATTGACGCCGGAATTAAAAAAGCGGAGCAAGCCGGAGACATCTATAAGGCCGAGCTGATTCGTGATTTAAAAACCCAGGGCGAAACAGTCGTCAGTTATTATACCGTCGGCAAGTTTACCGACCTTTGCCGCGGCCCGCATATAGAGAGTACCAATCAAATAAAACCCGGCAGTTTTAAACTGAACAAGCTGGCCGGCGCTTATTGGCGCGGCGACGAAAAAAATAAAATGCTCACCCGTATTTACGGCCTGGCTTTTGACACTAAAGAAGAACTGGACGCTTATCTGAAGATGATGGCGGAAGCGGAAAAAAGAGACCATCGCAAATTAGGGAAAGAGCTGAACCTTTTTCATATCGATGAGATGGTCGGTCTGGGCCTGCCCTTATGGCACCCGAAGGGAGCGAAACTTTGGCGTATTATTGAAGATTTTTGGTATAAGGCTCATGAAGAAGCCGGCTATGATTTAGTTCGAACGCCGCATATCGGAAATAAATCTCTCTGGGAAACCTCCGGACATTGGGGATCTTATAATGACAGCATGTATCCGCCGATAGAGATTGGACAGAGCTTATCCGCTAATCAGAATAAAGAGGCAATCAAGGAGTCTGAAATTTATCTTTTGAAACCAATGAATTGTCCGTTCCACGTCAGGATCTATAAAAATGACCCCCATTCCTATCGTGAGCTCCCTCTCCGTTGGGCGGAATGCGGTACAGTTTATCGTTTTGAGAAGAAGGGAGAATTATCGGGATTGACCCGTGTCCGCGGTTTCACCCAGGACGACGCTCATATCATCTGCCGCGCCGACCAAGTTGAAGAAGAATTAGGAAAAGCAGTCGATTTTATCCTATTTATTTACACCTCTTTCGGTTTTAAGACAAAAGATATTAACGTCTACCTTTCTGTCCGCGATCCACAAAATACTAAATATATCGGTAGCGACGCCGGCTGGAATCTGACGGAACAAATTTTGGAAAAAATCGCTCAAGAAAAAAAATTAACTTACCAGAAAGATATCGGCGGCGCCGTTTTCTACGGCCCGAAATTAGATTTCAAAATCAAGGATACTCTGGGACGAGAATGGCAATGCTCAACCTTGCAATTCGATTTTAATCTGCCGGAACGTTTTGACATGAATTTCACTAATAACCAGGGCGAAAAAGAACGGCCCTATATGTTACATCGCGCCCTCTTCGGGTCATTTGAAAGATTTATCGGCTTATTAATAGAACATTACGCCGGCGCTTTCCCGGTTTGGCTCTCTCCGATCCAGGTAAAAATAGTTTCCGTCGCGGAAACCCATATCCCGGCTTGCCAAAAATTAGCCGCCGAATTCAAGATCGCCGGCCTTCGCGTAGAAATTGACGACGCCAATGAAACCGTCGGCAATAAAATCAGAAAAGCCGTGAATGAGAAGGTCCCCTATATGCTCGTTATCGGCGACAAAGAAGCCAATTCCCCGACTCTCGCCGTCCGCGACCGCGGGGCTATCGCCACCAGAAATATATCTAAAAAAGATTTTATCGCGGAAGTCTTAGATAACATCAAAAATCATCGCTAAGCTCAAAAAAATATGTTATTATAGGTTTACGCTAAACAAAAAATAATTAAGATTAGGCCGGAGAGCAATCATCATATATTCTATGGATAAAATAAAAATATTTTTCAAAAGCAACCGGATTTTGGTCATCTTGGCGGTGGCGGCGATATTTATCGGCGCGATAATTTATGCGAAGAGGCCGACGACTATGATTTTGTTCTATAGCGATTCTTGTCCGCATTGCCAGAATGTGGAGACTTATATAAATGAGAATGGAATTAAAAATAAGATAAAATTTGAGGAAAAAGAAGTGGCTCAAAACCAGACTAACGCGACGCTTTTGGAACGCAAGGCGAAAGAATGCGGACTGGACACGGCCCAGAGCCTCGGCGTTCCCTTTTTCTTCGACGGTCAGGAATGCTTGATGGGCGACGAACCGATTATAAATTATTTCAAAGCTTTAAAATAAAGATTTTAAAGTGAAGATTCTAAAGTGAAGATTTATGCCAGCACTGCGTTCTAAAAATAAAATTATCGCTCTTGGCGCCGCCGGCGGTTTAGCTTTCGCCCTGAAAGCCCAAGCTGTCTGCCCGGTTTGCGTTATCGCGGTCGGAGCCGGCCTCGGATTAAGCGAATACCTGGGCATCGACGATACTATCGGCGGCGTCTGGATCGGCGGTTTGCTTATCACTCTGACTATTTGGACCATCAATTGGCTGAATAAAAAAAACTGGTTCTTCGGCAATAAAGATTTACGCGATATCCTTGTCACCGTCCTTTATTACGGCCTGACTCTTTGGCCGCTTTGGGGACAAGGTTTTATCGGCAACCCCGCTAACCATTTCTGGGGTTTAGACAAACTTATTTTAGGCGTCATCACCGGCAGTATCGGCTTCCTAATAATGACTCTCTGGTATGATTGTCTTAAAAAACGCCGCGGCCGCGCCAATTTCCCTTTCCAAAAAATCGCGATGCCGGTCGGAGGTTTAATCGTTTTAAGTTTGGTATTTTATTTTCTGACCAGATAAATATTAATAATGAAAGCGTTAATAAAATAAATCATTAACCAATAATAAAGCGCTAATTTATAATAATATGTCCAGTATCTTAAGCCTGAACGAGATGATAGCCAAAGTCGATAAGCTCAAGAAAGATAATGTTCTCGACCTTTCTTCCGACCAGGATTTGAGTATCGCCATCATGAATCTCGTCAGTATCGAGGAGCATTTTTTCTTTACCGGCGCCAAAACCGGCAACTCAAAATACTACGACTTGCTCGGCGAAGTCCGCGAGATGCGCAAAGACTTATTGAAAAAAATAATCAAGGATTATGAAGGCGAAGTCTGGTGCATTTCCAAGCATCTTCTGGCCGCGTCTTACCGCTTAATGGAGGTCGGGACCAAAGCGCAGGGCAAGGGCGACAAGCCGGAAGCGGAAGAGATGTTTAAGAAAGCCTATAATTTATATTCGATGTTCTGGGGTCTGAATATGAAATTGATTGACCTTGGCGATATTAAAAAAATTGACGCTGAAGCCTTAAATAAAGAAGACAAGGAGCCGATCGGATTTATCGGTAAACTCGGCGCTCTCGTTAAGAAAGTCATTAATTGCTGTATTGAATAAAAAAATAAGGAAAAGACTGCCCGAATG
>CAZJSQ010000013.1:0-7351 GCA_964548885.1 uncultured Gammaproteobacteria bacterium
TCAATCGAACCGAGGGCTTTTTTATAAACAGGCCGCCATAAAAACAGCCGTCTTTCTTAAAATTACCGGCATGTCTTAGTCCAGCTTAATCCCTCAAAAATCTTCTATTATTCTTCAAAATGAGCTATAATTGTTTCAGACTGGATTTATTATTTATTAAATAAAAATTTATGAGAATTTTAATTATTGATGACGACGTCAACGCGGCCACTACTCTTAAAGCGCTCCTCATGAGCCAAGATAATTTTGAGATTGATGTGGTTTACGCCGGCCGCGAGGGGCTTAATAAGATGATTGACAATCCGCCTTACGACTTGTTGATTTTAGATATCATGATGCCTGATTTCAGCGGCATTGAGGTCTGCCGGGCGATGAGTGTTAATGAGAAATTGAAGAAAATTCCGGTCCTGCTCGCTTCCGCCCTGCCGATAACCTCTAAAGAATTGGGCGACTTGATGGAAGAATTCAAGGCGTTGAATGTGGTTAAGGGAACTTTGGAAAAACCCTTCGTTATTGAAAATTTAATCGCCGAAATCCGTCGCATCGTCAAATAAATCGTCAAATAATATGAAAAAAATCATTATCGTTTTGGTACTTTTAGCTTTAATGATTATTTGCGTCTTCTGGCTTAACCGGGATTTAAATGTCCGGGGGACGCAGACAGCTTATCAAGAGCCGATTATAATCGGTTTTTCTTTGGGAACCACTCGGGAAGAGAGATGGTTCACCGACCGGGATCTTTTCGTGCAGAAAGCTCAAGAACTGGGAGCGGTAGTGAGCGTTACTTTATCCGATTATGACATTGATTCTCAGTCTTCACAGATTGAGAATCTGGCCAGCCAGGGGGCGAAAGTTATTGTGATTGTGCCCTCTGACTCCGAGGCGCTCGCGCCGGTCATTGCCAGGGTGAAAGCGGGCGGTGTTAAAATAATCGCTTATGACCGTTTGATAAAAAATAGCGCCGTTGATTTCTATCTTTCCTTCGATAACGTCAAGGTCGGCGAATTGGAAGCTTCCAGTATTGTGGCCGTCGCCACCAGTTCCAGTTTAAAGACGGGAGAAGCCCTCGCTTTCGCCTATCTCGGCGGCGCGCCGACTGATAATAATTCTCAGCTGCTGAAGCAGGGATCGATGAAAGTCTTGGAGCCGAAGATAGAAAACGGGGAAATAAAATTAGTAATCGATGAGTTTATGGAGGACTGGAAACCGGACGAAGCTTATAAGACAATTAAGAATTATTTGGCCGCCGGCGGAGAGTTGGACGCGATTGTCGCCGCTAACGACGGAATCGCTTTCGGCGCTATCCGAGCTTTGGAAGAGCGGGGGCTAGCCGGAAAGATTCCGGTCTCCGGACAAGACGCGGAATTAGCCGCTTATCAACGGATATTTGCCGGCACGCAAACCTCGACCGTTTATAAGCCGATAAGTTTACTGGCTTATAAGGCGGCGGAAATCGCGGTCGCCCTGGCTAACGGCCGGAATCCGGAAGTAAACAATACTGTTAATAATGGTTGGGCGGATATTCCGTCTTTTTTTATAGATTCGATTTTAGTCACGCGCAGCAACCTGATGGGGGCGGTAATCAACGACGGTTTCCATACTTACGAAGAAGTTTATAAATCAGGCGTCAAATAAGCCGATTCCGGCTTGTTTTTATTATGTTTCAGAGCATCAAAATAAAACTTATCACTTCTTTCTTCGCGATTATCATAATCCTGATAATCTCCGGTGGTTTTCATATTATCATGAATTCTATTATTATCCAGAGGTATGCCGCCTTAATGGATAATATAGTTTCGGAATATAAGATAATCGGGGAGAGCACTAATTTCATCGAATCTTTCAAGACTTTGATAAAATATTCCAATGATCAAAAAAAGATAGATCAGTTTAATATCAATCGGTCCGAACTTCAGGCCCTCCTTAATAGATTAAACGCCAATATTGTCGATTATAACACCAAGGTGGCTTTTATCGCCGTGGCCAATACCGTGAACGACCTTATCTTCGAGGTTGACCAGGGAACCGAGGATATCCTTTCGGGGAATCTTTTAAACGTCACCGACCATTATGACGCCGCCAACAAGAAGAACGCCTTCATTAAAGAAAATACGGCCAATTTGCTTTTAAATCAATTGGAATTCGCCAAGAATTTGCAGGCCGAAATTGATCGGGTTCGAGGGTTAACTCAACTTATTTCCTTGCTCCTGTTCATCGTCGCCGGAACCGGCTGTATCTGGTACGCCCTCGCTTTCTCCAAAGAACTGGTGACGCCTTTGTCTCATTTGACGAAACTGGCCAAGATTATCGAGAGCGGAGATCTGACCGCGACCGTAGACAAGAGATTGTTAAAAGGCGGCGACGAGGTCGCCAGTCTGGCCAATTCTTTCAATACGATGGTTTTCTTCTTACGCAGTAATATCCAGAAATTACAGGAATATAATCTGGAGATTAAAAATTCTCGTAATCACTTGGAATCAGAAAAAAATAAATTACAGCAATATCTGGATGTCGCCGGCGTCGTCGTCTTTATTTTTGACGTTAACAATAATACCTTGCTGATAAATAAGAAAGGCCGAGAAATCTTGAAGATTAAGGCGGACGAAATCATGGGCAAGAATTGGATCAGCCTCTTCGTTAAGCCGACCGATCAAGCCAAGACCAGAAGTTTATTGAATTTTCTGGTCGGCGATATCGCCCTGACCGATACGATTGAGAATATCCTTGTGGCCAAGGATAAATCCGAAAAGAATATCGTTTGGCATTTCAGCGTCTTAAAGAATGAAAGTAATGTTTCTCAAGCGATACTCGGCACTGGCGTGGATGTGACGGAACTGACCGCCGCTAAAGTAGCCATTCATCAATTAAAAGAGGTTGACCGCCTTAAGAATGAAGTTTTAAATATCGCGACGCATGAATTAAAGACTCCGCTTGTTTCCATCGTCGGCTTGTCGGAGGTTATGGTTAAGCAGCCGAAAACCATGCCCGCGGAGTATCAGAATTTTATCGCTCTTATTCACGCGGAAGGCTTGAAACTGACCAATATTATCAAGACGATGTTGACCGCCAGCCGCAATGAAATCGGCCGGACCGCGGTCGTGATAGAAAAGTTCGTTTTCGACGAACTGATATTATCAATGGCCACCCCCCTTGGGGTTTTGGCGAAACAATCAAATTCCCGAGTCGTCTTTGATATTCAGGCGAAAGGTCTTAATATGGCCAGCGATAAGATTAAGATATCGCAGGTGGTTTACAATTTTGTCGATAACGCGGTTAAATATGGACCGAAAAACCAGACGATAACCGTCTCCACGACTAAACCATCCGCCCAGACGGTCAGACTGGCCGTTAGCGGCGCCGGTCAAGGTATTCCTAAAGAGAAACAGCCGGGTCTGTTTTTAAAATTTTCCCAACTAGAACCATCCCTCTCTCGTTCTCAAGATGGCCTGGGACTCGGGCTTTATATCTGCAAGCAGAATATTGATAGTTTGGGCGGAGAGATAGGAGTAATCAGTGAAGTCGGTCAAGGAGCGACCTTTTTCTTCACTCTGCCTTTAGTTTATACGGCGCCCTTGACTCCTCTGGCCGCTCTGACCGCTAAAGCTTCGGCTAAAAATAAAAAATAAACATATGAAAATTCTCATCGTTGATAACGACACCGACACCGTGACCACCTTAAAAGCCTTGCTTTTAAGCCAAGAAGTTCCATTTGCAATAGACACGGCTTACGGCGGGCAGGAAGGGTTGGATAAGATGGTCGCTCATCCGGATTATGATCTCGTCTTACTTGATATCATGATGCCGACGATTAGCGGCATGGATGTCTGCCAGCAGATGATGAAAGACTACCGCTTGCGGGAGATTCCGGTTCTCTTGATGTCTTCGGCTTTGCCTATTCCTCCGGGGGAATTCCAGGAGTCGCTCCAAAAATTCAGTCCGCTTAGCGTCGTCAAGGGCGTCATTGAAAAACCTTTCGTTATCGGTGATTTATTGGTGGAAATAAATAAGGTCGCGCGTCGTCCTCTTTAATATATGATTTATGACGTGGCGGTAATCGGCGGCGGCGCCTCCGGACTGATGGCGGCCGGACGGGCCGGCGAGCAAGGAGCCAAAACTGTTCTAATTGAAAAGAATAATTCTCTCGGCGTAAAATTGTTAATGACCGGCGGGACGCGCTGCAACCTGACTAATTATTTGGAAGACTCGAAGGTCTTGGCGGCTAATTTCGGCTTGGCGGGCCGTTTTTTAATTTCCGCCTTGACGCGTTTCGGTCCGAGAGAAGTCGTTGATTTTTTTGAAAACCGCGGCGTCAAAACAAAAATGGAAGATAATAATCGAGTTTTTCCGGTTAGTGATCAGGCCGGCGAAGTTTTAAGCGCTTTAACCGGTTATGTTAAAAAATCGGGCGTAAGCATAAAGACCGGCGCGATTGTCGGTGATATTATTATTGATTCCGGCCGGATATCAGAAATTATTTTGACCAGCGGGGTCAAGATAAAAGCTACTAATTATATTATCGCGACCGGCGGTCAGTCGTATCCTAAAACCGGATCCAGCGGCGATGCTTATAGGTGGCTCAAGAAAATGGGGCATAAAATCATCGCGCCGACTCCGGCTTTAGTTCCGATTATTGTCCGCGAAGATTTTATTAAGGAGCTGGAAGGTTTGAGTCGGGAAGAAGCGGCTTTAAGCTTATGGCAAGACGGAAAAAAAATAGCCGCTAATCAAGGAAATATTCTTTTCACATCTTCCGGACTGAGCGGTCCGGCGGCTTTAAATTTGAGCCGTTTAATAGAATTTCCGATAAAAAAAGGTTTGCAGCTGGCGATTGATTTTTTTCCGGAGCTGAATATTAACAGTCTTGATGAGAAGCTGCGGGAAATTTTTATCGGCACTAACCGCACTCTGAAAAATAGCCTGGCGGGAATAATTCCGTCCAGGCTGATTCCGGTGCTGGAATTTTTAACTGGTCTAGATATGGACAGCAAGGCTCATCTGGTAACTAAAGTTGAGCGGCGGAAGCTGGGATACTTGCTAAAAGATTTTCGCCTCGGCGTTAAGGGCTTGGCCGGTTATGACCGGGCGATGATTACCGCTGGCGGTTTGGACTTGAAAGAAGTCGACCCGAAGACGATGCGTTCTAAAATAATTTCCAACCTGTTTATCGCCGGTGAAGTTTTAGATATCGCCGGACCGACCGGAGGCTTTAATCTTCAAGCCAGTTGGAGCACGGGGCGAGTCGCCGGCGAAGCGGCGGTGAAGCGATAATGGATGAATTTATAAGTCGGCTATTTGAGCTTATTTTAGCTTTACCGAAGGAGTTTATCGGGATAGGCGTATTAATGTTACCGACAGAACAATGCTATAATTATAATCATGATTGATATAATCGGCGTGCAAAATTTAAGCGACGCGGAGCTCGTTAAGCTAAGTCTGGCCAATCAGAATGATTTTTTATATCTGGTGGACAGGTATAAAGGCAAGTTGATGAATTATATCCGCCGCCTGACCAATATTAATGATGATGACGCCGAAGATATCCTCCAGGAAGTCTTTATCAAGGTTTATCTTAATCTTAACGACTTCAATGCCGATTTGAAATTTTCCTCCTGGATTTATCGGATTACCCATAATCAGGTGATTAGCAACCATCGCCGGCTGAAAGCGCGGCCGGAAGGCTACGCGGTCAATATTGATGACCAAGCCGCCTTAGGTCTGGCCGCCGATATTGATATCGTGGCCGAGGCTGACCTGCAGATTGTGAAACAGAATATCACCAAAGTTTTAAACAAGTTGGACCAAAAGTATCGCGATATCTTGGTTTTAAAATTCTTGGAAGAAAAGAATTATCAGGAAATTTCCGATATTATCAGAAAACCGCCGGGCACTGTCGCCTCGACCATCAATAAGGCCAAACAGGAATTTAAGAAAGAACTGGCGCGACAAAAAATAATTTTATAAATATATGAATCCTGAAGAATTTGACCAGAAACTGGCCGAGAAAATAAAAGAAGCCAAGATCGCGCCCAAACCGCGCTGGCATTTTTTATTGAAGGACTATGTTGTGCTCGCGGCGGGCGCCTTAGCGCTTCTAATCGGAGCGGCCGCGGTTTCCGTGATGATTTACTTACTAAAAAATAATGGCTGGGAATTAAGGGAAGAAACACATAAAACCGTCATCGAATTCTTCTTGCTGACTCTGCCTTATTTCTGGATAATTTTCCTGGGAATTTTTGTTTTCATCCTTTATTATAATCTGAAGCATACTAAGAAGGGCTATCGTTATCCGGTTTGGCTTATCGCCCTGGCCGGCGTTTTGGCCAGCGTCATCTTAGGCGGTATTTTCTTTTTATTCGGATTGGGTCAGAGGATTGACAATGTTTTAGGGAAGAAGGCGCCTTTATACGAAACAGTGATGAACCGTCAATTATCATTCTGGTTTAATCCCGAAGAAGGGCGTTTGGCCGGAATAATCATCAGTGAGGTTGACGATGGAAATTTTTATTTGGTTGATCCGGCCGGCGGCGATTGGCAGGTATTAGGTCGCAATAGCGGCAGCGATTCCCGTTCCCCTGATTTCTTGAAAGCCGGCGAACCGATTAACCTTATCGGCCAAATTATTGAAGATAAGAAGTTTCGGGCGGATATCATCCGGCCGCTGGTTCCCGGACGCGGGTTCTTCACTCGTCCTAAAATCAGACGGAACCGCGCCCACTGCTTTGACGATATCTGTTTGCCGCCATCTCGGCCCTCAGTCGATATGATCCCGGGAAATTCGATCCCCGGGAATCCGGCGCCAAGAGGTTTGGTGCGTTAAAGAAGTTTGATGCGTCAAAAAAGTCCGCCTCGCTGGCGGATTTTTTTTGTGATCACCGACCCGGTTCTCATGAAGAAATATTTTTGGATTGGCGTATTATCAAGTGAGGAGGAAAGAAAGAGCTCTCTTTCAAAAATAAACAAAAATAATTAACTTGATAAATTCCTTCTTAATCTTAAAAAGTTTAAGAAGCTAATACCAAAATAAATATGAAATTTAATAATTTAACTAAAAGCGTAATTGCTTTTTCCGTTTTATCGATGCTTGCCAGCGGGGCTTTAATGGCCAGTGCCGCGTCTAATACTAATACGACCGGTACGGCTAGCACAACCGGTACGGCCAATATAGCGGGTAAAAATCATGGTCGCGGATTATTTAAAGGATTGCTAAAAGAAGAAAAGATTAAGCCGAAGAACATGACCGACGCGCAGAAAGCGGCGCTGGAAGTTAAAAAAGCGGCTATGGACGCTAAGCGAGTCGCGGGTGAAGCGGCTATAACCGCTTCCGACTATCCGGCCTGGGTAGCGGCGGTTA
>CAZJSQ010000013.1:7451-18883 GCA_964548885.1 uncultured Gammaproteobacteria bacterium
CAAGAAACAACCCGTCCGGAAGGTTGTTTTTTGCGGAGTGAGTAGCTATAATCTTATTATGGAAAATGTCATCATAGTCAATCCGAATAAGTTGGAAGAAATAAAAAATAATTTGCGATCCGGCGGTCCCGGTTCTGTTCATATTTTATCGGATTTTGACCGGACGCTGACCCATCATTCCCGGCCCGACTATCAGGATTCCGCTTTAGTCGCTGTTTTGGGAGAGGGGGATTATCTGCCTCCGGATTACAAGGTTAAGGTGGATGTTTTGTATAAAAAATATTACCCGATTGAATATGACCCCAATATACCTTTAACGGTCAAGAAAGCGGCGATGATTGAATGGTGGCGGCAGATGTTTAATTTAATGATATCATCCGGTCTGACCAAAGAAATTGTGGCGCGGGCGATGAAAGACTGTCAAGTCGAATTAAGGGACGGAGTGGAAGATTGGCTTGATCTTCTCCGGCAACTCCATATTCCGTTGGTTATCTTTTCCGCTTCCGGACTGGGCCGGGAATCGATTAATATTTTTTTGGACAAGCTTAAGAAACATTTGCCCGATATTCATATCTTGGCTAACGCTTTTATTTGGGATGAATCTGGCCGGGCCATCGGCGTCCGAGAGCCGATTATCCATTCCTATAATAAGGACGAAACCTTAATCCAGAATTTTCCTTTTTTTTCCGAAATCAAGAATTGCCGCAATGTCATTTTGCTCGGTGATTCTTTGGGCGATGTCGGGATGGTTGAGGGATTCGAGTATGACAATCTGCTCAAAATCGGATTTTTAAACGGGAGAGTGGAGGAGAATTTGGAAAGTTTTAAGAAAGTTTATGATGTTATCATCCTCGGCGACAGCTCTTTCGCTTTTATTAATCGGTTATTTAAAGAAATTTTTTTGTAAAGATTTGACACTATTTTAAAACAGGGGTATCATATAAATACCCTCCACCCCAGGGTATGGAGGATTTAATCTTATGGCCATAAATAAAACCCAACCGACACCGCGGGAAGATGTCGCCCGGCGCTTGAAAATAACGGCCGGGCATATCAAAAAAATAATCGATATGGTAGAAAGCGGCGTCTATTGCATCGATATCCTGCAGCAAACGGCCGCCGTCAGAAGCGCCGTCAAAAAAGCCGAGGAAGTCCTGTTGGTAAATCACATGAACCATTGCGTCGTGAAAGCGATAAATTCCAACGGTAAAGACAAGGCGATAAAAGAATTGGCGCAAATATTCAGGAAGACGGGGTAATTTTTAAAAAGAGCCGGTAAGAATTATGAAAAAATATTTTATTAAAACTGCCGCTTTCGTGTTAACGATCGCCATTCTCCAAATGGCCGGCGGTTTTTGTTTTCAAAATTTATCTAATCCGCCGGTTAAAGTCGCGCGCGCGGCCACGGACGGCAGTGAGCTGGCGAGCGGCGAGATGACGATTGGGGATATGGGCGCTTGCAGCGAAAAAAATGGTAATAATTATACCGATAAACAAGCTGGCGGATACCTCAATAAATACGCTAACGGATTAATGAAAGGAATGACAACGCCGGCGCCGCTGTCGGATCATCGCAACTCACTTTTGCCGTGTTGCGTAGACGGAGGCCATCCGAGCGTCATAACGCTTTCCCAATCTTTCGAATTAGGAAAATTCATTTTGATACTAAATCCTATCACTGAAAATTTTTCGCCGATTAATATAGAAACGCCCGTTTATCAGGCTCCGAACATATCGCCGCCGGAACTATTGGCGATCGAAAAGACTATTCTTCGCTTATAGATAGAATTATTATTAAATGGTAAAGATTTACCTCTGTTTTTATCTTGCCTTAATCAATAATAATTCTTTTTTATGCCTCATAATAAATACATCAGACTTTACGTCAAGGGCATGCATTGCCCGTCTTGCGAGCTTCTGATAGGAGAAAAACTTAAAGAAATCGTCCATGTAAAATCCGCGGATTTAAACTATAAGACCGGCGAAGTCGTGGTTTATTACGAGAATCACGCGCCGAGCGAGCATCTCATCACTAAAGCCATCACCGCCGCCGGCTATGAACCCGGCCAGCCGGATAAGCTGCCTTTAATGTCTCGTGAAAAAAAGGAATACGCCAGTTTAGGCGTTGCTTTCCTGTTTTTAATGGTTCTGTATCTCGTCTTTAAAAGCCTAGGTTTGACTAACATCAATCTTAGTCCCAATCTTAGCAGCCCCAGTTGGGGGCTAATTGCGCTTATCGGCCTGGTGGCGGGTTTTTCCACTTGCATGGCTTTAGTCGGCGGTTTATCTCTCGGCCTGTCGGCGAAGTTTTCCGAAAATAATCCGACCGCCACTCCGGCTGAAAAATTTCGGCCGCATATCTTTTTCATTATCGGCCGAATATTAATTTATACCTTGCTGGGCGGACTTTTAGGCGCTTTAGGCACGGTTTTACAATTTTCCTCCGCGATGAACGGCCTTCTGACAATACTGGTCGGAATAGTCATGCTGATTATGGGCCTGCAGCTTATTAATATTTTTCCGCGCCTAAGCAAATTTAAATTAACCTTGCCTAAAGGTATCAGCCGGGCTTTAGGACTGAAACAGAAAGATAAAGTCTATAGCCATCAGCGCGCTATGATTATGGGCGGACTGACTTTTTTTCTGCCTTGCGGCTTTACTCAAGCGATGCAGCTTTACGCTATCAGCACCGGAGATTTCGGCTATGGTGCTCTGACTATGGGTTTATTCGCGCTCGGCACCGCTCCGGGGCTTTTAAGCGTCGGCGGAGTCACCTCGCTGGTACACGGCTCGTTTAAAGAAAAGTTTTTCAAAGTCGCCGGTCTGGCGGTCATCTTTTTCGCTTTATTTAATTTGAATAACGGCTATACTTTAGCCGGTTTCAGTTTGGATGATTTAAGAGAAAAGAATTCCAGTCAGACATCAGTCGTTAGCGATCCCAATGTCATTATGGATAGCGGCGTCCAAGTAGTACGCATGATTGAAAATAGCGACGGTTATTCGCCCAATAAATTCTCGATTAAAAAAGGTGTTCCGGTCAGATGGGAAATTGACGCCAAGGCGCCATATTCTTGCGCCAGCTCTCTTGTCGTATCGAAACTGGGTATTCAGAAAAGTCTTAAGGCCGGCCAAAATGTAATTGAATTCACTCCCGATGAAGTCGGTAGATTACCGTTCTCCTGCTCGATGGGCATGTATACGGGATTATTCACTGTTTATGACGAAAATGTTTCCGCCCCCGACAATGTGATTACCGAGAAAGATGCCGGCCTTGCTTCGGCCGTAAAGAGCCCCGCCGGAACCTGTGGCGCCGGAGGCGGAGGTTGCGGCTGCGGGGGCGGAAGCCAACAGCCGGTAAATACCAACTCTAATCCGATTACAGCGGTCACGACTCAAGACGCCTCGACTAAGGAAAATATTCAAGTCGTCAAAACAACTTATACCGCCGCGAAATATCTTGATCCATCGGTTTTCAAGGTTAAAACCGGCATTAAGGTAAGACTGGAAATCGACGTGCGCGATAATGGTGTCGGTTGCGGCTATGCCCTTACCATTCCGGGGCTATATGACAGCCTTAAGCCGCTAAGAGCCGGAGTGCCGATTATTATGGAATTCACGCCGACAGTCCCCGGTTCTTACGACATCACTTGCGGTATGAACATGATTAATTTCGGTTCAATTATCGTAGAATAATTAATTATCTGATAATTATATGAAAAAGAAAATACTGCTGAATATAAAGGGCATGCATTGCCCGTCTTGCGAAACTATAATTAAAGAAGAACTGGTCGAATTGGCCGGAGTCGGCGATATTTCCGTAAACGCTCAGACCGGATCGGCCGAATTAACGCTTGATGAATCTAAGAATAGTGAAAGTGATGTCATTGACGCGGTTAAGAAAGCCGGTTATACGGCGGAAATAAAAGCGGAAATAAAAATTTCGGTTAATCCGAGCTCGGAAGATAGTAAACCGATACTAGTGACCGAAAATAATTTTAAAGAGGATAAACCGGCGGCGGTTGACAGTAACGCCAATCAAAGAATCAGCTTATCGCTTTTCGGCATGCATTGCTCTTCCTGCGCCAATATAATCGAACGGTCGCTCAAGAAAGTTCCGGGAGTCAAGCAGGCGAGCGTTAATTTTGCCGCCGAAAAAGCCTCTATCATTTACGACGAGGCGCGAATCAATCCGCCAGCTTTCATTGAAGCGATCGCTAAGGCCGGTTATAAGGCGGAATTGGTCGATTCTAAAGATGCTGATTATGACCGCCGCAAGCGCGAGCAGGAGATAAAATCTTATTTCAAGAAATTTTGGTTCAGTTTCGTTTTTAGTTTTCCGATGCTTTATTTCATGTTCTTAGATTTCTTCGCCATTCCGGGTAAGCTGGCGGTTCTGCCTTATGTCGGCGTAATCTCCCTTATTCTAGCTACGCCCATTCAGCTCATAATCGGCGCCGGGTTCTATAAAGGTATGTGGTCTTCATTAAAGATGAAGACTTTCAATATGGACAGTCTGATTGCCATCGGCACTTCCACCGCTTTCATTTATAGCTTTGTCAATTTTATAAGTTATGTCATAAAAACCGGTTCGCTCATCGGCCTCGACGGCAAGATTCCGGAGTTATATTTTGAAACCGCCGCTTTCCTGATTACTTTCGTGGTTCTGGGAAAATGGCTGGAGATTCGTACTAAAGGGAAAACCGGCGAGGCAATCAAAAAATTGATGGGTCTGCAAGCGAAAACCGCGCGGGTAATCCGCCAGGGAGTAACTTCCGATATTCCGGTGGAAAACGTCGTTCATGGTGATATAATTATTGTCCGTCCCGGCGAAAAAATTCCGGTTGACGGGAAAATCGTCAAAGGCTCATCGGCGATTGATGAATCCATGATTACGGGTGAAAGCTTGCCCGTTGAAAAAAAAGTCGGAGATAATATTACCGGCAGCACGATCAATAAGACCGGTAGTTTTGAATTTACGGCGACAAGAATAGGCAGCGAAACAACTTTGGCGCGGATTATCCGTTTAGTTGAAGACGCCCAAGGTTCAAAAGCTCCGATTCAAGGCTTTGCCGACAGGATTTCCGCGGTCTTCGTGCCGACTGTCATCAGTCTCGCCATTATCACTTTCTTGGTTTGGTTTTTCCTTTTAGGCGCTTCGCTCTCATTTGCTTTGATGGCTTTTACGGCCGTCATCGTCATCGCTTGCCCTTGCGCTTTGGGTCTGGCGACGCCGACATCGCTTATGGTCGGTACCGGCAAAGGCGCCGAGTACGGAATTTTAATCAAAGGCGGGGAACCGCTGGAAGCCGCTTGCCATATCGATACCGTGATATTCGATAAGACCGGAACTTTGACCAGAGGTAAGCCGGAAGTTACTGATATTATACCGTTCGCGAATCTGGATGAAGACGAAATCTTGGCGTTATCCGCCAGTCTGGAAAAATTATCCGAGCATCCTTTAGCCGAGGCGATTTATACTTACGCGAACGAAGAGTCCGTCGGTCTGGATGAAGTCAAAGATTTTTTCGCCATTCCCGGCCACGGCGTCAAAGGAATAATTAACGGGTCCGAATATTATTTTGGCAATCGCCGCTTGATGACCGATGTGCTTGGTCATTCAATCAGTAAGGTTGATCGCAAGCTTACCAAACTGGAAGAGACTGGCAAGACGGCCATGGTTCTAGCCACTAGAGAGGGAATAATAGGCGCTATCGCCGTGGCCGATACCGTCAAACCGACGTCGCTTGAAGCGGTAGCAAAATTAAAAAAATTAGGCATCGCCGTCTATATGATTACCGGTGATAATGAACGCACCGCTCGGGCGATCGCGTCTCAAGTCGGAATTGAAAATATTCTGGCCGAGGTTTTGCCGGAAGATAAGGCGAACGAAGTTAAAAAGTTGCAGCAGAATAATCGCCAGGTAGCGATGGTCGGCGACGGTATTAATGACGCGCCGGCCTTAGCGCAAGCCGATCTCGGCATCGCTATGGGTTCTGGTACGGACGTAGCCATGGAAACGGGTGGAATCGTCATTATGAAAAATGACTTAAATGATGTCGTGACCGCTTTTCAATTATCGCGGGAAACTATGGGTAAGATTAAGCAGAATATGTTCTTCGCCTTATTCTATAACGTCATCGGCATCCCGATTGCCGCTCGTATTTTTATCGCGTATGGTCTGGTGCTGAGACCGGAATTGGCCGGTCTGGCGATGGCTTTCAGCTCCATCTCGGTAGTCGGAAATTCCTTGCTCCTTCGTTATTTCAAACCGAATAGAAGGAATTATTTATCACTGATCGCTCCGATTATCATGGTCATAATATTTACTTTCGGTTTCTTCGAATTCGCTAAGTTGAGTTCGGGCATGGAAAATAAGGGGATAAACGCGATAGTATCCGAGATAAATAATTAAGGCTAGCCAGCAAAACCACGGCCCCAAAGAAGAGAGATTATTAAGTCTCTCTTTTTTGCTTTTTGGCCGGTTTTTTGTTACAATACGAATTACTTGATTTATTTTAAAGGTTATCAATTTGTTCGAAAGGCCGCTTGATTTGTCTTTTTAGTATTATAAATCTTTCATTATGTCTTTATATCTCTATATTTTCGGCAGCGTCCTCCTGGTCTCCCTTATTTCTCTTTTGGGAGTCTTTTTTTTATCGTTTTCCCCGCGTTTTCTGGAAAAATTGACTCTATTTCTCGTCAGCTTGTCGGCTGGAACTTTGCTGGGCGACAGTTTTTTGCACTTACTGCCGGAAGCGTCAGCTAACAGCGGAACCGGCCTAAGAATGTGGCTCTGGCTCATCATCGGCTTAATTTCTTTTTTTGTTCTAGAGAAAATAGTCCATTGGCGGCATTGCCATATCCCCACCGGACCGGCGCATCCGCATCACTTAGGCCTGATGAATCTGGCCGGCGACTGCCTGCATAATTTTTTTGACGGCGTGATTATCGCCGGTTCATTCTTAGTGAACATCCCTTTGGGGCTGGCGACTTTAGTGGCCATTATCGCTCATGAGATTCCGCAGGAAATCGGTGATTTTGGCGTCTTGCTATATGCCGGCTATTCGCGGCGCCGGGCTTTATTCTTGAATTTTATAACCGCGCTCACCGCCGTTCTTGGCGCGGCCGTCGCTATTTTATTGGGCGCGAAAATTACCGGTTTTTCCGATCTGATTATTCCGTTTACGGCCGGAGGCTTCATCTATATCGCGACCGCCGACCTGATTCCGGAATTAAAAAAAGAAACCGCCATTCATAAGTCCTTATATCAGTTAATCAGCATTATCGCCGGCGTCCTAATCATGCTGGCCCTAAAACTTATTTTTGAATAGAAAAATCATTTGAATAAAAAATAGACCCTTTATGATAATAGTATCTTTATGATAAAAGATATCCCCTTGGCGACTTATTTCCGGCCCAAGACTTTGGCGGAATTCGTCGGTCAAGAAAAAATTATCAGCGCCAAGAGCTGGCTTTACCAGGCGATCAAAAATGATCAGGTTCCGTCTCTTATTTTTTGGGGCCCGCCGGGCAGCGGCAAGACGACCCTGGCTTTTATTATCGCCAAAGAAACTAAAGCGGAATTTGTGGAATTATCCGCGACTGCCGGCGGGGTCAAAGATTTGAAAGTGATCGTGGAGAGAGCCAAGGAAAGCAAACGTTTGCGGATCAAGACGATATTATTTATTGATGAAATTCATCGCTGGAATAAAGCCCAGCAGGACGCGCTCCTGCCGCAGGTGGAAAACGGCACAATTATTCTTATCGGAGCGACCACGGAAAATCCGAGTTTTGCCGTCAACGGCGCCTTGCTCTCGCGTTCCAAGGTTGTAGTTTTAGAAACGCTTAATGCCGCCGACCTGGCTTTAATTGTCACCCGCACCGCCAAAGAATTAAAAGCTAAAATAAACGCCGAAAGCGCGGGCTTAATCGCTAAGTTCGCTAATGGCGACGCGCGCAAAGCTTTAAATATTTTAGAGAGCGCCATTGAAGCGGACGCGCCAATTACGCCGGCTCTTATTAAAGATATAATCAATAAGCCGAATTTATTTTATGATAAAAGCGGGGAAGAACATTATAATCTGATTTCCGCCCTCCACAAATCCCTGCGCGGCGGCCACGCCGATGCCGCTCTTTATTATATGGTACGCATGATTGAAGCGGGCGAGGATCCTTTATATATCGCGCGCCGCCTGATCCGCTTCGCTTCCGAAGACGTCGGTCTGGCGAATAATAGCGCCCTCATGCTCGCGACCGCGACTTACGAAGCTTGCCATAAGACCGGCTTGCCGGAGTGCGCCGTGAACCTGGCGCATTGCGTTGTTTATCTCGCCAAATCTCCGAAAAGTGTCGTTGTTTATCTGGGGTCGGAGCGCGCTTTCCTAGAAGTCCGAGAATCAGGAAACTTGCCCGTCCCTCTTCATCTGCGCAACGCGCCGACAAAGCTCATGAAAGATTTAGGCTATAGCGCGGGCTATAAATATACGCCGCTTGAAGATGATTCCGACCAAGAATATCTGCCCGATAAGCTGAAAGGAAAGAAGTTCTTATTTTAGCGGCCGCTTAATTTATTAAGGGCGATTTTATAGCCGCGCCCGGTGAAAGTGTGGATAAGATTACGGTTTTGATTGATATTTAATTTACGGCGCAAACTGGCCAGATGCGTTTCCACGGAATTAGAAAAAGGGTCGGCGTTATAATCCCAAACATGTTCTAAAATTTGATTGCGCGCCACTATCTTGCCGCGATTAATCATTAGGTATTCCAGCAAGGCGAATTCGCGGCGCGTCAGATAAATTTCTTTGCTGCCGCGGCGGATGATTTTTGTCCGCATATTCAAAGTCAGGTTATCGACTTTATAGAATTCTCCTTCTGTTTTCGCCGGTCTTTTTAAAAGCGCCCGGACATGGAGTAATAATTCGTCGAACAAAAACGGCTTGGTCAGATAATCATCGGCGCCGAGCCGGAATAGCTCGTCCTTGTCTTTTAATTCCGATTTGACCGTCAGCATCAGGACGGGCACATGTTTTTTCTCCAGGCGGATTTCTTTTAAAACTTCCGGACCGCTGAATTTCGGCAGCAGGTAATCCAATATTATCAGATCATAAGACCCGGTCCGCCCCAAGAAAGCGCCGCGTTCGCCGTCGGCCGCGCTTTCCACGACATACATATTCGCTTCCAGGCCGTCTTTTAAGAATTGGACGATGGCCGGCTCGTCGTCAATGATTAGGATTTTCATAATTTTTTTTATTAATTAATAATACCTCCATTATAAACAAGTCGACCTTAAAAATATTTAAATTTTTTATAAAGAAAAAATAAAGCGGTTAAATTTGCTAAAAATGGTTAAAAATAGTAAGATATTTAGGTGCTTGATGAGTTTTTAACAAGTGTTAAATATCACCGATATGAATAAAAAATTATCAAATCAAGAACCGAAAGGAACTTCGGATTGGCTGCCGGAGGAGTTTTTGATTAGGAAATATATCTTTGACTCTTGGCGCCGCGTCTGTCTGCGCTATGGTTTTGAAGAATATCTGACGCCGCTGGTGGAAAACGCGGACATTTATCGCGCCAAGTCCGGCGAGGATATCGGCGGGAAAGAGCTGGTGACTTTCAAGGATTTGGGCGGCCGGGAATTGTCTATCCGACCGGAAATGACGCCGTCGGTGACGCGGATGGTGACGAAAGTTTACGCGTCCAGCCCCAAGCCCTTAAAATATTTTTCCATCGCGAACTTCATGCGCAACGAAAAGCCGCAGCGCGGCCGCAATCGCGAATTCTGGCAATTGAATTGCGATATCTTCGGCAGTGATTCGCTGACGGCCGATATTGAAGTCTTGCAACTAGCTCTCGACATAATGTTGGAGTTTGATCCGCCGCCGGATTCTTTTTCTCTGTTTATAAATAATCGGAAATTGATTGACGCGGTTCTGGATTTAAGCGGCGCGAGCGGCTTAGCGACGGAAAAGAAGACCGCGGTCGTTCGGACTTTGGACAAATGGGACAAACTGGATAAGGCGGCGATTTTTGACCGCTTGGGCGAAGCCGGTTTGGATAAGAGAGCCCAGCTCGTTATCGAAAAATTCATGGCCAGCCGCAGTTTGGAAGAATTAAATGATAATTTGCCCGGAATTAATGACAATATCGGTTTTAAAGAACTGGCGATCGTTATGAGCGCCTTGGACAATCTCGGTTATGGAGAATTGATCGCCTTTAATCCGGCGGTTATTCGCGGCTTTGATTATTATGACGGTTTAGTGTTTGAAGTTTTTGATAAGAGTCCGGAGAATGACCGCGCCATGTTCGGCGGCGGCCGCTATAACGGCTTGGCGGAAATTTTCGGCGAGAAGAATTTTCCGGCCGTCGGTTTCGCTCCCGGCGATGAAACGACTCGGTTGTTTTTAGAGAGTTGGAAATTGATAGGTAAGATAGGCGCTATGGCCGAACCTAAATATTATCTGCCCCTGCTCAGTCCGGCGCTAATGGCCGAAACCAACCGCCTGGCCAAAGAACTGCGTGGCCAAGGCAAGAATGTCTTAACCGGATTGGAAGAACAAAAAGTCGGCAAAGCTCTGGAATCCGCCAATAAGAAAAATATTTCTCAAGTCATTATTTTAGGAGAAGATGAAGCGAAAAAAGGAATCTATAAGATAAAAGATATGGTGAGCGGTGCGGAAAGCGAATTTCCGCTTTAGGTATTTATTTTTGTATTTAAAAAGGGCAGTAGCTTATAGAGCGACTGCCCTTTTTGGTTTAGCGTACGTTAATTTTGTTAGGCGCGGGCTGACAGGAGAGAAATTAATTTTTTTCAGCCTTTTTATTATTCGGCGCGGCCGCTTCTCTGACGGGGCTGAAACTGAAACGATGTAAAGGGCAGGGGCCGTATTTTTTTAACATGTTCATATGGTCTTTAGTGCCGTAGCCTTTATGTTTAGCGAATAAATATTGCGGGTACTCCTTATCAATTTCCGTCATCATCCAGTCGCGGCTGACTTTAGCGATTATGGAAGCGGCCGCGATAGTCCAGACGGTCGCGTCGCCTTTAATAATAGCGCTTTGCGATATTTTTAATTTGGGAATCTTAAAACCGCCGTCTAAAATTATATAATCCGGCGCGAGCGGCAGTTTCTTGATCGCCCGCCGCATCGCCAGAAAAGACGCTTGGAGAATGTTTATTTTGTCTATTGTCTCATTATTAACTACGCCGATTTCTACCGCCAAGGCCCTAGCTTTTATGATGCCAAAAAGATATTCGCGTTTTTTCGCGCTAAGTTTTTTAGAATCGGCGATTAACTCCAAATCCGGATGGTCAATCTGAAAATCCGGACCGACAACAACGCAAGCCGCCACGACCGGTCCGGCCAAGGGACCGCGTCCGGCTTCATCCACGCCGCCGATAAGCCGGTAACCCTTAGCGAAATAAGATTTTT
>CAZJSQ010000014.1:0-11526 GCA_964548885.1 uncultured Gammaproteobacteria bacterium
GGAGTCCGTTTTGTTATAAAAATTTTATGTTTTATTTATAAAGATTTTATTAATATTTTATCTAATATTAGTCTTGATATATTTACAAGTAGATGTTATAATAACCTGATGAATTTATATATAACAAGGATATGATAATTTATTTTGACGAATCTTACGATAGCGAACATCGGTATTTAATACTTGGCACTTTATTTAATCCTCATCCGACGTTTTTGCATCAAGAGTGGCTGAAAGCTAAAAAAGAAGTTGGTGCTATCGGACATGATGGGAAAGGTTTGGAAATCAAATATAACAACTGTACTACCAAGAAACGCCAAGAGCTTTGTTGCCGCGCTATTGATATTTTTATGAAAAGTACTAGTTATTTTCGGGCTATTGTCATTGATCAGAATATAATGAATTTAGATCTTTTTGGTAAGAAAAGCGAAGACAATAAGATTAAGATGGCCAGAGCTTATAAAAAATTCGCGGAACTTCTTTTATCCCATAATACAGAAAATATCTATAATGGTGTTTTATTAACTGATGAACTGACCCGCTGTAACGGTGATAAGTTTATGGAAATAATGAAACAGGATTTTTGCGCTATTGGCGGCCAGCACTGTAATGATAACCGCCGCCCGACTTTAAAAGAAATTACCGATATCAGGTCTCATCTGGAAGATTATCATGTCAATCAGATTAATGACATTTTAATCGGTTCAATTTTAAACAACCTAAAGCCGACTAATAAGGAATATAAGAACAATGTCAGAGAATATTTGATTAAGAGTTTGGGGGTCAAGAATTTATTACCGGAAACTTGGAATCATTATTCTAAAAGATTTGTTGAACAATATTTCCCCAAATTTAATGTTTGGTATTGGCATCCTAGTAACGGCGCTGAAAATCAAAAAGACCCTGCGTTAGCAGAGCCTCTTTGATTGGTCTAAGTGCTGGTAAGGGTATTGGCGATTGTTAAACAAATTTTTAACATCTCCCCCTACTACTCCGACCTGCTATTATTATAGCACACTAGTCTATTGCGTCAAGACGATAAATTAACCCCTTGACTTTAACCCAAAAAAAGGTAATATTAGAGCAGACCTAATTCAAATTACGTCGGGTGCGTAATTTTTTTATTTTATTAAATCAAAATATTTTTCGGACTTACTCGATTTCGGGTTCGCTCAAGCCATTCATTAATTTTTAGCCTTATATATGGAAATCAGAAACATCGCCATTATCGCCCACGTTGATCACGGCAAAACAACTTTGACCGACGCTTTAATGCGCCAGACCGGCATGAACGACGGCAGCGTCAGCATGGACAGTAACGACCTGGAAAAAGAACGGGGAATTACGATTTATTCCAAGAATACTTCGGTCTTTTATCGCGAAACAAAAATCAATATCGTTGATACTCCGGGGCACGCCGATTTCAGTTCGGAAGTGGAGCGCATCCTGCGTTCCATTGATTGCGTCCTGTTGCTCGTTGACGCTCAAGAAGGGCCGATGCCGCAAACTAAATTCGTTTTAAAAAAATCTTTGGAACTGGGGCTAAAACCGATTGTGGTTATCAATAAAATCGATAAGCCGGCCGCGCGCTGCGAAGCGGTGGCGGAAATGGTTTATGAATTATTTTTGGATTTGGGCGCGACCGACGCCCAGCTGGATTTTCCGGTTATTTACGCCGCCGCGAAAAAAGGTTTCGCCAAGCGCAATTTAACCGACGAATCCGATTCGCTGACTCCGCTTTTGGATTTGATTTTAGAACATGTCCGCCCGGCCTCCAGCCCGGAGCTGGAAACCAAACAATTATTGGCCCAGCCCTTTAATCTGGCTTATGATAATTTTTTGGGACGTTTGGCGATTTGCCGCGTTTATCAAGGAAAAATCAAGGCCGCGCAAACCGTCTTTATTGAAAATCTCAGCGGTGAAACGCGTCAGAGAAAAACGACTAAGTTATTTACCTTTAAAGGCATCAGCCGCCAGGAAGTGACTGAAGCCGTGGCCGGCGATATCGTTATGGTCGCGGGTTTAGCCGATATTTATATCGGTGAAACTATCGCCGAATCGGCCGAGCAGTCTCCTTTACCGGCGATTAAAATAGACGAACCGACCATTTCTTTGAATTTTTTGATTAATAATTCTCCGTTTGCGGGCCGGGAAGGGAAATTCGTCACTAACCGCCAAATCAAGGAGCGCTTGGAAAAAGAACTGGAAGTTAATGTCGGTTTGAAAATAGATTTTTCAGGGGACAATTCCTATAAAGTTTTCGGCCGCGGCGAATTGCATATCGCCATCCTCTTGGAAAATTTGCGCCGGGAAAATTATGAACTTCAGGTTTCCCAACCCCAGGTTATCATCAGGGAAGAAAATGGCGTGAAACTGGAACCTTATGAAGAAATAACGATTGATATTCCCGAAGCCCAGACCGGCGTGGTCATGGAGAAAGTTTCTCGGCGCAAAGGCCGGCTTGAAGATATGAGAAATCATAACGGCCAAGCGCGCTTGATTTTTGAAATTCCGACTCGCGGCCTGCTCGGCTACCGCAATGAATTCGTGGTTGATACGCGCGGCGAAGGAATTCTATGTACGCATTTTTCCGGCTTCAAGCCTTACGCCGGTGAAATTGAAAAAAGCCACTTAGGCTCCATGGTCTCTATGATGACCGGCAAGGCCTTGGCTTTTTCCTTATGGAACTTACAAGACCGCGGCAGTTTATATATCGCCCCGAACGTGGAAGTTTATGAAGGCATGGTTATCGGTAATGTTACCAAGGGTAACGATATGACCGTCAATCCGATCAAAGGCAAGCAACTGACCAACGTCCGCGCTTCCGGCTCCGACGAAGCGATTATTCTTACCCCGCCGATAGAATTAAGCTTAGAGCGCGCTTTAAGCGTTATGAACGAGGACGAATACTTGGAAATTACTCCTAAAAATATCCGCTTGCGCAAGCAGTTTTTAACGGAAAATGACCGGGTTAGGGCGAAGCGTTAGGGTACTCGCGCTTAAATTAATTATTGCGAATTTCTGTGAATTTTTGTGAATTTTTGTTTTTTGTGCTATAATATTTTTAGCTTTAAAAGCGTTTTAGACGCTTTTTATTAACTTAATCAACAATATATGAAAAAAACGATTTGGCTTATTATTATCGCCGTCGTCGTGATAGTCGGCGTTTGGCTTTGGACTTCTTATAATCGCCTGGTAACCGCGAATGAAGGGGTTGATAATCAATGGGCGCAAGTTGAAACCCAATACCAGAGACGCTTTGATTTGATTCCTAATCTCGTCAGTTCCGTTAAAGGAGCGATGGCTCAGGAACAGTCCGTCTTTAACGCTTTAGCCGACGCGCGCGCGAATTATAGCGGCGCGACGACCGTCAATGAAAAGGCCGCCGCCGCGACTCAAGTAGAAGGCGCTTTCGGCCGCTTACTGGCCATCATGGAAAATTATCCGCAGCTCAAATCCGTCGAAACCATTCAAACTTTGATGGTGCAGCTGGAGGGCACGGAAAATCGTATCAGCGTGGAACGCAGCCGGTTTAATGAAGAGGTTAAGAATTTTAACGTGCTGATCAAACGCTTACCGACTAATTTAATCGCCGGCGTGTACGGTTTCTCGGCTAAGACTTATTTTGAGGTCGCGCCGGCCGCCGCTGCCGTCCCGGCGGTTAAACTGGATCTGACTATATAAAGAAGGCTTAATTATAAAGAAAAATTTACTTATAAAGAAGAAATTTACTTATAAAGAAGAAATTTACTATTCGCTTATGCGGCGTCGCGCACTGATAATTTTCAGTTTAGCTTTATTTTTGGCGGTCGGCTTTTCGGCCCGGGCTTATTATAACCCGGGGAAACCGGCCGCTTTTGTCAATGATTACGCCGGAGTTCTGGACGCGACCCAGGTCAGCGCTTTGGAAAATAAATTAAGCCAATTTAACGCCACGACTTCCAGTGAAATCGCGGTTGTAATCATTGAGAGTTTAGAGGGCGATACGATTGAAAATTTCGCCAATAAATTATTCGCGGATTGGGGTATCGGGAAGGAAAAAAAAGATAACGGCGTCTTACTGCTGATCGCGACGGACGACCGGCGGATGCGCATTGAAACCGGTTATGGCCTGGAAGGCGCTTTGCCGGACGCGACCACTAATCAGATTATCACTAAAACTTTAAAGCCGGCTTTCCTAAATAATGATTATTACGGCGGGGTTGATAAAGCGACCGATGATATAATCGCCGCGACGTATGGCGAGTATAGCGCCGAGGCGGGCGCCGGCGCTTCTAATTCCGCTGTCGGATTTATGAAGCGTTTAAGTTTTGACGCGGTATTTATTATTATTCTTATTTTGTTCTATTTAGTATCGGCGCTCTGGCGTTTTTTAGCCAAGAGCAAAAGCTGGTGGCAGGGGGGAGTTATCGGCGGAATTTTAGGATTAATTATCGCCCTTATTTTCTTCAGGATCTTACTGGTCTTGATAATCTTCCCGGCGGTTTTAGGCGGATTGGGTTTATTATTGGATTTTCTCGTTTCTCGCGTTTTTCCTCAACCCGGGCCGATTAAAAAGGGGCGAAATAATCTCTGGTTTTTTGGCGGCGGAGGCAACGGCGGCGGCGGTTCGGGCGGCGGCGGTTTTGGCGGCTTCGGGGGCGGTATGTCCGGCGGCGGCGGCTCGTCGGGGAGTTGGTAAGGGGGTCCGGGAAAATTTATAAATTAAGATTGATAAATAAAAAAACCGAAGTATGCGCTGTACTTCGGTTTTTGTTTTAAGCTGTTTAGCTTTTTTCTTTTAACTTTTTTCTTTTAGCTTTTTTCTAAATCCCTTTTTTGTCAGGAATAAGTTCAAGCAAATCATGAAAATGTTCATGCTTATGCTTATTAAAATCAATCTTGTTACCTTGTTCGGTAAAAGTTTTTGTGCCCATAGCTTGATCCATGACTTGGTCAGTCTCCCTTTTTACCTGATTAATCATCTTATGGAAATCATCCTCGGTCGCGCAGAAGCGGAATTTTTCGTTATTATCCTCCATCCAGGAAGAGATTACGGCGGCGATATTTTCATCACCTTCGGTCAGGGCTTCGCTGATGTGAGCTATATGATATAATAACATACAACAAACAGCTTCGTTTTTTTTAGGATCGTTTAAGCGTTTTTCTACTTTTTTAAGGAACCTTCTAAGTCTCTGTTCTACTGTAATTGTGTCCATTTTTAAACTATTTGGTTTGATTATATATTAATATACTAGAGTCTTTTTGTCAAATAAGGCTAAAATCGGATAAATCATTTTAATTTAATAATTATGTCTGACTTGCAGAAATTAACTGAAGAAATTAAGAGTCATGAAAATAAGCCGCAAGCTTCTGTTTTGCGGCGTTTTTTTAAGACCGGACCGGGCCAATATGGCGCCGGAGACCGGTTTTTAGGCCTTTATGTGCCCCTCCAACGGCATATAGGCCGGAAATACGCTCATTTATCCTTCTTAGACATCGAAACGCTTCTGAAAAGTAAAATTCATGAGTTTAGGCTGATCGGCTTGCTTATTCTAGTGGACCAATATGAAAAATCCACTGACAAGGTACGGAAGAAAAAAATAATGGATTTTTATCTGGCTCATGCCGACAGGATCAATAATTGGGATTTGGTTGATTTATCGGTTTATAAGATTTTAGGAGATTTCCTGCTGGCGGAAAAAACAGAGCCGGCCCGGCGGATACTTGATAAAATGGCTGTTTCTGATAATATTTGGGAAAGACGTATGGCCATAGTTTCTACTTTCGCTTTTATTAAATATGGGAAGACGGAAGAGACTTTTCGTCTAGCGGTTAAGCTATTAGAAGATAAACATGATTTAATTCATAAAGCCGTCGGCTGGATGTTAAGGGAGGCCGGAAAGCGCGGCGGAGTCGATAAACTGCGGGCATTTTTAGATATTCATTATAAGAAAATGCCGCGTCTGACTCTGCGTTACGCGCTGGAGCGCTTGAGCGCCCGGGAGCGGAAACATTATTTATCAAAAAATTAAAATAAATTTATGAATAATTTTGAAAACAATAGTAAAAACAGCTATGAGGTAAAGCAAGCCAGGCAGGAAAACCAATTTTACAAAAAGGTGGAGCCGGTAATTCTAAACAGCCGCGATTACGGTTTAAATGATCGGGCGCGCGATTTAATCGCCGCCTTCGCCGCTGAATCCGGGAGTGATGAATCGAAGATTGTTTTATCGGTCTTAGAACATTTTAATCGCGTCCAGGGCGCTTTACCGGGCAAATTAGGCGAGGAATATGTTCGTTTAGTTTTTAGTCCGGAAGCGATTAAGAATAAAATGTCGGCTGATAATTTAGCTTTTCATGAAGCCGTGGCCGCTTTGGCGGCGGGGGCCAGAGAGAAAAAATTTTTTTTGGATAAAGACCTGATTGATCAAGCGGTGAAAGAGGCGGCCAAGACTTTAGCGGTCAAGGAGGCGGGAGAAGCTTCAGCGGTCGCGCCGGAAGTTTAAGCCGCATCAGCCTGTAAATTTCTCGGATTTTTATTGTGGTTTTTTAAAGGAGTGGTATAATTATACTAAGCTCATAGTAAACTAAATAAACTAAATGTAATTCTATGGAAAACGAAAGAGAGGGTTGCTGCGGCGGCGAAGATAAAAAATACTGCGCTGATAAAAAAGGTTGCTGTTCTGATAAGAGTTGCGGCGGTCACGGTCATAAATGCCCCGGCGTCCTGCCAATTATCGGCTTGGTATTACTCACGGCGATAATTATCACCGCGATTCTGCGCGATCGAATAGTTAATCAGCAGTATAAAATAGTCACCATTACCGGCCAAGGGAAAGTCACTTATACTCCGGATTTGGCGATAGTGAATTTAGGCGTCCAGATAGATAAGGTCGCTAAGCCCGAAGACGCCTTGAACCAGTTAAATACTAAAGTCGCGAGTATCATGACGGCCGTTAAAGCCGTCGGCGTCGCGCCGGAAGATATCCAGACTCAGAATTATTCTCTGTATCCGCAGTATGATTATAAGGATAATGTTTCTTCCGTTTCCGGCTATAATGCCAACGAGCAATTAGTGATTAAGGTCAGCGGCTATGACAAGGATCAAAATAAGTTAAGCCGGGTTATCGCCGCCGCCTCTAAGGCCGGCGCCAATCAGGTCAATAATTTGTCTTTTGACGCTTCCAATATGAATGACTTGAAGCAGGAAGCTCGCCTTAAAGCGATTGCCGACGCGAAAGCGAAGAGCACGGCTTTAGCCGATAGCGCCGGCGTCCGCCTGCAAGATATTACCGGTTGGTATGAAAATATGGTTAGTCCGATGCCGTTTTATAGTACGACTAATTATGATAAAGGCGGGATGGGCGCGGGCGGGGCAATGGCGCCGCAGACTCCGGCCGGCGATCGTGAAGTGATTATGGAAATCGGCGTGACTTATAATATTAAATAGCTTTATTAATAATTAACAGGCGGACCCGGGTTCTAAACGCGGCTTAACCTAAAACAAAACAAACAATTATGAACGGCAATGGTAATTCGGATTCCAACCGTAGTCCTTTAGTCGGTAAGACGGTTTTAATAGTCAACACGACCGGGGCGAACGACCCTCTCCATTCCAAGAAACTTTTTATTAAGAAGGTTAAGAATTTAGGGGTAAAAATCATTATTTTAAGCAAAGAAGCCAATAGTTTCCAGCCTTACGTGGACCATTCTCTTTCGGCCGATACCTCTAATTGCGCGGAATCGCTGGGTGCGCTGGATAAATTTTTAAGCAATAATCCGAGCGTCAAAATGGACGGGGTTTTAACTTTCCTGGAAGATGACGTTTTGCTGACCGCCAAGATTGCCGATCGGTACCATCTTATTAATATTCCTTATAAAGTCGCCGCTCAAGTCAGAAACAAATACTCTTTCCGTGAATTCTGCGCCGCCAATAATCTGCCGGCGCTTAAGTTCCGGGCTTTGAAAAGTCATAAGGATTTGGATGAGGCCGTGAAGCTCTTGAATTTTCCTTTAGTCGTCAAGCCGGCCTATGGCGCGGCCAGCGCTTTTGTCGTTAGGGTTAATAACGAAGAGGAATTGCGTGAAAGCTATGATTATATCAAGAAGAATATTTCTCCGAAGATAGAGTCGGCCCTGGCTGATGGCCTGGAAGTTTTTGTGGAAGAATATATTGACGGCGATGAGGTTGATTTGGATATCCTGATTCAAAACGGCAAAATCAAGTTTTGCGCCATTTCCGATAACGGTAAGACCAAAGAGCCCTTCTTTATTGAAACGACGCGCGTGACGCCGTCCAATTTACCGCCGAAGCACCAGGCCGAACTGATTGCCATGGCCGACGAAACCTTGGAAAAACTCGGCGTCTTAAACGGTTGTATTCATTTTGAAGCCAAATCAACCGCCGCCGGGCCTATTCCTTTAGAAGTAAACCTGCGCCTGGGAGGCGACGAGGTTTATCCGAGCGTTAAAGCCGCTTGGCACGTCGATTTGGTGGAAAATCTGGTTAAGATCGCTTGCGGTATTTATATTCCTAAATTTGAATTTCCGGCCGGGCCCTATGAATACTTGGTGGCGAAAACATTTTCTTCGGATTACTCCGGCATTATCGTCAATTTAAATATTGATGAAGATTTGAAGCGTCGACCCTTTATCAAGGAGTTCCAGTTTGAGAAAAAAATCGGCGATTCGGTTTTCTCTCCGCCCGACGGTTACGAATATCTGGGCTGGGTTCTGGTTTCCGGCCATAATCCGCTTGACGCCCAGGATAATTTGCGCGAGGCGGAAAAAGCGATTTATTACGAAGTCGCGAAATTCCATCCCGCCTCATCTATCGGCAAAACGACGCGCCGCTCGCCGTTCTCGGCTTCGGCGATTAACGTGGATATTCTTAAGCGCCGTTCCAAGATTGAAAAAATCCGCCAAATGGCGATTTCCAACCAGCGCAATCTCCATATCGGCATCGTCTGCAATATGTACGAAGAAAGCGGCGCCGATCAGGAAACGGTGGTGGAAAAAGATCTGACGGTTATCGGGATGAATGTGGAGAAGACCTTGAAAGAAAGAGGGTATAAGATCAGTTTCTTTGATTTTAACGATTTACCGAAAGCTTTCAACGATCTGAAAAATAGCGACGTTGATCTTGTTTTCAATGTCTGCGAACGCATCAATAACTCCAGTTTATTGGAGCCGCATGTCGCCTCAATTCTTGACACCCTCCAGATTCCTTATACCGGCTCCAATCCTTTTACTTTGGGCTTATGTATTGATAAGATTCGCGTCAAGAAATTATTGAGCTATCATAAGATTCCGACGCCGGAATGGGATTATGTTTATTCGCTCGAGGATGATATCCGCGACGATTTGGAATATCCGCTCATCGTCAAGCCGGCCAATACCGATAATTCTATCGGCATTACCAATGATTCCGTCGTCAGGAACAAGGAAGAATTAACCCGTCAGTTGGGCAAAGTCTTAAAAGAAATCGGCCGTCCGGCTTTAATCGAGGAATATATTGACGGCGATGAATACGACGTGCCGATTATCGGTTCCGAAGAAGATGATTTGCGCATTTTGCCTCTGGCGCGGTCTATTTTTGATAATCTGCCGGCAAATTTATGGCATATTTATCCCTTTGAAGCGAAATATACCGACGGCGGGGAATATAAGAAAATCGTCGTGCAGAGACCGCCGAAAAATATCGGTAAAAAACTGGAACAGCTCTTGGGAGAAATCGCGCTTGATACTTATAATATCCTGGACTGCCATGACTACGGCCGCATTGAAATCCGCGTCGATAAGAATAACAATCCCTATGTCCTGGAACTTAATCCTAATCCGTCTCTGGACATGGAAGGAACATTTTCCGCTTCCGCCGAAGTTATCGGGATGAATTACGGCGATTTTTTGGAAGAAATTATCCGTCTCGCCATTAAGCGCTATAAAGACAATCCGCCTTATTACCATCTCCAGCCGAACATGATGTAAACTATGATTAAGATTAAAGAAGTTAACGATTTAAAAGAGGCGGAAGCCCTCTGGCGCGCCTTATCTCCGAACAAGACCATTTTTGACGAATGGGCTTTTCGTTATTGTTTCTATAAGCATGAGCCGTGCCCGCTTTGTTTCTTGGCGGCTTATGATGAGAAGATCGGCGGAGCGAATAAAGCCGGAGTGTCGGCTGACGCTGAATTGGTCGGTCTCTTGCCGCTGGAGAAGCATCCGAAACATGGTTATGAATTTTTTGCCGAAGATCCTTGCGAAGAGAATCGCCTTTTCATTAAAGACGGTTATGAGCGGATTATTCCGCAGTTATACGCGGCCATGCCCGGGCCGGGAAAGGCTTATGACATTTCCGGCGACGACGAGTTTACGATTCGATTGCCCTTGGAAGATTATAAATATATTTTACCCTTAGCCGGTCTGAAGAGTTTTGATGATTTTTTGGCGTCTCGCTTGAACGCCAAACGGCGGCGCAGTCTGGTCAAAGAAATAGAGGAAGCGGAGAAAAATAATATAGTCGTGGAAATGCTCGGCGGGCCTGACGGCGCTTCCGCCTCATCCGCCTTAGAAAATTTATTCAGTTTTAACACCGGTAATTTCGGCGGGGAATCTTATTTATCAAAGGAAGGCCAAGCGTCTTGGCGCGACTTGTTGGCGCTGGATTTTGATTGGCGCTTGGTTGTTTTGAAAATTAAAGGCGTCATTCAGGCCGTTTCTTTAAGCGTTGTTCATAATTCAGAATGGCATTACCTGATTACCGGCGCGAATTTTAAAGATTTTTTGGGACTTGGAAAAATGCTGGTTAAAGTTAATCTGGAAGCGGCTATAGACGCCAAGGCGGATTTTTTTGACGCCGGCCTGGGCGATTGCGGCTGGAAACATCTTTGGCACTTTGATAAGATACCCCAATATTTGTTCATTAAGGAATCGTGATTTATTATTTACTGAAAGGTTGTGTTTAAAAACATCGGGGCAGGGGTAGAGATTAGAGATTTCGGTGATAATTGATGAGAAGAGAGAAGTCGGAAAATATCCTATAAATAGGGCCTTTCCACAGTTAATCGCCCCAAAGCCCTTATGTATTGGCATGTTTTTATTAGGTGTGCTATAATATCCTTATAGATATTGAGTTTTCAATCGAGTCCCTTAAAAAGATTTAGAAATATTAATTAATTTTAATAATTTTTGGAAATTATTATTAAGCTGCCTTTTGGCGCTTATAATAATCCCCAGGCTAAAACTATGTCAAAAATGACAAAGTCGCAGATGATCGCCGCTTTATCCGAAACGGCCGGTTTAAGCAAGAAGGAAACCGCCACTTTTATGGATAATCTAGCGGATTTCGTTTACAAAGAAGTTAAGAAGAACGGTGAATGCATCGTTCCCGGCTTCGGTAAATTAGTAAAAGCGAAGAGAAAAGCGAGAGAAGGCCGCAATCCGGCGACCGGCGCAACTATCCATATCCCGGCTAAAACTGTAGTTAAGTTCCGCCTAGCCAAGGCGGTCAAGGATACCGTTCTATAATTGTAAGCAAGCAAGTAA
>CAZJSQ010000014.1:11626-15263 GCA_964548885.1 uncultured Gammaproteobacteria bacterium
AAGTAAGCAAGTAAGTTTCTCAAATACAAAAAACATCCCGTCGGAATCCGGGATGTTTTTTATTTCCATTCTTTGACATATTGGCCGATCCCGAAATCTTTAAGCTTATTTTTGAGCTTGGTGTTCTTGTGGAGAAAGTAGAGCAGGGGACCGAATTCTATCTGGTAGCGATTCTTGACTATGCGGAAACGTAAATTAGGGTCAGTTTTAATGGCGCGGCGGATAGTCTTTCCTCCGACACCGCCCAAAGAAGCGGCTTCGGAAACAGAAACCCAGATAGGGGTTATTATTTCTTTAGATGGGAAAACGATTTTGTTGGCCATTTTTCTCATTATTTTAATATTTAAGTCTATATTATCTTAGACTTAAACTAAAAAATTGGCTAATAAAAATATAAAAAATATTTAAGTCCATATCAGTTTAGACTTAAATACGAGTATTTATTTAAAAAATGTCAAATATTATTTTTAAGTCCATATATAGCTAGACTTAAGTCATAATATCTTAATTCTTGTTAATCTAAAAGTCAAGAGGAGTTTTGGGCGTATTACTTAAGATGGCTTTAGATAAGACTAAAAATAAGCCCGAAGCAAAGCCTATAAATAAGCCTCTTTTATTCTTGCTTTCAGGTCTTTATTATGATAGGATAAAGCCATAAAAATAATCAGGCATAGCGGCGGGCTCGTATTAGTTCCCGTTATTTTTTGTTAAAATCATTTAACGTTTTTTTAGCGTTTATAAAATATTTAAAAATGTCCATAAATCCGATTCAAAAATTTAAAGACAAACAGGTCTTAAGCAAGCTGAAAAGCCGTGATAAAGAGGCTTTTATTAAGGTTTACGACGATAATGTCAAGGATATCCATCGTTTTGTCTATTTTAAAATAGGCGGCAGGGAAGAGGCCAATGACCTGACCTCCATGATCTTTTTAAAGGCCTGGAATCATATTCAGAATAAAACTTTAGAAGACGCGAAAACTTTGCGGGCCTTGCTGTATAAGATTGCCCGTAACGCGATAATTGATTATTATCGGGAAACCGGCAATAAAGTGACGGCTTCTTTAGATGATGAAGATAATAGGCTGGAGATTGCAGATGAGGGGGAAAATCCCCAAGAACGGCTGGACAGAACGGCGGACTTAGAACTGATAAAAAGTAAACTCCCGCTCCTGAAAGAGGAGTATAGGGAAATTATTATCATGAAGTTTATAAGTGACTTAAGTTTAAAAGAAATAGCTGAAATTAGCGGAAAAAATAAGGGTAATATTAGGGTTTTACTTCATCGGTCCTTAAACGCGCTCCGCGAGCTGGTAGAACAGGATGTAAAACAGAATACTGAACAGAATGCCAAACAAGCGGAACAGGCCGGTAATCAGGACGCGAAACTGTAACATAAAGGTTAATTTTCCGTATATTATAGTGTAAGACTAACTAGAGAATCGATTACTAATATGACTAATTCGAACCTGATCGCCAAACTGAATAATTTGAAAAAAGTTAATCCCGATCAAAAATGGCTGGAAAGCAATCGGGAGCTTTTGTTATCCCAGGTTTCTAATTCCGGCGCGGAGAGTTTATCGATTTGGAAAGTTATGATTATCAATGTCTCCAGCGTCTTTAAATCAGCGGCTCAACCGGCTTACGCTTTAGGAGTTTTCATTTTCTTGTTACTGGCCGGCAGTTTATTCAGCGGCCCGCTTTTAGCTAAGACCAAACCGAACGACTCTTTATATATCGCGCGGATTATTTCCGAGAAGGTAAAATTAAATACAACTTTTAGTTCGGCCGCGCGCAATAAAATGGAAGTTAAATTCGCTTCCGAACATGCCCAGGATATTTCCGTAATCTTATCCGATCCGGCTTTTAATAACGAAGCGAACCAGGATCGGGTGGCTAGATTAAATAATAGCTTTAATGAAGAAGTAAAGACCGTTAAAGAGAGAATCGGCCGTTTAAGCGCGAAAGGCGCCGCTGTTTCTAATAACACCCCCGCCCCTAAGAACGATGAGGTGATTATCGCCGACAGCGCTAAAGACGGACAGGGAATTCAGTTAAGCGTTCAACCGCTTGTTTCCGCCACCGCGACTTTAGCGACCCCGGCCGGATTTAACCTGAATGCGACTTCGGTTGATTTAGCGGCCACTTCGACTGAAACTGAAAAGGTTGAACCGACAAAAGCGGATAAGATTATTGATGAAGCGCAGGCCTTATTTGATTCCAAGGATTATGTGAAGGCGTCCGATAAATTAAATGAAGCTTACGAAATAATAAAATAAATTAAGCGTTTGAAGCGCGCGTTTGTTAGTTTATCTCGCTTATTGGTTACTCCAAGTTTAGAAGATACGTCATCGGCTCTGGACACGACCGGATGAGATAAATTAACAAATTCGCGTTTACGGTCCGTCTCCGCCATCCGCCATCCGCCAACTGGCGGAGGCAGAGGCAGAGGCGGAGCAAAAATAGCGGATTGGCATAACCCCGTCAAGGGTCGAGCCATGTCTAAAAGATATGGTGGTTTTGTCCCTTATAAACCTTATATTCAATTTGAAGCTCCAACGATTTAAAACTTGAAATGAGCCGTAAATCGGTTAAGCTTTTCTCCAGCCTTCGTGCAACACGCGCTAGGTTGGCAGAACTTACACTCTAAGATCAGTCAGCCTTCGCCTTAAGCCTTAAGGGGCTGGTGGAGCGGGATTCCGACTGATTTACAGTTTCTGATTAAAGTTTTAGATCTGAGTTGAGCGGAGAATTGAACAAAAATCATTATTAATCCGTTCCGACTACTATTGTCCGGACGATTAAAATGGTATTAACTATTATTTATGAAAAAATTACGCAAATTCTTCATTGTCAGCGTAATGGTATTATCCGTCATTGCCATGAGCGGCTTAGTCGCTCCTTCTGCTACCAATGCCGCCGCTTCAACCGGCGACTTGATTAAGATGACCGGCAATACTTCGGTTTATTACCTAGCGGCTGACGGGAAGAGATATGTTTTCCCTAATTCCACTACCTATTTTTCCTGGTACCCAGATTTCAGCGGAGTAATCACTATTCCGGCGACTGAACTGCAGAGCTACCCGTTGGGCGGCAATGTGACCATGAGACCGGGTACTAAGTTAGTGAAAATCACGACCAATCCAGATGTTTACGCTGTTGAACCTAATGGCGTTTTAAGAAAGATTCAGACCGAAGCCCAGGCAACTGCCTTATACGGCACCAACTGGAACAAGAGAGTTGTCGATGTTCCTGACGCTTTCTTCACTAACTACACCACTGGCGCTGCTTTAGCAACCGGTGCTACTCCGATCGGTTCTTTAGTAAAGGCTGCCGGTTCAGCCACCGTTTATTACTATGATGGTACCAACTATCGCGGTATCGCGACTGAATCAGCTTTCAATGCTAACAGATTCGTTTGGGGCAATGTCTTAACTGTCACCGGTACTCTTACCGCTGGCGGTACAGCTATCTCTACAGCTGAATTAGTAAACGTTTCTCAGAGCGGTTCCGCTGTCGTTATTACCGGTTCCGGTTTAATGGTCAGCTTGTCCGCTTCTACCCCCGCCGCGGCTTCCGTTCCTCAGAACGGCGCTCGCGTTCCGATGGCTAAAGTCAATTTGACTGCCGCCAATGACGG
>CAZJSQ010000015.1:0-5335 GCA_964548885.1 uncultured Gammaproteobacteria bacterium
AAAACCTGTTTTCTTGACATATCTTTTTGGCGGAGTATAATTATTAATAATATGTTAAAAAAGATTATTCACTATTTCAATTATTTTAAAGATAGATACTTAAAAATAACCCCACCTGCGTGGGGCTTTTTTAAAAAACTAATTTATTAATCCGTCCATTTGGACGGATTTTTTTAACAACTAACTAAACAAACTATGGAAAACAACAAATGCACCTTGGCGGTGTCGGAAATCTTAAAGGCCGGTCGAAGCAGCTTAGAACGGCGCGGCTATACCGAGGTGGTAGTGCCACGCATTGTTCGCGCTACTGGCGCCTGTGAGAATGTCAATACCCTATTTGGAGTCGGCGTTGATAGAGACATGAATTGGTTCGGCCACCAAGCCTATCTGGCGCAGACCGGCCAGCTTTATTTAGAAGCTTTAGTGCCGGACCTGCATAAGGTCTATTGCGCCGGCCCTTCTTTTCGGGCTGAGAATGAGGTAGACAGCCGCCACTTGATTGAGTTTTATATGATGGAGATAGAATTCGCCGGCGGCTTTACCGATTTGTTAAAGGAAATAGAAATTTATATAAGTGATATCGCTCATCAGCTGGCCGCAGTCGGAATTAAGAAAGACTTGGGCATCAGCCAGGAGCGGCTGAAACAATTAGCCGCTTGTCCGACTACTTTTTCCAAGGTCACTTATGATGAGGCGCTTAATATCCTTAAAAATAAAGGTGAAAGCATAAACTGGGGCGATGATATTAATTCCAAACGAGAGGCGCTTCTGGTTGAATACTTTGGTGACCAACCGCTTTTTATCACCCATTATCCAGACCCGATGTCTGACCATGGTCAAGAAATTGAAGTGGAGAAATTCTTTAATATGTTGCCGGATTCGGATCATCCCGGCCGGGTTTTATCCAGTGATTTAATTCTTCCTTTTGCCGGCGAAGCGGTTGGTTCAGCCGCTAGAGTTCATTCGGCTGAAGAAATGAAAAAAAGGTTATTACACTCGCGCATGTTTAAACGTTTAGAACAAATGGGCGGCTCTTTGGAAGATTTTGGTTGGTATATTGCGCAATTAGAAAGGGGTAGCGTGCCTCACGCCGGCTGCGGTTTCGGTATTTCCAGAATAACCCAATGGATTCTAGGCACTACTAATATTAAGGAAGCCGTAACATTCGCCTCTAATAAAAATAATATTATTTAAAGATTGTTTGCTAAATTTATAATCAACCCCCAAAAGGAGCTCACAAACAAAAAACACTATTTCATTGGTGTTTTTTTGTGTCCGTTGAATCGCCCTATGTCAGCGGTAAGGGGAGTTGAAAAATTTTGACTCAAGCTGTTGTAATCGCTGCAATTGTAACACCAAAACATCGGTATTTATAAATTATTGACAATACGTAATTATTATTGTACTATATTTAGGACTTCATATTACTTATATGAATTTGTCAAAACAAAAACTCATTATCATTGACGGACCGATGGGAGCCGGAAAAACAACGACCGCCAATTTGTTGCATTTTAAATTAACCAACTCTACCGTCAACGGAATATGTCGGATAAAGCATTGTGTTTCCGGCTTTTCTGATAATAAAAAGGAATATCGAATCGCGACTGATGTTATCTTGGCGATGTGCCAGTGTTATCTTAATTATGGAAAATCTATCATCATTGAACAGTGTTTTCGGAAAAAAGAAATCATGGAACCTTATTTGAATTTAGCGAAGGATAATCGTCTGCCAATTTTTATTTACGAACTTTATGCCCCCAGAAAGATTCTTTTAGCTCGTGTCCAGCGGCGCCCCAAAGAACCTATCAAAAAAAATCAGGTTTCTTATCATAAAATAGTAAGAAATATTAATTCCTATCCGCGCTCCCCTTGCGCTCCGGTTCGCTTATATTTTAACTCATCTCAATTATCGCCCCGTCAAATTATTAACCGGATTATGAAAGATCTGAAGGCGGCCTGAATCCGTTCCCGCTCTAGACATTCCTTCTTCGAATCTCTAGAATAGGAATATATGTTTTCTATCAATAACAAGCTGGGTTTAAAGCCCGGCCAGCTGGCCGGAGCCCTCGCCATCATGCTCGCCGCTCTGCTTTGGAGCATCGACGGGCTTTTCATCCGTCCGCAGTTTTATGTCTTGCCGGCCGAGCTGGTCGTTTTCTTGGAGCATCTCTTGGGCTTTATTGTTTTAAGCCCTTTTATTTTTATTTTTTGGCCAAAGATCAAATCTTTGAGCCGGAAGAGCTGGCTCGCCTTAGGCTGGGTCAGTCTGTTCGGCGGCATGATTGGAACAATATTTATTACCAAAGCTTTCTTTGCCGCTATGGACGGTGATGTCAGTTTCGCAACCGTCATTATCTTCCAGAAGTTGCAGCCGATATTCGCCTTACTGCTCGCCCGAGTTATTTTAAGAGAACGGTTGGACAAGAAATTCTACGGCTGGGCCGCGGTCGCTATTGTCGCCAGTTATTTTATCGCTTTCGCCAAGACCGGTTTGGATCTGTCCAGTATTGATTGGTCTAAGAGCGGCGCGCTCTTCGCTTTTATCGCCGCCTTCGCTTTCGGATCTTCGACTGTCTTTGGCAAGCGCGTCGCCAATCATCTTGATTATAAAGCGGTCGCGGCTCTGCGCTTCGGCCTGACTTCAATTTTAGTTTTTATTTTAGTCGCCCTGAACGGCTCGCTGATGAGCCTCGACTTAGTTAGTTCCAGACAATGGGGACTGTTGGCGCTCATCGTCTTAACGAGCGGGGCGGGGGCGATGTTCGTCTATTATTTCGGCTTGCGCCGCGTTCCGGCTTCGGCGGCGACTATCCTAGAGCTTTTTTGGCCATTTTCCGCTTTAGTTCTAGATTATGTTTTTAATCATAACTATCTAAACCTGGCGCAGCTTTTAGCTCTCGTTATTTTATTGTTAGCCTTCTATAAGATTTCTGTCCTGGGCCGTTTAAAGAAAATTAATTTTTCCAGCCGAGTAATAAGAGGACAGGGAAGAGGCAAAGCCATCGGCTGGCCGACCGCGAATTTGGATAAAGTCGATCTTGATATGCCGCACGGCATTTACGCGGTTAGAGTTAAACTCGCCGGCCGCGATTATCTGGGTCTGCTGCATTTCGGTTTTAAGGGTATCTTTAAAAAGGAGGTTTCCTTGGAAGTTTTCATCAAGGATTTCTCCGGGGATATTTACGGCGTTAATTTGGAGATTGAAGTTTTAGAAAAGATCAGGGAAGTAAAAAGCTTCGCCAATTCCGATCTTTTAATTGAGGCGATTAAAAACGATCTGGAAGCTCTTAAGCGCTTGGCTTAGTCAGATGACGCTCTTGCTTTTTTGAGATATTTTTGTTAGGATAATTAGTAATCTTAATTAAGAATTAATAAAAAATATGCCTAAATTTGAAAATTACAATGCCGACGAAGGCGAGACCAAACGTTTATATGGGAACGATATAAGCCCTAAGGAGTTCTCCACTAAGCAGCATAAATCCGCGGAAGAAGTTTCCGCAAACGAAGGGCTATACGGCGAAGCCGACGATTTAAGCGAGGAGGACAAGATTGCTAAAGCGATTGACGGTGAAATTGTTGATGAAACCGATGGCACCTCCATCAACGAAAGAGAGCTGATCGCCTTCGGTAAAAAATGCGACGATTATTTAAACAATAAGGGTAAGTTGCCGGCTAATTTGACCGAAGAAGAGGCGAGAAAGCTAGCCTTGATTTATCGAGAATCTTTGGGTACTAATGAAACTGAAAAACCTAAAATTTCAGTAAAGTTGCGGCCAAGGCATACAGAATTCGCTAATTTAAGACGCGGCCGAATCGCTCATGCTACTCCTGACCCGGCTGAAAAAGTGCAATTAGACAGAAAGAGTTATGAAGAGCATAAAAAGCGTCAGGCTAAAACGAAAAAAGCCGCTTAATATTGACAGCCGCCTATTCTTTTTGTAAACTATTATTACCTAAATTAAATATTCACCTTTTAGAAAACCCGCGGATTTTATAGCTTTCTCGCAGAAAGTTAAAGGTGGCCCGGGGCTCGATTAATAATCGGGTTAAAGAAGCTTTTTTTATTAATATTAGTATAAAAAGCGACTTAATATATATATGGAAGACAAAAAAATTGAAGAAAAAAGCGAGTTCGCGGAACTCTTTGAAAAAGACACCACTAAGATCCCTCAAGTCGGTGAAATCGTCAAGGGTGTGGTTGTGGCCGCTTCCAAGGCGGAAGTAAAGCTGGACATTGACGGCGTCTTAATGGGCATTGTCCGCGGCCCGGAACTTTATAATGAAGTTGAAGAGTTCGCGAATTTAAAGCCGGGCGATGAAATCGAAGCGGCGATTATTAGCGCGGAAAACGAGAATGGCGAATTAGAACTGTCTTTCCGCTTAGTCGGTCAGGAGAAAGCTTGGGCGAAACTGCATCAGGCTCTTAAAGATAAGGCGACCGTCAAAGTTAAAATCGTCGACGCCAATCGGGGCGGGTTGTTAAGCCGTTATTGCCAGATTGACGGCTTCTTGCCGGTTTCGCAGTTAGCGCCGGAAAATTATCCGCGTATTTCCGGAGGCGATAAGAGCAAGATTTTGGAAAAATTAAAATCTTTTGTCGGCCAAGAATTTGAAGTCACCGTTATCACCCTCAGTGAAGCGGATAATAAGATCATCTTCAGCGAAAAAGACGTCTGGAATAAAAAACAGAAGCCGGCGCTCGATAAATATAAAATCGGGATGGCCGTCGAGGGCCGTATCACCGCGATTACTAATTTTGGCGTCTTCGTTTCTTTCGGCGAAAATATTGAAGGGCTTATCCATATTTCCGAATTGGCTTGGCAGAGAATTGATTCGCCGAGTGAGATGTATAAAGTCAATGACAAGATTAAAGCGGAAATTATTTCTATCGATGGCGCCAAGGTTTTTCTGAGCGCGAAGAAATTATTAAAAGACCCGTGGATGGAAGCGAGCGCGAAATATCAGATCGGCCAAGTTGTCCCGGGCACCATCTTGAAAGTTAATCCCTTCGGCCTATTCGTTAAGCTTGATGACGAGATTCACGGGCTGGCTCATATTAGTCAGTTGAATCTGGACAGTAAGGATAAAATTACCGATTTGTTCCAGATGAACGAAATTAAGGATTTTGCCATCGTCAGCATTTCTCCGGGCGAGCATCGTCTCGGATTGAAGTTGGCCGACGCGGATTCTAAGACTAAAAAAACTAAAGAAGAAAAAGTCGAGAAGCCGACGAAAGCCAAAAAAGTCAAAGGAGTAAAAGAAGAGGCTGAAATTAAGGAAGCCAAAGAAGAAAAAGATGGAAAAGAAGAGCCGAAAGAAGTTGAAGCCAAAG
>CAZJSQ010000015.1:5435-13559 GCA_964548885.1 uncultured Gammaproteobacteria bacterium
GAAGCCAAAGAAGAAAAAGATGGAAAAGAAGAGCCGAAAGAAGTTGAAGCCAAAGAAGAAAAAGATGGAAAAGAAGAGCCGAAAGAAGTTGAAGCCAAAGGAGAGAAGGATGGAAAAGAAGAGCCGAAAGAAGTTGAAGCCAAAGGAGAGAAGAAAGAGAAAAAAGAAAAGAAGGTCAAAACCGATAAGAAAGCTAAATAAAATTATAAAAATGCCCGTAAAAACGGGCGTTTTTATATTGCCAAAAACGCTTTTTCCGTATAAAATAAGAATAGCTAAACTTGTTTATTAATTCTTAAACACCATGAAAAAACTCATCAGAAATTTCTTATTGGTTTTCATTATTTTTCTGTTGGTCGCCGGAATTTTTAGTTCTTTATCCGGCGGCGATACGAAAGTTAAGACCGTCGGAATAGAAGCCTTAATCAATCAGATAAATTCCGATTCTGTCTCTGAAATTGTCGTCTCCGGCGATAAGATTAACGTTACCTTAAAAGACAATCAGGAAGAAAGCGTCTTAAAAGAACCGTCGGAATCGCTTTCTACCCTGCTAAGTAATTTTAAGGTTGAACCGGCCAAGCTGGCGGCGATAAAGATATCCGTCCAAGAAGTTAGCGGCTGGGATTATTGGCTGGCTAATATTATCCCCATTGTTTTACCATTCTTACTCATCGGCGCTTTTTTATTTTTTATGCTCCGCGGCGTTCAAGGCGCCAATTCCCGGGCGATGAGTTTCGGACAGTCTATCGACAAGGATTTTAAACCGGACGAAAAGAATCGGGCGACCTTTAAGGATGTGGCCGGGGCTAAAGAAGCCAAAGAAGAGTTGCAAGAAATAGTGGAATTCTTAAAATTTCCAAAAAAATTCCATGAGCTGGGAGCGAAGATTCCGCGCGGGGTTTTACTGCTGGGCGCGCCCGGAACCGGTAAGACGTTACTGGCTCGTTCTGTCGCCGGTGAAGCGCAGGTTCCTTTTTTCCATATGTCCGGCTCGGAATTCGTGGAAATGTTCGTCGGTGTCGGCGCTTCCCGCGTCCGTTCTTTATTCGAGAAGGCTAAGAAGAACGCGCCCTGTATCTTATTTATCGATGAAATCGACGCCGTCGGCCGCCGCCGCGGCTCCGGCTTGGGCGGGAGCCATGATGAAAGAGAACAGACTTTGAATCAGATTTTAGTGGAAATGGACGGTTTCGAACCGACGCAGAATATTATCGTCATTGCCGCGACCAATCGTCCGGACGTTTTAGATCCGGCCTTGCTCCGTCCGGGGCGCTTTGATCGCCGCATCATGATTGACCTTCCGGAATTAAAAGATCGAGAGGCGATTTTAGCGGTGCATTCCCAGAAAAAGCCCTTAGCCAAAGACACGGATTTAAAAATCATCGCGGCCAGGACGGCCGGATTTTCCGGAGCCGATTTGGCGAATATTTTAAATGAAGCGGCGATTCTGGCGGCGCGCAATAATCGGAAAGAAATCAGGAACGAAGATTTGTTCGAGGCGATAGAAAAAGTCATGATCGGTCCGGAACGCAAAAGCCGGGTTATCACCGATAAGGAAAAAAAGATTACCGCTTATCATGAAGCCGGCCACGCGCTCGTCGCGCATTTTTTGCCGGACGCCGATCCGGTTCATAAAGTTTCCATTATCACTCGCGGCAGTGCCGGCGGCTATACCCTGAAAGTTCCGTCCGAAGACCGCCATATGCACGCTAAATCGGAATTCATTTCGGAAATCGCCGTCTTATTGGCCGGCCATTTGGTGGAAAAAACTGTTTTCGGAGAAGTGACGACCGGCGCGACTTCTGACTTGCGGCGGGCGACCGCGCTGGCGCGCAGTCTAGTTACCGATTATGGCATGAGCGACCATCTTGGTCCGCGCACTTACGGCGAGAAAGAAGAAATGATTTTTTTGGGCCGTGAAATTCACGAACAGCGCGATTATAGCGAAAAAGTCGCCGAGAGAATAGACGAAGAAATCACCAGCTTTATCAAACAGGGCGAAACCAAGGCGGCCGGCATAATTGAGAAAGAGAAAGGGCAATTGGAAAAAATCGTGGCCGTCTTGATGGAAAAAGAAACCATTGAAAAAGATGAGTTTGAGGCGATTGTCGGACCGAAACCGTTGCTTTGACCGGCCGGGCCGGAGCCATGGCCTTAATTTGACTAATGCTAGTTTTAAGTTATACTGAAATCAGCTGATTAATAATTGAAAAATTGAAAATTCGAAGATGTCTAATCAAAATATCGCCGTCTAAATAAATTTTTTAATCTTGAATTTTTTAAATTTTGTAAAAAATATATGGCTAATCCAAAAAAAAGAAAAACCCATGGCGCCACCCGTAAAAGCCGAGCGCACTTAGCTCTTAAGAAGATTGTTTTAAACAAGTGCCCGAAATGCGGTCAGGCGGTTAAGCCTCATACCGCTTGCGCTCTTTGCGGCTCCTATAAGGGAAAAGAAATTCGTAAAATTAAAATCAAAGCGGTAAGTAAGAAAAAATAATTATGTCTAATCGGCATTTAGCTCGGACAATCGCCCTGCAAACCTTGTTTGCCTGGGATTTTAATGGACAGAAAGATGGGGATATAGAACGGCTGATAGCTGATAATTTTGCTAATTTTGCTCCTAAATTTAATGATGGCGGTTTTGTCAAGGAACTCATTTCCGGTGTCCATGATAATATGGCGGAAATTAATAAGTTGATCATCAAATACGCGACCGAATGGCCGCTGGATCAGATTACGACGATTGACCGCAATGTTTTACGCCTCGGCATTTATGAATTGCTTTACTCCGCGATTCCGCCGCGAGTCGCGATTAACGAGGCGATTGAAGTCGCTAAAAGTTTTGGCGGCGACGCTTCCGGAAAATTCGTTAACGGCGTTTTAGGCGCCTTATATAATGATGAACCGGAAATTCAGAAGAGGGATAATAAGGAAGAAGCGGCCGCGGCTAAATTAGAAGAAGCAACCGTTAAAAACGAAGATGCGGACGCCGCGGTTTCTTAGGCGTCCGTTTTGTTTATATGACTAATAATGATTTATTAAAATTACAGAAAAGACTGGGCGTTAAATTCAAACAGGACCGCTTTTTAAAACAAGCCCTTGTTCATCGCTCTTATCTTAACGAGCATCCGGATTTTAAGATCGGGCATAACGAACGCCTGGAGTTTTTAGGCGACGCCGTTTTGGAAATCGTCGTGACCGAATATCTTTATTTGAATTTTACCGACACGCCGGAAGGAGATTTGACTAATTGGCGCGCCTCGCTGGTTAACGCCAAAATGCTTTATGAGGTCGCGAGTGAATTAAACATCGAAGAATACTTATATTTATCCAAAGGCGAATCGCGCGATAAGAATAAAAAGTCGCGGCAATTTATTTTAGCTAACGCCGTGGAAGCGATTATCGGCGCCATGTATCTTGATCAGGGAATCACCGCGGCCAAGAAATTCATTCTGAAGAATGTGATTGTTAAACTGGATGATATCTTGAGAAACCAGACATATTTAGATCCGAAATCTCATTTTCAAGGAAAAGCTCAAGAATCTAAAGGCATCACGCCGCATTATGAGATCCTCGACGAAAAAGGTCCGGACCACGCGAAAATATTTACCGTCGGTTTGTATCTTAACGAAGATTTAATCGCCTCGGGCACCGGTTCGTCCAAACAAGAGGCGCAGGTTGACGCCGCCGTTAACGGTTTGAAGAAAATGAAGTGGTAATTTTAACGGGCCGGCAGTTTTAATTTTATCTTATTTATCTATATATTACTTGTCTATGGATATCAAAAATTTATTTAAACTGGCCGCCGTCAAGAAAGCCTCGGATATTCATCTGCTTTTTAACCGGATGCCGATTTTTAGGATTGACGGCGAATTGGTTGATATCAACGAAGCGGTCGCCGACGGGAATTTTACACCCTTGACGGCGATTGATCTGGAATCTTCTCTGGACGTCATGCTGACAAGAGAACAGAAGGTCAGGTTTTTTGATAAGCGTGATTTGGATTTGGGCTACCAAGTTGAAAATTATCGCTATCGGGTTAATTTTTCTTTTGAAAAGAATAATATCAGTATTGTCGCTCGCGTTATCGACGAGCGCCAGCCGACTTTGAAAGAAATCGGTATGCCGGACGTCGTGGAGAACTTAATGGACTTGCCGCAAGGGTTTATTTTAGTCACTGGTCCGACCGGTTGCGGAAAATCAACGACTTTGGCGGCGATGGTAAATTATATTAATTCTACTCGCCGCGCCAATATCATCACGCTGGAAGATCCGATTGAATTTATGTTCAAGCCGGATAAAAGCATCATCTCCCAACGCGAATTAGGTACGGATATGCTGACTTTCGGAAGCGGTCTGAAGCATGTGCTGCGCCAAGACCCGAACGTCATCATGGTCGGAGAAATGCGCGACCTGGAAACCATCTCCACGGCCGTTACTTTAGCCGAGACCGGGCATTTGGTTTTAGCGACTCTTCATACCTATAGCGCCGCCCAGACGATAGACCGGATTATTGATATTTTTCCGCCCTATCAGCAGGGGCAGATAAAATCACAATTGTCTTCGGTTTTGACGGCGGTTATTTCCCAGCGCTTATTGCCGCGTATCGGCGGCGGCCGGGTGGCGGCGCGGGAGATTCTACTTAATAATGAGGCGGTCGCAAATTTAATCAGGGAAGGGAAAATGGCTCAGATTAAAAGCACAATTGAAACGAACTATTCTATCGGCATGGTGACTTTGGACAGACACATTAAAGAGTTATATCAAGCCGGTGAAATCAGTCGAGAAGTAGCCCTGGGACAAATGGAAGATACCCGGATGCTGGATAATTAGATGAATAAAATCCTTTAGAAAAATGGCACAAATTAGGCCATTTTTTGTTATTTTTACCCTCTTGACATTATTTTTAAAACCGTTATAATTATTATCAGTTTTAAAAGGGTATAAAAATCCGAAAAAATATGAGTAAATTAGTAAGAAACCATGTTAAACAGCGATTCTAGATAATCAGCTATTTTGCGATTACTTAGAACCGCCAAAAGCGGTTTTTTTGCGCCCTCGGACCTTAACAATTCATGTTAGAGTAAAGACATCAAAAATATAAAGTAAGACTGGCGTCTTATCCCTGGTTTCAAATTTTTCGTCCGAGATCAAGGGGCTGTAGTAAGATGCCAAAAAACACGCTTTTGTAGCTTTGAAAATGAAAGCGTGGGGAAATCTCAATAAGAGTATACGGTGGATGCCTTGACATAAGAAGACGATGAAGGACGTAGCAGCCTGCGATAAGCTGCGGTGAGGTGGCAAGCAACCTTTGACCCGCAGATCTCCGAATGGGGAAACCCCCTCTCTTGAAGAGAGAGGAAGCTCAGCCTTTTAGGCCGAGCTGGAACACCCGGCGAACTGAAACATCTTAGTAGCTGGAGGAAAATAAAATAACAATCATTCCCTGAGTAGTGGCGAGCGAAAGGGGAGGAGTCTAAACCCAAATAACTGAGTGATTGGTCTAGTTTACTAGGTTAATCACAGAAGGCTCTGGAGCCATATGTTTTTTCGGTGTTGCAAGATATTAGCGCTTGTTGCCAGATCAACAGGGCGAAGTAAAAAAAGATATTTTTTAATTGAACGAGCTGGAAAGCTCGGCCAGAGACGGTGATAGCCCGGTAAGTGAAAAGAAATAACTCTTCGTGGCTAGTGTTCTTAAGTAGGGCGGGACTCGTGAAATCCCGTTTGAAGCCAGGTCGACTATGACCTAAGACTAAATACTTCTTATGATCGATAGTGAACAAGTACCGTGAGGGAAAGGTGAAAAGCATCCCGATTAGGGAGGTGAAATAGTACCTGAAACCATATACTTACAAAGAGTCGGAGTCCGCCAACTGGCGGATGACGGCGTGCCTATTGAAGAATGAGCCAACGAGTTTGTTCTATGTGGCTTGCATAATCTCCTCTGGAGAGCATGCAGAGTGAAAGCGAGGGTTAATAGCCCGCATTGTGCTTCGCTTTTACGCATTAACTAACGTTAGTGCGTTAAGGTGAAGTACACGTCGCATGGACAAGACCCGAAGCCGGGTGATCTAACCATGAGCAGGTTGAAGTTCGTCGAAAGACGGATGGAGGACCGAACCCATTAGCCGTGCAACACTATGGGATGACTTGTGGTTAGCGCAGAAATTGTAATCGAACTCGGCAATAGCTGGTTCTCCTCGAAATAGCTTTTGGGCTAGCCTCGGATGTTGACCTCAGGGGGTAGAGCACTGGATGAGGGCGGGTCGCAAGATACCGTCTTCAATCAAACTCCGAATACTTGAGGGTACAGTTCGGGAGTCAGACTATGGGCGCTAAGGTTCATCAGTCGAAAGGGAAACAGCCCGGATCACAATCTAAGGTCCCTAAATTTATACTAAGTGTAAAAGGTGGTGTTGTGACTACGACAGTTAGGAGGTTGGCTTAGAAGCAGCCATCCTTTAAAGATAGCGTAATAGCTCACTAATCAAGTCGTTTCGCGCCGAAAATTTATCGGGGCTCAAGTATAGTACCGAAGATGTGAACTTTCTGATTAATTTCAGGGAGTGGTAGAGGAGCATTCTCTTCAGCGTTGAAGCCGTGTCGTGAGGCGCGGTGGAGCGGAGAGAAGGGAGAATGTTGGCATGAGTAGCAAAAAGGCGGGTAAAAACCCCGCCCATCGAAAACCTAAGGTTTCCTGGGCAACGAAAATCGACCCAGGGTTAGTCGATCCTAAGGCGCAGCTCGTGTAGTGCGAGTGCCAGCCGATGGATGAGCCGGTTAATATTCCGGCACTACTATTATTTTCCGAAGGGGGGACGCAGATCCGAGGTTTAAGCGTGCTATGGTATGTACGTTTGCGGTCTCAAGAAATGGCTTAGGCAAATCCGGGCCAATAATTTCAAGGGATTGTGAAGAGATGAAGCCGCAAGGCGGAATCGATTTAAGCGGAGGATCTGACAAGAAAAACCTCTAGGGCTAAGGTAATAGTAATCGTACCGTAAACCGACACAGGTAGGTGAGGCGAGGAGCCTCAGATGTACGAGAGAAACTTCGTTAAGGAACTCGGCAAAACAGCGGCCGTAATTTAGAGATAAGGCCTGCCCTGCGCAAGCGGGGCCGCAGCTAAAGAGCCCAAGGGACTGTTTATCAAAAACATAGCTCTCTGCTAACTCGCAAGAGGATGTATAGAGGGTGATGCCTGGCCAGTGTCCGAACGTTAAGAGGAGAGGTTAGCCGCAAGGCGAAGCTTTGAATCCAAGCGCGGATGAACGCCGGCGATAACTATAATCGTCCTAAGGTAGCGAAATTCCTTGTCGGGTAAAATTGGTCGGACTCTGTCAATAACAGAGAATCAACTTGCCCGAAAATGTAGTAATATATTAAAAGTAAACTGACTCATAACGGTGAAACCTTACTGTTTAGGTTAAAACAGAGGGCAATACCGTGGGAATCCGCCAGATGGCGGAACCCGTAACGACTGAGCCGAAAGGCGAGACTCCTTATTTGGAGTAACACGTCAGCTCTTGCTAAAAAAGATCATCCATGGAGGCTTAATTAAAATTTATGGATATAAAATCTTATATTACTGGTTTCGTTGATGGAGAAGGTTGTTTCCTGATTTCATTTTCTTTAAGAAGTAAAATGAAATTAGGGATAGAAGTTAGACCAAGCTTTTCCGTTAGTCAACACAAACGCAGTCAAGATATAATTTTCTTCTTACAACGGTTTTTCCGTTGCGGAGGAGTCCGGTTCTCTAAAAAGGACCAAAACTATAAATTTGAAGTGCGGAATATAACTGAGTTGATGAAAATTATTATTCCTCATTTCAAAAAATATCCTCTAATGACCTCTAAGAAAGATGAGTTTGAAAAATTCGCAAAAATTTGTGAATTGATATATTCAAATCATCACCTTTCTCGTGAAGGCTTAGAAGGGATAATTAAGCTAAGTGAAAAGTTAAATGTCGATGGTAATAAAAAATATAATCGAAATGACCTCCTAAAGATGATAGCAAGATGAAAGTATAGTCTAGTCATTATAGTAATATAATGTTAATTATGAAGTTCCGACCTGCACGAATGGCTTAACCACTTGGGCACTGTCTCAACGAAGTAC
>CAZJSQ010000016.1:0-12773 GCA_964548885.1 uncultured Gammaproteobacteria bacterium
CGCAAATGCACAAACAAAAACAGCTGTCATTTCTGACAACTGTCCTGTTTGGCTCCCGGGGTCGGATTCGAACCGACGACCAATTGGTTAACAGCCAACTGCGCTACCGCTGCGCTACCCGGGAATGTATTAAATTTTTAATAAATATTCTGCCTTGATAACTTTTTAATTGTTTTTCTCTAGTTAAGGCGGATAGTCTATCTTTAACCTCTTCTTTATAAACTATATCCCAAGAACCATTAAATCGAAAGGTGTATGATTTCTTTATAATTTTACTATTATGTAAAATCAGCCTCTTCTCTAAATCACAGGTTTGACCTATATATATTTTATTATTGCGCTCGTTATATAGAGCATAGACATAATACATATAAATGCGCTACCTCCGCCAGCCGGCGGAGCGCTACCCGGGAATATTAAATTGTTTGGGAAACGCTTCCGCGCTCCCTTCAAAAAACAAAAATGCTTTAAAACATTTTATGTTTATATTCTAGCAAATACTCTGGTTATGTCAATATGAATCAGGATGATGATTGAAAGAGCGGAACCTATTCGATCGCGATAATCTTATACCGGACGACACGATCGTTAAGGGCGACGGAGACGATATCGCCGGCTTTTTGGTCGAGCAAGGCCGCGCCGAGCGGGGAACTATAGGAAATGACACCGCTCATAGGATTCGTTTCGACTGAACCGAGTATCTGATAGGTTTTTATTCGGCCGTTAACTTCCACGGTCACGTTATGCCCGAGCCCGATAGAATTTTTATCCGGATTAGGCGCGATTATCTCCGCTCGTTTCAATAAATCCTCGGTGTCTAAAATACGCTGGTTAAGACCGCGGAGACGGCTTTTAGCCAGTTGATAACCGGTATTTTCCGAGAAATCGCCCATTGCGGCCAAGCGTTTAGTTTCCTCACTTAAGCGGGGGTGGTCAATTTCTTTCATTCGTTTCAGTTTCGCGCCTAAAGCCGCGAATTTCTCGGGCGTAATATTCGGGTCGGCCTTGGGCCGGACATAAGTTTCTTTTTTTCGATAGGGAGTTTGCATATTATTAATAATAGGCTAATTTTAGGCTTTTATCAATATAGAAAAATATACCAAATAATTGTTGCTTTCTCCGTAATTTTAGGCCATAATATAATTATCCCATAATATAATTATCCCATAATATAATTATCTCCGGATTATTAAATATGCTTTATTAAATATGCTTAAAGAATCGCCCAATCTAGCCAATACCCCTAAGGTCGAGAAGCCTCGGAAGACCTTAGACGAAATTTATCGGCAAGAACTGGCGCCGCTCGCCAGAATTTTTCAATTACCGGACGAGACCGAGGAAGAATGCGAAGATCGAGTCTTGAAGAGTCCCGGAGAAATAGTGGAAAGAAGCCAGAATATTGAAAATAGAATGACGGCCGGTCCGGAAGAAACTCTTCAAGAAACGAAAGCCTTGCTCCTGCAAGAATCCCGGCAGATAATAAGCGACTATGGAAAAAAGAAGGATAAAAAAGCGCTGATCGCGGAGGAACGGGAACTTCTTAAAAAAGCCAGGATTGTTTTACTGACCGCGGGCGACCGATCCGACTGGGATAAATACTCTAGAAAATATATTCTGGAAGTCGACGCCAACGCCTTTATTTCTTATTATCTTGACGCCGAAAAGAGCAGCTGGCGTAATGACCAGGAAGATCTCAGATTAACTTCGGCCGAAGTTTCCGGTTTAATTAAGGGCGGCCTGGGACCGATCCTATCCGAAATTGATTCTTATAAATATGGCGATCTGATAAAAGAGACGCCGGATGAATTATTACAGCTTTTAGCTAAAAAGAACGATTCTCATCTTGTTAATAAGGCGATAGAAAAATGTCCGGCGCCTGAAGGTTATTCGGCCGAAACTATTAAAGTATTAAATAAAACTGATCAGGGACATTTAATCTTGAAAAACATCCCGCGGTTTGAAAAGACGCTTAAACCGGAAGATATTAAGGAATTAATCGAGTCCTATGACCCGGAATATCCCTATCATCTTAATGACTTATTGGGTTATATAAAAAAATTAAATTGGAACCGGGCCGTTAAAACCGACCTGATTGATTTTACCTTTAAACATAACAATGTCGTAGACAAGGGATTTAAAGAGGCCTTAGGCGATGATGCCGCGGCTCAATATAACAAAATCGATGAAGGTATAAAAAAAATCGTTATGCCGGGTGACGGTTGGGAAAGAATTCCCCCCAAAGAACTGACGGCGGAGGCGATAACGGAATTAAAAAAATATATCAGCGACGGTTATATAACGTTTTTTCATCAATATTATGATTATATCCCTTATTTCGCGGAGAATGACTATGAGTGGCTGCGCGATCAGCTGATAAAAAATAATCAGGAAAATTTATTAATCAGCGGCCGGGGAGATCGCGGTCTTAAGCTCGCCGATCAAAAAATTTACGCCGCCAAATTAATTGCTCAGGATAAAACTCTGATCCTAAAAAAATTAATTGAAAAAGGCGGTACGGCTGAATCTTTATTGTCTCCGGAAAATTATAATAAAATGCTGGATAACGGCGATGTGCTGCCGCTAAAATTCCTGTCGGGCCGTTTAAGCGAAGAATCGTTCGCTAAAATAATGGCCAAAAAGCCGCGCTGCCTGGAAGGCAGCGAGCTGTTTGAAAATATAAATTGTTTTGATTTTAAAGATACCCGCCGTTTCGGAGATTATAAGAATTATCAGGAATTTATCAATTTTATAGAAGAAAAGTTCGGTTTAAAGAATGACCTATACCTAGACTTGAAATTAGAAATGTCGGGATTAAGCCGGGAGGAGCTAATCGCTTATCAAGAGGAATTAGCCCGGAAAGCGGATATTTTAAAGGCTAGACTGGATTCGCTTTATCCTAATATCCCCGAAAAATCGACGTTAATTAATACATTTAGTTCGGAGTTCGGCTTTAAGATGTTCGCTAAAACTGAAGCGGAGTTAGAAGTTTTTTTAGAAACCTTGGCGGCTTTGCCCAATCAGTTCAGATTCAAGCGGGAAAATCAGCCCCTCCTTCTAGGCGCGGCGGAGGCCATTAAGGATTTTACTCCGGAAGAAAAGAAGAAAGTTGAGAAAAAATTAGAAAAAATGCTGGAAATTTTTGATCCGGAATCGGGAAAAAATCTTTTCAACCGCTATCTCAACCGATTAGGCAATAAAGAATTGGGTCAAGAAATCATTGATTTGGCGGACATTGCTCCGGTGATACCAAAATATTCTTTATTCTATAAAACTCTGAGTCCGGAAGAAAAGATTTTTTTTCAAGAGCTCTTTCCTTGGTCCGAGGCCTTAGCTAATCTGCCCAGCGACCCCGAGAGTATTAAAGCGCAAGAAAAATATCTTATATCGCTTTTACGAGAAAACAAAAAAATAGCCGATCCCGACGAGGCGGCCGACGGAAAATTGCTGGTTGAATATTCAAACAGGTTCCAGCCGAACAATCTTCCTAAATTTTTTAGTCTTTTTGCCGCGATTAAGAGAGGCGCTGATGGCCAAGGCGGGAATCAGGGTAACGCGGGCTTAAGCCCGGAAATTATTAAAACCTTAAACGACGATTTTAAGATTACCGTCGGCGGCGGCGAAAATATTGATTCGATCCTAGACCGCCTGCAGGCCGTTTATCAAAAAGTTTTTATTCAAAATAATGATTTGATTCGCCGGCAGTTTGGAAATTCCCTTCATTTTTCCGATGGCAACGGCTATTTATTCGAGCATTTGAAAATCTTAGCTTTAAACGGAGGGCTGGCCGGAGAGGATAATGATTTAATCATTAATTTCTTTAAAAAATATGTCAACGAAAAAGAAGACCGAAGAAATTCGGAAAAATCCCAGTTATTATTTCAGGAATTGAAAATACCGCTCGACCGAAAAAATTGGGGCGCTAATTTAGACGCTTATATAGAAATTATCGAAGAAGTCTATAACCAGGCTCCTCAGAACCTTCAACAAGAAATTATAAATTTGTTTTCGGGCGACTACCGCGATGAGTGCTTTAAAAATATGCGGGCGGAATGGCTGGAATTTCTCGACGGCGGCAACACGAACTTATCTTTACGCTTAACCACGCTGGCGGAAACCATTAAAAATGCCGGCGGCGCCGGGAGCTTAAAATATATTGAGGCACTCGGAGATTTGATCGCTAAAGTTGATAATTCTAACAGCAATCCCAAAACGGCCGACCGGACGAAAGCGGAGATTAAAGAAGTTCTCGCTCAGGCCGAAACCAGATTTAACAAAGATAAATGGTCTCAGGACGACCGCGCTAAATTTTATAACCTTTCCAAGGATATTATTGAGGCCGCCCCCAGTTTATTCGCGGCTTTTGCTCCGGTCTTCGAGCAGTTGTCCGGAAAGGACGTCAAACTCATGCTAAAAGATATCCTGCCGCTTTATCAGGTAGAATTAATTACAATTCAGCAAATTGCCGGCCAGGCCGGGGAAATAAGCTACAATCCGCGAGATTTAGTCCCGATTAGACGTGCTTTAAACGACTTAGCCGCCAAACTGAAACAGGCTCCTGAAGACAAAGATTCAGTTTTTATCGAAGAGAAAAATCGTTTAACGGCGGCGATGCAGAGCGGATTCAAGGATCGTTTCGGCTTGATTAAAGTTCCGGTGGAATTTAAAAAAGACGAACTGCGCTCTATCCAGAACTGTATCCGCTATGTCGGTAATATTAATAACCGCACGGAGGAACGGGAGACACTGATCGCTTTTTATCTCGGCTTAGAATTAAACGGCGATTGGGAAAAATTCCGCCAAGGCCAAAACATTGACGCCGAAAAATATTTAACGCCGGCCAAAGCCGACATAATTAAAGAGATTTTAGCCAAGAAAAAAACTAATAGCTTGCCTTTAGAAATTATCGGCCTGAAAGCGGCTGAATCGGAAAAATTCCAACAAATTCTTCAAGAAGAAATTTCCGGAAGCATGGCCGGCAATCTGGCCACCGTGGATATCAAACTCGGTAATATCCGGAGGAATATGCAAGAATTGATCGACCCCGATATTTACGAAAATAAAACTGATAAAGAATTAGTAAAATTATTGACCGAAAACGGAAAATCAGTCGGAACGGTCTTGTCTAAAATTTATAGAAATATAATTTTAAGCGAACCGGAGAAAGAGCTCCGGGAAAAACTGGCCGCGATTTTTGCCGTGCCGTCCTGGACAGGCGAAACGGTTAAAGAGATTCAGGATAAAATCCAACCTTTCGGCCTGATAACCGGCCTGATTAACAAGCTTGAGGAAGAAAAGGTCGGCGCTAATATCGACGGACTGCAAAAAAGCTTAGAACCGTCCGAGAAAATAATTACCATCTTTAATCGTCTCAATGAAGATTTTAAACCGGCCTCCGGGGCGCTCGCTCTGTCCAGAGATCTGGAATATTTAGAAGAACTGGCTGTTAAGAACGACGCTAAATTGAGTCCGGAAGAAAAAGAGGATATCAAAAACTACCTTAACCCGATCAGGGAAAAAATGGTGGCGCTGGAAGCGACTTTCCAAAAAACCAAAGAGTATTTTGATAAAGTAAAAAAGAGCATGCATTTGGTTACCAATGAATTGATGAAAGATCGCCTGGCAGAAATTGAAAAAATAGTTTACTCCGAAGGGGGCGAGGCGATGATAGTCAGCCGATTGACTAAAGATTTAAATTTAATTATAGAAAACATGCGCCAATGTCTCGGCTGCTTAAAAAAAGAAGCCAATAATGACACTAATTTAGCCTTTGGCGATTATAATAAATTTTTCTTAATCAGCCAGAAAGGAAAAGAAACGGGCAGCGTGGCCGATGAAATTGTATTTTTTGTACCCCTGAAGAATGACGCTAACCGGCCGGAAATGTCTTTTATCATGGACCGAGTTTATGGTTCAAAATCTTCGGACATCTTATTGGCCCATGTCTTAGCGGTTTATAAAAAATACGCGGCCCTAAAAAAAGAATTTAAAGACTCTAATATTTCAATGACAATTTCTGACGCGACTTTAGCGAGTGTCGGTTTGAGTCCGGAATTATTTCAGGAAAAAATCCAAGAGAAAATAAGCGCTTTAAAATCAATCGAATACGTCCGGAATATGGTCGCCAATGTCCCGGAATCATCTTTAGGCGATAACTACCTGGAATTTAGCTCTAATAACGAGAGCGCCAGGAAAAACGGAGAAAGAACCTTTTCCGGGGTAGTAATCAGATAGGGAATTAAGGAAGTAACGATAAAAATTGACAAAAATATACCATAATGGTATATTTTTTTCAGCATTTTAAAAATTAAATAAAAACCAATATAAAGACATAAAGAAATGAAAAAAGAACTAGATTTACCAACCATCCCATTCTCGGAGTTAGAAGATAGGATTCTGACTATTATGGGAAAATCCGGCTACAACGGCTCTGTCTGTAAGACAAGCCTGACGCTCTTGAAGCTGGAAGAGAAGTCTGAAGACCAGATTCTGGCCATTATGGAGAAAACCGGCTATAACAGCGAGGTCTGCCGGGCCGCCATCCAATTTTTGAAATCAGAAGACCGGATTCTGGCCATTATGGAGAAAACCGGCTATAAAGGGCCAATTTGCCAGGCCGGGATTGCGCTTCTAAAGTCCGAAGACCGGATTTTAACAGTCATGGAAAAGACGAATTACAGCCACGAGGTTTGCCAGGCCGGTATTTCGCTCTTGAAATCAGAAGACCGGATCCTGGCTATTATGGAGAAAACCGGCTATCAATGGCATATTTGCCAGTCGGGCATCCCGCTTCTAAAATCCGAAGAGCAGATTTTGGCTATAATAGGGAAGACGGGCTATCATCGCGACGTCTGTGAAATCGGCATTCCGTTTCTAAAACTGGAAGAAAAATCCGAAGAACAGATCCTGGCCATTATGGAAAAGACCGGTTATAAGGGAAGCATCTGCGAAATCTGTCTTCCGTTTCTAAAACTGGAAGAAAAATCAGAAGACCGGATCCTGGCTATTATGGAGAAAACCGGCTATCAATGGCGCATCTGCCAGACCGGGATTTCATTCCTGAAGTCCGAAGACCGGATCTTATTCATTATGGAGAAGGTCGGTTATAGATGGTTAATCTGCCGGACTGGTATCCCATTTTTAAAGTCCGAAGAGAATATCCTGGCGGTTATGAAAAAGACGAGCTATAACAGCGAGGTCTGCCAAATCGGTATTTCTCTGCTAAAACTGGAAGAAAAATCCGAAGAGGAGATTTTAGCCATTATGGAAAAAACCGGCTATAACAGCGAGGTCTGCCAGGCCGGAATTATCGCTCTAAAGAAGAAATTTAAATGAGTTAATTCAAGAGTTAGAAACAAAAATTCTAACTCTTTTTTATTTTTTATCGGTTTTCATCAATTAGTCCGGGTATGACATTTTAACCTTATCTTTACAGACGAGCGGCGGGCGATAATGGGAAGCTTTTGCGAGGAACCGGCGCTTTTAAATTCGGTTTCTCCGATGCCGGGTTAACCAATTTTTTGGCAACCAGCGGATATAGGGCAAAAGTGAATATTATGGCCGAACCGCGAATTGTGGTTGAAGACGATCAACTACCACTACCGTTAAAGTGGATAATGGTCAAACGATTGCTATCGGCGGACTAATAATGAAAACCAAGAAATCTACCGATAAAGGACTTCCAGTTCTTTTCCGGATTCCACTTCTGGGCAAAGTTTTGTTCGGTGGAAAACAGAGAGAAGAAAAAGATACCGAACTCGTTATCTTTATCACTTCTAAAATTATCGGCTAAAAAAATTAGCTAAACCAAGGCGAACATACAAATGTTCGCCTTTTTTCTTTATTAGAAATCTTTAGTGTTGCGTTTACAAGGTTGAACTTACTGTGCAGGTATTTGACAAAAATCAAGAAATAGTGGTATATTTTCGTTAACGAACTTTAAAAATAATATTAACTAAAAACATAGGAGGAAGGTAATGCCACGCCAAATCTTGCCTGATGAAAAAGCTTTTGCCGACTTTAAGGAAAAGCTTCTTGCTCGGGGGTTCAGAGAACTCACGAACGAGGAATTTTCTACGACCTTCAGCCGTTTAGGCCTCACAGCCCCGCGCTCTAAAGAAGGCAGAGAAACCGGTTTTATTTTTAACGCTAATGACTTGAAGGTTTTTGTTTGGACGACTTATTTGAATTCTGAGCAAAGATCGCGCGACAGCGATGCCGGGTGGGTATTGATTGCCGACGGCGACCGAGCTCGTTATTTTACGCATCCAATGATGCGGACTAAAAACTTTTTAACGAGGTTAGCTCGTCGCGCCTGGATAGCCAGATGGCGAGTTGTCCATCGTCCGCTTTGCCCGGAGTGCCGGCGTTATATGAAAATAGCCTATGGGCGAGCTTTAAAATCCCGATATTGGCGTTGTGATTACAGAAGTAGTCATCATCCGTATAAGCCGATTTTTTTGGCTTGGGATTACGGTATGCCGCCCAAGGCCCTGGCCTTCATAGAGAAAGAGCGCAAACTAAGGGAAAAGTACCGCGATAGCCGAAAGAAAGCCGGTAAGCCCAATAACGTTGCGATGAATAACCGCCGGAGATGGAAAAGGCGCCGGTCGGAAAATTCCGTGTGATGATTTTTAAGTCTAACCGTTTCTCAAAAAGGAACGGTTTTTTATTAAAAAATCCTGTAAAATAGGCGAATAATCTGGCGTATTGACATATATTCTAATATGTATTAATATATAGCCATAATTCTTTAACAATTTGAAAATAAAAACCAGTAAGATGAGAAAAACGAATGAAGAGACCAGGGACCGGTCAAAAATCCATGAAGAAATCATGGAAACCGTTGTTGCCACGATGCAACGCAGCGGTACTAATTTTATGATTTTAACATTGGGGTCAAAAGACTCTAAATTTGCAACCTTGACGCAAAAAGAAATGAAAGAATGTTGCGGTCTGGGGATTAAATTCGGGGATCTGGTGATACTAAATAACCGGTATTACATAAGGACACTGGCCATGTACCTGGGATATTTCCCGGATCCGATTACGCCGAATAATAAATCAAGGCAACATTGGTTCCAAGCCCAAGATGAAGTTCGCCCCCATTATTATGGAGACGGGGGGCTGGTAAGCAAAAAAGATTTAATTAACTATGGGGTTAGACGGGTCATCGCAGCCAATCCCCGCTGGGTTAACAGTTTTATCTGGCGAGCCGACCGGAAATTCAGATAGGCCGCTTAGTCCGGCTTCGCCACGCCGACACCTTACACCCTTGCCTTTACAGCAGGGGTTTTTTCTTATAAGATTTAATTGTTATTTTTTTATTAGCCCTTACTCATATGGCCGAAGAAGTAGTTTTAAGATTCGATGACGTAAAATTTGAATATCTCCATAAAACGCCGATTTTAAATGAGGCCTGTTTTAGCGTACGCCGAGGCGCGAAAATAACCTTAATGGGTCAGAACGGTTCCGGAAAGAGCACGATTTTCGGGCTGATCAAGAAAGAGCTAACCCCGAAGAGCGGCCAGATTTCTGCCGCCGATAATGCGACCATCGGCGCGGCCAGCCAGACCATGGCGCGCGAATATTTTGAATTGAGCGTGGAAGCCTATTTTTCGCGGGCTTTTTCGCCCGTGCCGGGAAACATCAAGAGTCGGATAAGCAAAGCCCTGGACGCGGTTAATTTTAATATTCCCCTGGATCGCCGGGTCGGCAGTCTCTCCGGCGGCCAGCAAGCGCGTCTTTTACTGGCTTACGCGCTGGTTCAGGATCCGGATATTCTATTGCTGGACGAGCCGACCAATAATCTTGATAAGGACGGCATCGACCATCTCATCACTTTTTTAGTCATGTACGATAAAACCGTTCTGGTGATTTCTCATGACGCCGATTTTTTGAATTGTTTTACCGAAGGCGTCATTTACCTTAATAATTTTACCCGTCAGACCGAAATGTACGTCGGCGATTATTATTCCGTCGTGGAAGAAATCGGCCGCCGCGTGGAACGCGAACAGCGCGAGAACGCGCAACTGGAAAAACAGATTCAGGACCGCAAGGAAAAAGTGAACTTTTTTGCTCATAAGGGCGGGAAGATGCGCAAGCTCGCGAAGAAACTGAAAGATGAAACCGAAGATCTGGAAGAGAACATGGTTGATGTCCGCCGGGAAGACAAGACAATCAGAGATTTTGAAATTCCGGTTCAGGAAGAATTGAGCGGGGAAATCGTGGCTCTAAAAAAGGTTCGCGTTATTAAACATCACGAGCCGATATTTAAAAATATCGATAAAGTTTTGCGCAAAAAAGACCGTCTGCTCGTCGTCGGGCCCAACGGCATCGGCAAGAGCACGCTCCTGCGCTCGCTCGTCAGCGGAAAACAGGAAGGGCAGAGTATCGCCAAGAATGTTCGCGTCGGCTATTACAGCCAGGATTTTTCCACTCTTGATTTTGAAGAAACAGTTTTTAGTTCGCTTAAAGGCGCGCTGGCCGACGGTCTGGGAGAACAAGAATTGCGTTCCACCGCCGCCGGGTTTCTGATTACCGGCGACTTGATGGGTCATAAGGTCGGGGATTTATCCGAAGGGCAGAAGGGCTTGCTCGCCTTCGCGCGCCTGGTTTTGATGCGGCCGGGAATTTTGATTTTAGACGAGCCGACTAACCATATTAATTTCCGCCATATTCCGATTATCGCCGCGGCCATTAACGGCTATCACGGCCCGATAATTATGGTCAGCCATATGCCGGAGTTCGTCAAGGAAATACGGATAACCGAGGAGCTGGATTTGGGGAGGTTGTAGATGGCCGTCTTTTTGAATAGGGGGGGGGAGGGAACGCCATTACCTGTATCATTAATTTAGCAATTTTCTTTTCTTTTTAGGGCTAATAAAATTACTGCCGGAAACGACTTTTTGGCCGCTTAGTTTTTCAAAATCTTGCCTGGCTCGACCGCCGACTCCTCCACCTTTTTTAGCGGAAACGGCGTTTTTATCAAAACCGACCGCTAAATCTTTCTTGGCGATATGGCGGGTTGATAATTCAGCCAAAGAAGTGAAGATCAATTCCGCCTCGGTCATGTTATCGCGCAAATTATGGCCTTTCAAACTTTTCAGTTTTTTATGTTCCTGGACGCTAATGCCGCTCCACTCTTTATGGATAATATTAGTTAAGGCGGCGAATTCTTCCTCTTCCGATATCTCATGACCCGCCCAATAATCAGTCAACTTATTTCTGATTTCTTGTCCGCGCATCCTCTGCTCTATCCATTTCGTTGAACGCCCCAGCGTTAGCCAATTTTCTCTGGCGCGGTTAACTCCAATCTCCGGGTCAACTGTTTCTTTAAGTCTCTCATAGCCGACTTTGGCCAGCCAACGCTTGAAAGGTTCAGCTTTAGGAGAGGGGATGGATTGGATAAGACGAAAGATTGTTTCGACATCGGCGACATCAGTTAGACGCATTCTCCCGTCAGGAGCTGCCATTTTCAAACCGTTACAATTTGTAACGGTTTGAGTTGAGCCTTCGTCTAACAAACGTTTCTTTAAAACGCGCCAGTAGACTTGAGGATTTTGGCTTTCTGTTAACGCTCTAATTATATCTACTACGCTGAACATCCACTTTTCTTCCTTTTCCAGCCAAATCCGGCGAACCGGCTCATTCTCAAAAATAGCGATTGATTTTTTAGCATTAATATTGCCCATATTGTTTGATAAAAATAATTAATTTAACCGCTTTCATTATAGCAAATCAAGCCTGATATTCCTATAAAGTTTTGTTAAAATTTGGATCAAATTAACTTCCTGAAAGTATGATTTTTTAACTCGTCCATCAGCTAAACGCTCATCATCTAGAACAAACCCCTTAATGATGTATTCTTTAAGTTTCTGCGTCGCCCAGATACGGAATTGAGTGCCGCGCAGTGAGTTAATTCGATAGCCGACAGAGATAATCGCGTCTAAATTGTAGTATTTAATTAGGTAATTTTTTTTGTCAGAGGCAGTTATGAAGTAATCCTTCATAACTGAATTTTCGCTAAGTTCAGCTTCTTTATCCGCCATCCGCCAACTGGCGGAGGCGGAGAAGCGGACTAAAACTAATTATCAGGTTATAAGCTTAACAAACCCATCATTAAGAAAATCTAAATAAAAAATAAAGGATTTTTTTATTTGACTAAGGTTAATAAAAGTGATTTAATATTAGAGGAATATATATAAATAAATATCCATATGAGCAAGAAAAAAGTATTGATCGGTTTTATCGGTCAGGGTTTTATCGGCAAGAATATGGCCGATGATTTCGCGGCCCGGGGCTATAAGATTGTCCGTTACAACAAAAAAAATTACGCCGCCAATAAAGACTTGATCAAAGCGTGCGATTTCGTCTTTATCGCCGTGCCGACGCCAAGCACGCCGCACGGTTTTGATGACAGCATCCTTTGGGAAGTGATTAAGCTGGTCGGCGACGGCCAGACCGCGATCATCAAATCAACGATCAAGATAGGCACGACGGAAAAAATTCAGCGCAAGTACCCGAAGAAATACATCCTGCATTCGCCGGAATTCTTGACGGAAAAGAACGCCGTCTACGATACTAAATTTCCCCTCCGTAATATTGTCGGTTATACGGATAAATCCAAGCCCAAGGCCGCGGCGGTCTTAAAATTATTGCCGCCGGCGCCCCATAATTTTTTGGTCGGGAGCCGGGAAGCGGAACTGGTCAAGTATATGGGCAATAATTTCCTTTTTTTGAAAGTCATCTTCGCCAATATCGTTTATAATCTGGCT
>CAZJSQ010000017.1:0-6271 GCA_964548885.1 uncultured Gammaproteobacteria bacterium
TGTTTTTTTCTTTTTTTCGGCGGATCCCCCGTGGGGGAGCCGAAAAAAGAAAAACAGAGACGGCCGGTAGTGTTAGCTCAAGAACAAAAACCAGTGTGCCTATTAACTTGACTATAGGCACACTTAACGCCGTTAGCCTATGGATATCAAACCATTAGCTTATCGGCAAAAACTTATCAGGTCAGGCGATTTGATAGAAGTGTATAACTACGAACAAGCGATTAGAATCAATCACAAGAGAAAAAGAAGACAAAACAAGAAAAAGCCTAAAGTGCCAGAGATTAATGAGAGCGAGGAGGAAAAAGAAAATAAAGAACATAATCGGTTTAGAAGAAATGAATTTTCGTTTCGCCGGACAAGAGCTAATATTGTCCGTCTCGTTAATTCAAATCCCGATTTAAAGGTCTTCATTACTCTTACCTTTGACGACAAGAAATCAAATGACGGCTCGTTTACGGATATCACAAAATGCAATTTAATCTTTTCTAACTTCATTAAAAGATTAAAACGACATTATCTGGATTTGAGATATTTAGCCGTTCCCGAATTTCAAGGCGATTATTATTTCCACTCCAAGATTAAAAAGGAGTTCGGCGGAAATATTCATTATCATGTCTTGTCTAATCTTCCTTATACGACTAATAGCAGGTTAGCTGATATCTGGAAATATGGTTTTGTTAAGATTAATAACGTTCGTCATGTTTCTCGTGTTGGGCTTTATGTTGCTAAGTATATCGGTAAAGAATTGTTTGACGGCCGACTAGCCGGTAAGAAGAAAATCTTTTATTCTCGTCAGTTAATAAAACCCGAAGTCTTCATCGGAGTTAAAGCCAGAGAGTATTTTAACAGCTTAAAATCGCCTCCTGAATTATTGCTCGATAAGCAGTATCATTCCGAATATGTCGGAGAGGTTCGCTACCGCCTCTTTAAAAACGGTTAGCAATCTTTGATTAAATCCTTTTAAAGTAAAACATATGCCCCAAAGAAATGTTAAGCCTAGAAATTATCCGGAAGAATCTTGGAGTTTATGCCTCCAGTTATTCCGAAGAAGAGCTCATCGCCGCTCGGCGTGATCTCTATCAATTCGCAAACTTCGCCTGTGATTATTACTATAATAGAAAACAAACGATAAATAATAAAATAAACTAATATTGATAAAATACAAATATATGCTAATATTCATAACGGACACAATCAAATCAAAGTACAACAACCATTCTCAATCACAATGACGGCGTTTTTGTCGTTTTGATATAAAGAGAGCAGTGGCTGTACAGTTGTGCTTTGCATGATTGTGTCCAACAGTTCACTGCTCTCTTTTTATTTATTAACCTTTAATTCTATGCAAAAAGGAATTATCTATTATCGGGTCTCAACCGAAGACCAAGCCCAAAATGGCGTTAGCCTTGAGCAACAGAAAAAAGCCTGTCTGGAATATGCTCTCAATCACAATATTGAGATTATTAAGCTATTCCACGATGATGGCGTATCGGCTAAAACTGTAAACCGTAAAGGCTTACAGGAATTATTGAGTTATTGCTCAAAGAATTATAAAAACCTTGATTCAGTCATTGTCTATAAAATTGATAGGCTATCAAGAAACGTAAAAGATTACGCTACTATTTTAATGGCTTTAGAAGAATTGAAAATCAAATTTATCTCCGCCACTGAAACGGTCGATAAAACGCCAAGCGGAAAATTAATCGGCACAATAATGGCCTCGTTCGCTCAATTTGATAATGACGTTCGGAGCGAAAGAGTATCGTCTTGTATGCTTGAGAAAATTAAACAAGGCATTTGGTGCTATAAAGCTCCTCTTGGCTATTTAAACAAGCGTGATGAGCAAAATAGAGCCATTATAACGATAGATAAACCGAGAGCCGAGATTATTAAAATGGCCTTTGAAAAGTTTTCAACCGGAGCCTATCAAATGGAAGAAATTAGAAAACTAATGATTAAGGCCGGATTCAAGTCTTGGAAGAATAAAGAATTAACTAGTCAAACCACTTTCAGAATATTAACCGAGAAATTTTACTTAGGAATAATGACTGTTAAAGGCCAAGAATATCAAGGCACGCACGAACAATTAATTGATGAAAATACTTTTTATAAATGTCAGAAATATATTAAGACCGGAAACAAGGGCGATAATATTTCGGCTAGCACTCCAAACGAAACATTTCCGCTCCGCCATTTTATTTTATGTACGCATTGTAATCGGCCAATAACCGCTTGTATGTCTAAAAGTAAAACTGGAAAACTCTATCCGTTCTATAAATGCTATAACAAAGACTGCCACGGCCTAAAATCTATGTCCAAAGATAAACTGGAGGGAGAGTTTATGTGTTATCTAAGAAAAATAACGCCTACTGTAGAATGGCTAAAAAGTTTTAAGAAAGTATTATTAGAAGTAGTTAAAAATAGAAGTGGGCTTTTAGCAAATAATTATAAGTTAGCTCAAGAAAAACTTGTTAAGCTCCAGGCCGAAAAAACAAAACTGATTGAAATGAAGAAAAGAGATTTATTAGATGATGAAGACTTTAAAAACGAAATAGAAAAAGTAAAACAAGCCATTAGCGAAACTCAGACTATCGCCTGCGATCAGCCGGTTAGCAAAATAAACCTAAGTAAAGAAATAGACAAAGTTTGCAAAGTCATTTCCGGTCTCGCCAATTCTTATAAAAATGCGACTTATCAAGAAAAACTGAAATTACAGAGTTTGATTTTTACAAAAAAACCAACTTTTGATTTTACAAAAAATCAAACCCCTAAACTTTCGCTAATTTTACAAAACAAAAGAGAGCTAGCAAGTGCTAGTTCCCCGATAGTAGTCCCTAGGGGAATCGAACCCCTGTTACCAGGATGAAAACCTGATGTCCTAACCACTAGACGAAGGGACCGGCAAATATAAATAAGATTAAGGATATTCCTTAATCGCAAGATTATTTTATATATTTTTAAAAATCTTGTCAATCCGCCCTCTAACCCGCCATTCCAACCGCCAAACCTATAATTTAATGCTATAATATAACAACAAATAGTCAAACCCTAAAAGACTCTTTATCGTCCAAAATTAGTTCCGAACCAACAGACCTAATCTTGATTTTAATCATAAAAACATTTAGGATTATTAAGATGAATAAACACAAAAACGCCATAATCTTAGCGATAGAATCGAGCTGCGATGAAAGCGCCGCTTCGATTGTCACAGCCGACCCAAAAACCGGCCGTCTTCAAGTATTATCCAATATCATTTCCTCACAGATTGCCATCCATAAAAAATACGGTGGCGTCGTCCCGGAAATCGCCGCGCGCGAACATGTCTTAAATCTCTTGCCGGTTATTAATGAGGCTTTAATAAAAGCCAGAATCGCCCCGAAAGATTTAACGGCAATAGCGGTAACCAAGGGCCCGGGGCTCATAACTTCCCTTATCGCCGGCGCGGAAACCGCTCGAGCTCTCGCTTTCGCTTGGAAAAAACCGTTGATAGAAGTTAACCATATCGCCGGTCATATTTATGCGAATTTTATAAACCCGGTCACGCCAATTAAATTCCCGGCCGTCATCCTGACGATTTCCGGCGGGCACACGATCCTGCTTATAATGAAAAAATCCGGAAAAATAAAAATAATCGGCGAAACCCGCGATGATGCTGCCGGCGAGGCTTATGATAAAGCCTCTAAAATGATGGGGCTCGGCTATCCGGGCGGACCGATCGTGTCCGAACTGGCCGCGGAATATGGAAAAAAACTAACTAATTTAAAACTTCCCCGCCCGATGCTTAATTCTCCGGATTTTGATTTTTCTTTTTCCGGCTTAAAAACCGCCTTGCTATATGAATTAAAAAAAGACCCTAATTGGAAAAACCGGATTCCGGAATATTGTTCTGACTACCAGCAAGCGATTATTGACGTTCTGATTCATAAAACGCTTAAGGCGGCTCTAAAATTCAAAACTAAAACCGTTATGATTTCCGGCGGAGTAAGCGCCAATAACGAATTGCGAGCGCAAATGGCCAAAGCCGTTAAAACTAAGACTAAAAACATCAATTTCTTAATACCGGCCAAAGACTATACCACCGACAATGCCGCTATGATTGCGGCGGCGGCTTTTTATAAGTTAAAAAAGAATAAATTGATTGATTTTAAAAAATTAAGAGTTAACGCCAGTCTGGAACTGAAATAAGACCGAAATAGAACTGTTTACAACCCAAAAGATATGAGCTAAAATTCAAATAATAAGACGATCAGCTAATTCTAAAAATTGGCTAAAGTTTAGGGCTTGGTGGCGAAGTGGTCTAACGCTGCAGTTTGCAAAACTGCCATTCGTGGGTTCAACTCCCACCCAAGCCTCACAAAGATAATATCCTCTCTCGGATATTATTTTTTTATCGACAAAATAATACCCTAAAACTGTGGATAACTTGTGTTTTTTGTGTATAAAATAATACTTTAAGTCCAAAATAGCGTGGACTTAAAAACTAAAAACAAACAAAAAATTAGTATAATTCATTTAATATTAAATAAAAACATAAAAAATAGCATATTTAAGTCTACAGTATTTGACTCTCATATTTAAAAGTGCTATAATAGGTACAGATTCTTTAACTAGCTTCATTTCTTAAAGCCAACGCTAACGTGGCGAAGAAAAATTACCGAGCAAATTACTAAGTGCTAATCAAAATCAATAAAATTTGATAAAAGTCAAAAAGAAATTTTTACCAAATTTTATTAAAAATTAGCAAAAATAATCAAAATAAACTTTAATTTGCTAGGAGCTGGTAAGAATATGCTCTTTAAGTTAGCAGAGATGCTTCAAATCCTCGATAAAGACAATCCGAAAAGGATTACAGATTGGGGATGAGGCTCACATGTCGCCTATTATTTATAACTTTATTTTTATATAAAGAGAGGCCCATTGTGGGCCTCTTTTTTAAAAAACGCTAATATTCCTATTAAACTATAATCTGACCACCTAAAAATATTTGGCAAAAAACAAAATTATCGCTATACTGGCGATACATATACAATTATTATGTCATTATCAATCGGAATCGTCGGCCTGCCGAACGTCGGCAAGTCCACTTTATTCAATATTTTAACTAAAAAAGGCGTAGAAGCGGCTAATTACCCCTTCTGTACCATTGATCCGAATGTCGGAGTCGTCAAGGTTCCTGATTTTCGTTTGGACAAGCTTGCGGCTATTTCTAAGCCGGTCAAAGTTATCCCCACCACGATTGAGTTTGTAGATATCGCCGGCCTTGTCGCCGGCGCGTCCAAGGGAGAGGGACTTGGTAACCAATTTTTGGCTCATATTAGAGAATGCGATGCTATTTGCGAGGTTATCCGTGACTTTAAAGATGGGAATGTTATCCATGTCGAAGGACGCGTCAATCCGAAAGAAGATAAGGAAACAATCAATATAGAGCTAATATTTGCTGATTTAGCGACTATTGAAAAGCGTCTAGACAAAACCCGCCGCGAAGCTAAAAGCGGAGATAAGGAAATTATCGCTAATAATAAGGTTTTAGAAAAAATATACGAACATCTGGCCGCCGGCAAAGCGGTCCGCGAGCTGATTTTTGATGACGAAGAAATGGTTTTTGTGAGAACTTTAAATCTTTTGACCATCAAACCGATTATTTATCTTTTAAATATAGATGAAGGCCATTCCGGTGACGTCCTCCCGGGATTGAAGGAGCCGGTTATTAAAATTAATGTAAAATTAGAGGAAGAAATCACTAATTTACCGGAAGAAGAACAAGCGGAATACATAAAAGAGCTAGGATTAGAGCAAAGTGGCCTGGATAAGCTTATCCAAAACGCCTATAAAACCTTGGGGCTGGAAACATTTTTTACGACCGGGGCGGACGAAACCAGGGCCTGGACAATAAAAATAGGCACTAAAGCGCCAAGCGCGGCCGGCGCTATCCATACTGATTTTATTAAAGGATTTATCAGAGCCGAAGTTATAAACTGGGAAAAATTCGTGGACTGCGGAAGCGAGGCTAAAGCCAAAGAATTGGGCTTAATCAGAACCGAAGGTAAGGATTATATTTTCCAAGACGGTGATGTCGCTAATTTTTTGGTTAACAGATAAATTCATTGATAGACGAAAGTTAAATAATACCGAAAAAGAGCCCACGAGGCTCTTTTTTGATCTACCGGTAATTTTTAACCATTAAGCCCAATAATTTTTAACAACTATATTTTTTCCAGCACCACCACTTCCCGATAGACTTTCTGGCCGGGACGACCGTAGATGATGGTAT
>CAZJSQ010000017.1:6371-11563 GCA_964548885.1 uncultured Gammaproteobacteria bacterium
GGCGCGTATTCTCAACCGCCTTCGCCGATATATCAGAACCGAACAGATGCTTATAACCCAATAGTATCGCTTCGCTTAAAATTGTGCCCGAACCGCAGAAAGGATCGATAATTACAGCATTAACGTCATTTACTTGAGTTAAATTAATCATAATCTGCGCCAATTTCGGCGGCAGCATGCCGCTCATGTCGTCGCGCGCCGGCCGGCCGAAATCACGCAAGCTCAAATCTTTAAACGGCTGGACCGCCAAGGTAACGCCCAATAAAATATTATCTCCGTCTCCGGCCAAAATTATTTCCACGCCATTTTTTAAAAGTTTATTTTGGGCAACAACGACGCTGGATAAAGTTTTTTCACGGCTAATGACGAAACGCGAACTGATTTTAGCTTCACTAAAATATTTTTTTAGTTTCAAACCCAAATCTTTTTTATTAAAAGTCCGTTTACCGTAATCGGAAAAACCGAAATTAAATTTGCTGCCCGTTCCCGCCGCTTGTCTCTCAACCGCGATCCTCCTTATTTCCGCTTCCAAATTCCTATCGTCACCGGATTTTATTTCCGATTCTATCCGGCCGATTTTGATTATCCCTCCCAAGCGCTTGATTAAATTTTCCGCCGCTATCTCTCGCGGCGAATCAACGACTAAAAAATCCGTCGCCAGCAAGCGCGGATCATTAAAATCTATTACCGCCGTGAGTTCGGCGACTGATAAAGCGGTGTTAGTCCCGAGAACGAAGAAATATTTCATAATATAACAATATAATAGTTTCGAAAATAAGTATAGGCGCGACATTTTAACTTTGCCTTTACAATAATAAAAGCGCTCTTGTAATTTCCAACTCTTTATGATAAATTAAGGCTATAAGTTAATATTTGCTAATATCTTTCCCATATTCCGACCTTAGAGTCGAGATAATTCCGCTAATAATAGGTGGAATTAAAGGTATTCTTTTTAACCCAAGTTAAACAAGAATGCTTGGGATTTTGTTTAATTAAGGACATAAAGAAATTCTTTAGAAAAAATTTAAATAATTTTTAATGCCCGTAGATTATAATAACTATGTCAAAAACCAAAACAACTGGGGTAACCCATTATGAGATCCTCTTCATCATCCCGAACAGATTCACGGACGATGAAGCCAAAACCGTCAGCTCAAGCGTAGAAAAAATTATCGCGGATAACGACGGAATCGTTACCCTGCGTGAATACTGGGGCAAGAAGCGCTTAGCCTACGAAATAAAACATAATGCCTTTGGGTATTACAGTTTATTTGAATTTGATCTAGAAGGGAATAAACTGGCTAAAATCGATTCCACTCTCCGCTTATCGGCCGAAGTTTTGCGCCATCAGATTGTCGTGAAGCATGCGAAATCCGAAGCCGCAATCGCCAAGGAAGCTAAAATCCGCGTGAAAATCGATTCTAAAAAAGCCGCTGACAGTAAGAAGCAAGAAGAAAGAACAAGAGTTCCGTCCCCGTCTTCAACCGCCTCCAAGGCCGGCGACAAAGTCGACAAGAGAGTGGACTTGAAAGATTTGGACGAAAAATTAGAAGGCATTTTAAATGCCCGGGATTTAATTTAATAATTTAGTCCCCGCGCGGGACTAGTCCAAAAAAATATGAACTTAAACAAAGCCATGATCATCGGGAACTTAACCCGAGACCCGGAATTGAGAAACACTCCTTCCGGACAGAGCGTCGCTTCGTTTTCAGTCGCGACTAATTTAGTCTGGACGGATCAAAGCGGCCAGCAGCAAAAAAAGGCGGAGTTCCATAATGTTATCGCTTGGCGCAAACTCGCGGAAATCTGTTCTAAATATCTCCATAAAGGATCCAAAGTCTTTATCGAGGGACGTCTGCAAACGACCGACTGGACCGGTCAAGACGGCGTCAAGCGCTATCGCACGGAAATCGTCGCCGAGAATATGATTATGCTTGATTCAAAAGGCGGAGCGGTCAGCGGTAATTACAGCGCCCCGAAAACCGGCGCTAATGCCAGCGAGCCGATAATTGAAATCCCGGAAGAACCGGCGGACGACGAAGAAATCCGCGTGGAGAATATCCCCTTCTAAATAAAAAATAAATATGACCAACAAAAAAATTAAAGAATGCTATTTTTGCGTTAACAACCTGGAAGTTGACTATAAAGATACCCGCACGCTGCGCCGTTTCGTTAATTTCTACATGAAAATCTTACCGGGCGCCCGGACCGGCGTCTGCGCTTGGCACCAAAGAAAATTATCTGACGCCGTTAAGCGTTCCCGCGTGATGGCGCTTTTATCCGCGACTCACAAATAATTTAGGCCGACACTTATGCTGAATTTTAACGAAATTAAGACCGGGTGCATCATTAAGGTCAATAATGAACCGTTCATCATCATTAAAACCGATCATCATAAGATGGGCCGAGGCGGGGCGGTCTTAAAGATAAAATGCCGCAACCTTATCAACGGCAATATTTTGGAAAGGACTTATCAAGGCGCGGAAAAAGCCGAGGGAGCGGAAACGGAAACTAAAAAAGCCAACTTCATGTATAAAGACCAGGAAGAAGCTTATTTCATGGATAACGGTAATTACGAACAATTTAATCTGCCCCTGGAAGAAATCGGCGAATCCGTTCAATTCTTGAAAGAGGGCGTCGATGTTGATGTCTTATATTTTGAAAACCGTCCGGTTTCCATCAGCTTGCCGATTAAGATGGACTTTAAAGTCACGAGCGCTCCTCCGAGCGTTAAAGGCAATTCCGCCGGCAACGTCAATAAGCAGGTAGAAATAGAAACCGGCGCTTTAATAGGCGTTCCCTTATTCATCAACGAAGGCGATATGATCAGAATCAATACCGATACCGGCGAGTACGTGGAAAGAGCCAATTAAAACCTCCTGAAACTGCTCCCGCTCGGGGGCAGTTTTTTAGCCAAAAAGCTTTTGTTTGTTTAGACGCCTGATGATATAATAATCATATAAATAAACTAACCGCTATAAAGTAATAATCAGATGTTAATAAGCAAAGTTACTCTATGACTTTCATAATCGTCATCGCCGCCACCTTATTCCTGGGGCTAGCCTTAACTCGGCTGAACTGGGCGGTTTTGTTGATTGTCACCGCCTTGCCGACCTATCTGATTCGCTTTAAGCTTTTGGGATTGCCGCTGACGTTTTTGGAAATAATGATACTTATCGCTTTTACCGTCTGGTTCTTCGAGGCCTTCTGGCCGGGATTTAAAAAGCTTATAAAAGATAGGAGCGCCCGGATGAATTATCCTTATTCCGTGGAAATTATTCTGCTCCTGATCGTTTCTCTTCTGGCCATCGGCACGGCCGGCTGGAGCGCCGGCGCTTTAGGAATCTGGAAAGCTTATTTCTTTGAACCGCTGTTACTTTTTATTCTCTTGTTTAATGTTTTTAAAGATAAAAAAGATTGGCTAAAAATATTAAGCGCCTTCGCCGTATCGGCGGCGGCTGTTTCCCTATTCGCGATTTTCCAGCAAGCTACCGGTTTACTAATCGCCAATCCCTTCTGGGCGGACGAATCCACGCGGCGGGTCGTGTCTTTCTTCGGTTATCCTAATGCCGTCGGTCTATACCTCGCTCCTCTAGTCATAATTCTTAGCGGTTGGCTGGCTTCCTTAAATTGGCGAGACGGAATATTTTTTCATGATCGACCGAAAAAGATAGGACTCGGTCTGACTATTATTATTTCCATTTTGGCGATTTATTTCGCGAAGTCGGAAGGCGCTTTAATCGGACTGCTCGCCGGCGGCTTTATTTTCGGACTGCTCGCCGGGCGCAAATCAAGAATAGCGACTTTAAGCTTACTGATACTAATCGGCGCGGGCGCGTATTTTTATGTTCCGGCCAAAGATGTGATTATAAAAAAAGCGACTTTAAGCGACTTATCCGGCAGTATCCGGAGGCAGCAATGGAAAGAAACCTGGGCTATGTTGAGCGACGGGCGGATTATCAGCGGCGCGGGCTTAAACGGCTATCAAGCGGCCGTTAAGCCGTACCACCAGGAAGGCATTTTCTATAATAGCGATAATTTACCGAACTTTGACGCCCGAACTTACGGTAGCGCCGAACTGCGCGTAAAATATTGGCAGCCCGTGGAAATCTATCTTTATCCTCACAATATCTTTCTTAATTTCTGGAGCGAATTGGGGATGGCCGGCGCCTTGCTTTTCATCTGGATAATCGGAAAATATCTATTTTTATCTTTAAGATTAAGCCAAAAATTAAAAAGCCAAAATGAACCGGAGAAATATTTAGCGCTCGGGTTGTTCGCGGCGATGATAGTCGTCATCATCCACGGGTTAGTGGATGTCCCGTATTTTAAAAACGATCTGGCGGCGATGTTCTGGATAATCATCGCGCTCGGCGCGGCTTTGAACTTTCCGCCAGCCGGTAAAGGCGAAAACGGATTAGCGGACAACAAAAAATAATATGAAAATGATTTTACAAAAAGCGATTGCGATGAGCGGATATTGCTCCCGACGCAAAGCCGATGAGCTGATTAGGGCCGAACAGGTCAGGGTTAACGGCGAAATGGCGACAATCGGCGACCAAGCCGATCCGGAAAAAGATAATATCAGCGTCAGAGGGAAAAGCCTCCCCGGTCCGGAAAAAAAAATCTATATCAAGCTTAATAAACCCTTAGACTATACCTGCACCAATAAAAGTTTCAAGGGCGAAAAAAATATCTTTGATCTTATTGATATACCGGAGCGCTTATTTGCGGTCGGGCGTTTAGATAAAGACAGCCACGGGCTTGTCTTACTGACTAACGACGGCGATCTCACCCAGCGCCTGGCGCATCCCCGGTTCCAGCATGAAAAGATGTATGAAGTTAAAGTCCGGGAGGAAGTTAAAAACCCTCAAGCGGTGATGAATAAACTGATGAAAGGGATAGACATCGGCGAAGGCGACGGCACGGCCAGAATTAAAAGTGTTAAATATTTACAAGATCGAGTTTTTATAATAACCTTAACGGAAGGCAAGAAACGGCAGATCAGGCGGATGTTTGACTGGGTTGGCCTTAAAGTTATTGATTTACAAAGAATAGGTCTCGCGGGTTTAGGAATAGGCATATTAAAAGAAGGCACGTGGTCTTATTTGAGCCGGGAAGAAATTGAAAAACTAAAACGTTTGACTGAAGATGATAAACCACGGGGCCGAACAGTAAAAAAATAATAAAAC
>CAZJSQ010000018.1:0-8759 GCA_964548885.1 uncultured Gammaproteobacteria bacterium
ACGCTGCCGATGATAAGCTCTTTGGCTTGCCCGACTTTACCGGAGTCGCCGCCGGAAGTAAGCCATAAGACGCCGCCGGCCATTAAAACTATCGCCGCCAGAATTCCGGCGGCCGCCATGCCGTAATCATAAAAAGCCTGGATATATTTGGCGAGCAAATCGCTATTCATTTTTCCGGTTGTCTTGTCAAAAGTCGCGACATCGACCGAAGCGGCATCAAGAGAGGAGCCGGGAATCCGTATCTGCGGCTCAAACTTCAAGGGAGTAGCGTCGGCGGCCAAAGCGCTTGATGGCCAACTTGCTAAAGCGAAAGAGGCCGCCATTTGCAGACAAATAACAATTAAGAAAGACGCTTTCAGAGTTTTTAATATTTTTTGATTTTTACTTTTCATATTTTATCGGTTTATTATTGGAAACGGTTACTCTAATTTTAAACACAGCTAATTCGGCCCTGGTCATTGCCGACAAACTTAATTGACGCGTCCCGTCCGCCAGTGTCTTTGATTATTTTAGAAATCATTTTTTTGGTGACGTCGCGTCCGCCGAGACCGACGATATAATTTCGGATATTCAGATTCTTCGCTTCCGCGGCGCTTAATCCGGCTTTGATATCGCAGTAAAGCGGTCCGGCTTGGCCGAAATTAATCGCCTTTTCAATCACGGCGATGTTTTTGGCTCGCACCAGAAATTTATTGATTGATTCAGCGGGGAAAGGACGGTAAATTTTTATTTTCAGAAGACCGATATTTTTTAGATCTTTAATGGTTTCTAAAATCGTCCCGTTTAAAGAGCCGAGCGCGACAAGAATAGTTTTTGGTTTGGCTGGGCCGAAATACTCAATCAATCCGTCGTCAAAAAAATCTTTTTTATTTAAGTAAGTCGCTCCGCCCGCTATTTCCGCCAAACGCGTCTCGTCTTTGAATATTTTTTGGAATTCGCGATATTCTTTTTTAATTATTTTGAGAGACGCCAGCAAATCTTCATGCAAAGCCTCGCGAGTTTCCATATAATGCGCCGGCGTAAAAAAAGCGCCGAGCGTGACCGGATTATTGGGGTTTAAATAAGTCCCATTCTCGGGCCGGTAAGCCGGCAGGAATTTTTTTATCTTTTTCGGTTCGGGAATTATAACCGATTCGTAAGAATGGGTCAGGATAAAGCCGTCGACATTAATCATTGCCGGCAGTTTTAATTTTTCCGCCAGTTTATAGGCGAGAATATGGGCGTCGACCGCCTCTTGATGATTAGCCGCGAATAGTTGGATCCAGCCGGCGTCGCGGATGCTCATCACGTCGCTGTGATCACAATTATGTACCAATACCCCATTGGCTATATAAGTATTGGTTTCCGTTTCAATATTATAGACTTTCGTCTTTTTATAAAAAGATGTAACTTCCTCAATTCTTAGTCGTGATTTAACTGATTTTAAAGACATCTTTAATATATTATCTCTTTTTCTGGAAATTATTGGAGGGCATTTGATAAAAAATTCCGGTACATTATTTATCTTAATATGATAATTATCATTTTTATGATATCCTCCTCTTCTTGTGTCCTTATATATTTTAAATTTAATATTTAACAATTGTAAGAATCCTGATACAGTTTTAACAATTTCCAGATTGTTATTATAAATAACTGCTTGTTTGACTTTAAACGGTCCAGTTCCCTCAGCGTCATAAATTCCCGCTAAATACCCCCGAGCGAAATCTTTAAGCCCCTTTTTGGCGAGAAATTTTTTAAATTTTTTAGTTTCTTTTGTTAAAGTCATTATAGCTAAGAAATAACCGAATTTTTCCATGTATTGCGGTTTTCTGAGAGGATAGCCCAGTTCGTTGGACCATTTTGCAAAAATGTCGGCCATTTCCTCATCTTTACATTTTAAACGGAAGGCATGACTCTTGCCTTGGGTATAAAATGAGCCGTCGCCATCAGCAACACCGGATAGCCATCCGCGTTTAAATTCATTATTGATTTTGTAATTATAGCCAAAGTAATGTAGATTTTTTCCTTTTAAATTTTTTGCTTTTGTCCAATGCCGATTGCCAGAACGGCAATAAAATTGATGTTCCGGAGTGCACGTAATTTCCATTTCCGCGGTTTTTAATTTTACCAATTCGTCCGTATATCTAGAAAATAATTTTGTTACAGTTGAATAAACAAGCTGTCCATTCTTATTTTTACTTAGAACTTTTTCTCCTAATTTAATTTTATCTATAGATTTATAACTTAAGTCGGCCATTAATACTTTAGTGCCTTTATTAAAACACCAAATATTTATCGGGCTGGAAATAGCGCGGTTAGCGGTCGTCATCACGACCGGTAAGCGCAGACCGGAAATATTGTAAACGACTTCAGCCATCAGCAATAAGCCCTGGGAACTGGTCGCGCTATAAACGCGGGAACCGGCGGCGCTCGCGCCGAGAACAATGGAAGCGGCCGCGAATTCGCTTTCCGCGCGGATATATTCAAAATCGGCTTGACCGTCGGCTTTCATCTTGGCGAGATCCTCGACGATATGAGTTTGAGGAGTAATCGGATAAGCGGAGACGACCGCCGGCGCGATATTTTTTATCGTCAGGGCGATGGCGCGCGATCCTTCCAAGATTTGTTTGGATTTTGGTTTACTCATAGTCTTAATAATCTTTAATCATTTTAATCGCCTTCACCGGACATTCCTGGGCGCAGAGGCCGCAGCCTTTGCAATAATCATAATCGGTTTTTGGTTTCAGTTTTTTGCCGTTAGCGGCACTTTCACTAATCTCGCTCATGACAATACATCCCTCCGGGCATATTTTCGCGCACAAGGAACAGCCGATACAAGTCAATAAATCAGTCATCGGTTTGGCCGTCCGCCAGGCGCCGGTTTTATTGGCTAGAGTCGTGTTCGGTTTGGTTATCAAACTTACTTTTTTATTTTTCATATCATTAAAGCTCCAATCATTTAATTCAGTCGCGGTTCAGTTCGCGCTCTCATAATCCTCGGTAATCGCTCGAATATTTTTAGCGATTATCGCCTCGCCTTTGTCCGCAAATTTTTCTCTGATTGCTTTTTTTAAAGAAGCCAGACTCACAAGTTTAGTATGTTTGGCGAAAGCGCCCAAAATAACAGTGTTGACGATGTTTTTACCGAATATTTTTAAAGCGATTTCCGTGGCCGGTGTAAAATATAAGCGCTTAAATTTTTTGTTTAACTCCGGCCATTTATTTTTTGGAGAATTGATGATGACGACGGTATCGGGCGTACTGCCGGCAAAAACGTCGACTGTATTTATTAAAGTCGCGTCTTGGATAATTATTACGGTCGGTTCATAAATCTGTTCGCGGGTTATTATGCGCGCGTCGGAAATGCGGGCGAAAGATTGAATGGGCGCGCCCGTTCTTTCAACGCCGAAATTCGGAAAAGCTTGCGCTTCCCGGCCTTCATAAAAGGCGGCGACAGCGATGAGTTCGGCGGCGGTAACCACGCCTTGTCCGCCGCGTCCGTGAATGCGAATCTGCTCCATATTATTTGATAATTCCGAAAATTATTTAATGATTCCGCTTAAGAGTTCTCTAAATTTATCGATTGTCAAGGCGCCGGAAACAGGATAATTATTTATGAACCAAGTCGGCGTACCGATGATCGCCAGGCTGTTGCCGTCGTCGTAATCTTTTTTAATTTTATCTAAACCAGCGCGATCAGTCAGACAGGTCGCGAACTTCGTATCATCCAAGCCCAAGCTGACGGCGAGCGCCACCAAGCGGTTAAGCCGCGTTTCACCCTCGGTCGTCAGATTATCTTGGTCGGCGAAAAGCTGATCGTGCATCTGCCAAAATTTTCCTTGGGCGCCGGCGCAACGAGCCGCGATTGCCAAATCAATGGAAGCTTCATTACGCAAATAATCGCGCCAGACCACTCTAACTTTATCCGAGTAATCGGCAATCAACTGATTTATGGCGAGGTAAGATTCTTTGGAGTAAGGACAGGCAAAGTCGCCGAACTCCACGATAGTCACTTGGGGCGTGCTGGTGCCGATGAAGAAATTAGTGCCGTCTCCTTTGATATTCTGCGCGTATGTCTTATAGTCCTGTTCCGTCACTCCTTGGTTTTGTTCGGCGATAATCGTTTTTGCCATATTTACGACATAGAGACTGGAAATAGTCAAAACGATTAAAAACAGACCGGCTAAGATTAAAATAATTACCCCCCACCACCTCTTATACCAGGGGAGCAAAATTTTTTTGTGCCGGGCTTTCATGGCCGCGTATTTTACTCTTTCTTCCAAACCCATAAGGTTATTATAAAATTTAAACAAAGTTAAAACAAAAATTGAAACAAAGCGCTGTTTCCAGTATAATTATATTATATCATAATTTATGAAAATAATCTCTTGGAATGTTAACGGAATAAGAGCCGTTGCCAAACATGGTCTGGCGGATTTCTTAAAATCTCAAAAACCGGATATCTTATGTCTGCAGGAAATAAAAATCTCTGACGCGACGCGCCTTCAGACCGAGTTTGATTTCGCCGGCTATACGGAGCGTTGGAACAGCGCCGAGCGTCCCGGTTATAGCGGGACGGCGATTTTAACGCGTGAAGGTTTAAAGGGGATTAAAGGCATTAAGCCCGGTTTCGGGATAGAAAAATTTGATAAAGAGGGCCGCGTTCAGACTTTGGAGAATGGAAAGTTTTTTTTGCTGAATATTTATTTTCCCAATTCCAATCACGAATTATCGCGCCTGGATTATAAGTTAGAATTCAACGACGCCTTACTGAAATATGTTAAGAAATTAGAGCGCTTAAAGCCGGTGATAATTACCGGAGATTTTAACGTCGCTCATGAAGCCATAGATTTGGCGCGGCCGCAAGAAAATGAAGGCAGCGCCGGTTTTACGCCGGAAGAACGCGCTTGGATGACTAAATTTTTAAAAGCCGGTTTTATTGATACCTTCAGAGCCAAAAATGGCAAAAAAATCCAATATTCTTGGTGGAGCTTCCGGATGCGGGCGCGCGCGCGGAATATCGGTTGGCGGATTGACTATTTCTGCGTGTCCGCTAAACTTAGGAGAACGGTAAAAAAAGCTTATATTTTAGATAAAATAACGGGGTCGGATCATGCCCCGATCGGGCTGGAATTATAACCGGTTGAGCGCTATTATAACCGGTTGAGCGCTGCTGGAGGGAAGAGCCAAAATCAGAAAATTATGTATAATCATCAGACAATAGAAAAAAAGTGGCAGAAAATTTGGGTTGAAACCGGGGCGCATAAAACCGGCGCCGGAAAAAATAAGCCGAAATATTATATTTTGGACATGTTCCCGTATCCCTCCGGATCAGGACTCCATGTCGGCCATCCCAAAGGTTATATCGCGACGGATATTCTCGCGCGTTTGAAGCGGATGCAAGGTTATAATGTTCTTCATCCGATGGGCTGGGACGCTTTCGGTTTGCCGGCGGAAAACTACGCCATCAAAAACAAACTCCATCCCCGGAAAGCGACAGAAAAAAATATCGCGACTTTCAAGAAGCAGATTAATTTGCTCGGCTTGTCTTATGATTGGGATCGGGAAATCAGCACGATTGACCCGGCTTATTATAAATGGACGCAGTGGGCTTTTCTGCGGATGTGGAAGAAGGGTCTCGCCTACGAATCTTACGAGCCGATAAATTGGTGTCCGTCTTGTAAGACCGGCCTGGCTAATGAAGATTTAGAAGGGGGATTTTGCGAACGTTGCGGCAGCCTCGTCGAACAGAAACCGATGCGCCAATGGGTTTTGCGGATCACCGATTACGCGGAGCGCCTCTTAAATGATTTGGAAAAATTATCCGGTTGGGAAGAGACGATTAAAGAAATGCAGCGCAACTGGATTGGCCGGAGCGTCGGCGCGGAAATAGATTTCGCCGTCGCGGATACCGATCAAATAATCAAAGTCTTTACGACGCGCCTGGATACTGTTTTTGGCTGTACTTATATAGTCTTGGCGCCGGAGCATAGTTTGGTTGAAGCGCTTAAAGATAAAATAAAAAATTGGCCGGCGGTCAAAAGATATTTAACGGAAGCGAAGAATAAGACGGATTTGCAAAGAACGGATTTGAATAAAGAGAAGACAGGCATCGTTTTGGAAGGAACAACCGCCGTTAATCCTTTCGATAATACGACTGTTCCTGTTTTTATCGCCGATTATGTCCTGAATTCTTACGGGACGGGGGCGGTTATGGCTGTTCCGGCGCACGATGCCAGGGACTTTGAATTCGCGAAAAAATATAGTTTGAGAATAAAGACGGTTATCCTGCCCGTAAACGACATCGCTCAAGAAGGCGAAGCGTATCTCACCGATGGCCGATTGACGCTTTCCGGAGAATTCTCCGGTCTAGATTCGGCTGATGCCCGTGTTAAAATGGTCGCCTGGCTGGAGAATAATAAAACAGGCGCCCGGAAAGTGAATTATAAGATTAAAGATTGGGTTTTTTCCCGTCAGCGCTATTGGGGTGAGCCGATTCCAATCATTCATTGCGAGAAATGCGGCGTCGTGCCGGTTCCGGAAAGCGAACTGCCGGTCGTCCTGCCGGAAGTCAAAAGCTATGAGCCGACCGGGACGGGCGAGTCGCCACTGGCGGCGATAAAAGATTGGGTTAACATTAAATGTCCGAAGTGCGGCGGTCCGGCCAAGCGCGAAACCAACACTATGCCGCAATGGGGCGGTTCTTGCTGGTATTATTTACGATATATCGACCCGAAGAATGATAGAGAGTTGGTCGATAAGACGCTGGAAAAATATTGGTCGCCGGTCGATTTTTATGTCGGCGGAGCCGAACACGCGACGCGTCATCTTATTTACGCCCGTTTCTGGCATAAATTTTTATTTGATATCGGCGCGGTCAGTTACGACGAGCCTTTTACTAAACTCCGGCATGTCGGCTTGATCATGGGCGAAGATGGACGCAAAATGTCTAAGCGCTGGGGTAATGTTATAAATCCCGACGATATCGCCGCTCGCTACGGCGCCGACGCGCTTCGGATCTATGAAATGTTTATGGGGCCATTTGAACAAGCGGTCAATTGGAACACGAACGGGTTGACCGGCGCGCGCAGATTTTTGGAAAAGATAGAAAAATTGTCCGTTATTTTTGTCGCGCCAAAAAAAGAAGATGAAGAAACTTTATCTCTGCTTCATAAGACCATTAAAAAAGTCGGAGAAGATATTGAGAGTTTTAATTTCAACACGGCTATTTCCGCTTTAATGATTTTAGCGAATAAGCTCGTCGATTATAATAATCAGAATAATTATTCTCCCGTCAGTTCAGAAAGTTTCTTCAGTCTGCTCAAGATTTTGTCTCCTTTCGCGCCGCATTTGGCGGAAGAAATATGGGAGAAGCTCGGTCATAAGAAGAGCGTCTTCAAATCGTCTTGGCCGGAATATGATCCGGAGTTAATTAAAGATAAAACGATTAATCTGGTCGTGTCCGTTAACGGCAAGGTACGCGCGACCTTAGAGGTTCCGGTTGATATTAAAGAAGCCGACGCTCTCGCTTTGGCGCTTCAGAACGCGAATATCAAAAAATGGCTGGAGAGGAAAGAAATCGTGAAAAATATTTTCGTGCCGGGGAGATTATTGAATATCGTCATCAAATAAAAACAAGCCCGATGTCTGATTTATTAGCTAAAACTAGAGAAATTTGTCGCATTTTTGAAATAAAACCGGCGCATTCCAAGGGCCAGAATTTTTTGATAAACGAAAAGATTTATGACGACATCGTTAAGGCGGCCGATTTACAGCCTGATGATGTTATTTTAGAAATCGGACCGGGTTTAGGATTTTTGACGACCAAGTTGGCGTCTAAAGTCAAACAGGTGGTTGCCGTGGAGTTGGATAAGCAATTGTCCGAATATCTGCAGACAGGAATCGACGCGCCGGGGATCACTAACGTGGCCGTAATCAACGAAGATATTTTGCGTTTTAATTTGGAGGCTTATTTCAAAGAGCTGGGGCTGCCTTTAAAATATAAGATTGTCGCCAATTTGCCTTATAATATTTCTTCAATTTTTTTGCGCCGATTTTTGACGGCCGAACATAAGCCGGAGACATTCGTCTTAATGCTCCAGAAAGAAGTTTGCGAGCGTATCGCGGCCGCGCCGCCGGAAATGAGCGTTCTGGCTCTCTCCGTTCAATATTACGCGACGGCGAAAATAATTCGCCTCGTTAAAGCGGGAAATTTTTGGCCGGAACCGAAGGTCGACAGCGCGATCATCAGAATTGATCTAAAAAAGCAGATATTTGACGCCAAAATTGATAAGGATTTTTTTAGAATGGTGAAAATCGGTTTCAGCGCCAAGCGAAAAATGCTTAAAAATAATCTGGCCGCCGGACTTCGAATCGAGCCGAGGGCCATTGAAGAAATACTTTCCCGCGCCGGGATAAAAGCGGCCGTTCGCGCCGAAGATTTATTTTTTGAAGATTGGCAAAAATTATTTGCGGCTTTATCGCCGTTTATGGTATAATATGGTATAATAAAAATAAGAAAAAACCTTTTTTTGTTTTAGTTTAATTATTATGCCGCTGTCAAAAAATTGGGAAGAAAATAAGTCCGATTCAAATTTAAAAGGCCCACTTAAGTCGCAAAAAAATACGGTCGTTATTTTGGCCGCCAGCGCGGTTTTTATTATTGTTTTTTGGGTTTGGCAGATGAGCGCGCGCATCAATCGCCCGTTTAATTATCAGGGGGCGACGGTGACGGATTTATCCGACACCGATTATAATAATTTTTTGAAAAATACCGA
>CAZJSQ010000018.1:8859-10431 GCA_964548885.1 uncultured Gammaproteobacteria bacterium
TGGCTTTTCAGCGAGTCTTAAGTTCGGCTTTAAATAAAATCGCTTACGACGCCGCTAATTATATCGGATCCGGCGGCCAGGGCCAGAAACCGCTCTTTATCACTAAGAGCCTGGGCGCATATCTCGCTCAAGTCGGTGATGAAGCGGCCGGAGAATTTATTGAGAGCTTCGTTAATAATTTAAATAATCCGGCGGACGAAACTTGCTCCAATCAGATGAAGAAATGCCGTGGAGACTGTTCGATGACCGCCTCCGGCATACAGTCTAATGGATTAGTAGGCGGATCGTCCGGTTTGACGCTTTGTAATAACGCCTGCGATAAAGCGGCGACGGCCTGCGCCGCTAAAAATAGGGGAACGACCGCCGATCAGGTAACGCCATCGTTTAATGTCTGCAGTCCGTCCTCCTTGGAAGCTAAGGTTAAAATCGGTCTCGGACTCGTTGATCAGTCCCGGCCGCAAGCGCCGAATTGTACGGCTTCGCAGATGATTAAGGATTGGGGCGACGATATCAATAAAAAAATCGCCTCGCTTCAGGATAAGAATTATCTTGATGAGTTCGTGAATATCTTTGATCCGCGCGCTAACGACGTTGGGATTTTTATCACCGCGCAATCCGATCTGTCCAGCAAGAAGATTGTTGATGTCGATACTAAGAAGAGCGAATTCATAACCAACGCCGGCTGGACGGACGTCCGCGATATTGCCGGCGCGCTGAAAGGCGTTCCGGGATCGGCGCAGAAAGCGGCCGATGACGCGCGAGACGCGCGCCAACAGGCTTTAGGAAAAACGACCGGCGATATTTTAGTTGACGCCGCCAATGTCTTCTTGAATCAATTATATATTTCCGCTTTCAATAATTTACTCCAGAGCCTCGCCTCAAAAACTTCCGGGGCCAATAAAGCCAGTATCTCGGCCGGCGGTTCTGAAAGCGACCCTAATGCTAATACCGGCGCGACGGCCTTGAAAGAAATTACCAATACCTTATTACAGCCGAACTTCGGAGTCCGGGCCGATTATGATATCTTATCGGAATTGTCTATCTGTCTGGATGCCAAGAATCCGGGTCCGACCAATTGTGTTATCGACGGTCAGTTCATGCAGGGGATAGCCGAAAAGAAGACGGTGGCCGAAGCGGTTAAAGAAGGTTATCTCCATGGCGACTGGCAATTAACGATTGATAATCGCGCCGATATTTATAGTTTGCGCAATATTTCCATACTCCGCAAATATCGGATTCTGCCGGTCGGCTGGGAAGAAGCCGTCACTAAAGCTTACGCCGATGCCGCTAATCCGAAAAAAGCGACTCTAATGGATTATATTTCCTGTTTTAATTCGGATGACCAATATAGTAATTTTAGTAAAGATTTTAATGTTAGCGATCAGGGCTGGTGCCAAGGTTTGATCGATCCGAATTGGGTCTTAAAGGCGCCTTTGAATTATTGTAAAAAAGAAGGCATCGGCGCTCAAATTCTGAGTAAGCAAGTCATGCCCGGCACTAAAGGCAGCGGTGGTGCGGCCGATACTTTAAGCGAATTGAATATTTCTCGCGCTGATTCTTATTGCGCCGATA
>CAZJSQ010000019.1:0-9681 GCA_964548885.1 uncultured Gammaproteobacteria bacterium
TATAAACAAAGGACGAAATGAGCTTTTAAGCCTACTTCGTCCCGTACTGCGGAGAAGGAGGGATTCGAACCCTCGATAGGGGTTTACACCCCTATAACAGGTTAGCAACCTGCCGCTTTCAGCCACTCAGCCACCTCTCCATTTAGTTTATTCAATTGCCGCCAACCTACCGCTTTCGCTTGCTTCACAAGTTGTCCCGATTTTCCCCCGCTTCCACTTGTTCCTCTTTTTTGTTATAATTACTATATAAAATCTAAGCCTCATTGTCAAACCGCCGGCTCGGCGCGACATTCAAAAATATGCTTCAAGAAAACACTCAATATATACGCTGGCAAGTCCCGGAATACCGCGTTCCTAAACGTGATAAAAAATGGTATCTAATCGCCGGAATTTTAGCTTTTATCATCATTTTCTTCTGCTTTTTTGCTCTCCGCGGCTGGCACCTAGTCTTCCTCGGGGCCAGTTCTAATTTCCTCTTCGCTCTCTTCATTATCATCGTGATTATCGTTATGATAATCAATGAAAGCCGGCCGGCCTTAATGGTTGACGTGGAACTGGGGCCGGAGGGCGTAAAAATCGGTTCTCGTTTTTATGATTACGACGGGATTAAAAACTTTGTCGTTCTGTATAAACCTAAACAAAGCTTAAAAAGTTTATATTTTGAATTCAGGGGTTCGATCCAGCCCCGCTTGGCTTTACCCCTGCGCCGCCTGGACGCTCTAACGGTCCGAAACTTCTTGATCCGTTATTTGGACGAGAATCTGGAACGAACGGAAATGCCGCTGTCGGAAAGGTTGACTAAACTGCTGAAACTATAATAAGATGTTGGTTGTCGGCAGTTGCTGTCAAAACCGATTAAAGCTTTCATCGTTCAACGGATAGGACGCAAGATTGCGGATCTTGAAATCCAGGTTCGATTCCTGGTGGAAGCACATCCAAGGCGAATTAATTTATGATCAGCCTCGATTCTAAAATAACTGAACTCTGCCGCGTCGGTAAAACTACTTCTAAACTACTTAAAAAGCTGGGTCTGGAAACCGTCTATGACCTGCTTTTTTATTTTCCTTTCCGTTATGACGATTTTACCAATAGCCGGCTTATCGCCGAGATAAAACCGGGAGAAAACGTCCAAGTTATCGGCACGGTTGAACTCATCCAGAATAAAAAAAGCTATAAACGGCGCATGTCCATCACCGAAGCGCTGATAACCGACGAGAGCGATTCACTTAAAGTCATCTGGTTTAACCAACCCTTCTTAACACGCACCTTCAAGCCGGGCGATAGGATTTCTTTGGCCGGCAAGGTTACGGAGAATCAGGGCAGTTTGGCGATGATTTCCCCGGTCGCCGAAAAGACATATTCCGATTCTCTCATCCATACCAAGGGGCTGGTTCCCAATTATCATTTGACGGCCAATTTAACGCAAAAGCAAATCCGCTATTTAATAAAAGAAATAATTCCGCTCGCCGATAAAATAAACGATTGGCTGCCGGCGACCGTTAAAACCCGACTGAATCTTCTGAATTTAGATAAGGCCTTGCGCCAAGTTCATTTTCCTAAAAACGCCGAAGAGATAAAAGCGGCCCGAGAACGCTTAGGCTTCACGGAATTATTTTTGCGTCAGTTAAAATCACAGATGATTAAGCTGGAGCTGAAAAGCCGGCGCGCCCCTGAAATTGAGTTTAAAGAGACCGAGACTAAAAAATTTGTCTCTTCCCTGCCTTTTAAATTAACCGACGCCCAGAAAAAAACCGCCTGGGAAATACTGCGCGATCTGGCCAAAACGGCGCCGATGAGCCGACTCTTGGAAGGCGATGTCGGCAGCGGCAAGACTTTAGTCGTCGCCCTCGCCTTGCTTAACGTCGCTTTAAATAAAAAAAAATCAGTCTTGATGGTTCCGACGGAAATCCTCGCCTCCCAGCATTTCAATTACTTAAATAAACTTTTCGCGCCTTATAATTTTAAAATCGCTCTCTTAACTCGCAGCCATAAGGACAAGACGGCGGACGAAGCGGATATTATCGTCGGGACGCACGCGTTGATTCAAGAAAACGTGAAATTCAAGAACCTGGCTCTCGCCGTCGTTGACGAACAGCATCGTTTCGGCGTCGGCCAGCGCCGTAAAATTCTGGACTGGAACAGCGCTCCTGATAAAACGCCGCATTTCTTGTCTTTAACCGCCACCCCGATTCCCCGTTCGCTCGCCCTGACTATTTATGGCGACTTGGATTTATCAATTATCAACGAAATGCCTCTTGGACGCAAACCTGTAATTACAAAAATCGTCACCGAAGCGAATCGCGCCAAGGCTTATGATCTTATCCGTACCGAAATAAAATCCAGACGCCAAGCCTTCGTAGTCTGCCCGCTCATTGACGAATCCGACCGCCTCGGCGTCAAATCCGTCAAAGCCGAACACGCTCGCCTGGATAAAGAGATATTCCCGGAACTTAGAGTCGGCCTGCTCCACGGGAAATTAAAATCCAAAGAGAAAGAAAAAATCATGGCTGATTTTTTAAGCAATAAAATCCAAATCTTAGCCGCGACCACTGTTATTGAAGTCGGCATGGACATTCCGAACGCGTCTCTAATGATTATAGAGGGGGCGGAACGCTTCGGTCTGGCTCAACTTCATCAATTCCGCGGCCGCGTCGGCAGGAGCGACGCCCAATCTTATTGCCTTCTCTTTCCGTCTTCGGAAGAAATCACTAATCCGAAAACACTCACCCGCTTAAACGCGCTGACGAAATGGAGCGATGGCCTGACGCTCGCGAAAATAGATTTAGAACTGCGCGGCGCCGGCGAATTATACGGTTTGAGCCAAAGCGGCTTCCCGGAATTTCAAATCGCTTCGCTCTTTGATTACGAAAATATTAAAAAAGCTCAAGACGAAGCGCGACTTTTAATCGGCGCCGACCCGGAATTAAATCAGTATCCGCTCTTGAAAGAAAAACTGGGTGAATGGGAAAATGACGCGCATTTGGAATAAAGTGTCGATATTAAAAACTAAAACCAAGTTTTGATAAAGAAAAAAAGAGGTTCTGAATAGACCTCTTTTTATCAACCTTTGTGATTGATTATTTTTTTTTGGGCGACTTGTTTTTCTCATTCCAGACCCAAAGTAGAGCCCAGGCCATGGATACGACTGTGACGACTGTCACGATCCAATAGCTGGCGTAGGCCAACTTTAAGTATCTGTAGACGAACGCCTCAATCGGCGAGTGGGTGGGATTTTTTCCCATCATTACTGCCAGAAAGATCACAATGACCGCTATGACAGAAATAAATGTGAAAAAGAGGTTGACACCCCCAAGCCACGCCAGACCCCGAACAAAAATTTTTTTCAAAGTTCTAACTTTTTTCTTCATGATGCCTATTTTTTGTTTTTTCCGTTAATTTTCAACTAATTTTCACTTAAACCAATTATAGCACTTTTATCAAAAGATGTCAATAGTTGTAGGTAATGTGCACACACATATTGCACTTTCTGGTAATCTAGAGGTATATGTCAAAAACTATGCCCAAATCAACAAGCGAAGAGAAATATCGCTATTTTAAGCCCATTATCCCCACCCTTCCTATTTGACTTCATGTTAATAATCTAGTAATATAAAGAGATTAGTCCTTTTAAATTTTTTAACGTTTTACTAAAACTTTTTAAAAAATGGGAAAAAAATGTAATGGAATTTCAGCAAGCACCGTGGTGCTAGGGTATCTCGATGGCATGGAAATAAGCTTTTCAATCGGCGACGTCAAACTGACTGAAGGTCAGAAAGGAAAAAGACAAACTGTCATTGCGTCTAATCTTCGCAAACTGGACGAAGAGAAACCGGATCCTGTCCCCAAAACAATATCGCTCTGCGATAGCCGACTCACGAACCTATCGGTTCCAAAGGAAAAAATCTGTAATTTCCTCAGAACTCCTCTGGGACCTGTTCCAAACACAACCACTACCATCGACCAAAAAAGGAGAAAACCGAACATTATAAAAATGAACCCAAGGCGCAACTGCTGAGATAGGCGCTTAACACGAAGCGCAAAACCCCATTTGAAAAACTGACCAAAACTCCGGTCAGCTTTTTTTTAAAAAAATGTTTCTCATTACTGAATAATCTCCACCAATTCGCTTAAATTTTTTATTTTCGTCAGTCTTAATTTTCCGCCTTTAACCTCAACGACCGGAACAATCGCGCTTAAAAATCCCAATCGCTCCGCTTCCTGAAGCCGCGCTTCCAGCTTAAAAATATTTCGGACTTCCCCGCCCAAGCCCACTTCCCCGAGAACTATGGTCCGGCGGTCAAAATCCTTATTCAAATGCGAAGAAATAATCGCCGTGCAAGCCGCCAAATCCAAGGCCGGATCGCTGATTTTTAGTCCGCCGATAACGTTAAGGATTATATCTTGAGCGGTTAAATTTATCTTCGTGCGCTTGGTAATGACTGCGCTTAAAACCTGCAGACGGTTCAAATCAAAACCGCTGGTCTTCCTTTGCGGATAACCAAAAACTGTTTTAGTGACGAGCGCCTGCAAATCCGCCAAAAACGGCCGCGTCCCTTCAATCACGCAACCGATGGCCGAGCCGGAAATTTTTCCGGGCGCATTTTCCACAAAAATCAAACTGGGATTTTTTACTTCTTTAAATCCCGTTCCGGTCATTTCTAAGACCCCGAGCTCGTTAATCGAACCGAAACGGTTTTTTTGCGCCCGCAACAAGCAATAATTATTATTGGTTTCACTTTCCAGATACAAAACCGTATCCACGATATGCTCCAAGGATTTCGGGCCGGCGACGCTGCCGTCTTTAGTGATGTGACCGACTAAAAAAACCGCGATATTATTTTCTTTGGCCAGTTCCAGGAACTTAATAGCGGCCGCCCGAATTTGGGAAATTCCGCCCGCTTCGGACGGAATCAAACTGGAGTAAACCGTTTGGATAGAATCAACAATCAGAATCGCCGGCGATATTTTTAAAACCGCCGCGCAAATTTTTTCAACATTGGTTTCGGAAATAAATTTTAAATTTTTAAGATCGCAATGCAAGCGGTCCAGGCGGGATTTGACTTGAGCGGCCGACTCTTCGCCGCTCACATAAATTGCCGCTTGGGTTTTCCCGAGCGCGCTGGCGATTTGAGCGACTAAAGTTGATTTCCCTATCCCCGGTTCGCCGCTTAGCAAAACGAGCGAACCGGGAACCAGTCCGCCCCCCAAAACCCGATCAATTTCGCCGATTTCCGTCTGAAAACGCTCTAAAGACGAGGTTTTAATCGACGCTAAATCAATCACGGTCGCGCCGCCGATTTTTTTAATCGCTTCTTTCTTCTCCATTTTAACGTCGGTCACCTGTTCAACCAAGGTTCCCCAGGAACCGCACTCCAAACAACGCCCACTCCACTTCGGGAATTGGGCGTCGCAATTAGAACAGACGAAGATTGTTTTGATATTTCCGGACATAGTTTTAATCGGCTTCACGCTTAGCGAAGCGGATAACTGGACTATTTATTTCTCCCAATAAGCTCTGTCCATCAGCCATTCGCCGTTTATTTTTAGAAAACCGATGTCCAATTTTTGAAGATATGGCTCGCCGCCGCCGATTTCCTCCGTACTGGCGCGACGTTCGGTCGTCACGATTATCCGCGCGGTTCCGGCCGAATCGTTGAAACTTTTAATTTCCGTGGTCAAAGCTTTAGCTTCAATGCCATAATAAGAACCGGATTTGGCGCTCGCTTTCTGTTCGGCTACGTAGGTATCGGCCCAGGCTCGCATACTGGGAGTCATATACATCTGCAAGTCGGTAAAATTTCCGTAATCGGATTGGGTTGAAAAAGAACCGAGGCGTCCCGCGTAAGCCCGCGCCCGTTGCGCCAGGTCGGCGGCGTTAAGTTCATGAGCCGCTTCTTTGGTGAGGTCATACTGGATATTGTTGCGCGGCTGATCGCTCGGAGTCGTTGTCCCCTTTTCTTCTCCCGCCGGCAATTGAGCGGTCGGAACGATGTCCGTAACCGGAGGCGTTTCAACCGGAGTCTTTTTCATGAGCAGAAAATAAATAATGGCCGCGATGATCGCCAGCCCGAGGAAAATGAGCAAAAGGCCGATAGTTTTACGATTAGTTTGCATATTTATTTTAAATTATTGGCAATTTAATTATAGTCCGATTTATGATTATTGACCAGGCCGATGATCCCTGGCTTTTAGGGCTATCCGCCCGTCTCTTCCTGGCGGCTCTCTTCAAATTCTTTCTTGGCTTCTTCAATTTCCAGAAGCTGACGCGGATCGGAAGTGATCATCTGGTCTTCGGTGTAGGAAGCGACCGCTTTCATGGCCACGTGCTTATTGCCGGCGAAAAAAATACCTTCGCCGACGCCGCACTCCAGTAATAAATATTTTTCGCCTTCGGTTAAAAGAAACGTCTTTTGGACAAGGCTGATAGCCGCCGACGACTGTTTCAATAGAATCTGAAGCGAAGAGTTATTGACAATCGCCTGGCCGTAAGGAGAGGTTAAAAAGTCGTTAACGTCTTGAGTGATCGTCGTCACCCCCAGATAATATTTACGGCAGCGCTTGACGAGAGCGAAGATGAATTTGGCGCTATCTTCATGCTGCATCATCCACCAAGCTTCATCAATGACTAGAATACGCTTCTTCATCTCGCTCCGGACAATGTTCCAAATATAATTAACGATGGAGTAAATGGCGATGGGGCGAAGCTCGTCTTCCAAATCGCGAACCGAAAAACAGACCAGCTGATTGTTCATTTCCACGTTCGTCTGATTATTGAGCAGACCGGCGAAAGTTCCGGCCGTAAATTTCCGCAAGCGCAGAGCCAAGTCCGCTCCGCCTTCCATGCCGTCTAAAATCTGTTCAAAATCCGCCATTATCGGCGCCTCGATTTTTGTTAAATCCGAGTCCGGCGTAATATCTTTCTTGGCGTAGGTTTCTAAAAGCGCCCGATCAACGACCGAATCATCGTCATAGCTTAAATCGCCGAGCATCAAGCGCACCAAGCCTTTTAAGGTGATGACGGCGCTCCTGATAATATCTTTGGGCTTGGCTTCCCCGCCGATAGAACGCGGCAAATCAAAAGGATTAATCCTGTTTTCCGAAGACAAAGAAATATTGATATAAGTGCCGCCGACCGCTTCCGCCAAGTGCTTGTATTCATATTCCGGATCAATGACGATGACATCGGTGCCGAGCATCAGAGAGCGCAAGATTTCTAGCTTGATCATATAGCTCTTGCCGGCGCCGGAAGTTGCGAAAACGACGGAATTGGCGTTTAAAAGAGAAAAGCGGTCAAAGAGGATAAGACTGTTGTTATGGCGATTAATACCGTATAAAATACCCCGATCGCTGGTCAATTCGCTGGAAATAAAAGGAAAAGACGAAGCAATCGGCGAAGAATTCATGTTAAAAGTGATATATAATTCATCATTACCCAAGGGCAAGGTGGAATTAAAGCCTTGTTCGGACTGATAATAAACGCGACGGGAATAAACCAGGCGCGATCCGAAGACGTCTTCGGCTTGATCGCTCAAGCGATCCAAATCTTCAAGATTATCGGCGTATAAAGTCAGATACAGAGCGAATTGAAAAAATTTCTCCGTTCCTTGAGTAAGCGCGTCGCGCAAGTATTCAATGTCGCGCAAGGCCGTTTCGCGCAACGGGTCGCGCGCCGCGCCTTTCTCCGCGTCGGAAACTATCTGCGCCTCCAGAGCGCCGACTTTGTTCTTCAGTTGTTTCAAGATAATCGCGCTTTTGACCTGATAAAAAAACATGGCCACGTCGAAAGTGACGTTTAGGCTGATTATCGGCGCGAACCAGCCGACGGAAATATAGCGCGGATAAGCGATGATAAAAATAGTGCGCAAAACCTTATCGCCCAGACAGAGATGATTGGCCTCAACTTTAAGGCTGGCCGGCGCGATAATATCGCGGACGGATAAAACGCCGCGGCGAAAAGCCTTTTCCTCTTCAATAATCTCCCGAGTCAATCCCGGATCCTCTTCAATCGGATGAGCCGTCGGTTTGGCCCCGATGATAATAGGAGTATTGAGACCGATTTTATTCTTTTGTTCTTTCTTGCTGAAATCAATCATATTAATTTATGGCTCTACTCTGATCTTATCTAAATCGGTCAATTCCTGATTCTTGGCGGTTTCCGGATTATAAGTCTTATAATAGAGTTCAATCAGGCTCTGGGTATCCAGACGCGCGACCGCGACGCCCAGAGATTCCAGGCCGCCGACAACGCTATTAATGCGGCGACCCAGCATTTCCTGATAAGTCTTAAAAGTCTTATCCTTAAGCTTGATAATGGTCGCCGGCCGGAGCGCCTCGCTTAAAAGGCTGAAAAAACTTTTATGCTTATCGGTCATCGGGTCATAAGGGACAACGACGTAAAAACGCTTATTCATGATCTTGCCCAGCGAGGTCAGTTCTTTGATATATTCAATATAATCGGCGGTCTGGACTTTTAATAATTTATTCATCTGCTCCTTTTCTTTAGTCTTCAAATATTCCAAATAATTATCGATGTCCAGCTCCCGGGATTGGATGACTATTTGCAGCGTAAAGCTTAAGTTATTTAAAAAGCGGACATAAGCGTCAATGACCGCGTTCTGTTCGTCTTCGCTTTTAAGCGCGAAGTTAATGCTGGAAACGAGCAGAACGGCGCGCAAAGTCCCGTCCTTCATCACGACGGTGTTGTCCTTAATTTCGGCAATACCCAAATATTGCTGAGTGGAAACATTTATTTTATTCTTGGCTGGACTTTTTTCTGGCATAAACTAAATTTATTCGGTCTTATTCTCCTTGGTAGCGGCCTTTCGTATCAACGATCAAGGCTAACTCCGCTAAACGTGATTTTTTATAAATTTTTGGAAGGGCGGCCGGCACTTCAGTTCTGATTCCGATATTCGGTTCTTCCTTTTTAACCGGCATCAGGCGATTATTCCAGACTCGCAGTCCCGGTCGGCGCAAAGTCTGAAAAGCGTTAAGCATAAATAAATGGAAAGGGCGGCCGTTTATCTTGACGAAAGAGAAAAGGGCGGCCAAGATAATCATCACGACCGCGACCGCCAGGAATAAGGAAAAATCAAACAGCTTATAGCTGACGCCGGAAATAATCATCGCCACTAAAATAATGACGAATTGGCGCACGGTTAAAGGACCGATAATCTTATCTTCAACATCAATAAATTGCGGGACGGTAAATTGCTGCATATATCTTAAAACATTAACTGGCTATTGAGACTGACAATCGCCTTGATTTCGTCCAGGCTCAAATAATCCTGACCGGCGTTCTGGCGAGCGTCGATTATTTCTTTCAGCGGTCGCCCCTGGGTGATCGCTTCTTGGCCTAGGCGCAAATACAAGCGACTGGCCGGACTCTGGCGCCAAGCGCGAACGCCCGCCACCATCTTATCATAGCCGTCTTTTTCCAACAATTTTATTTTTGTCAAAATTTTAGAAGTTATTTCCGCCGGTGTCGCGGCGAGACGGCGAAAATTGACTACATCCAAAAATTGCAATTCTTCAATCGGTCCCATGACCTTCGGCATCGGTTTAACATCATGCATCTGGGGACGGATATTGGACGGAGCCGGAGCTTGGCGGCCAGCTAAAGTCCGAGCCGCGGCCAAAGAAATCGGAGCGGCCGGAGCGGCCGGAGCGATTTTAGGGGCG
>CAZJSQ010000020.1:0-5732 GCA_964548885.1 uncultured Gammaproteobacteria bacterium
TTAGTCGCGCCTTTAATTGAAGCCGTTAAAGAACAGCAAAGGAAGATTGACCAGCTGGAAACCAGAATTATTATTTTGGAAATGAGAAAATAATCTACCGGGCATTCGGATTAAGCGCCCATATTTATTGGATTAGCGTAATATATATCAGCTTATAAAAAATTTAATTAATAAAATTATGTTCAAAAAAACACAACTGATTGTAATTATCGGCATCGCTCTGATATTTTTTGTCTTTGGTTATCTTATCCGAGGCGCTAAGGTTAATTCAACCGGACAGTCGGTCAAAGGAGCTGATACTTTTCAAGCCGGCTGGGACGCGGCTAAAACCAGACTTGTTGACAGTGGCTTTATTATGCCCGGCGGAGTAAATATAGAAATAAGGAATTTAAACGGTGAAATCAAAGAAATTAACGGCGATAAAATAACTTTAAAAATCCGACCGTTTGAACCGTTGGCTGATGCATCTTTGGATACGAGAATAATTGTCGTGGATTCGGCCACTAAAATATATAGTTTGGAAACGAAAGACTCAAAAGAGTATATGGCCGAGGTAGATGCGTATAATAAAAAAATACAAGCCATAAATTCGACCGCTCCGCTTGCCCCGATTACTCCCCCCGATAGGTTTGATAAAAGTGAGATTTCTCTATCCGATTTGGAAGTCGGGCAAATGATAAGCGTTACGTCCGGGGAAAACATTAAAGAAACAAAGGAATTTAAGGCTCTGGAGATAAATTATAACCAGCCGCCTATAGTTCCGACCCCTCCCGCAGTTCCCGCCGCCGCGCCCACAACCCAGCCGGTAAAGTAGGTTATCCACAGTTCTCAATTGAACAATAAAAACCATTCTTACGAGAATGGTTTTTAGCAATAGAGCCTGCGAGCGCAGTTATTTGACCTCTATTTTTAAAATTGCTATAATAATAATAATAAGTTTCTTAAATTAAGCCGGGAAGGGAACAGCCCTTAACTTTCTCTTTTTGGCATTTTCTTTATTAATATGAAAAAAACATTAATCCGTCCGATTTTGACCGTTCTCGTTCTGGTCCTCGTCGGAGCCATGTTCGTTTATTTCTATGTTTCCCTTAATCGGCTGGAGAAGAAATTTTTGGCGGTTCAGACCGTGGTCGTGGAAGACTCCAATAAGATCACCTCGATAGTTAATTTCTTTAACGCCAACATCAATGCCCAGACTAATAAACAATAATATAAATAATAATAAAACTATGAAAAGAGAATTTGTTTTTCCTTTGGTTGTCGGTCTTATCTTCGGCGGTCTGCTCATGATTTTTTGGCAGTTCAACGCCCGTTTGAATAACGCGGCGAACGCCATGGCGCAGATTGAAACGGCCGTTACTCAAAACACCAAAACCGTCGCCGACATCGTCGCTTTCATCAATAACGCTAGCGGCCAGGCGCAACAACAGGCGGCTCCGGCGGCCGATGCCACTAAATAATAATTATTTAGATTTGCCTCAGAACCCTGTCAAAAGCAGGGTTTTGTGGTATCTGGTAAGTCCACGCGCATTTCGGACAAATTGAGTTGGGCGCTATAATTGTTTTATTAAGAGATCTTTGAAAAACATTTGATTTATTTTTTGACTTTTGTTATAGTAATAAATAGTTAATTCATTTTTTGTATAATATGATAAAGAAACTGAATCGTCTGCAAATAGAAAAAACTCTCAAATCTATGGACTTAACGGTGTTTACTCCCCGTGAATTCCAGGGCGTTTTCGGGGTATCTAAAAATACCGCCGCGGGTTTCTTGTCTAAAAATGTAACCAGCGGTTTATTCTTAAAATTGCGTAACGGTTTCTATATGATAAGCGACAGCCAGCCCGACCTTTACCTGGTCGCCAATCGGCTGTACCGGCCGTCTTATCTTTCCCTGGAAAGCGCTCTGTCTCACTATAACCTTATCCCGGAGACGGTTTACGGAATCAGCTCTTTAACCACGAAGGCGACCCGGGAGTTTAAAACACCTTTAGGCGTTTTTAGCTATCAGAAGATAAAACCCGGAGTTTTTAAGGGTTATGAACTCAAAAAAATCGGCGCGGGCCGAGTTTTGATCGCGGAGCCGGAAAAAGCGCTGCTGGACTATTTATATTTTGTGGATTTAAAAAAGGTTTCGCTTAACAATCGCCTGGAATTGAAAAATATCAATAAAACAAAACTGATGAGTTACGCCAAAATGTTCCGGCGGCCGGGGCTTTTTAAATTAATCGAGCAAATATATGCTGAGTATCGTCAACCTAGAAAAATATACTAAACAATGGCAGACCAGCTCCGCTAATGTTATTCGGGAATATTGCCAGCATTTGTTTTTGTCTTATCTCTATCAAGAGCCTGGTTCGGAAAAACTTTTGTTTAAAGGCGGCACGGCCTTAAGAGTCGTTTTCCATAGTCCCAGATTTTCCGAAGATCTTGATTTTACCGGCGGCGGCATCAAACACACGGCGATAGAAAAAATACTGACCGATGTCTTGGTTAATATTGAGAAAACCGGCATCCCGGTAGAAATAGAAGAAAGCAAAAAAACCAGCGGCGGGTACTTGGGGATTATGACCCTAACGGTTGATAATCAGATTATTAAGATTCAGATTGAAATATCTTTACGGGGCGGGCGGGCTATTCCCGGCACCAGGGCGATTATCCAAAACGAATTTATCCCCGCCTACACGCTTATTCATTTACCCGTCGATCGCTTGATTGAAGAGAAAATCGCCGCCTTGACAGCGAGAAAAAAACCTCGGGATTTCTATGATTATTATTATCTGCTGTTCAGTAACTACGGCGCGGCCAAAACTAAACAAAATTTAAAAATGGTCTTGGATATTCTGCGCCAAACCAAAATAAATTTTCGCAATGAGTTGCGTCAATTCTTGCCGGCCAGCCAAGCCGGCCAGCTGAAAAATTTTGAAAAAACTTTAAGAGATAAAATTAATACTTATCTCGGCTGAGAGTTTGCTAAGACGACCACTCTCTGGATTTAATGGAGATTTATAGCGGTTGGAGCGAGTGTATAACTTTATATTGCTCGCTTGACTTATAATATGTTAATAATATACAATGGAACTTAGAGAAATTATCAGTTCCATCAAATATTATCAATATGGACAGCTTAATCTTAAAATTATACCAATCTGCCAAAACGATTCTGACCAATAAGGATTTGGCTTTAATTTGGCAAGAAAACAACAAGAAAACCCTCTATGCTAAAACTGCCTACTATGCAAAGCAGAAAGCTCTAATCAGATTGACTCGTGGAGTTTTTGCTAAAAATAAAGACTACAATCCGAAAGAATTGGCGACCAGTATCTATACGCCGTCTTATATTAGCTTTGAAACCGTTCTAAGAGAGGCCGGCGTAATTTTTCAATACTATGATACGATTTTTGTGGCTTCAAAGTGGCCGAAAACAATGACCATAGATAAAAATACTTTTACTTTTAGAAAACTAAAAGATTCGATCCTGTTTAATTCCACCGGCGTTGTCAGTAAAGATAACTACAGTGCGGCCACTACTGAAAGAGCCTTCTTAGATATGATTTATTTATTTCCGAATTATTACTTTGATAATTTAAAGCCAATCAACTGGGAAAGATGTGAGAGTCTCGTAAAAATTTACAACAATAAAGAATTGATAAAACGCTTGAATAAATATCGCCAAAATTATGCTCAATAGAGAAAAACATCAATTAATAATGGGTCAGATTTTGAAGGATATCTATACCGATGTCACGATTAGTCCGCTTTTAGGATTTAAGGGCGGTACTTGCGCTTATTTCTTTTATAACCTGCCGAGATTCTCGGTGGACTTGGATTTTGATTTGTTGGTAGTGAATGAAGAAAATCAAAAAATGGTATTTGAAAAAATCGTAGCTATTTTAGGTAAGTATGGCGAGGTTAAAGATAAATACATCAAGAGGTTCACGGTTTTTGTTCTGCTCTCCTACGGCGATGATGACCATAATATCAAGGTTGAAATTAATGTCAGAAAATTGGTAGCCAATATCCAAGATCACTACGAAATGAGAGAGTATCTTGGCATTTCCATGTTTGTCGCCAAAAAAGATTATTTGTTCGCCAGCAAGCTCTCGGCTTTGACCTTAAGGAATGAAACCGCCATGAGAGACATTTATGATATCCACTTTTTTGCTAAAAGTAATTGGGATATTAATATTGAAGTGATTAAAGAAAGAACCGGTAAAACCACTAAGGAATACTTGGCTGATTGCATAGCATTCATAGAAAAAGTGAAAGACAATCAGATATTGCAGGGATTGGGAGAGCTCGTTGGAGGCGAAAAAGAGAAAGCCTGGGTTAAGAATCATTTGAAAGCCGACTCTATCTTTATGTTGAAGAATTACCTGTCAGTGTTAAGATAAAAGTTTTCCAAGATAATCGCGCCAAATGACCAAAAATGAAGCTAAAAATCGAATCGATAAATTAAAAGCGGAGATAGATTATCAGCGCTATAATTATCATGTCCTGGACCGGGAAACGATGACGCCGGCGGCTTTGGATAGTTTGAAGAACGAATTATTCCGCCTAGAAAACGCCTGGCCCGATTTGATCACTCCCGATTCGCCGACTCAGCGCGTGGCCGGCGAGCCTCTTGATAAATTTAAAAAAGTCACGCATTCCAGTCCGATGATTTCGCTCTTTGACGCTTTCAGCGAAGACGATATGCGCGCTTGGCAAGAGCGCAATGATAATTATTTGAAACGGCCGAATTATTTTAAAGAGCCGAGTTATTCAAAAGGGCCGAATTATTTAAAGGGGCGACCCCGGGTTGAATATTATTGCGAATTGAAATTGGACGGACTGGCGATAAATTTACGGTACCGGAACGGATTATTAATCCAGGGCGCGACTCGGGGCGACGGCCGGGTCGGGGAAGACGTCACCGGCAATATCAAGACGATAAACAGCCTTCCGCTCAAACTCCGACGGCCGAGCGACCGGGAATTGTGCGAGTTGGACTTAAGCGAAGCGGAAATAAAGAAAATTTATAGTTTAATCGATTCCGGTACGATAGAACTGCGCGGGGAAGCGATCATGTCCAAGAAAACTTTTGCCGCTTTGAATAAAAAATACGCCGCCGCCGGCAAAGCTATTTTGGCCAATACGCGTAACGGCGTGGCCGGTTCCATCCGCCAGCTGAATTCAAAAATTACCGCTGAGCGCAAGCTGGAATTTTATGCCTATGATTTGCTTTTGGATAATTACGCCCGCGGCGAAGTCATCTGCCGCCGCGACCAGGCCGACGGCTTGGCGAATTTATTGGGTTTTAAGACTTTAAAGCAGAATAAAATTTGTCCCGATTTAGACGCGGTTTTCCGTTTTTACGCCGACACGGCCAAGAAGCGCGAGTCTTTGGCGTTTGAAATTGACGGCACGGTTGTTAAAGTTAATGATTTGAAAATGTGGGATGTTTTAGGCATCGTCGGCAAGGCGCCGCGTTATATGATGGCCTATAAGTTTTCCGCCGCTCAAGCGACGACGAAAATAAACGGCGTCGTCTGGCAGGTCGGGCGTACCGGCGCTCTGACGCCGACGGCTGTCTTGGAACCGGTCAAAGTCGGCGGCGTCACTATCGGCCGCTCAACTTTGCATAATTTTGATGAAATCGGGCGCTTGGATCTGCGTTTGGGCGATACGGTTATTATTGAGCGTTCCGGCGATGTTATTCCGAAGGTCGTGGAAGTTTTAAAGAATTTACG
>CAZJSQ010000020.1:5832-7352 GCA_964548885.1 uncultured Gammaproteobacteria bacterium
GGCGGATGAAAAAGGGAAAACCCTATCCATATCCATAAAAAAGCTGGTAAAATACTTTCAGACTTTCAGCCTGGAAGATTTGGAAAATATGCCGGATGTCGGGCCGATAGTCGCGAAGAGCATTTATGATTTTTGGCGCGATGAAGCGGATTTAAAAATGTTGGAGAAGTTTACGGCGAGCGGAGTGTCTTTAAAAATCGGTCGAGTCGGCGTTAGCGCCGGCGCCGCGAGCGGGAAACTAATCGGAAATTTGGTCGGGAGTTCGACTGGAAATTTGGTCGGGAAAAATTTTGTTCTGACCGGCTCTTTGATCGGTTTGACAAGGGACGAAGCGAAAGATAAGATTAAAGCGTTGGGCGGGAAAGTTAAGGCCGGCGTCGGGCGAGAAATCGATTATGTCGTCGTTGGCGCCGAACCCGGGTCCAAATACGAAAAAGCTAAAAAAATGGGAATTAAAATAGTGGCCGAAGTTGAGTTTTTAAAGATGATTAAATAATTTTATGTCCATAACTCGCGAAGAAATAAAACATATCGCCGAACTGTCGCGTCTGGAGCTCACCGAACAAGAAATAATTAAATTCGGCGGCCAGCTGGACTCTATTTTGAAATATGTCGGCCAATTGAATGAAGTTGATACGAAGCGGGTTGAACCGACGGCGCAAGTCAGCGGGTTAAGCGATATCTGGCGCGCCGATGATGTTTGTAAATGGAATCAAAATGAAGTTGAAAGCGCGCTTAATCAGGGCGAGAGAGAAGGCGGGCAGGTTAAGGTCAAGAGAGTTTTATAAAATATGAACCCAAACGAACTGACAATCAAAGAAGCGCGGACGAAATTAGACAGCGGAGAAATAAGCTCCGTAGCTTTGACGCGCGCCTGCCTCAAAAAAATAAAAGAAACAGATAAGGAGATTCACGCTTGTCTGACCGTTTGTGAAAAAGAGTCTTTAGCCGAAGCCGAGGCGGCTGATAGAAGAATCAAGTCCGGCGAGAGCGGTGATTTATTAGGCATTCCGTATCTCTGCAAGGATATTTTAATGACCAAAGGGATAAGAACGACCGCCGCTTCCAAAATTTTAGAAAATTATATCGCCCCCTATGACGCGACCGCGGTCGCTAAATTGAAAATAGCCGGTGCGGTCATGTTAGGGAAGACTAATCTGGACGAATTCGCTCATGGCGCTTCCACGGAAAATTCCGCTTTCGGACCGACCAAGAATCCTTATGATCTAACTCGGGTGGCCGGAGGTTCATCGGGCGGCAGCGCCGCCGCCGTAGCCGCTAATATGTGTATATTTGCCCTGGGAACCGATACCGGAGGCTCTGTCCGCTGTCCGGCCAGTTTCTGCGGCGTTGTAGGCTTAAAACCGAGCTATGGGCGCGTTTCCCGCTTTGGTTTATTATCTATGACCTCTTCCACCGACGTGGTCGGATCGCTGGCCAAAACCGTTTATGACGCCGCTTTAGTCTTGAAAGCGATCGCCGGCAATGATGACCGCGACGCGACGACCGCCCCGGAAGCG
>CAZJSQ010000020.1:7452-9227 GCA_964548885.1 uncultured Gammaproteobacteria bacterium
CCGATAGAATATTATTTGAAAGATTTAAATAAAGATGTGGCCGCGAATTTGGCGGCGGCGGCTAAAAAATTGGAAGCGGCCGGAGCCGAGCTCGTCAAAGTCAGCCTGCCTTATACAAAATATGGCATCCCGGTTTATTATATCATTACGCCGTCGGAAGTCAGCTCTAATTTAGCGCGTTTTGACGGCATCGGTTGGGGACTGGCGAAAACAGAGGCGATTAATTTGCAGGAATTTTATAAAACAACGCGCGGCGCCGGTTTCGGGCCGGAAGCCAAGCGCCGTATCATGCTCGGCACTTACGCGCTTAGCGCCGGCTACTATGACGCTTATTATAAGAAAGCCCAGGCGGTACGCACTCTGATTATCAAAGATTTTTTCGAAGCTTTTAAGAAAGTCGATGTCTTATTAACCCCGACCGAACCGCATCCGGCGTTTAAGATCGGAGAGCAGGCGGATAATCCTTTGGCGATGTACTTGGAAGACGTCTTCTTATCCGGCGCGAGTTTGGCCGGCCTGCCGGCGATTTCCGTTCCCACCGGAACAGTGGAAGTCGAAGACGGCAAACAGATGCCTGTCGGCGCGCAAATCATCGGACCGCGTTTGAAAGAAGGCTTGATAATCAAGGTAGCGAGCGCGTTGGAATAAAATAAAAAATGATTAGTAATTTAATTAATCAGTCGTTTTTACCCCTATGAAAAAAATCTATAAATATTTAATTATCGCCCTGGCGGTTTTGGCGATTGTCGTCATCGCGCTTATCAGCCGTCCAAAGGAAGTCGGTACTTTGAATTCGCCTTTGGCCGGAACTGGTATTAACGAAGCGCGGGCGCAAAGCTTTTCGTGCGCTAAATGTCCGGTGCTCGGGGAAGATGATAAGGTTTTCGGTTCCGCCGTAGCGCCGCTAAAGATTTTTGTTTATGAAGATTATACTAATATTTTGAGCGCGAAATTGGCCGATACTTTAGATCAGATCAGAGCGGAGTCAGGCGATAAACTTGCGCTAATCATTCGGCCGTATTTCAAGAATTCATCTTTGGCCGACCAAGCGCAGACGGCCGTAGATTGCGCCGGCGAGCAAGGAAAATGGGTGGAAATGCGAGCGTTATTATTCGCTCAAGCTAAGAATAAGCAGTTAAGCGCCGGCAGTTTTAGCGCCTACGCCGAACAAATCAGTTTAAATGCCGGCGATTTCACGAGTTGCTTGACTAAGAATCAGAAATCGGTAAAAATAGAACAGTTAATCCAAGAAGCGGAGACTTATAAGGTTCAAGGCACGCCGACAATGTTCGTCGGAGAAGAGGTGATTTTGGGCGCGCGGCCGTATGAAGATTTTACCGATTCTAACAATGATAAGATTGAAGGATTGAAAACGCTGGTGGAGAGGATATTGAAAAATTATTAGAATTCTGATATTAATTACAGGGTTGCATGAGTATTAATATTTTACAATATCCAAAGAAAAGCCATCGCAAGCTTATCAAAATTCCTCGAGAATCTGCCCGTTTAGCTGAATTAATGGGGATAGAATTCGGTGACGGGGGAATTAATAATCCTTGGCAGATGGTCATTACCCTTAATGCCGAAAAAGATGCGGAATACGCTCAAGCTGTCAAAAAGATGATATATGAGATGTTCGATATTAATCCTACGGTTAGAAAACGAGGGAAGAGAACGTTACAAATCGTTTCCTCGAGTATGTCATTATTAGATTTCTTGGTTAAGAAAGGAGCAGTTAGAGGCAATAAGATTAAGCAGAATTTTAATATTCCTGA
>CAZJSQ010000021.1:0-8077 GCA_964548885.1 uncultured Gammaproteobacteria bacterium
TTGATTTCATAATAATTAGTTAACTTAACATAAATAACCAAGCGGCTTAGAACAAGCCTATTTTTTAAACCAAAAACAGCCACAGCCGTACTTCTGATTTTTAACCAGCCCCGGATCGGCGTTCTCTATGAAGCGGCTGGCATCATCAATCAGGGAAAATTCTTGCAGCGTCAATTCCTTGAAATATTCTTTGATCATCTCATAAGAATAAACGCGATGGGCGTTATATTCTATCCTGGGGAATCCGACCGGCACGACGAATAGCAGCGACCCGCCCGGAGCGAGCACGCGCTTCAGTTCATTAATCGCCTTCAAATCGCCCGCCGGGTCAATCGAATCGCCGTAACGGCCAAGGCCGATATGTTCAACTGTGTGCATACAGGATAAAGAGCTTAAACTATTATCGGTAAAAAATAATTTAGTCAGATCGGCCGAGGCGCTTTTGAAGTCGCTCAAACTCAAATCGGCCGGACGATAATCATAGAAATCTACCGGCACAAAGGCGGAAACGATCCCGGAAAAATACAGCGCCGAAGAAATGTCCGTGTGGCGCGCCGGCTTTATTTCTTTAACTTTGCGGGCCGCCCAAGCCGTATGATAGATATAATGGGCGTCAAAATTGGTCTTAAAGGTCTTGTCTTTCAGGCAAGGATAAAAATCGCGCAGCGATAGCCGGAAGCGCTGGTCATCTTGCCGCCGAAACTTCAAGTAATCCGGCAGAATGAAAGGCACTAAAAAGAGGCGGACTAATTTTTTGATGATGTTTTTCATTTTAGAATAAATAAAGATTTTAATTGATGATAAAAAGCCAAGAGGCGGATGCGACTGAAGAAGGCGCCTCCGTAACGGCGGCTGATTGATAATAATTCACGATCCATCTGCAGAAGATTCTTCAGGCCAGACTTCTGGCCTTCCCGGACAGTAAAATCCGCCAAGATCCTATCGACATACTTAGCTCGACCGAGAAGCAAGAGCTTGATATAAAGGTCATATTCCATCCAATAATTCAGTTTATCATCAAGCCAGCCGGCCTTGACGACCGTCTCCCGACGATAAAAAGAGGCCGGTTGATGAATAAGATTTCCCTTGTTAATCAACCTCCTAGAATTTATCTGCGCTGGCGGAATATTGATATATTCGTGGCCGTCGCTGAAGACAGAGCGACAGCGGCCGTAAAGCATGACAACCCCTCGGTCTTTTTCAAACTCAGCGGCGACGCCCGACAAGATATCAGGCTCATAATAATCATCAGCATTGAGCCAGGCGACTATTTTTCCAGCAGCCATCAAGAAGCCTTTATTGATGGCGCCAGCTTGACCGTTATCCTTTTCAGAAATCCATCTTATTCTTTCCCCATAAGATCTGAGAATCTCGACTGTATTATCGCTCGATCCGCCATCAATGACAATAAGCTCCTTATTCTCATAAGGCTGATTAAGGACGCTATCGATCGCTTGCTTGATATACCGCCCGCAATCATAAGTGGGTATGATGATAGAAATCTTCATTTTTTATTATTTAGAGCGCGTTCGCAAACAGCCAAAGTTTCACGGACGCATCTGTCCCAAGAAAATAATTCCTTAATTTTTTCTGAATCGCGAATGATCTCTTCCTGACTCTTAGGCGACCGCGTTGCCATTTTTTCAAAAGCGACAATTAAACTATTAATATTTTTGGGGTCAAAATAAATCGGAATATCGAAGGCTGTTTCCCTAAAGACGGGTAAATCAGAGGCCAAGACAGCCGCGCCGCAACGAATCGCTTCAAGATTAGGAAGGCCGAAACCTTCATCGAGCGAAGGAAATATAAAGGCTTTAGTCAAACAATATAAAGTCTTCAACTCATCTTCGCTAACATAGCCGAGAAATTTAACTCTATCATTTAACCCTAATTTTTCTATCAATTCTTTTTCTTGCTTACTCACCGAAGATCCGCCGGCCACTACTAGATCAAATTCGTCATGCCGCGGCCAAGCGGCGAAGGACTTCAATAAAAAATCAAAATTCTTATAAAAACCGCGCTGACCGACAAAAAGCAAGAACGGCTTATCCAGGCTATAGCGCTTCTGTATATCTGTCGCCAAATCAGCCGAATAATCAAGATTAAAATTTTCATGGATGCCATGGAGCACGAGAGTAATTTTTTCAGCCGGAACATTATAAACATCTTGCAAATAATTTTTAGTTGTTTCTGAAATGCAAATAATAGCATCCGCATGATTAATACATTTCTTCTTCTGTTCAATAAAATTCTTCCCGCCATAACGAGAATAAAAATCTGCGAAACGTTCATGTGTTAAATCATGGACGATAAGCACTTGCGGAATTTTTAACAATCTATAAGTCGTGTAATAAGTAGAAAAGAAAATTCCGTCCTTGATTTTAGAAAAATATCGACTGAATAAAAATTTGTTAAGCGGGCCTAAAATCTTCTTGACTGTGCGAAAATAACCGGACGGAATATTTAAAGGGCGCCCAAAAATAAAGTGGACTTTGACTTCCGGCTTCAAAGAAACATCATAATGAGGCTCCGGCATGATCAAATGAATATCCGCCCGATTCGAGAAACGATTGATTAATTCCGTAAAATAACGATGAATGCCGCCTCCTTTCTGCCAACCATAGATCAGGCCGTCAAAATATATTTTCATATAAGATTCCTAATTTTTATTCTTTAGTTTTTCCGAATCAATAACGGTTTTACTCGGCAAAAATTTACGTACCAATATATCCAATTGAATTTTGCTTAAAAACATCGCCAATCTGAATGATAGGCCGGCCTTCCTCTCTGTCAGCAAATGCAGATTATCGCCATTAGTATAATATCTTAATCCATATTTACCAGCGAGATATTGAAAAGTCTTAATAGAATAAAATGCGATATGCTGGCCATGATCAAATCCATAATAATCCCAGGACTCCTCCGGGATTTTTCCTTCCGGCATCAAGCGAGTAGAGAAAAAAATGTTTTTAGAAATTTTTAAAATATTTTCTATCTCTTCCAAGGGCGAAGCAAAATGTTCAAAACACTCTAAACAAGTGACCGCGGCGATATCTTTATCCTTGTTCTTATCATAATCAAAACCCTGTGCAAATATATTTTTAGTATAAGGGTCAGACCAATAAAAATCCAAACCGTAATCACGCATCAGCCTGGTCAATAATCCATAACCACCGGCATAGTCCAAAAAATAATCATGTTTATTGAATAAAAATAAAAATAACAATAATATTTTTTTAGATAGAAAGATATTACGCGACGCATAACCGGTATCAGTTAGATTAATCGGATCAGCGTAAGCTTCACCGAGCCAATATGGAGTTTCTGTCTGCATAAAGCCGCAGCCCTGACAGTAGCAATACTTAATCCGATACTTATTAAGAATCTGATGTTCTCCCGCATTCTGCATTTGCGCTCCGCAAATCTTACATGTCGCCATATTATTTAAAATAATATTTAATTTTAGCGTTATTAATTAATTTTTATAAGACGAAATTATCTTTTGCAGATTGGCCTGCATATTACGGCCATAATTCTCGATCGTACATTCTTGGCTGACCAGCTCGCCGATCTGTGCGCTCATCTCTCTTAATTCATCATCGGTAAAAGATTGGGCACGATTTAAGGATTGGGTTATCGCCGTTACCGACAATCCACTTATCGGTATCGTCAGCGCTTCCAGATCAATCGAGGCGGCATCGGTCAGCATCGGTATGAGCCCGCCATTACCGACGGCATTGATAACTGAAGTGGGCTTTCCCTCGGAGCATGAAGGCAGGATGACGAAGGCGCATTCGTGCAGAAGCTTCTTGAAAGTCTCAGATTCTACGCTGATGAAGCCATAAGTATGGATGCGCTCATTATCATATAATTCATGGCGATAGGCCTCCTGGAATCTTGATTCTGCATCTATTGAAGCGCAGATATGCAGATGAAGATCATCTGCTTTAGCAAAAGCCTCTAACAGGAGATCCAAACCTTTATGAATCAAGCCGCCGCCGCTGAAGAAAAGAAAGTGTTTCTTAGCTTGAGAAAAATCCTTTCCTTTCACTATTTCGGCCGGATCCTGAACCTTGAAGAAGGAGACGTCGATATTATAGATCGGGAGATTAGTATATTTCCTATAAGTCGCGGCTTCTTTCTCGCCGCCTACTATCATCAACGCATCCACCGCTGTCGTCTGGAGCAGATAATCCTCTCGCACTAAGCGCAGCGATTCGATTAGGAATCTTCCTTTCTTAGCTTTTACTTCCAGGCCTCTCTTGATCGTCGCCGCATTACTAAAGTATGGGTGCTTGCCCGTACCATAATATATTCTCTTTATATCTTTTCCGGAAAAATAAAAACTTTTTTTAAATACTTCCCCGAAACCGAAGATGATATCATATTTATCATAAGAGGCTTTTCTCCCGCTATCATGATTCATGATATCGCAATTATAACCCAGCGCCTGGAAAGCCTCGGCGATCTGCAGGCTTTCGGCCATATTCGTATGGCTCAAGGTCGCTCCCTGACGGAAGGGGTCCGTTATATAGCAGATCAGAACATTTTTCGAGAAGGAGGTCTTGAAAAAATTCTTCACTATCCGGCCGTTCTGATAACGGCCATAAAGAGAATATAAAGCCGGCAGGCTCTTTCTCAGATATTGCTTAATTCTTTGTCCTGATATCATATGATTCTAAAAAGCATTAATAATCTTTTGGAAGACCTTGAAGAGTCTCAACTCCAACAGCAATCTGACTAGCCTTTGTTTAATTGTCCGGCGCGTCAGGCCGGCTGCCTCGAAAAGAATCAGATCGAGCGCGGCGTCTTCCTGTACTGCCGCCGGATGCTGAAGATGATCAAGATCGATCAGAGCGGTTTTCCGGAATAAGGCTCCACTCACTTCCTGGCCGGTATGCGTCCCGGCCTGCCCGATATTAGAAACCTGATTAAGCTTCGGCATGATGCTCAAACCGCCATTCTTCAAACAGGAATAAGCCCACTGAAAATCCCAAGTGTCGACTTCCTTATTATAGACTTGATCGAAGCCTTCTTTAAAATAATCCCGTACCAGCCGATGCGGATAAGCCTTCTTCAAAAAATCCGTCTTCTTCTCTGCCGGCCAGAACTTCATCTCGCGATCATATAGCTTCCAGGCTCTCGCCCAGGTCGCCCAGCCCCAGACATTATAATTTCTGGAAAAGAAATAATCATCTGTCATCTGATCCAATTCGATGGCCGGATTCGAACCGGAGATCATCATGACGTTAGCCTCGTCTGCATATCGCTCTAACATCTCGGTACAAAAACCAAAGAATGACGGGCAAGGCAGGCAATCATCTTCCAAGATTATTCCCTGTTCTATATTATCGAAAAACCAGTCTATCGCCGAGCTCACGGCCGCCCCGCAACCAAGATTTTTATCCCGAAACAAAGTCTTGACTTCGCAGGGCCAGTCCACTTGAGTCGCAATCTGACGCGCTGCTTCGCACTTTTCTTTTTCTTCCGTCTTATCTGCCCGCGGTCCGTCGGCGGCAATAAAAAAATACTCGGGCCTGGCCTCCCTAATCCTCGCGAAAACTTTTTTAGTGGTTTCGGGCCTGTTAAATATTATAAAAAGGACAGGCGGTTTAAACCCTTGATTCATATTTAAAAATTAATGTTATAAAGACAACTGAAACTAACTTATAATTTTTTTTAACTAAAAATCTAAAAATTTCGGATTTTTGAACATTATCTATGTTTACATTATGCATTTCTACTAATATATAGCTGGGGTGGTATTTATCCCAATTATTTGACTCTAAAACAATTAGCTCTAACCCCTCCACATCAACGGACATAAAATCTATTTTTTTGTTGTCCGGCAAATATTGGTCCAAAACGTTTTCGATACGTCTTGTTTTAACAATAACCGTTTTATCATATTGTAAGCCTTGATTAGTATATGAATCGGCCAAATCTTTAGAAAAAGTATTATAGGCGGATTCTTTAAAAACATAAAAATTTAGTTCTTTTTCGTCATCAAAAATTCCTATTTCTAAGTTAATATCCCTGTTTCTTTTCTTCTTAAAAATAGCCATACTTCCCGGCTTGGCATCGATATTTATTCCACTCCATCCCTTTTTATAATAAAAATAAGTATTAGAAAATTTAAATGGGTGGTATGCTCCTATATCCAAATAAAAACCTCTTTTTGTAGTATTAACAAAAGTGCTTAAAACTAAATCTTCGCCAAATTGCGAATATGATTTTCTTGAAAATTTACTATAATGATTCTTTATTTTAATTACCAATTTATACAATAAATAAATATATTTTTTGATTGTTTTATTGTTCATTTTTATTTATAACTAGTTATTGATTTTAAAATTAATAAACCTTGGTTTCTTGATTCTTTAAAAATAAGAATACCAAACACCGTCGTCAGATATGCGACCAAGGTCGCAATCGCCGCTCCGTTTATGCCCATCTTCGGTATCAGTATAATATTCAATATTATATTTATCAGGGCTCCAAGCAAAGTATTATAGAAAGATATCTTCGTCAAGTTGCTCGCTAATAGATATTGACCGACGGCTATGCCCAAGAAAACACCGATGCCCGCCCAAACATGAATTCGTAATGTCGCAACGGCTCCTATATAAGGAGTTCCAAATAATATTTTTATAACCGGATAAGAAAAAATTGTTATAAAAGAAGCGATTGCGAACGAAAGCCAAAACATCAGCGAATATAATCTTGTCATCCTGTTCTCAAAAAATTCCCTACTCACGCTCATGGCTTTTACTATCGCAGGAAAAACAGATGAACAGATTAAGGCGGGGATGAAATACCACACCTCGGAAAGTTTTACTGCCACGGCATAGATACCGGTCTGTTCATTGCCCAACATATTTTTTATCATCACCTGATCTATCTTCATATATATACCAATTGCTACAGAAGAAAGCATTAAAGGCCATGAATCTTTTAAAAGGGATCTGGCGATATTTTTATTGAATTTCCATCTCCTGATATGGCTGCCAAAATTTCTAAACGAAAAAAGAAGGATAAGGGCGTATATCGCCGTTTCAATTATATAAATTAACGTGAGCCAAAAAATTCCCTTTCCCAGAGCGATACAGAAAATCTTAAGTATGGCCGATAAGCTACCGGCTATTATTTGAGCGGTGACAACTTTTTTTGAAAGTACTTGCGATTGAAAATATGTTTCAATGATATTAAAAGCCTGGAGAATGAAATTTAATGAAAATAACCAAATGAGCCCAAGAGTAAAAATATCTTTGGTTGTAAAAAGAGAAACGATAAAAACACTGATTACGGCCAAAAGACCGCCGATGATTTTCAAATAAAATCCCGTGCCGATTATTTCATCTTTTTTACTATGGTCCTTTATCATTTCTCTACTGGCAATACCATCTATTCCAAAGGATGCCAAAAACCCAAAGAGTCCGACAAAACTTATAACATAACTAAATAATCCGTAGTTTGACGGGCCTAAATAGCGAGCAATATATATCCCCACGAAAAAAGAAATACCGAGCATAAAAACTCGACCGAAAAACATCCAGCCGGTATTTTTCAGATATTTCTGAAAGCCGGCATGGTTCCAGATCTCTTTGATCCTATTTTTGATGTTCACTGAATTTAATTCCATGTTCTTAAAATAAAAGAGCGATATACTACCACTCCTTAGTTTTATCTATCACCTTATGTTTTAAATCCAAATAGGCGGTCACGGCTTTCTGCTCCACTGCCGGGGAGACGAGTTTTAGAATTTCCAAACCGAGGATACGGTATTGCTTCCCGACCTTATTCGCCCTCAAAAGCCCCTTTTTTAGAAGGCGCTTCAGAGTACTATTGCTTATTTTCAAAATCTTCTCGGTTTCACCGGTCGTATAAACGACATGCGGCTTAATTTCTTCGTTAGGCTTGATTTCTTCGTCAGTTATTTGGGGCATAATTTGAGGTTTAATTTACGGTTCGACCCGCTCTTCTTTGTTCTTTTTCTTATACTTTTATTATACCCCGCCCCCCTCTTTCGGGTCAATAGAGGTCATTAGAGGTCAAATTAACGACGATAAATCTCCAA
>CAZJSQ010000022.1:0-7335 GCA_964548885.1 uncultured Gammaproteobacteria bacterium
AAAGACGGCTGTTTTTATGGCGGCCTGTTTATAAAAAAGCCCTCGGTTCGATTGAACAAGGGCTTTAAACCTACATATCGGTTAAGAGTTTTAAATCTACGAAATTAACTTTAGATTATCTGATTTGCAGAGTCTCGCCGGAATAAACCAGATTTTTCGGGCGGATGATTACCTGGCGATCAGGGCCGGCGGTGACACAACCGGCTTCCATTGAATCAAAGCCGATATCGGCAGCCAGCTGCACAACTTTCTTGGCCATATTTTTGGCGACAAAAATAGCGAATCCGGCTCCCATGTTGAAATTACCATAGGCTTCTTCGTCCGTAATCGATCCCGCGGTTTGCAGGAAAGTGAAAATTTCCGGCGGCTCGGGAATCTCTTGAATGACATAAGTCAGATTGCTCGGATGACGCATTAATTTGCGCCAACCATGCCCGGTGATGTTGACCGCGTAATGGATATCGATATCAAACTGATGAAGCAGATCGATTAACGATACATAAATCTTGGTCGGGGTCAGCAGAGCGTCGCCGTAAGAACATTTTGAGCCGGGCAATATAGTATCGTAGCCGGCGGGAAATTTATCAGCTATCTCGCGGCATAAAGTCAGTCCGTTGGCATGAACGCCGGAACTGGCAAAAAGAATGATAGCATCGCCGGGTTGAGGACCTCTGTGAATCCGGTCCATCTTGGGCTTAATAGCGCCAAGCGCGGAACCGCTGATAACAAAAGTTTCCGGATTAACAATACCTTTAAGGGTCGGAGTTTCACCGCAACTCCAGACACAACCGGCCAAATCACAACCCTTTTTCCGGCCGGCAACTAAACTTTGATAACGCCTCTTGTCCTTAAACCAATCGGAACTGCCAACGGCTAAATGCATGGCCACCGAAAGCGGCAGAGCGCCAAGAGTAATCATATCGTTTACAATCATCGCGACCGTATCGATAGCAATCGTTTCGTAGCCCTGAAGAGCCAGAGGGTTCTTTTTATACATGGCGTCGGCCACTAAATTCTTAGTGCCCAGGCCTTCTTCCACGTGAGCTAAATAGCAATCCGGGGTATCAATCAGATAAACGCTTTCGCCGCGGCTACTGGTTACTTCAGAAAATCCGAATTTCATATTGGAGGCGGTGGTAATTGCGGCCTTCTGGGCGGCAATTTTAAAAGGATCCATATCGGCGTAATTAACACCCGATTCGGCATAAGTCATAGCATGTTTCTTTTTCATTTTCCTAGATATTTAGTCAATATTAATAATTTTAAAGAGCGATTTTACTTATATCCTAGATTACCAATTTACAAGGAAAATGTCAAACTGGGCGAAAGGCTTGATTCGCCACTCTTGCACTCTCAGTTTTATTTTGTTATTATATATTTAGTACACGGAGGACATTGTTTCTTCCGCGGCTGGTATATAAACAGCCTAAAGTACTTGCAAGCTTCAGCTTGCCCGATTTTGTTCAAGGTCCGCTCTCATATATCAGAGGCGGATTCTTTGATTTTAACGACTTTCTGCGTTTTCTTTTAAATAAAATTCGAAATCCTCCGCGAACAAAATATCTTTAATTGTTTGGTTTCTCTTCGCTTCAAATATTTCCCGGCCAGTATGATTCCGGGCGCTAAAAATATAACATTTTTTGTTATAAAATTCATTTAAATATTTAAGAGCATAAACCAAATCGCCGTCGCCGGAAAATAATAATATTATTTCATAATCATCTTTTAGCTTGACTAAATCAATCGCCATTTCCACGTCTAAATCACTTTTTTTCTCAAAGCCAAATTCATTGCTTCGGCTATGTATATACTTAACCCTTTTGGTGACCACTATAAATTTATTCATTTTGGCCTTTTCCATGATTAATCTCGACCATCCGGTAAGATAAGTACTTTCATTAGAGCCGTAATCAGAACCATAATAAAATCTTCTTAAGGCCCGTTGACCCAAAGATAAATTTTTTACTAATCGCGCTAATTGTTTAATACTAATAATCCATTTTAGGCTGCGCTTCCATTTCTCCACATTGCCAAAATCAACTATCACGATAGTTTTATCTTTTTTATCCTGGAACGAATCTAAAAATTTATCGATTTCCGGCTTATTCATATAAAAAATCCCCCATATTCTATAACCACATTATTTAATAAGGTGATTATAAGACATGGAGGCTGAAAAATATCTAAATTTTTTCTAAAGAATATCTTCATTTTTCTCCCACCACTAGCGGGCGGATTTATTCCGCTAAGCTCCGCCCGCGGTCATTTAACATATTTAAAGCTATATCCTATAAAAATATACCGGTTTATTTTTCATCATAATAACCTTCTCCGGCTCGAATCCGGGAAGGATAAAACTGCGGCTGATAATCTGCGTACCGCTCCGGCATTCTTGTCTGAATTTTTCCCCGAGCCTCGTCATGGTCGTGTTATTCAAATAACAATAAATCAGGGCGGCATTTCCCAAATTAACCTTAAAAAAATCTCTCTTTAATAATTCTATTCTGCTCCTCCGCAATTTTAAGTGAATCTTAGTTAACAAATAAAGGCTGAACAGGTTTTCCAGACCGATTAATTTAGCTCTCGGATAAGCCTTCTCTACTTCCCTTAAAAATAGAGCGCGCCCGCAGCCCAGTTCATAAATCGTCATCGGCTCTTTGATGCCCGCTTCGTCAATAATTTTCCAGATCGTTTCTTTATCCGTCGAAACAAAAGGCGCGTATCCCCTAAAGATGACATTATAAAACTGGGAAACAAAAAAGACGAAATAAATAACAACGACCAGTAAGATCAGAGATAGTAAAAGCATATTTATAATGGCTATAAAATTATAACAAAACTATCAGCTCTAATTTTAAAATATTTTAAAATTATTTCTCTCCCGTCACTATCCACCGACCTCGGTCCGATAATAATCGCGTGTTTACATTTTTGAACTCGGAAAACATTTCTTTTATCTCTTTTCGAGTAAACGAGCTGTGCGGCAAACCTTTTTCCGGCCCGAGCATAGGGACTCTGGTCCCGGGTTCTATTTCTTTATGATCGATCATTGTCGTCCAATGCTTAGTCCCTTCGTTATCGGGTAAAGTAATAAAAAAATACCCGCCGGGTAAAAGAGAGCTATAAATACGTTTAATTAAATCACGCACCTGCTTTTTAAGACCATGATGAATGGCGGCAATGGAGACTATTAAATCATATTGCGCCGCGAGTGGGGTATATTCATACATATTAAGACACTGAATTTCGGAATCATCGTTCAGACTGCTCTTCGTCATCTCCACCGCCGTCGGGCTGGAATCGATGCCGGTAGTTTTAAAACCCAGGTTTTTTAGAAATACCAGATACTTACCGTTACCGCAGCCGATATCCAAAACTTTTTTAACTTTAAAATCATTAATCTTAATAAAATCCAAAAACTCGGGAATCAACCCGACCTTTAAAGTCGCGTACGCTTCTCCGCCCTTTTTATAATTTTGATAAATTTTATCCCAAATGGTCATATTAAAGCAGAAAAATATTTAAAAGTCTAAAAAAGAATAATTTTATTTCTTTTTCTTTAATTTTTTAGGCAACTTTTTACCCCGGGGAGTTTCCTCCGCCCATCTTTCCGCCATCTCCGGTTTATTGGCAAACATCCATTTTCTCTGAGCCTGACTTTTGAAAGGCATATATTTTAAATTTCTAAATTACTTAACTCATGAGAAAATTTAATCATCTTCTCGCTCTTACCATAATCAGTAAACATTAAATTTGGATCAGGGATAATGCCAACACGCCATAAATCCAGTCTGTCCGCGTCCCAACAAGTTTGAACGGTAATATCGGCACTTTTAGCGTCATGAGCGTTATGCCAGGACAAAGCCTGGACGAGTTGCTCATACTGCCGACTAGTCATGTTCACCGCGTCAGCCTTTATCAATTCATCCAATAAAATTACGGCGCGCTTACCATGGTCCGGGTCGGTATTTTCGTTTTCCCTTCTGGCGTCATGTAAATAAGCGAATAAAGAAATTACCTCTTTATCGGCTCCATTTTCTTCAGCAATCATAAGGCCTAATTTTTCAACCCGGCGCCAATGGCTAAGGCCATGGATTGAATTCTCCGGTAGAATCCGGCCGCTAGTAAATATTGGATGTTTGATTATGGTTTCCATTTAAAGACTAATTTTATTTTTTTATATACCGACATCTAGGAAAATTAGAACAGCCAAGAAACTCTCCAAATTTACCATTTCTTTTGACTAGCTCTCCGCCGCAAGAAGGACATTTTTCTGATTGCACTCCCGCCGCAAGCGGGATAGTCAAAATTTGATCTTTATCAACTGACTTAATAAGTCTTAATAAATCATGGCCGTCAATTAACTCTATCGGATTACCGTCAGCAAAATTTTCCGCTTCAGTTGTAAAGACATTTGTAGTAATAAAAATTCCTTTACCATTTGCCAATTCATTTGTCATAGCGCCATAGAAATCACGCACGGCGCCAACATGAACCTTACTAGTAATAAACTTTTTGCATTGGATATAATGTTTCACTCCATCTTTTTCAGCGATAACATCAACCCCACCGTCATGGGATCGGCCAACCGTTTCGGTTTTATAACCTAAGCGAGAATATAAATCAGCGATATAATGTTCAAACTCAGACGGAGATAGCTTCCTTAACTTATTTAAATTATCTCTATCCGAACTAAGTCTATTAATAAATGAAAATTTTTTATTCAGTTTAAATCTATATTTTAAAGCTGGGATAAGTTCAATAAGAATCCTGATTGTAAGTAAAGACAACCAAAACCACCAGGATTCTTTAAAAAGCAGCCAAAGTTGTTTGAGCAATTCTAAAGGAATACTATTAAACGCGTTTACTAAAGCTGGGTCGGCCATATAAATATAAATTTAAATTTTATTTTTTATTTTCGATATCTCTAATAATATTAATCATGGTAAATCTAATATAAACATTTTCTAAAATATTCCTCAGTTTCTTTGTCGGTAAAATATACATAACATCCTTTCATTCCTCTGGTCATTAAAGTTCTATAAGTATTTTTAATTATCTTATCTATTAATTTCAAAGTACCTTCCCGATCTCTAAGCATCAGACCTCTGTAACCCTTCAGCGAAGCGTCAGTCCTAGCGCGTTTACTAGGATTAGTAATTACTTTCCCATCTCTTATCACGAAATCAGAACCAATAATAACACCGATATAATCCACCTCTAAACCCTGACATGTATGAATACAGCCGATTTCGTTAACCGACTCAGGTTTTAATATCCAAAGGTTACCATCGGATGCCAGATTCCAACGCATAGAAAAATTAAATTCCGGCATTGTAATATCATAAGTCACCTTATTATTTTTACTTACCCAATCCCAACAATACCCGGCCGTAATTCTCGCCTTGTTATTTATTTTATTTTTTTCGAAAATAGCATCTTTCAACTCGTTAGGCGAACTAAAAATCTTAAAATCAAAGTCCTTTTTCTCAAAAGTTGTATTAGCCGTTTCTTTAATCTGTAAAATATTATCCAACCAAGCCAAATAGCCGTTCGAGCCATTACAACGAAACTGAGAGGCTAACTCTAAATTATAAACCGTGCATCCTTCTTGTTTCGCCCATTTTTTTATTTCCTCTTTTTCTCCAATATCATTTATAGTGACTTTCTGATCTTCATCAATAAAAAAGACACTAAATTTCGCAGTGTTTATTATTTCTTTAACCTGATTTTCTCCAAGGTTTTTAAACATGCCTGATCTTTCGTTCAATCGATGAGCTTCATCAACAATCAGGGCATCAAAAATATTTTTCTTACAATTAATAAACGAGCCTGAACCGACAAACATATTAGATATTTCCGTCTGTCTTAATGTTCCTGTCAATTTACTTTGGTAGACAGCCCGGGGCGCGGCGTTTTTAGTTACATATTGAACCACTAAAGATTCTCGAGTTAAAGCAACGAGTAAATTTACAGCGACTACCGTCTTTCCGGTTCCGGGTCCACCTTCAACAATTAAGACATTTTTATTATTAATTTTGGATTTCTTGGCAAGCGAGAGAGCCTCTTCATAAACAATTTTCTGATCATCAATCATAACGAATTCTTGATTACCCTTAATCATTGATACTAGGCTATCGGCCAAACTCTTCGACGGCTTGATCTTCCCGTGATCAATGCGGTACATGATGTTTGACTTATCACCACGCTTAACAAACTGTTTAATAAATTCACGTAATTTTAAGGCATCATCTTTTAAGAAGGCCGGCGCCTTTTTTAAATATTCAGAGTAAAATTTGTTAGTTATAACTCCATCATCCCTATAATTATGCAGATAGGCGCAGGGATTTAACTGAATATTCTCCTCGTAGACCGTAGCATTAAAACTATTTATCAGAGCCGCATAAGACCAAGCCTGATATGAGGGATGGTTAGTCTCCACTTCCCCGTGCTGAAATCTGGTAGTAACCACACCATCCTTATTTGTTAGACCGGCCTTTTCCCATTGTTTTAACTCAATAATTATCGCGTGATCAATATTTCTGTTATCTCGGCCAGTTATAATAAAATCTACTCGTTTAGACGTCTGGGGGATCTGAAATTCTATGGCCACGCCGCTGTCATTAGGGATTTCATTATCAATTAAAATTCTATCCATGAAAGCCATCGAGTTCTTCCAGGAATTAATTTCGTTTTTAGCTACAACTCGACCCAGTTTCTTTTCAAAAAAACTAAGAATAATATTTTCAATATCATTAGATAAAACATCCCCTAAAAACTTCTCTTTTGTAGATTGATATACAAGCATTTCTATAGTTTATTATATTTAGTATGCTGCCCCTTAGCTTTCTCTGTCGGGTATTTTTTCACATTTTTCTTTATTTTATTTTCTAGGGCAAATTTAAGATCTATTTCCAAATAATGACTTATCAATAACACCCAATACAAAACATCGGCCAACTCTTCACCGATATTATCCTTATTGGATTTTACATATTTATCAATTTCGGCATGACTTTTCCATTGAAAATGCTCTATAACCTCCGAGGCTTCTAATACCAGTGATATCGCTAGATCCTTAGGATTATGGAATTGCTGCCAATCTCGGTCATTAACAAATTTAACTATTTTATCAGTTAAATCTTTTATTTCCGACATATATTTTGAATTAGCTTTATATTGTCTTTAACAAAACTTTATCTTTTCTTTATCTCAATTTTATCCCCAAAATTACAAAAAAGCAATGATTAAGAAGGTTTAAACATTGCTTTATCAACCAAAAAAGACCAGATTTCGTCTGGTCTTTTAATCTACGCACGGGATGAGGGGATCGAA
>CAZJSQ010000023.1:0-6400 GCA_964548885.1 uncultured Gammaproteobacteria bacterium
AGAAAAACAAAGGTTATCGCTCCTTTTTTATTTTAACATATTATGCCAAAAAGAGAAAGTTAAAGAGTGGTTATCGGCCGGCTCTGGGTGATGTAAAATTTGCCCTGTTTATAAGCCCATTCGATATCACAGGGGAATTTGTAATGTTTCTCAATACCGGCGCAGATTCGCGCTAGAGCCACTATCTGGCGACCGTCTAATTTCTGTTTAGCCTGAGCGGATTTGACGATTGGCAGCCATTTAGTTCCTCCCCCGACGCCTTTAACAATCTGTTTTTCTTGAGTCGCCACATTGATATCAATCAGGGAATAATCCCGCTTATCCAGAACATAAGAATCGGGCGTGATCGATCCGGAGACGATGGCTTCGCCTAAGCCGTAGCCGGCTTCAATAATCATCTGATTTTTGTCCTTAGTCACGGGATGAACCGTAAAAGCGATACCGGAAATTTCCGAATCCACCATCTCCTGGACGACGACGGCCACGCTTACTTTCGTTTTTAATAATTTTTTCTCATGGCGATAAAAAATAGCCCGAGGCGTGAACAAAGACGACCAGCACTTCTTAACGTTGAGGAGTAAAGTTTTTTCCGTCGTGTTTAAATAAGTCTCCAGTTCCCCGGCCCAAGAAGCTGATAAAGAATCTTCGGCTGTCGCGCTGGAGCGAACCGCCACAAACTTGGCTTTTAGTTTCTCGAATTCACTCACGATGTCCTTTTGCAAATCCACGGGCATGGCGGCGCGGCTGATCAGATTTCTGATTTCGGCCGAAGCGCCGTCAACTGAATTGATATCTTTATAATTTACCCTATCCAACATTGCCCCCAGTTCTTGCGTTAAATCAGTTTCTTCAAGAAAGCGATCAAAAGCTGGAGCTAAAAGTACGAAACCGGGTGGAACCGGGATCTTTGAGTTAGTCATTTCCCCCAAGGATGCCCCTTTCCCGCCGGCTTCGAAAGCGGAGTTTTTGGTGATTTTAGAAAAAGGTTTGATGAACATAGGTTTAATTATTGACATATTTTATTATTTATGCTATAATATTTTATATAAATTAGTACATTTTAAATTGAATATAAACCAAAATATTAATCATGAAAGCAAGTATTAATTCTGTATTGGACATTTTTGGAACGCAAGTGAGAATAATCTTGTTTTCCCGTCATGGCGATAAAACGCCGGAAAATCACATCACTACCGAATGTCTGCTGAACATCATTGAAAATGGTATGCCCGGGCTTGACTTTCGTATTAATGTCTTGCAACTCGGATCAGCCTGTGCCAGATCGACAGAGACCGCTTATGCCGCCGCTACCTGGATATTAAATCACGGCGGACAAATAACCAAGTATTTACCGACAGATTCAAAACTCGGTTCCGATAAATTGTTTAAAGAACTTTATCCTGACGAAGTTAAGGAAAAAATGAACGCTAATGGCTGGAAAAACTACGAAACTTTAGTAAAGGCCAACCGGGACGGATTGAAAAGGTTTGAAAAAGGTGTGTCTGAAACAGTCTGGGAAATGTTTAACCAGATGGAAATCGGCGATATCGCCCTATCGATTTCCCATAGCCCGACAGTCGAATGTATTTTTAATTATTTTGTCGATCCTGATCGAGGCGATGAGAAAATGGCCGTCGCCCCCTTAGACGGAATCATCCTGATTCAGACAGACGTTGAGAAAGAATGGAACGTCTTTGCTCTCGACTGAATCGTTTTCACGGAATCCTGAGGCAGAAATTTTATTTCTGCCTTTTTTATTTGGACTTAATAATTTTCACGATTCCCTTCTCCGCATCCACTTCTACGAAATCGCCGTCATGCAAAACTTTGGTCGCGATTTTCGTGCCGATGATGCAAGGCTTTTTAAGCTCGCGGGCGACTATCGCCGCGTGGCACAGCATCCCGCCCTCATCAGTGATAAAGGCCTTGGCTTTTTTCATCGCCGGCAAATAATCAGGGGTGGTCATAGGAGAAACTAAAATATATCCTTTCTTAAATAGCTTAATTTTTTCTTTATTCTTAATGATCATCACTCGACCCTTAGCTTGACCGGAGAAAGCAGGGGTCCCTTTGATAATTTTCTTTTTAGGGTTGTATTTTAAAAAATTAAAAACATAGTTTTTATATCGGCGGGCAAAACTTTCAAGACTACCCAGGAAAAAGTATTCTCCGGGAATCAGGATAAATCCTTTTTGGCGCTTTAAGAGTTCTTTTTTTGACGGGAATACCATTATTTCGTCCTTTAAAATAGCCGTTTCTAGCCCGCCTAAACTCGGATGAATTTTTTTCAAACTCTGACGTATATAATTATCGACATCGTCATAAAATGAGTCCTTTAACCTGATTTCTTCCGCAATTTTTCTTACTGCCGGACTCGCCAGCGAATGATCGGCAATATAATACATTATCGTAAAATATGAAATTATATCGAAAAGAAGATTAATGAAAAAAATTAGCTTCTTATTATTGCCGGCTCTCTTCTGTCGAAAAAACGGACTAAAATTTTTTAACTTTCTTTTATAAGCGTTCAGAACCGCTTTCATGATTTCGGGATTTTTCCGGCTATATTGGTCTAAGCGCTCCATAAACCCATTAAGAGCCACCTCATCGCTCCAAACTTCTATACTAGAATCAAGATAATAAAAAACCAAGGGACTCTTACCGAGAAATTTGAAGCCGAGAACCTTCTCTGTTCCTAAAAAAATCGAATAGTGCCAAGCCTCTTCCATTATGATTGAAAAATCTCTGGTAAATTCTTTCTTATACATATTATTTTGCTTTTTCATAAAACAACCTGTCAATTCATAATAATCCTCACAATCCCCTTATCCGCGTCCACTTCCACGAGGTCGCCGTCTTTGAGAACCTTAGTCGCGATTCTAGTTGCGATAACGCAAGGTACGTTCATTTCCCTAGCGACGATGGCCGCATGCGAAGTTACTCCGCCTTGATCAGTTACGAAAGCCGCGGCTTTTTTCATGGCCGGCAAGAGATCGGGTTGGGTAGAAATAGAAACCAGAATGTCTCCTTTTTTCATCTTGGCCATATCGCGGATCACGTTTACTATCCTGACCGCCCCCTTGGCTTGTCCCCGGCAACCGCATTGTCCTTTCAATTCCACCACTTTTTGATTATCGATCTTCTGGATATATTTTTTTGCTATCTGTTCGGCCTCATGACCGCTATAATATATTTCCGTGTCCTTCGCCGTATAATATAAGCTGAATTTAACGCGCGACCTGATTTCCTCCTTATTAATTTTCTGGCTGAACAAAGCTTCTTTTATTTCTTCGGAGGTCATGAACCTAACCTCTTTCAAGTTTAAACCGATACGTCTGGCTATCTCCTCTAGGAAAAAAGTCGTCTTATACAGCGCGAAAAGCTGGGCATAGCGGCGGTATATCTTCGTGACCATAAAATCTCCCCAAGCGCTGAAAAAACGAGTTGTCTTTTTCGATAAACCCATTTTTTTAATGAGGGTTTGCCTGTTCGTCATCGTTTTTCTTATTTTTCTCTTCTGATCCTCATATGTCTTCTGCAGATTATTATCCCCATTAACTAAACGGACTAGTTCCTTTAAATAATGCTCAAAATTGTAAACTCCTTGCTCTTCAGTGTAAATGAACTTCGTGTAGAAATAACGGGCATAATGCTTTTGCAAATCATTAAAAATCTTTTTATCTATCCGGTTCTTAAGGGTTCTAACCGCCTCCTCAAATTTGTCCTCATATTCCTCGCTATGAGTATATAAACCAAAAAACTTAACATCCTCTTCTTTGAATTTTCTAAAAAGTTCTTTAAAAATGGTAAATTGGCCAGGATCAGCCTGCACCGCGATGCCAATTCTAACAAGGCCATCCTGTTCTTCTTTTAAAAGCGAACCTTTGGCCGGTTGGGTTAATAAAGCAAGGGTCTCTTCAATCCTAACTTCCGGAACTTGTAATTCTTTTAATATTTTCTTGCCGCGGTTAGTCAAATTATCGCCAAACATATCAGCGGCTACCGGAATCCAGCCCCATTGATAATATTCTTGGTGTACTTTCTCGTGTTCTCGATAATAGTGCCAAAGATTTTCCAAAGATATTTTTTCCAGATTACTCTCCGGAATCTTGCCGACCGTCTCTATTAATTTATCGGCAAATGATCTTATCTTAGAATTAACCTTCTCCATGAAGCCAATATCACCCTCAAATTTATCAACCAAATGTTCCCCTAACTCAAGAGCATCTTGTTTATCAAAATAGAACCAAAGATGATAACCTTGGTAAAAGCAGGCCTGATGCCGATACGCTCGGCCGCCCGGCTGGGCGAACTGATTGGTAAAGCAATAAAAAGGAATGGCCATGAACCAGGGGTTGGCATTGATTATTTCCTCGGCTAATAGCCATTCTCGGTTGAACCGCGCTTCGATTTCCGCGCCTTTATTCTTTTGAAAAAGATTTATCAATTCCGGAGCGACGGCATAACCGGCATTAAACGAGTAAGTCTTCTTCTTATTCTTCATCTTTCGTATAATTATTCCCTCTTTAACCAGTTTATCTAACTCACGGCTGATATTAGCCGCATCCTTCTTGATCGTTTCTTTTATTTCATTTAAATAAAAAAATCGCTTCGGATTGGCGGTCAGGAGCATTAAAATTTCAAAAGCGGTCTGGGATTTAAAGAGATTCTTCATATCTATGTTTTAAAGACAATATTTATTGTCTATAAAACAATATTATCATAAAAAAGCGCTCTGTCAACTTCTCTTCTCTTTCTTTAATAAGCGTACAACTCCCTTCCCCGCGTCCACTTCCACTAAATCTCCGTCGTGCAAAACCTTGGTCGCGATTTTCGTGCCGACAACGCACGGAATCCTCAGCTCTCGAGAAACGATAGCGGCATGACAGGTGATGCCGCCGGCATCTGTGATGATCGCCGCCGCTTTTTTCATGGCCGGAACCAAATCCGGTGTAGTGGCGATAGACACCAAAATATTGCCTTTTTGCATTTTAGGGATATCGCCAGTTATATTGATTATCTTAATGACTCCCTTTATTTTTCCTGGAAAAGCGCAATCACCAGATAACAATCTAATATTTTTAGTATTTTCCTTAATGACATTTAGACGAGAGTATATTTTCTTTGCTCCTGGTCCGCTCATAATCAGATCGTCTTCGTAATTTCCGACAGAATAATATAGATTGAATTTATAACGCTCGTTCAGGATTGAAACGTCAAAACCGCGCCCGAAGAGAATCTTTTTAAACTCATGGGGATAAAGATAACGAACCTGACGTAGTGATAAATAATGACGGTGACTGATTGCCTTGAATAAGCGTTCAATTATCGAATAGCTGTGAAACATGGAATCCTTTCTCGTTCCTTTGGTCAAAACTAAATTTCTCGCGAAAATGAACATGCTTTCATGCTTCTTATCTATTTTCAAATCCTTAATCAGCCTCGTCCGTTTTTTAAAGATTTGCGTCCGATTATTTTTTATCTCTTGTAATATTTTTTTTGGATCGGCTTCTTGTCTGATCAAACTAGATAAAATATCAAGGAAATATTCTCGACCCCAGGCCGGTCCGATGGTATTATAACCGAGCCAACCAAAATCTTCAGCGTGCCGGCTAATGACGGAATTTAAATTCTTATTTAATTTCGGCAAGGCGCTCTCGATTTCCTCGGCACTATTCTGACTGAAATATTTTTTTAGCGCCGGCTCTCGGATAATACGCTCTAATACCAGTAAGAGCTCTTGATATTCTCCAGCCGACTTAGCTTCTTCCGTCGGCGTCGTTAACGTAGAAAAAACATCACCCAAAGTATATCTTTTCGCGCTTATCTTATTCTTTAAATAATCCATCAGATACCGAGAAAAAATATTTTCTCCGAAATCGGCGGCTGTCTGTATCCAATGAAAAATATGCAACTGGCTGTAGATTCTATAATAATCTTCGTAAATTTTGAATAGCTCTCGGTCGGAGCGTTTAACAAGATTAATTTTCTTTAAATTATGAGAGGCTTGATAAAGCTTATCTTCTGCTTGCTTTAAATCTCGAAAATATTTTTCTCCCCAGCCTTTATCTTTTTTAATTCGCGCTAATATTTCCAATCCGAGCGCCTTGAATTCCTGATGCGCCACTAATAATTGGCAAACATTATCCTGATAGGTCGTCACCAAACAAGAAAAACCTTTTTTTAATCCGCGGCTCCTGAAAAATCTATTCGCCCGAGCCGTGTTCCAGGCTACCCCGGCCATCATCGGATAATAATTAGGCATTTCTTCCAGGCAAAAAAATCTCTGGCGGCTGATAGAAACTTTGCGCGGTTGGTTATTTTTATTTCCCATATCTTTAATCTTTACCCCGGCAATAACTGGATTTATATTTCTCCGGGTGATAAGCTTTAAGCCTTT
>CAZJSQ010000024.1:0-5785 GCA_964548885.1 uncultured Gammaproteobacteria bacterium
TCTTTCGGGTCAATAGAGGTCATTAGAGGTCAAATTAACGACGATAAATCTCCAAATATCCTTTAATCATGGCGGCGGCGGAAAAATCTGAATGAACTGTAGCTGACTGGCTGTCAGATAAATCTTTATCGGTTATTATATCTCCCTGCTCTATTTTCTTTAAAAACTCCGCTTGATCATTAAGCGTAAAGCACCGCTCTATTCCGATTATTTCCTCGTTTCCGCCGACGCGGCTCGCCAAAACCGGCACTCCGGCCCGAACCGCCTCAATCAGACTTAGCGACAAGCCTTCAAAAACCGAAGGCAGGACGAATAAGTCAAAAGCTCTTAAATAGCGGCCGGCATCTTTTATTTCCCCGCTTAAAAAAATTTCATTTTCCAGCCGATAAGATTTTATCAGTCCTTCATATTTCGCCCGTTCCGGCCCTTCCCCGATCAAAAAAAGTTTCGCGGTCGGCTTAATCGCCTTAACGGCTTTATGCGCGTTAATTAAAAATTCGTAATTTTTCGGGTAAGCGAGACGGCCGATGGAACCGTAGATGAAGGCGTCTTGAAAATCCGTAGTTTTGGGCTTATTATCTAACAGGTCTGGATTGTCTTGCGCACCCGAATCCTCTTTTGCATCCAGTTTAAGTGTTCTCAGCAGTTCCCGGCGCGCTTCTTCCCGACTTAAAAGATAATCCGGCGCGAAATCCAAGCCGTTATAGATTAACCGGCTTTTAGCTTCCAGCCCGCCCTTTAATAATCCGGACTTGATCGCGGATTCAAAATTTAAGCGGCTGACGAAAACTAATCCGTCTAATTTTTTGAAAGCGGCTTTAAAAAATAAGCGATAGGCGGCTTTTAATATTCCCAAGGCCTGATGGCCGTTATCTAAAAGCGAGAGGCCGTGAACGGTAAAAACGAGGCGCGGCTTCGACGGTAAGCGGCTCAGACCCCAAACTCCGAGGAGCGCGTTCGTGCTATTTAAGTGGACAACGTCAAACTTCTCCGTGGCCGCGTATTTTTTCAGTTCGGCGATAAAACTCCAGCTCTTGAAAGGATTGTAACTGCGTTCTAATTTTTTTAAGCGCTGGAAAGGAATACCGGCTTTAGCCAGTTCCGCCGGCAGATACTCGCCCGGACCGCCGGCGACAATTACCTCTTCCCCGACCGCTTTAAGCTCGCGCGCCAGATTCAACGCGAAAACTTGCGCTCCGCCGATTTCGCTTTTAGTTATGGCCAGGAGTATTTTCATATCCTTAATTTTAGCATTTTTTGAGAAAAAATAAAAAACTGCTATAATAGAAAAGTAAAAACCAACGGTTACCGATGAGCTGGATAAATTAAGCTGGATAAATATGGAGCAAAGCGTAAATTTCTTTTTGGCCATTTTTGGCCGCTTTGATTGGCTGGGAAACTGGCTGTTTTTATTTATCTCGCTGGCGGAGTGTATCCCTTTTTTAGGCGCGGTTTTCCCGGGCGGGACTCTGATTTCCATCGGCGCCTTTTTCGCGGCTCAAGGGGTCTTCAATATTTGGCGCCTGACTCTTTTCGCCGTCATCGGGGCGATTATCGGCGATTATATCGGCTACGCGCTCGGACGCTGGGGCAGTAAATGGCTGGAAAAAAAAGGAATAGTCAAAACCGCCTGGCTCGTTAAAGGCGAAGAATTTTTTAGGAAATACGGAACGAAAAGTCTGCTTTGGGGCCGATTTATCGGGGCGACGCGGGCGGTTATGCCCTTTATCGCCGGCGCCTCAAAAATGAAACAGAGGACTTTCCTGCTCTGGAACGTTTTAAGCACCTTGCTCTGGGCGACTTGGAATATCGGCCTCGGCTATTTCTCCGGCAACCTGATCGCCGTCATTATCGAAAAATGGTCGCATAAGCTCGGCATCGGGCTTTCCCTCCTGGCCGTCGCCGTCTTAATCTATTTAATAATCAAAAAACACGGCGCCAGTTATTGGCAATATTTTAAACATAGCAGTTTCGCTTTTGTGGAAAAGATTGCCGCCACTCCTTGGTTTCAAGCCTTGAGCCTGCGCCAGCCGGCCATTCCGGAAATAATCAGCGTCAAAAAAAGCCAGGAAAAGATTTTTGCCGGCTTTTTGGGATTGATAAGCTTGATTATTATTTATATTTTAGTCTTAGTCCTGGATCTATTTTAAAGCGCGGGTCTATTTTATTTTTAGTTCTTGATTTTTTCTAAAACGCGGGTTCACCCTATTTCGCCTATTCCACCGATTTACCAAAAACCTGAAAATATGCTATAATATCTCATAATAACGACCTAATAACGATATTAATTAAAACATAAAAATATGGCCTTAATAAACTGGAGCGAAGAATATTCAGTCGGCGTCAAAGAGCTGGATGAGCAGCATCAGCGCCTGATTGCCATTATCAACCAGCTCTTCACCTTATACTCCGAGAAAAGATTCAAGAAGGTTGACGTGGAACCGATCTTTAAGAGTCTGTTTGACTACGCCGATTATCACTTCAGCACGGAAGAGCATTATTTTAATCTGTACGGTTACGCCAAAAAAACCCAGCATTTTGCCTTGCATGAAGCATACCGGCAAAAAATCCAAGGTTTAAAAAAAGAATATGACGCCGCCGACAGCGCCCGGACGCTTTTCGCCTTGAATAATTTCTTAAATGACTGGTGGGTCTGGCATATAAACAACGCCGATAAAGAATACACCACCTACTTCAACGCTAACGGTTTGAAATAAATCTCACCGCTCTCGCCTTATGAAAAAAAACTATTTTAAAGACGATTTCGGTTTCTGGCGCAAACTGATTAATGCTTGGACATTTTTCTTTTTCGCCATGATAATTTTCGATTTTATTTACAATAACGCTTTCGCGGATATTTTGAATGCCATCGCCACTATCTATATCGGCGTCTTGGCGATTTACGTCAGCAATAAAGAATTTGAGCGCTGGTATGACCAGCGCGACGGAAACCACCCCGGAGAAGTTTTTGTCATTATCTGGTCGGTCCTCATGGCCGGGCTGTTTATTCTTGATTTTTTGTCCGGCAAATCTTATACCTTGCCGGGCGCGGTTGTTTCCGCCTATATCGCCGTCTTAACGATTTTAGTGATAACGCGAAAATCCAAAGAATTATATAAATTGAGACGGCGGCGCGAGAAATAATTGCTCCCAATAATTACTTCCGGCGAATCGAAATAGCGGATGATAAATCGCGTCTCGTTTCCAACCAGTTTAAAACCCATTCAATCAGAAAAAAGACAGCCTAAAATGCTGCCTTTTTTAGCGGAGAGGGTGGGACGCTATCAGAACTGAAATAAGAGAAAATGCCAATGATTTTAACAAAAATTACTTTTGAGCGATTATTCTGGCAACTCCATGTTTATGCGGAACAGCAAACCCGGGATGCCCAGGATCTAGAATAATATTTTCTAAATAATAAATTATCTTACAATCGGAAAAAATATTTAGTAACTCCTGTTCCTCAAAATAACTGGCAAATTTGTTATCCGAAACAAAACTCGGATCGTTTTTCGTAAATAATTCGATAATAATGCAAGAACCAACTTTTACTTTGTTTTTTATATTTTCTATTAATTCTAGGGCCATGTCCTTATTCAAAAAATTTAAAACATTACGACAAATTATCACATGATACTTGTCTTTTTCTATATTAAAATTATTAATATCATCGCAAACTAATTCTAAATTACCAAGTTTAAGCTCGTCTTTTTTAACCTTAATTTGACTAATAGCGACGTTAGAATTATCAATCGCCGTAACTAAAAACTTATTTTTAGCTAAAAATAAAGAGTCACCTCCCTGTCCACAACCCAAGTCAAGAATACCGGTGTTTGGTAAAAAATTTTTCCAAACAAGGTTCAAAATTTGACTAGGCTTAATTTCCTCGCTAACATTAGAGGATGAGTATATTTTATTATATTTTTCCATATTTTTATGATAGAAAATAACTTTTTTAAAACAAATAGCCAGGAAGAAGAATTAATTAAAAAATTTGGCTTAAGAAACGCCCCATTAGAATACACCGAAAATGATGCAATTAATTATAGTTCCCGAATAAGCGAGTCTGCTGATTTAAAAGAAAATCCTGATGATTTGATACGACAAACTTTTAAAATGCTGCCTAAAAATTTAGAAGATAAACAAGTCATAGATATCGGGTGCGGCGAAGGAAGGTGGGATAGATTAATGGCTAAACGCGGAGCTATGGTGACCGGAATTGACTCAAGCCAAAAAATGATTGAAATTGCTAAAAAAAGGTCTAAAAAATTTGGCGACAAAATTGAACTCCTTAGAAAAGATATTAGAAATCTAGCTGATAATGACAAAAAATTTGACTTTGCCTTCTCTTGCTATACCTTTAATAATATTAGCAATTTAAATGATATTTTTCAAATATTGAATAAAATACTAAAAAATGACGGAGAATTACTAATAGCGACCAAGCTATTAAATTTTAACAATTCCGAAAATAAAATATTAAAAAATTACTATTTGCCTATAAAATCAGGCGAACATTTAATATACACTTACGGGAATGAGCTTGAAGATTATGAAAAAATATCTAAAAACAACGATTTTGAGCTTATCGACAGCTATCTGGAAGAGGCTGGCGGGGGTTTTAAAAACGACGAGCTAAATAGCCAAAATATTAAAATATTTGATGCCATTTTAAAATACAAAAAACTATCATCTTAGCTCCACAGTTGCAGGAACCTGCTCCGCAACTACTGGCAGCAACATTGTTTTTACTTTTTGACAGACCGAGAACGGATTGAACAGTGTGTTTAACGTGTTCGTCGGTTTTTTTACGCCAAAAATTGTGCTGAAAAATTTTTTTGTTTTTTTTCATGACGAAATCTCCTATTAGTTAATGTTAAAAATGTTAAGGTACATCAAAATAACCCCAATGTACTAATTAATCTATACATCTTTTTTAAATAAATGTCAACTTAGAAAAATAAATTTAAAAACATTACATAAAATAATAATACTCGAACCAAACAATATTTATTTAAAATTAGCTATAAAATAACAATGATTCTCAAAAAAATCCCTATCTCCCTCCTGAAGTTAGAACCGCTTTGGAACTTAATATTTAGGCTTATATACAACAAAAAAGTAGCCTATTAAAGCTACTTTTTCCTAACTGCGGAGAGGGTGGGATTTGAACCCACGGTCGACTTTCATCGACGACAGTTTTCAAGACTGTTCCATTAAACCGCTCTGGCACCTCTCCATTCTTTTCCTAATCTCCAAAATTTTTCTCTTGTTAGTCTAGCATAAAAATATTCCAGAAACAAGCCGTCCGATTAAACGTGGCGGCTTGTTTAGAATAGAAATTATAGCTAAAAAATTCTCAACTGAAACGGAATATTCGTCATAACCTTAACACGAAGCGCGGCCTAATCAAATAAATTTCCTCCGTCTTCAATCATCGGGATTGGAGAATCGGTTGATTCCTTTATTCTCCACACACCTATTTTAGATGCTTTTAATTTTCCCGATTCTATATATCTAATAATAGTGCGAGTGCTAACTCTCAACATTTTTGCAACCTCCTCAATATTTAAAAGCTTATCAACTCCGCTATTCATATAATTTTTAGATTTTGTTTATCTTTTCTATATATAAACTTTATCATATTTTTATCTAATGTGTCAAAAAATGACATAAGTTGTCAAATAGCCTATTTTAAGGAAAAACTAGCTTTTTCCCAATCAAAAACAGAGCCTCAAAAAGCTCTATTTCTAAGTACCTCGTGCTGGCACGATGTTGCGGAGAG
>CAZJSQ010000025.1:0-5737 GCA_964548885.1 uncultured Gammaproteobacteria bacterium
TTAGCCTACCTTTTATCCGCTTTTCCGGGCGGTCAGAAATACGCTTCCCAGTGGTGGAGCGAGTTTACAAAAAACCTTATTGTCGGTCCGGTGCTGGCTTTTTTCATTTGGCTGTCGTTCGCGGCTCTGCAGACTTATAATCAGAGTGGATTTGACGTTACGCCGGCTGACACTACTTCAGCACAGACGGACATTTCTAAGCTAGGAAATGTTGACGCGAGCGCAACCGGTACCGCCGCCCTGGCCGCGTCTAAAGCTTCTACTCCCGGATTTTTAATTCAATATGTTATCGCCATCGGCATGTTGCTCGGCGGTCTGAAAATATCCCAAGAAATCGGCGGCGCGGCCGGAAATATGGCCGGCAAGGGAATGGCCGCGCTCCAGAAGGGGCAGGGTATAGCGATGAACGCCGGGAAAGGTTTGACGAAATGGGGCGGAAAACAACTCGGGGATATAAGGGACATAGCCAGTGAAAAGCTAGGAGTTGATTTAAATGTGGTGGCCGGAGAGAGAAGAAGAAGAGAGCAGGTAGCCCATAATCGCGCGCTCAAACAAACCAGAATTAGAAAAAATACTTTAACTCAGGCCGAGGAAGGAAAAACTTGGATAGGTCGCAAAGCCGCCCTTCTAAGCACCGGAGATGTTGCGTGGCAAAATATTTTGGATAAAAAATTTAATGCTGGTTCGCCCAATAGGAGTAAGAAGGCGCTTGAGGATATTGAAAAACAAAAAGTGATAAAGGAGGCGGCGGGAAATAATATAAAAAGTATTGATAAAGAAGCCGCCAGCGTGGTAACAGTGGCTGAAGATAAGGATAACAAAGACAGGATTAAAGAACTCGATCAGAGCAATTATAAATTAGAAAGCGATAAAGACTCTATTATTAAGAGTAAGGATTTTAAAGATTTGGAGATTAAAGAGAAGAATAGAATATTAACGGATCCTGAAGAAGCAGATTTGAAGAAAAAACGTGATCAGGTTAGTAAAATGAATAGTGCTATCGCGGCGAACAAAGAAGAAAAAGATGAGCTTAGCGGCAAAACTATTGTTGTGGCCGATCAAGCCGCTAAAGACGCTAAACTGGCGGACTATGAAAATAAAAAGAAGGACGAAACAAGTGCTATTGCCGCTCTGGACGCCGAAATTACCAAGTTCAAAGATGTATTAAGGAAGAATCAGCTATCCGAAGTACAATCAGCCCGTGCCGAGACTAGCGCTAGAATGGAAGGGGAAGCCGCTAAAAAAATTGCCAATATTTCTAACTCGGATCAGTTGGTTGGTATTTATAAAGAAGCAGAAGAGCAGCACGATGAAGGTTTAATGGCGGCATCTTATAAAAAATTGGCCAAGACGGGAAACTACAACGAGCTTAATAAAGAATTGGGGTATGGGACGGGCTATGAAGGTATGGTTGGAATGACTGAGCGAATGCAGACTCATGGCGGCATGACCGAGCAGGACGCACGAGCTTTAACTGCGGAAATTGGCGAACTGGCCAAATCTGTTAATCATTTTGAAGCTTTTGGCGTTATGTCGATGGACGAGGGAGGGAAATGGAAGGTGAATAAGAAGGAGGAGCAACAAGCGGCGGTTCTTAGTGAAAAATCTAAAATTCAAGTGCAGCAATTTGTCCGAAGTGGTAATCGTTTGGGAAATGGGTCTTACCAGAATGGTCAGCCACATGACTCCGCGCATTGGGATTTGAGCGAATCGTCAATTGCTTTATATGCCTCTAAAGACGAGGCTTATACGGACGAAATTAAAAAAACCGGTAATATTAATATGATTCAATTTATTGGAGCCAACAAAGCTAATCTTGAGAGATTAGAAAAAGCCGGTGCGGTACAAGTAGCGGCGGTGATTCAGCAGATTTGCAAAAAAGCCACAGTTTCCGATGTATCGAATCCGCTGGAAACAATCAAGAAAATTCAAGCACTTTAGTTAGACGAGCATTAATCCTGAAACAATAAAAATATTCCTAATAATTATGGCAAAGTTGACCCTCGATTTATTACAACAAGAAATAGACTACGTTATTGCCAATAATGATTTTAATGGCGCTTTTGAGTGTTATAATTTAGTGAAAGATTGGCTTGATAAATCCGGTCCATCCAAAAATAGTTCGGAGTATGCTCAATATAATAATTATCTGATAAAACTTAAGTTTCTTAGTTTTAATTTTTTAAACGATATCGACGAGCGTGTTGATTTAATAAAAAATTATTTTGGCTTGGCTTTAGAGATTCCCCAGTTCGATATTTGGGCAAAATTGGAGACAGAACTCATTTCCGTCGGTGGCTTAGATGAGCGGGACGTCTTTAAGGCAAAAATGCGTGAAGCGCTGGAAAAATGCGATAGTATTTTAATCAGTCGTCAGAAGTATGCCGATCAGGAAATACCTCGGAAGGTAAGCGAATGGACGAAAAATTTTGTCGCCAGCTTGGGGCTGGACAAGTTTGATAAAGTTAAAAAATTGGAGTATTTGAGTAATAATCGAGTTATTAAAATTTTAGATGCTATCGATAAGGATAAAGTAAAAATGCTTTTAGATATTTATGAAAAATTAAAGATTTCTTCCAAGACCCCGGAAGGTTATGAAAATTCCGTGTTGATGGATATAGACGGAAAAATGATTATTTTTAATCATGGGAATATCGAAGAAATATCTAGTATTGATAAAGTGAAAAAAATAAACACCAGAGAGAAGGGGAGGGATGCGCTTGATGAAGATTATAGTTCCGTGCCTGCCACTAATATTCTTCCACCCGTTTCGCCGTCTCCGCTTACTTCGCCCCTCGCCGAGCTAGAACAGATTTTAAAGAATTATCCCGCCGCCAGCCTTGAACATAAAGCGATATCGCAGGAAATCAGCCGTCTGAAGAAAGCGGAGTTCAAAAGAGTTCAGAAAGCCGATCAGAAATCAGATGCGAAATAATAAACCAAAAATAGTCGTCTCCGGCTCGCTGGCTTACGACCAAATTATGGATTTTCCCGGACGTTTTTCCGACCATATTTTACCGACTGAAATTCACAATTTGAATTTAAGCTTTTTCTTAAGTAAGAGCCGCCAAAGTTTCGGCGGCACGGCCGGAAATATCGCTTATAATTTAGCTCTGCTGCAAGAGAAACCGATTATCCTAGGGATAGCCGGTTTTGATTTTGGCGATTATAAAGAGTGGTTGAAAAAAGGCGGTGTCGATTTAAGCCGTATCAGAATAGTCTCCTCGGATCGGACGGCGGCGGCCCATATTATTACCGACCAGGCCGATAATCAAATCGCCGCTTTTTATCCGGGAGCCAGGCCGAAGGATTATGCTCGCTCCGCCAGCGCGCTTAAAAATATTGATCTAGCCATTATCGCCGCGGATGATAAACAAAGGATGCTGGGTTATGCGGCCGTTTATCAAAAGAATCGTATTCCTTATATCTTTGATCCGGGGCAAGCTTTAATTGCCTTTTCCTCTCCGGAGTTGAAGAAATCGATTCAGGGCGCCAAGGTTTTAATCGGTAATGATTATGAAATTAAGCTGATAGCCGATAAGATGAAACTGCCTTTTTCACGGTTAATCAAGATGGTTAAAATTTTAATAATTACGCTCGGCAGTCAAGGGTCAAAAATATATAGCGCCGGCCAAGAAATCATCATTAAACCCGCTAAACCCAAAAACACTTCCGACCCAACCGGAGCCGGCGACGCCTATCGGGCGGGGCTTATCAAGGGCCTGATAAAGGGGTATAATCTAAAGACTTGCGGACAATTGGCCGGGCTCGTCGCGGTTTATACGGTGGAGAAATTCGGAACGCAGACGCATCGTTTCAGCCTGACGGAATTAAAAAAGAGGTATTATCGGAATTATAAAGAGAGATTAATAATATAGTTTAAATAAATATGACTCACCACGTTAAAGATTTGAAGTTAGCCGCTCTGGGTGAAAAGCGCTTGGCCTGGGCCGAACGAGATATGCCGGTTTTGGAAATTATCAAGAATGATTTTAAGAAATCCAAGCCGTTTAAAGGCAAGCGAGTCTCCGCTTGTATGCATGTCACGGCTGAAACCGCCAACTTAATGCTGGCGCTTCAGGCCGGCGGGGCGGATATAACTCTAGTGGCTTCTAATCCCCTATCAACTCAGGACGATATTGCCGCGGCCTTGGTTAAAAATCACGGCCTTAAAGTTCTGGCAATCCGCGGGGAGGACAATAAGACTTATTATCGCCATTTGAATCAGGCTTTACAGAACAAGCCTCATATCACTATGGACGACGGCGCTGACTTAATTTCCCTCCTGCATAATAAATATAAGAACCAGGCTAAAAATATTCTCGGTAGTATGGAAGAAACCACTACCGGCGTAATTCGTTTGCGTTCGCTCGCGGCGGCCGGAAAATTAATGCTCCCGGTCATCGCCGTTAACGACGCCAAAACGAAAAATTTATTTGATAACCGTTACGGGACCGGACAGTCAACTTTGGACGGAATCATTCGGGCGACGGGTTTGCTCGTCGCCGGCAAAAATATCGTGGTAGCCGGCTATGGCTGGTGCGGACGCGGTTTCGCGATGCGCGCCAGAGGCATGGGCGCTAAGGTTATTGTCACTGAAGTTGATGAAATTAAAGCCCTGGAAGCGGCAATGGACGGCTTCGGCGTGATGCCGATGAAAGAAGCGGCTAAAGTCGGCGATGTTTTCTGCACGATTACCGGCGATATTAAAGTTATTGATAAGGAACATTTTAAAGTCATGAAAGACGGCGCTATGGTTTGCAACTCCGGGCATTTTGACGTGGAAATAAATATTCCGGCTTTGAAAAAAATGGCGACTAAAGTAAATTATAATGTCAATAATCACGTGGACGAATATTTAGTCGGGAAAAAACGTATCTATGTTTTAGCGCAGGGCCGGTTGATTAATTTGGCGGCCGCCGAAGGTCACCCCTCAAGCGTGATGGATATGAGTTTTTCTACTCAAGCCCTGGCCGCCGAGCAGGTCGTAAAGAGCGCCGGAAAACTCACGATTAAAGTTCATAATGTCTCGGAAAAGATTGAAAAGAGGGTGGCGATGCTGAAATTAAAATCATTGGGGATTAAAATTGATAAATTAAGCGCGGAGCAAGCCGCTTATTTAAGTTCTTGGGAATTGGGGACATAGAAGCCTAAAATCAAAGAGGAATTATCGGAAATTAAAATAATAATTAGTTAACTTCCGTCACCGCAGCGGAATAAAAAATATGAATATAAAATTAATCACCTCGGAATCAGTGACCGAAGGACATCCGGATAAAGTCTGCGATCAGATCAGCGACGGCATCTTGGATGAGATGTTAAAAATAGATCCGGAGAGTCATGCGGCCGTAGAATCATTTGCCACTAACGGCATGATTGTCGTCGGCGGAGAAGTTCGAACCAAAGAATATATTCAGGTTGACGATGTCATCCGTCGGATTTTAAAGAGCATCGGCTATAACGGCGCCGAGTCCGGTTTTGACTGCGATAGCGTCGGCATTATGTCGTCTCTGCATTCGCAAAGCGCGGAAATTGCTCAAGGCGTCGATGAGGGCGTCGGCGAGCATAAAGAACAGGGCGCAGGCGATCAGGGTCTGATGTGCGGCTTTGCGACTAATGAGACTAAGGAATTAATGCCCCTGCCGATTACTCTGGCTCATAAATTAACGGCTAAATTAGCCGAAGTCCGCAAGAAAAAAGTTTTGCCGTATTTGCGTCCGGACGGAAAAAGCCAAGT
>CAZJSQ010000026.1:0-5417 GCA_964548885.1 uncultured Gammaproteobacteria bacterium
ACGTTGGTATCCGTTATTCCGGCTATCTTAAAAAGAATTTTTTAATGACTTAAAAAAAGAAAAACGAAAAATGAAAGCAATAGTAAATTTTCTTAAGACTCAATGGATTACGGCTACGATTATCGTTGGCCTGATACTGTTGAAAATATTCACCGGAATTCCTTTCTGGTGTATGTTGGCGGTGGTGGTCTTCTTCACTGCCGTTCAGATAATAAAGAGCGGAAAAATAAACCGGCAGTCAAGAGGATTGGCAACTATAATGGTTGTTGTCTTTCTTGTAACTCTCGGGGACTCGTATTGGAAGAAAAATCTTGTTAAGTCTTTCGGCCAAAAGGAAGTCCTGAAGGCTCGGGTGGATCAGAAAATCTTCAAATTAATGGGGGACGAAGTTGAAGTCAAAGCCAAGAATATTTGGGAACTCCAGAAGGTGAAAAATGGCAAGGAATTTTTGGCCTATTATAATGACCTCTTGGCTCAGGGCAAGACGAAAGAAGCCGCCGATACTCTGGCTGGCTTCAAACGTCACTGGGACCTCAAATTACAGTCCCAGGCCACCCCACCTCCGGTAATTTCTGTGCCGATTGCGCCACCGCCAACCGCTAATACCCCCGTTGCACCTCCACTGGCCACCGTAGGTCGCGACTCGATATTTCGGAAAGGCACCTATTATATTGATGTGAAAGGAGAAACTTCTTTCAATTGTATAATAATGCCTGATAAAGTCGGATGTGCAAGGTATGCCATGACTTCCACTGAAAACAGTTTTGTAATAAAGTTTTCGGACGGAGAAAATGTCCCGGCTACTGCCTTTGGCCTTCCGTATCGCGAGCGGCCAAAGTTTAAACTCTTCTCCGAAAAAGGAGAAAGAGTCAAATTAGAAGTAAGTTAGTGATTATTAGTGATTATAAGGGGGAAGGCTATCATAGTCATCCTCCTTTTTTATTTTTCCAAACAATGGTACAATGGAGACAGAAATTATCAAGAATATATTTATGAAAAAAATTATTTTAGGTGTCTTATTTTCGCTTTTAATCACTGGCATCATCATTGTCCCTCAGGTTTCAGCTATAACGGAAAATTGTCCCGCCGGCAGCACTAATTGCCTGACTAACCCCCTCGGCAGTATCAACACCCCTCAAGCCCTGATCGGTAAGGTCATTAATGCCGTTCTCGGCGTAGTTGGATCCTTGGCGCTACTGATTTTCGTCTATGGGGGATTAATTTGGATGACTTCTTCCGGCAGCCCGGAGAAAATCAAGCAGGGTCGGGATACTTTGCTTTGGGCGGCCATCGGTCTGGTCGTGATATTTTCCGCCTACGGCTTAACGCGCGTCGTCCTCAGCTCGGTCATGAGTAATTAATTTTTTAAAGAAATATCGGGCTCAGGCCTGTTCTTAGGCCGGTTTGACAATTACCGATATTTTTTTTAATATAGAATAGCCATTAACAAACGGGTCGATACCAAAGCGGTCAACTGGGGCAGACTGTAAATCTGCTGGCCTTGCGCCTTCGTTGGTTCGAATCCAACTCGGCCCACTTTTTAAGAACCGGGACAAAAACTCCGGTTTTTTGATTGGAAAATTTAGTTATTAACAGAATTATCCATTTTTCTGTTTTCCGCGTTTGCAGCCAAATAAATATTGTAAAATAACTTGATTTTATTGGGTTTTATGGAGTAAATTGGCAAACCATTGACATTTCATTAAAAGTATGCTATTATATAAACATTAAAATAGTTCGTTTATAAATAAGGTTAAATTGGGTTAATTACTAAGTTTGTCTTCCGCCAGCGGGCGGATTTAGGCGAATTTAGTAATTAATCCAATAATTATTAATCTTTAAAAAAGGAATAGCAAAATGAAAACGCTCGAAAATTTAAAAAAAGAAAACCCAAGCGGTTTATTAAAAATCAGGGAATCCTTGGCTTACAATGAGTATGCTGACAACTATGGCTTTGAGCTTCGCTCTGGTTGCGAAATATTCAAATCAGGTATTCTGTGTAATGATAAAAAGGATAAGTATGAATTTCCCAGAGCAAGCGGCGATTCACTCGAAACACTTTTTACTGTTAGTACGGAACCGGGCGAGAACACAGTTGTATTTGTAGTCGAAAGTCTGAAAAATGGAAAAGTTCATTGTAATCTCGTCTTGGACGACTCTGCTTTTCAAGCCATGTTAGCTGATAAAAATAATCAGCGGGTTATAAAAGTGACGCAATTTTACTTTCGTATTTTTCAAAAACAGTTATTGGTCCCGGTGTGCTAAACGAATTAGCTGAGGGAAGTCTAGAACATCAGACTTCCTTTTTTATTTGTCTAGAGCTATAATATCGACATATCTATTATTAACGAGCCAGGTTCTCAAATCATACCAGGCTCCCCACTTTTTTAGAACATTTTTTATGGCTACAATTAATCCCGATAGAATCGGCATCGCCCTGGTAAAAATTTTTGCTGTTGAGTTCGTCGCCTTGGCGATTATCATTACGATTTTACTCTCTTTATAATATGCCCGAACTTCCTGAAGTGGAAACTATCAGGCGCGATTTGGCGGCCGCTATTTTAAACCGCCGTATCGCGTTTGTCGATATTTTGTCGCCTAAAACCGCCTCTCACTCCGCGGCTTTTTTTAAAAGCGCCTTAGTCGGCCGGAAGATAACGGCTGTCGGTCGCCGCGGCAAGCTTTTGATTTTCCGCCTGGCGCCCGCCGCCCCCATGAGGAAGAAAGGGAAGCCCGCTGGAAAAAAGATGGACCATCTCCTTATCCATCTGAAAATGACCGGCCAGCTGATTTACTCCGATAAGAAAAACAGGATCGCCGGCGGACATAGCTTAAATGTCCCGAGTGAATTGGTAGAGTTTCCGAATAGGCATACCCGCGCGATTCTGACGATGGCTAACGGCGGCAAATTATTTTTTAACGACTTGCGGAAATTCGGCTATTTGAAATTGGTTTCCGACTCGGAATTGGAAAAACTTTTGGAACAAAATTATGGCCCGGAACCCCTGACCCCGGCTTTTACTTTTCCCGCCTTCCAAAAATCTCTCTCAAGGACGAACGTAAAAATCAAAGCCGCGCTTTTAAATCAGAAACTGATCGCCGGTTTGGGAAATATTTACGCCGATGAAGTCTTATGGGCCGCCAGAATAAATCCGCAGCGTCCGGCGAAAAAAGTAACTCCGGCGGAACTGAAGAAACTTTTTGCCGCTATCAATAAAATTATTAAGCTGGCCATCAAGCAGCGCGGTACGACTTTCAGCGATTATGTGGATTCTCGCGGCCGCCGCGGAAATTTCTCTAAATTCCTGAAAGTCTACGGCCGAGACGGGGAAAAGTGCCCGAACTGCCATAATCCGCTCAAAAAACAGAAAATTGCCGGGCGCGGAACGCATTATTGTCCGAAATGCCAAAAATAAGCCAAATAATCACGGCCAATAATCACCAAAATTTGACTTTTAGCGGTTTTTTTTATATTGTTAAATCAGTTAATAATTTAAACGTGAGCGAGGCGACCGTCAAGTTTATGGTGCCAGTGCTCGTCCCATCAATATGTCTCAAGACAACCTGATCAAAATGGAGTGTACGGTTTGCAAGACCACGACTCATCATTCTCGCAAGAACAAGAAAATCCTCAAGGAACGCCTGGAGCTGTCTAAGTATTGCAATCAGTGCAAGAAAAATACTCCTCACAAGGAAACTAAATAATCGCCTTCCGGCCACGCCGGCGGCTAAATATTATGCCTCAAAAATTAACCAAGCCCTTTATCTTAATTTTAGTGGTTTTAGTTCTTGCCGGCTGTTATCTGGTCTTTCGGCCATTCCTCACGGAAATAATCGTCGCCGCGGTGGTGGTGTCGGTTTTTTATACGCCTTTTCTTCGTTTTTCTAAATTTTTGAAAGGGCGAAGGAATCTGGCGGCCATCCTGATGTGCCTCTTGCTCCTGGTAATCGTTATTCTCCCGGCGGTCAAACTCATGATTTACGCCGGCGAGAAATCGGTCGTCGCTTATAGCGCGACCGTGGAATTTTTTAACAATTATACGATAAACGATCTGTTTAAGACGGAGTTTTTTCAGCGCGGCGCCCTGCGTTATCTGAATTTTGACGGTATCGTCCATAACGAATCTATCAAGAACGCCTTTTTGAACACTCTCAAGGCGTCCAGCAATTGGTTATTATCCGGAGCGACCTTCGCTTTAAAGGAGACGACGAATTTTGTCATCTCTTTAATCCTCATCATCATCGCGATGTTCTTCTTCTTTATCGACGGGAAAAAAATGATGATCAAACTCATGTATCTGTCGCCGCTTCAGAATAGATATGACCAAGAATTGTTCCGAAAATTCAGAGCTATCAGCCGGACGACTTTTATCTCCACTTTCGTCGTCGCAATCGCGCAAGGCTTGGTCGGCGCGGCCGGTTTTGCGATTGTCGGTTTTCCGGCCCTCTTGGCCGGCGTCTTAGTGGCTCTCTTGTCGCTTATCCCTTATGTCGGCTCCATGATTTTCTACGTACCGGTCGGGATATTCTATCTTTTGACCGGCCAGATTTGGGAAGGCATTTTTATCCTGCTTTGGGGATTCCTGGTTATCGGGACAATCGATAATATTATCCGCACTTATATGATTTCCAAAAAGGAAGCGGAAATCAATCCGGTCTTCGTTCTCTTCTCAATCCTCGGCGGTATTGTTCTTTTCGGTTTTTGGGGCGTGATCATCGGCCCGCTTTTAGTCGCTTTAGCGGTCACGGTTTTACATATCTATGAACTGGAGTTTTGTGAATCTCTGGACGGAGAGAACTGCCGCGAGTTAAGAAGCGCGGTGGACGTGGCGGAACGCGCGGAAGCGGAGAAAGATGAGAAGAAGGATGTGTAAAGATTAAAGGACTTTTTTGGATTAACCGAGTCGAATTAACCGGGCGCGTAAAAATTAAAGATAGAATATTTTATAATCTCTTTTAAAATCAACCATAAAAATATGCTCGGACCAAAAACCAAGAAAAATCTGGAAGAAGCTTTTGCCGGCGAGTCCATGGCGCGCAATAAGTATGATTATTTCGCCTCCGCTTTCCGCAAGGCCGGTTATGTCCAGATTGCCAATATCTTTGAGGAAACCGCGGGCAACGAAAAAGAGCACGCTAAGATTTGGGCGAAAAAGCTCGGCCTTATTCCGGCGGAATTGGTTGAAGTTCTGGAAGCGGCCATCAAGGGCGAACATTATGAGACTTCGAAAATGTATCCGCTCATGGAGAAAGAGGCCCTAGAGGAAGGGCACGCCGATATCGCCACATTATTTAAGGAAGTCGGTGAAGTTGAGGCGTCGCATGAGGCGCGCTACCAGAAACTTTTGGAGAATTTAGAAAAGGGAGAAGTCTTTAAAAAACCGGAAGTGAAGCGCTGGAAATGCAATAATTGCGGT
>CAZJSQ010000027.1:0-1863 GCA_964548885.1 uncultured Gammaproteobacteria bacterium
GGATAATCATTTCAGAAAATTTTTCTATTTTTTCGTTAAAGAACGCTTTATCAAAATTTTTATTATTTTTACTTGGGTCGTATTTTTCCCTATCGTACTGGTCAATGTATACCAAGACGTCGGCGCGGACCATGTCTTTAGAGGCGTTTCCAGTTAAATCAAGAGTCGCCATCGTTAATTCCCGGCCGTTTTCCTTGTTATATAATTTATAGAAACCATCAACCCCGTGGCCAACATCTAGATGGGTTCCGCCGGTGGCCGTAAAGAATTTTAAAATATACTTATCAGCAAAATGGTCTTTTACGTGATTATATAAAGCGCCGCTGAAGTATCGGCTCGGTTTCTCGGGATTTCCTAATTGGGATTGTTCTACCAATTTTACGGAATTTTTAAAATCAATATATTTATCCCTATCGGCCAAGTCCAGGGCATTTTCAAATTCTTTTTGCGCGGCTTCTTTAATTTTAATCATTTGTTCAAACTTTTCTTCCGGGGTCTTAGCTTTAGCCATTTCTTCCTTAATTTCGTCTTTATGCAAAAATTCATAAGCTAATTTCTTATATTTAGTTCCGTCAACATCGCCGATAAATTCAGACTCCAAGCGAGTGCCGGTATTATCCGGAGAAGTACGTCCTTTTTCTATTATATTGGCAGCCAGACCGTTAAACATATTATTTTTTTGTCTTTAAAGTTTTTATTATCAGGATTATCGTTCCCGTGCTTATCATTATATCGGCTAGATTGAAAACCGTAAAATATTTAAGTTCCAGGTAATCGATAACATAGCCATAAATCAGGCGATCTTGTATATTACTTATAGCACCAAATAAAATAATTGTCAATAGTATTAGGGTGATTTTACGGTCATTATGATTCAATAATTTATTTTTTTTGTTTAATATTAAATAAAAAATATAATAAATCAAGCCGATTATTATTAAAATTATTGTAATATTTAACAAAATACCGCTAAAAGGAAGAGAAAATGAAATATAAGGGTTGAGAGTGAAGCGGAATAAGAACCAGTCGCTCAGAAGCCTGAAATAGGTTTCAGAACCATTGTTCTGGGCGAAGATCTTTAGTCCGCGATCGGCCATAAAAAATATAGCTATTCCAAAGGCAATAGCTATATTTTGAAGTTTTATTTTTGAAAGCAGTTTATTCATTTTCTTGGAGTTCCGTCTTGCAACTGACGCAAGAATTGGCTGTCGGGCGAGCTAATAGGCGTTTAGGGGCTATCGGGTTGCCGCAGTATTTGCAGGTTCCGTATGTGCCGTCCTTGATGCGTTTTAAAGTTTTTTCAATGTCCTCAAGGCTTTTTTCCAAAACCTTTTCGGTCATGATTTCCGTAGAATAATCAGTTATTTCTTGGGCATTTTCGTCCGGTTTATCCCCGTATTCCGGGAATTTGGCGGTCCTGTCATCAGCTTCATGAGGATCTTTGTGCGATAATTCGCTCAGATCATTCATGATTTGTTTTTTATTGGTCAAGAGCTGTCGCTCTATTTCTTTAATGGTTTTAACATCTAATCCTTTATCCATATAAGTATATATTAAAAAAGCTATCTAGTAGCTATTTTGACTGATTTAATTATAGCGAATATCGTCAGCTATGGCAAGGTTTCCAGATGTTTTTAAGGAGTAGCGGGAGTTTTGACAAGATAAGATCTTTTTGCTATGATTTTCCTGTGGCTGAATGAAAATGGCCATTTTTTAAGACCTTGGAGTGGTAGCTCAGTTGGTTAGAGCGTCTGCCTGTCACGCAGAAGGTCGCGGGTTCGAGCCCCGTCCATTCCGCTGACAAAAACAACCCAACCTGCGTTGGGTTGTTTTTGTTTGTGTTGAAAAGGACGGGGCGAGAAA
>CAZJSQ010000027.1:1963-4557 GCA_964548885.1 uncultured Gammaproteobacteria bacterium
TTTGTGCCCCCAGGGGGAATCGAACCCTCATCTTGAGCTCCGGAAGCTCACGTTCTATCCGTTGAACTATGGAGACATATTGGCTGATGGTTGAATGTTTATCAGTCATTAGCTGATTTGATTATTAAACAAATAGGCGATAAAATCAAGCGGAAATAAATTTTTAGTCGTTGATTGACATATAATTGAAAATAAAGTAACTTAAATAGATAATTTGCACATTTACAATAATACATAATATTAACCATTAAATTAAGGAGGAGATTATGATTACCAGGTATGCAGACAAAAGAATTTCGCGAATATTCAGCGATTCAGCCAAAGTTAAGCTTTGGCAAAAAATGGAACTGACTGTTTTACAGGCCATGGTTGATTTAAGCATGTTAGATCAGGAGATCTATTCAAAAATTGAAACTCTGTGGAGATCTCATTCTATCAGTATCAAATGGTGGAAAAAACGCGATCAAGAAATTCATCATGATTTGAACGCTTTTCTCGACGAACGGTATCGATATTTACCGCTCGAGCTTCACTGCTATGTTCATAAGAACATAACTTCATTTGACACGGAAGAAGCTCCATTTGCTCTTTCTCTTAAAAAAGCCGCCGCCATCGTAGATGATTATTGTGAAGAACTCAAGGCGACTCTAATCAGGATGGCCTTACAATATCGTTATGCGATAATGAACGGACGCACTCATGGCCAAGAGGCTGAAATGCAAAGTTTCGGGGCGCGAGTTTTAACTTGGTTTAAAGATTTAGAAACAGCGAAACTGGCGCTTGATAATGCGGGAGATAATCTTAAATATTCTAAACTTTCCGGAGCAATCGGGAAATACGGCAGTATCGATCCGGCGCTTGAAAAACAGGCTTTGCTTATCTTAGGATTACAGCCTTATTACGGCTCAACTCAGATTATCCCGAGAATCATCTATGTTCCCCTTGCCCAAGCTCTTAGTAATATGGTTTCGGTAATTGATAAAATCGCCACTGACATCCGTTTGTCTGCCCGTAGCGGGAGACCGTTGATGCAAGAGCCCTTCAAGAAGAAACAAAAAGGATCATCGGCGATGCCGCATAAAAAGAATCCAATATTACTGGAGAATCTTGAAGGCATGGCGAAAATGGCGACTGGATTTGCGAGTATGATTACTAGTACCATTAAAACTTGGGAAGAAAGAACAATCGAACAATCCTCGGTTGAGCGTGTCGCTTGGCCCGATCTCTTCCACGTTACCGTCAGATCGTTGAGTATCCTTAATAAAGTGCTTAGCGGATTAAGAGTCTACCCTGACAATATGTTGGAAGAGATTATCCAATCTCGCGGAGTTTATGCGTCCAGCGAAGCTAAGGAATTCCTTAAAGAGCATCTAACCGCTCATGGCCTGGGTAACGAAGACGTTTATCGAATAGTACAGCTAGCCGCCTTCAATGTTTTTAAACCTACGCCGGAAAGAATGGAAATCAGGGAAAGGATTTCATCTTCCTTTTCCGAATCTTTAGAATTATTGGATAAGATGCGTGATTTACCACAGGCAAAAATAGTTTCTTTGGCTGATATTATTCCCGCGGCCAGACTAGAAGTTAACGATGATCTGGATATCGCACAGACAGACGTCGATAAATATAATCTAGCTTTAAAGAAACTTTTTAAGTCAGAGGAAATAAGGGTTCAGTGGAATAAATTATTCACTCCGGCGTTCTTGCTAAGGAACGAAGCCGTTCTTTATCGGGAGATATTGGGAGTTGAGTAAAATTGTAGAAGCTATAAAAATTAAACCCGGCATGATAAATTGTCGGGTTTTTGATATAAAAAAATAGACAAAAAAGGTTTATTTTTCAAACTTCAAATAATACTCTTTCGGTTCGGTCTCCCGTCTGATTATTTCCTTCCATTTCGGTTCGATTTCCGAAATTCTCTTTGTTTCTCCGTTATGCCGGCAGAGCGGGTCAACCATCCTTGATTTACAAAAGACTTTGGCATCGTAATCATCCGGGCTATTTTTAAAATTTTTACTATTATTCATCTTTTCAAACAGTAGCTTTAATTTTGAATCCAGAGGGATAAACGAACCTATTTTTTCCAATACTTCGCTATCGGTCGTATATAAATCGGTTTCTACAATATATTTTTGTAAAAGCGCGTAACGCAGATAGTCCCCGACTGATCGGAGCATGGCGGCCGCGGCTAAGTCGGAATAATGATCATTATTCAGCTTTAAAAACAGTTCCGCGTATTTTTGAGCGCTAATAAAATTTTTAAAGATCCACCGGCCGTTCTCGGCATCAAGATTGTCAAGAAAATATTTTCCGTTTTCTATCAGGTTATAAATAATGGCCGCTCGGAGCGAATAATCAAGGCGGTCGGCGCATAAATCCGGTAATTCCGTTTCTTTAAGGGGGAAGTTTTTGTCGTCCAGAATAAAATTCAAATCGAGATTGTATTTTTCAATAATTTGGGGGATTTCCGATTTTCTGACAAAATCTTCAAAAATATTATCTTGGTGATCATGTTTTTTTTCCGAATCGGCGTCCAGAGCATAATCTATACAGTGAGAAAAAGCCGTGTGGGAGACGTCGTGGATAAGCCCGGC
>CAZJSQ010000028.1:0-4436 GCA_964548885.1 uncultured Gammaproteobacteria bacterium
TTTTGTTTACGGTCGCGCCGGGCGGAACCATCAGTTCTTGGCTGCCGCGCTTCGCCTATAAATTCCTGCCTTTCTTAAAACGGGTTAGAAAATATAATGAGGCCGTCAAAACAATCAAAGCTAAACACGGGCTTATTTAATATAGGTTTATTAAGAACCAGGATTATTCGGCGAGACTATTCAATATGGATTTATTCAAAATAAAACCAAAAAATTTACCGCTCTTCGCCGTTGTTTTGATAATTCTTTGCGGTTTGATAGCGCTACTTATGACCATATTTCTGATAGTTAACGGGAAATGGTCAAAAATGACGGTCGTGCAAGCCGATGATAATCAAGGGCATTACGCCGCCCTTAAAATTAATCAACAAGAGATAAAAGTGGAAATCGCTTCCACTTTAAAACAGCAATATCGGGGCTTGAGCGGTCGTAAATCAATTTGCGCCGCTTGCGGGATGCTTTTTAATTTTTCCGATTCCGGCGTCAGATCATTCGTTATGCGCGATATGGAATTTTCGCTGGATATGATTTTTATAGAGAACGGAATAATCAAAAATATCGCCGCCAATCTGGAGCCGGAAGGGAACAACCCGACGCATATTTATGAAAGCGACGGACCGGCCGATCAAGTCTTGGAAGTAAACGGCGGATATTGTCAGAAGTATAATATCAAGCCGGGCGACAGAATTCAGCTTGAGCAATAAAATAGCATGGAAAAGATAAATTTTAAAAAAATCGCCGTGATTATGACGGGCTTCTTGATTATTGAAGCCTTGTCTTTTTCGGCTTTTTCCCGGCCGCTCTTAAACGGATCTTTACTAATTATTTTAAGCCTGGCCGTAATCGTCGTGAGCGCCTATCGCTTGGAATATGGTTTCTTGGCGCTCTTAGGCGAGCTGTTTATCGGCTCAATGGGGCATTTATTCTTCATTGACCTGGCCGGAGGCCAATTACCGCTCCGGATGGCGATTTGGAGCGCCTTTATGGCTGTTTTCGCGGTTAAGTTTGTGAAGCAATTGATTATAGCCAGGAAGAGGAAAGTTAAGCCGGAAGGGAAAGACGCTGAAAAAGCTGAAAAAAGCGAAGAAAATTCTTATTTAAAAAACATAAAAAATTTCGGCGGCGCCAAGTTTTTTATTATTTTAGCGATTTTTGTTGTTTTTGCTTTGATTAATGGTATCGCGCGCGGTCACGCCGGCAATCTTATTTTTTCCGATTTCAATTCTTGGTTATTTTTCTTGTTGATTATTCCGGCGGCGGCGATTTACGGCGGCGGGGAAGAGGAAAAAATCACGCGCTTAAAAACCTGTTTTTTGGCCGGCGCTTTATGGCTGAGTCTAAAAACCCTGATTCTCTTATTCATTTTTACTCATGACTGCGCCGCCAGTCCGGAAATATATACTTGGCTTCGGAAAACTTTGAGCGGAGAAATGACGCCGACAAAAGCCGATTGGCCGCGCGTCTTTATCCAGGGCCAGATTTATTCGGGAATCGCTTTTTTCGCTTCTTTCTGGGCGAGCCAAGCGAGTTTTAAACTTAAAAATATTTTTAGGCGCGCCAATTTTTTAATCCTGCTTATGGCCGCTTCTTTTTTAAGCGCGCTAATCATCAGCTTTTCGCGCAGTTTCTGGGCCGGATTATTGGCCGCTTTATTATTCAGTCTTATCCTGATTTGGCGTTTTTATTCTTTTAAAAAAATGATCGTCGCCGGAATATGGCTTTTAAGTTCTCTGGCTTTAAGTTTTCTGATCATTTACGCGGTGGCCGCTTGGCCGTATATACACCGGCCCGGGAACTTCGGCGCCAGCTTCTTAGACCGGGTTTCTAACAGCGACGAAGCCGCAGTCGCTTCCCGTTGGTCGCTTTTGCCGGCCTTGACGACGGAAATAAAAAAAGAACCGTTCTTGGGCCAAGGCTATGGCGCGACCGTTACTTATAAATCCAGCGATCCGCGCATCTTGCAGGCCAGTCCGACCGGAGTATATACGACTTACGCTTTTGAATGGGGTTATTTGGAGTTATGGCTCAAGCTCGGATTGCTGGGCTTGGCCGCTTATCTGTTATTGCTGTATCAACTGATTAAAAATGGTATCAAAAGCGGCTTTAAGACCGGGCAAACGCTGTTTTTCGCTCTCGCGGCCGGCCTGATTTTTCTGGCAGTCACCAATATTTTTACCCCTTATCTCAACCATCCCTTGGGCATCGGGATAATAGTCCTCAGCTCTTGTCTAATCCGTCCAAATAGGATATATTAAACTTTGAATCAATGTTCCTATATTTAAAATAAAATTATGAACGAGCAAATCATTTCCCAGGAAGGCTATGATAAATTAAAAGATGAAATGACTTTTTTGGCGACGGTCAGGCGCAAGGAAATAGCGGAAAGAATCGAGCGCGCCAAAGAGCTCGGCGATTTAAGCGAGAATGCCGAATATAGCGAAGCTAAAGACGCCCAAGCGTTAAACGAGGGGCGTGTTTTAGAACTGGCGAATACGCTCAAAAACGTCACCGTCGTCCATTCCGGCAGTTCCAGCGAGGAAGTGGCCATGGGCTCTAAAGTAACGGTCAAGTCAAAAAACGGGGAAAAACAATATACTATCGTCAGCTTCAACGAAGCCGATCCGCTAAGCGGCAAAATTTCTAACGAATCGCCGCTGGGCGTCGCTTTCCTTCATCATCATAAAGGCGAGGAAGTGGAAGTGGAAACTCCGAAGGGAATAATCAGATATAAGATAATTAAGACTGAATAATAATCAATTAGGATTAAGCAATATAAATAAGATTAAGCGATAGTTAATTTTAATCATATGTCGGCAGCATCAGAAGACAAGCAAGAAGTTAAGGCGCCAATCAGCGAACGCCAAGACCGTCTGAAAAAACTGGAAGAATTGAAGCAAGCGGGTCTAAATCCTTATCCGGCTAAAACGGAGCGCGATCATGAAATTGCCGCTATTTTGGCCGATTTTGAGACTTTAAGCGGCTCACAACGGTCTTTTGTCGTCGCCGGCCGCCTGCGCGCCAAGCGCGAACACGGTAATTTGGCTTTTGCCAACTTAGAAGACGCTTCAGCCAATATCCAAATCGCTTTCTCCAAGAAAGATCTGGGTGTTGATTCTTACAAGAGTTTTTTGAAATTCATCGATGTCGCCGATTTCATTCAGGTCAAAGGGTACGCTTTCTTAACCCATAAAGGCGAACCAAGCGTTATGGTCAAGGAATGGAAATTATTAACCAAGACTCTGCGCCCGATTCCCGACGCTTGGTACGGCCTAAAAGACGAGGAAGAGCGCCTGCGCAAGCGCTATTTGGACATCCTCTTGAATAAAGAAGTTTTAGACATGATTTTAAAGCGGGCGAAATTCTGGCAAGCGACCAGGAACTTTCTGTTAAAGAGAAATTTTATTGAAGTGGAAACGCCCGTCTTAGAGACTATGGCCGGCGGCGCCGACGCCAAGCCGTTTAAAACGCATCATAACGCTTTAGATATCGATGTTCATTTAAGGATATCCATGGGGGAATTATGGCAAAAAAAACTGATGGTCGCGGGGCTGGAGAAAACTTTTGAAATCGGCCGCCAATTTAGGAATGAAGGCATGGACGCCGAACATTTGCAGGACTATACCCAGATGGAATTTTATTGGGCTTACGCCGATTACCGGATGGGCATGGCGCTCACGGAAGAAATGTATAAGTATATCGCTCAAGAAACTTTCGGAACCCTGAAATTCAAGATCAAGAATTTTACTATCGATCTGGGCAAAAAATGGGAAATCTATGATTATCGCGAAACGGTCAAGAAAATGACCGGCCTTGATGTTTTAAGCGCCAGCAAATCAGAGATAGTCGCTAAATTAGAAGAATTGGGAGTTGATTACGATAAGAAAGGCTTTAATATCACGCGCGCGATCGATAATCTCTGGAAATATTGCCGGAAGCAGATTGCCGGACCGGGTTTTTTGGTCGGTACGCCGATCAGCGTTTCTCCTTTGGCTAAACGCGATGAGAATAATCAATCTGTCGCCCAGAGATTTCAGATTATCATCGCCGGTTCGGAAATCGGCAATGGCTATAGCGAACTGAATAATCCGCTTGATCAAGACGAAAGATTCAGGGAGCAGCAGAAGTTCAGAGAAGCGGGCGATGAAGAAGCGCAAGAACATGACCATGATTTCGTTGAAGCGCTGGAGTATGGCATGCCGCCGACTTGCGGTTTTGGTTTTAGCGAGCGCCTCTTCAGTTTCTTGATGAATAAACCGGGACGAGAATGCCAGATATTTCCGCTGATGCGTCCGAAAGAGGAATAGAAAAAGAATAAATCGGGGATCGTCTAATGGTAGGACTCATGCCTCTGAAGCATGCTATCTTGGTTCGAATCCAAGTCCCCGAGCATCGATATAAAAACGAGCAGAAATGCCCGTTTTTATTATGTAAAACTG
>CAZJSQ010000029.1:0-4299 GCA_964548885.1 uncultured Gammaproteobacteria bacterium
CCTAAGGCGATAATCAGCCCCGACACCAAAAAAATAAAAGTTTTTTTGGACATAAATCTTATTTTAAGTAATAAATTACTGAAGATTATTTAGACACCGATGCTATTTTATTCAGACGCCACTAATGTTATTCAACAATCATCGTTCCGGTATTCGCACGGAAAGCGGGGATATCGTCGCGAAAAAGATAGGAGCCGGCTGGCGGCGCGTTAAAAGTCACCGTTTTAGTTTCACCGCTCTGAACCATCGTCATTAGTCCTATTAAAGAATCGTTGGGAAAAATAAATACATGAGTATTGCCGTCGGCGGAATTTAAGGCTAGAGTCACTTCCGCTCCGGCTTTGAGCCGGAATTCTTTCGGGGAGAAACCATCAGCCGTCATATCTATTTTAATAGCTTGAGCCGGAACCTTATCGGCCGCGACTATTTCTTGCCTCGGCGCTTCGGGCGAACCGGGCATCATGTTCAGGCTCGGGTCGGTCACTTCAATAGGTTCAACAACGGGAGGAACGGAAATTAGTGATTCGGAATTAGAAACGTCCGTAGTTGAAGCGTCCGTCTTAGCCTGATCGGAAGAGATTGTTTTCCCGGAGGTCGGGACTACCGCCCCGGAATTAACCCGAGATTTTAAAATTAAAGCGATTATCGCCACTAAGACGATAAAAATAACCAGACTGGCGATAATTATTTTCTTTTTGTTCATATTGTTCATATGTTTTCTTTTCTTAAATTATACCACATTTCATTATTTACGGCAATAATAATTGAAAAGCAGTTCGCTAAGGAAAGGAGAATAAAACTTATCTTCAAACTTGGGAAAAACCGCTTTCAAGAAAAAATACTGGGTCGCCGGCACATTAACATCAATATTCTTTCCGCTCCCTAGTCTATTCCATTGCCGGCCGTCAACGGAAAATAAGAATTCCGCCTGGCCGGCACTGGCCGGATCAATATCTAAACGGCTTTGAGCGATTTTGGCAATCGTAATCCGGGAAGTATAGCCATCATGAGCTATCGGCGCGGAAATCAGTCGTCCGCCGGCCTCGTTTTTAAAACCTCGGTCTGACAAATAAAACCAATAATCGCGATTATTTCGCCTTAACTTCGCCAAGAGGGTGATGGCGCTACTCTCCGCGCGGCTTAACTTGAAGACGGCGGATTCGTCGTATCTTTGAAAAAGGCCGTCAAGAACCATTTCGCCGGCGATTTCCGTTCCTCGGTTCTGCCATAATTTTATCAAGACGGGGTGATATAAAGTGGAGCTATAGACATACCAATTCACGTTACTCTCAAAAGCGGTGAAAAGGACTTCCGCCTTAAAACCGCCGTTCATGACGCGGATGTCAAAAAAACGGCTGATGTCGGCCACTTTATCGCCTTGAAAATGATAGGCGATACCTTTATAGGCGCCGTAAATGACCAAAAAATTATTCTCACCGCCGCCGAAACCGAGAATTCCAAAATGAGGGGATATTATCGGCGCCGGCGTCAGGAGTCGGGAAAAATTCAGACCGTCAAAATTATAAATCAACCCCTCGTAATTATTTCCGTTCTTGACGGTTACGCCGACCAGCCAGCGCTTGGTGAGCGAGCCGATGGAAACCGCGGCGATGTTACGGTCGGCCAAGCCGTCGGGCAAAATTAATTTATGATTGTCAAAAAATAAATCCTTCCCTTTCTGTTCCAGGCAATGATCGGCCAAACAGCGTTTATCGCCATAAGGACCCTCAAAAATATTCAAACTGACGCCATTAAGGATGTTTTGGTCTCCCGAGTCTGGGCCGGTGCCAGCTTCCTCAAAGACATAGTCCGGCGAGAAAAAATAAGCGGTGGCGGTTTCATCATAATAAAGAGTCGTCTGTCCGGAATCGATGTATTTATCATTCGCGAAACTGTCGAAATGAGACCCAAAAGACAGGGTCGGGTCGATAATATTCGGAGCTAACTCGAGTCGAGGAATAGGAGAAAGAACGGCCGGAGGGGCGGAAACGGGCGGAGGGGGCGTTACCGGAGGATTAGAAACGGGCAGAGGAGGAGTAACTGGAGAAAGAATGGCTGGAGAAGGAACGGTCGGAGGGGCGGAAACGGGCGGAGGAGTGATTGGGGGAGTGATCGGAGGAGTGATTAGGGAAGAAGGAGGAGCGGGAGTTGGAGAAGGAGTGGGAGTTGGAGAAGGAGTGGGGGTTGGAGAAGGAGAAGGGTTGATTATATTAAAATTCGTATTCCAATCCGGAGGATGAACCGGCGAAGGAGAGATGGCCGGAGGAGCGCTGGCGACGACCGGAGTCGGCGGCGGGTTCGGGAAACCGTCATTAAACGCGGAAATAAAGCCATTTTTAATTAAGAAATAGCAGAAAAAATAGGGAATAAAATAGTAGGCGGTGGCGACGCTGATTACGGTAAAAATCAAAATTATTTTTTTTCCGGTAGAGAGGCGGGACCGAGGAGCCAGATTAGGCTTAATAGCCATAAAATAGAGCCTAAATTCTAATTAAATAAAGCTGTAATTATTTTTAATTATAGCACATTTTTCTAAATAAAATAATCCTTTAGAAAAATTTTAGATTTTCTTCATCTCGCTTTTGCTATGATTATTCCCAGTGGGTCCGGTGCTGGCGCCGAGCTCACTCTTGACAACTGAGCTCCGGGGTTCAATTCCCCGCGGATCCACAGGGGTTGATTTTTTAAAATCAATTTGCTATCATATAACCATTGTCAGGAGTGAGCAATTCGGCCAGTATGAGATTCAAAAAAACATCGGTTTTAAAGCCGATGTTTTTTAAACTATTTTTTCCGGTCGCACAATTAAACTACAATTACTTCACAATCATCTTGCCGGATTCACCGCGAGAGCGATGGTTGCCGACATTGCAATAGAAAGTATATTCGCCGGCTTTGGTCGGAGCGTTAAAGGAAATAACTCTGGTATTGTCATTGCCAGCGTAAACCCCAATACCGATAGCGGACAAGCTGGGATCGTCAAAAACTAAGCTATGCGCGACATCGGTGGCGGTAATAGAAACAGAAACTGCCGCTCCCGGTTTAACGGTAAATTCGCTCGGACTGAATCCGGCCGCGCTCACTTCTAATTTAATGACGTCAGCGGCCAAATCTTCTTTCTTAACCGGACCGCTTTCTGACGGAGCTAGAGGAGAGGTCTGCTCAACGTTGTTGACGATCTGCTTGCCTTCCAAGGTAACGACTTTATTATCCTTGGTAATCGCGCTCGCTCCCGGAGCCGCAATCGTCGCGTCTTTCAGAATTTCATTAACGACCGGAGCGGTGATTGCCTCTCCCTCAGGACCCGTTGCCGGGGTAGTTTCGGTTGGAGCATTTGCCGCCGGCTGATCGGCCGGAGTTCCCTCTGTGCCGGTATTCTTCTTACCTTGAAGAGCGGCTACCACGATAATCAAGATGATTACCACGATTACCCCCAGAAGAACCAACATTTTTTTAGATTTGTTTTCCATATTTTTTTAAACTTAGTTCCCTGACGGCCAAGAAGCCGGGGAGACTTTTTTATTATATATATTAATTACTATAAATATTATAGCATAATTGTTAAAATATTTGAAATGCCCATATGTTTAGCTTATTTATTAAATTATTTAAGTTAATCAAGGGGCTAAATTTTATTTTCACTCCCGGAGTCGTCTGATCCTGGGATCGGGTCGGCCAGTCGCGCCAGTCATAGCGCTTGGCGATTAAGCGGTAAGAAATTTCCACCGCCTTGTCGGCGCGGAAAATCAATTTATTATTACTAATAACATAATAAACTTGGGCAAATTTGCCATAGGGCGTAATCGTGACGTCCACCGAATCCTTATTAAAATCAATAACCTGATACCAGACCCAAAGATCGCTTCCCTCGGTTGCGGCGGCAAAATCAATGACCGCCTCATACTCTTTCGCGGCGTTCAGCTTAGAAATTTTAATTTTACCGGTATATTCTTCTTTGACGCCACCGGCGATTGAGGGTGCAAAAGTAGAATAATTTATACCTTTAATAGTATAGAGCGGATCAATGGTCGTCGCAGTCAGTTTAGTGACCGTTAAAGTATTGATATTGGAAATATTATTATTGCCCATATTAATCGCCCCGGTCATAGTTCCGCCGGAAAGCGGCAAATAACTGCCGGAACCTATTAAACTATCGACATAGCCTTTCGTGGCCGCATCGGCGTCGGTCGTCGGCAGAGCGACGTTGCCAATCTTGAAATTGCCGGCGAGAATAGAATAGCCGGTCAGAGGGATGATTTCCAGGCGCGCACTCGGAGTGGTGGTGCCGATGCCGACGTT
>CAZJSQ010000030.1:0-2154 GCA_964548885.1 uncultured Gammaproteobacteria bacterium
TTACGCCGGGAAGACTTAAGCATCCCTCATCCATCTTGCCGGATCCCTTTGCCCTCAAAATTACAGGATTAGCCAGCATGACTGCCCCTTCTCCGATATCCGCGACGATCAAGCTTTTAGAAATTCCGATTTGAGGCGCCGCTAAACCTATCCCCGCAAAATGCCTCATAGTAAAAAGCATCTCTTTTAAAATAGCTGCTTCACTATCCGTGACCCGTTCTATGACAGCACATTTCTTTCGCAAAATGCTATCGGGATATTCGCTAATCTTTAATGGTTCCATTTCTTCCTCAAGTTATAAAATAATACTATATTTCCAATCTTGCATCCGGTCTCTTTGGCGACTACCGGGCATTTCACCATAAACAAAAAGAAAATAGGCCTTTTTTCGCTCGATAATGACTCAAAATTCCCCTGGCCCTTACTGATAATCATGTCCGCGCTTTTATATATTCGTTTAAACTCTTTTGAGCAAAAGGAAAGGAGCGTCCCCGGAGCGTCAGAGCCATTGGAAATCACCCGGGCCGTCTTATCGATCCCGCAAACTTTAGCATCTTCAAATAGCGCATCATTGATAACAGGCTTTTCCTTCACCGCATAGTAAATGTTCTTGACCGGGTACTCTTTTTTTATTTCTTCAATTAAAACCCTGTCAAATACAACCTCTCCTGCGTTATCAGCCAGGTATAAAATATCCCCGGCTTTCTTCAAAGCCCTTCTGAATTCTTGGTAGTGAAAGATTGATTGTTTATGAATGAACTTGTTTTCTTCAGCAAGTATCTTTTTTAACTCCTCTTTTATATTTAAATTATTCTTAACGCCAAAATCTATGATATTCCCGGCAATAGCTAATTCTAACGCCGTTAAAAGCTTATCCGGCGCATGATCAACCTTATTCCTTAACTTGCCTAATAGCCTTAAAGCAATACGATTGCTTTTTTGTTTTATGTCTTTGTACGGATCTCCCTTAGGGCTTATCTTTTTTAAAAGAGAATACCCGAAACGGGCTATTTCAGGAGGGCTGCATTGAAGTGAAATTTTGGGTATCCTCTTAGCAAATTCATCTATAATCTGTTTTTGCTGCTTTGGGGTTGCCCGGACAATCCGGCTGCCTTCAAGCGCTTGCCGAAAAAAACAAGGGATACAATCCAAATAAGTCTTCACTTAACTTTGCCTCTTCTTTTTAGTGTATCCGCGCCGCTTAAGGAAACGATATCTTTAATCGTCCTTTCGTCATACGCAGAAACCACATTAACCCCCTTACAAGCAGCTATTAAACCATCTTTTATCTTTACGATTTCTTCTCTTACTAACGGTTTGATGCCGCACGGCCTTAAAGGAGTATTAATCTGAATTTCATCCGGCTTAATATAATTTGCCAGGTAAATAAACTTACTAAGGTAATTTTTATTGTTACTAATAAACATCATCTGTAAAGCTAATTTCCCCTGGTATTTTTCTTTAAATGCTTTTAGGCCTTCTACAATACCGCCAAACTCTATCCCGCAAACAGGCCGGTTAATTTCCTGCAATAATTCCTGCGAACAGGCGTCTAACTTCGCGATAACAAAATCTGCCAAAATAAGCTCTTTTATTACTTCATCTGATCCTATTAAAGAAGCGTTCGTTATGACCGCAATAGGCTCTTTGCGAATTAACTTTACCGCTTTTATCCCTTCGCCTAAATTGGCCGCAAGAGTAGGCTCTCCTCTGCCGGAAAAAGTAATATAATCTATATTTGTATCGGGTAACTCACCTAATTCTTTAATAATCTTCTCAACCGGAACATAAACCTTCCTTTCAACTGTATGTTTTTTGTTCGGCCCAAGCTGGCAATAAACGCAATCAAAATTACAGATTTTATCTTCCTGCGAGAGCAAATCTATACCCAAAGAACTCCCCAGCCTCCATGAAGGAACAGGGCCGTAAATATATTTAAATTCAGATTTCATTATTTATCACCTGTAAATTCCTTGATCTTATCTACTATACTCATAAAAGCCTCTGCGGACTTTGATTTCTCTTGGAACGAAACAAACGGCGTCCCCTTATCGCCGAACTCAACAAATTCCGGTTGAAACGGCACCCGTCCTAAAAAAGGAACCTTTAATTCTTGCGCCGCTTTCTCACCGCCGCCTTTCTTAAAAATGTCCG
>CAZJSQ010000031.1:0-2143 GCA_964548885.1 uncultured Gammaproteobacteria bacterium
GCGCGGCAAAGGAGGCCGTTAAAACGCTCTTCCCCGTCCCGCCTTTTCCGCTGATTACAACAATTTGCTTCATGATGGTACTTATTCTCCCTTGCATTGTATGCGGGTTTATTAGTTTACCAAATTTCCTTTAATTTTAATTCCGCCAAAATCTTGTTAACGTTCTCAAAACATAAAAATGCCTTATACCCGCAAATTTCTTCCGCTCCTTCACATAAAAGTCCGCTGGTTGATTTTCTTACTAATTCTATATATTTCCTAATCTCGTCTAATTTTTTTTCTTTTAAGTATAGCAACCCCGCAAAAAGCGCTGGTGCCGCCTTGGTGGCCAGACCGCACAAATTTGTTAATCGCCCGCGCCGCTGAGCGAAGTAAATCAATGTGAGCAACGAAAAAATAAATGCCGGTAATACCTTTTCACCATACTTTTTATACAGATAATAAAACGGCACTGATAAAAATATCCCATGATTACCGGAACCGGCCACTGTAATTATTCTAATGGTTTCCCCATTCATTCTCTGTTTTGTCATATGATAAATAGTATCAGCTATAGAATCAGAACCGTATTTTTCTGCGGCTTTGCCATTTGCCAATATTACGTCTTTTGCGATATTTTCCAAATCTTTATTTTTTGACTTCACAATTTTATAAATTTCTTTCAGTCCTTTAATTTTATAAGCCCGGGGGAGTTCCGCGTAAAATATTTTTTTACCATTTACTTTGATTTCTTTCACAAAATCATGCCTCTGCTCTATTACAATTTGAGAAACAATACCGCCGCCGGAAAGTCGCGCCTTTATAAATACCCCTTGTTTTTCTTTAGATATAACTATTTTTAGAAATTTCCTATTCTTTAATAACCTTCCGGCATTTTTCAGCTGCTTTTGATCGGATCTGGCAAAAACATTAAGTTGCGGATTTTTACTAAAAATTCCCATAGCAACTGCCGGTAATATTCCTATCTTATTAAGATGAGGAATTCCGGCAGTGGATGCATTTCTATAAACATCATAACTTAAATACAAGGTTGCTTTGACGTTTTCTGGAGTAATCGGAGTTTTATGATATTGCGCAAGTTTAGCAAACGCATAGCCAATTGCCGATGGCTCAGTGCAGCCAACCACTTCCATAATTTCATTTTTTACTGTATCAATTAAACCAGCCATAAAAAATTCCTTTACACTCTTTATTGCTACACCTTAAAAAGTTAAAACCTTATCACTTTCTTTTATTATGTCATACAGGTCTTTCATCGTTGAAAGAGGACATGTTTCAGACCCTTGCGAATTCCTGACTTTAATACATGATCCGCATGCCAAAATACAGCCGCCGCTATCGATAAATAGCTTTATCTGTTCGGTTACTTTAAATTTTTCTGTATCGATAGATTCACATTCCACTCCCTTGCCGAGCATAAATACCTTGACCGCATCTTTCTGTTTAAGTGAAAAGGTGCCTAATCTGAACGCGTTCCAGACCGTTTCCGCGTCATTTGAATAAATTACTATCCCTAATTTCATAAGAGCTCCTTTTCTATCATGCCAAACATCTTCCGAAATTTTTCTTTATACTCCGCCTTCTCTTGAACAAGCGGGATCCCGCGTGAATAAAGAAGAGCTATTTCCTTATCAAACGGTATTCGTAGAAGTATCGGTATGCTTTTATCCTGACAATATTGGTCAACTTTATCATCACCTATATCTGAGCGATTGATGACGACGCCAAACGGGATCTTAAGCTTTCTTAAAACCTCAACAGCTAACACTAAATCATTAAGGCCAAAAGGCGTAGGTTCGGTTACCAGTATACAGTAATCGCTTTTCTTCACTGCAGCTATAACAGGACAGGATGTTCCGGGCGGAGCGTCAATAATAACGATACGGGCAGGATTGATGTTCACTTTAACTTGTCTGATTAAAGGCGGAGACATTATCTCGCCGACATTGAGCTTGCCGTGAATAAATTGTATCTCCTGCGACATTCCTATTTCAACAACACCTATCTCTTTATTAACTTCTCTAATAGCTTTTTGAGGGCAAAGCAGACTGCAGGCGCCGCATCCATGACAAAGATGCGGAAAAATAAGAACGCTTCCTTTCTCTCCGTCATTTGAAGGAATAACCGCTATCGCATGATACGC
>CAZJSQ010000032.1:0-2122 GCA_964548885.1 uncultured Gammaproteobacteria bacterium
TTTCTTCTTGTTCTAAAGTTGAAAATGTGATAATTTATAGTTATGGAGAATACTAAAACAAAGAAAAAATCAGACTATAAATTTATTGATTTATTTGCTGGCATAGGTGGTTTTCATTTAGCTTTCGAAGATGCGGGAGCGAAATGTGTTTTTGTTTCCGAATGGGACGAACCCGCTCGAAAGACTTATCAAAGAAATTTTGAAAAGAAATCTCCAGAAGTTTTTAAGAACGGATTTTTTAAAGGCGACATAACTAAGGTTAATCCGAAAGATATTCCCGACTTTGATGTTATTTGCGGTGGATTTCCTTGTCAGCCCTTTAGTCAATCTGGGTTTAGAAAAGGATTTGCCGATAAACGGGGTAATTTATTTTTTCATATTGCGGAAATAATAAAAAAGAAAAAACCGAGAGCTTTTTTTCTGGAAAATGTTAGACACTTAATGAATCACGACGACGGAAAGACCTTTGCGACTATAAAAAAAATAATCGAAGAAGATCTCGGCTATTCTTTTTATTATAAAATAGTTAAGGCGTCCGATTTCGGTTTGCCTCAACATCGCCCCCGATTGTTTATGGTCGGATTCAGAAATAAAAAAATAAAATTTGAGTTCCCGGAGCCAATAAAGTTAGAAAAAACAATGGCCGATGTTTTCCAAGGGAAATGTGATAAAAAAATTGGCTTTACCTTACGGGTCGGTGGCCGTGGTTCAAAAATAGAGGACAGACATAATTGGGACGCCTATTTAGTCGACGGAAAAACTAGAAAACTTATGCCCGAAGAGGGGAAAAGAATGATGGGCTTTCCCGAAGATTTTGTTTTTCCTGTTTCCGACGCTCAAGCTATGAAGCAGTTAGGAAATGCGGTCGCTGTTCCTGCAATAACGGCCTATGCCAAACAGATAATTAATACTCTTAAAAAATATGATAACGGGAAATAAAGGGGAATGGAGCGAATTTTATACTTTTTTAAAAGTTTTAGACGAACGAAAACTATTTTTTGCCGACGCTGATTTAAATAAAATAGAAAATAAATATTATCCTGTTATAAATATCGTCAGAGAAGAAGCGACTTCTACTAAAAAAATTTACGACTTAAGCGAAGAGGGTAAAATTAAAATCGTCAATTTTGACGATAGTTCGCTGGGCGTTATTGATGCAAAAAAAGTAAAATCCAGCATTGCTAAAATATTTGAAAAAATGAAAACATCGTCGGGCTCTTTTTCAATAGCTGAAGCCGATGAGTTAGTGAATGAGCTTAAATGTACTCAAATAAAAGCTGGAAATTCCGATAAAGCTGATATAATAATGACAATTAAGGAGCAAATGTCCCCGATGTCGGTTGAAATGGGGTTTAGCATAAAGTCGATGCTAGGCGGAGCGGCAACTTTACTTAATGCTTCTGGCTCAACTAATTTTATTTATAAGATAGAGGGGTTTAAGGGGGATATTAATGAGGTTAATAAAATAGATTCCAGATCAAAAGTTCGAGATAGAATAAAAATGATAGAAGAAAACGGCGGAAAAATTATTTTTGATTCTCTGGTAAGTGAAAAGTTTAAGAACAATTTAAAAAAGATAGATGTCGTATTTGCGGAAATTTTGGCCGCTTCTCTAAAGAATTTTTACGAGGGTAAGGGCTCGACGATAGCGGAAACTTGCCAATTTCTTGATCAAAACGATATTTTAAAAGTAAAATACGATTTGAATGAGAACGATTTTGAATATAAAATAAAAGCTTTTTTGCGTGCCGTAGCTCTTGGAATGGTTCCGAATAGAACTTGGGACGGTCTTAACGCAGCGCACGGCGGTTATTTAATAGTTAAAGAAGACGGCGATGTTGTCTGCTATCATCTTTATAATATGGACGCCTTTCAAAATTATCTTTTTAAAAATACCAAGTTCGAAACTCCAAGCACCACTCGACACGGATTCGGAGAAATTTATGAAAAAGACGGCGGTTTATTTATAAATCTTAATTTACAGATAAGATTTTTAAAATAGTCATTATAATTTTTTTATAAATTTAATTAACTAAAAATCATATGCCCAAATCAAAAACAAGCCTCCGTGGCCGTGATGCTAAAACCGGAGAATTCACAACTGTGAAAAAAGCAAAGAAAT
>CAZJSQ010000033.1:0-1765 GCA_964548885.1 uncultured Gammaproteobacteria bacterium
AAAATATCGCCAAAAGCAATACTCGTCGGCAGAACCGCCCCTTTTCGGGGACGAGTAAAAAAAAGCTTTTGACAAATTTATTTTGTTAGGTGTCAGGGTTATATTATCACAACCACTTATTTTTTCAAGACTTTACAAATCCCCAGTTTTTCGGCGTCTGTCTTGGACACGTTTGAAATCCTCGGGAGTCATCGGGTGATAAATGGCGCTAAGTAAAAGAACTAACTGTAAACACTGTTCGAACGCTTCCTTATAATCTATTTTTTCTTGAAACGTTTTTTCATAGACGTTGATAAATTTATCAACGTGCTCTTTTTTTATGTTCATACATAGTCGTCGACTATGTTTTAATCAAAGGTATTTTTTGAGGAAATTTTGCGTTTTTATTTTTAGTCGTTTTTGAGCATTTTTTCGTTTCTAAGAAGGGTGATTATCGCTAAATGATAAATGGCTCGACTAAGACATAAATTTTTCTCCTAGGAGCAATTACTCCTCATTTTTGACACTCCTCAGCCCTTTTTGCAGGCTTCCGAGAAAAGTCAGGATGTCATTTTTGTCCTTTTTGGCATAATCGTCTTTATCGACTAATTTATTGAACCACCGGCTAATAATTTTTTGATTGAGAAGTTGAGCGTAGACCGTTTCCGCAAAACAAGTATAAGTGCTCCAATCCGGATGCTGTTTGCTCAGTTTTTCAAATGTCCTTTTAATTGATTTCATATTTTTAAATGACTTAATAATTAAACTTTTTTAACCTCCATATAACCGATAGCGAATTATTCCCAGCCAATCGGAGCGATAGAAACTTTCAAATGCGGGCGGAATATTACCAAGGGCGTTTTTAATAAACTCTTTTATTTCTTTTAGAGCGGTAATGATAATCGGTTGTTCCAAATTCTTGGAAGCGAGAACCTTGCGCATTCCGAAATAACGGACATCAAATAAATTTTTACCGACATATTTAGAAACGTAGAGCCCCATATGATTGATATGCCTAACTCGATTTATTTTTACAAAACCGTGTTTCCATAGCGCCTCCAACTCGCTAGAAGCCATTTCGAAATTAACTAAGACGTGGTAATGAACGGAACCGCCATTAATTTTTTGTCTGCCGTAAAAATCGGTGTCTGATTGAAATTCTGGCACGGCCACATATTTCAAATTTGGTCTTTTCCGTTTTAGTCGTTTAATAAATTTCTTGAAAATCGGATTCGCCTCTCTTAATCCCGGAACGTCGTGGTTAAAAGTAAGAGTAATGAAGACTTTCAGATCGGGATTAGAATCGATGAGGCGAACTATTCTCGCTCGGGTGCGCCGCAGAGAAAAATCTCGCATTACTTCCATTTCAAATTCGCTTTCTTCATTATTTTTAACTTCGAGCGCTACTTCTTCCTGGGTTCTTCGCTTGGTTGGCGGACGTTTTCGCTTTTTGCCAACAATAATAGGCGCCTCGTATTCGTAGAGTTCCGCTTTCTTTCCGGAGATAATCAGTTTTTGCCGATATGTCGTCATTTTTTAGGAGGGAAATCAATTCGCCTAAGACGAGATTGAATTCGTGCTTATATGATTTAAGTTTGCGGGTCAGTAAGGGGAAATCAGTAGTTGAGTCCGTCTTCACTCTCCGGCTAATGCCGAAACTAATCTTTTGTATTCTCATTCTTAACCACAGGATGTATTCGAATTCTTGTTTAATGTTTTTGAATATCATATGTTTTTTATTTAATGTTAGTTATGACGGCCCGGTGTGTGCGTATAGTCAAGTTAA
>CAZJSQ010000034.1:0-1548 GCA_964548885.1 uncultured Gammaproteobacteria bacterium
GAAATGAAAAAGGAAATAGTAGAAAATGCTTTGGACAGGATAGGCAATCAAAATATCAAAGCCTTGCCCGCCATAGGGATGAAAGACCCCTGGCGTTATCGCAATAAAGGTTATTTTCAGGTGAACCGGGAAAAAGGGAGGGTGCAATTAGGGTTTTACAAAGCAGGCAGTTATGATTTTGTACCGGCCGGCGGATGTGTTCTATTTAGTTTACAAATTAATAAATTGGTTGGCCATTTAGAAGACCAATTGAGTTTACAAAAAGTCACCGTTTATAATAGCAAGACCGGGGAGGGAAATTTAAGGAATGTCTTAATAAGGGAGAGCAGAAGCACAGGAGAAATAATGATAGTTTTTTTTACTAAAGAATATGATCTTGATTTTGAGCAGAATGTTTTAAATGATTTAGTCAGAACATTCCCTCAAGTGGTCTCTATTTATCAAAATATTAACAGGAGCCCTAAAGCGGTTTTACTGGGAAAAGTTTTCAGGCTTTTAAAAGGGAAACCTGACTTGGAAGATGCCCTTGGCCCATTTAAATTTAAAATATCGCCCCGGTCTTTTTTCCAGGTTAACGCGGAGCAGGCGAAAATATTAAATGAAAAAGTATTAGAGTATGCAACTTTAAGCGGAGAAGAGACGGTTATCGATTCTTATTGCGGAACAGCTGCTATTTCTATCTATGCGGCCAAGCAGGCCAAAAAGGTGTATGGTATCGAAGTAGAAAAAAGCGCTGTCAGGGATGCTAAAATAAATTGTGAGTTAAACTGTATCTCTAATTTAAAATTATTTAGCGGAAAAGCAGAAGAATGGCTCTATAAATGGAGGAGAAGTGGCGAAGAAGTTCATCTTGTTATAGTTGACCCGCCCCGCAGAGGCTGTTCCTCAAAGGTTTTAAAAGGGATTATAAAGATTAAACCAAAGAAAATTATATATGTATCCTGTAATCCGGCAACTTTAGCCCGTGATTTAAAATATCTCACCAAAGATGATGATTATAAATTGAAAAAAGTTTTGCCCATAGATATGTTTCCTCAGACGGGTCATATAGAATGCATAGCATCTTTAGAAAGGTGATTAATCATTTTTTCTCCCAGGAAGCTATTTCTTTAAGGCGTTCTATTATGGGTAGATGCTGGGTGCAGGCCTCCTCACATTGTCCGCACTCGGTACATTCATTTGCTCTTGCCCCATGGTTTTCTGTTATGCCATACAAATAACTTAGCTTTTTCATTTCTTTATCGCTGCTGCCGAATATCTGTTTTTCATTATAAAGCTGCATATAAGAAGGTACCGGAATATCCTGGGGACAGTTGTCACAGTAACCGCAGCCGGTACAAGCCGAATTCATATTGTCTCCTATTTTTTTTCTGATTTTTTCCAAATCTGCATCAGTAAAAGGCACAGCTTTATCGGCCACGCGGCAGGCCATATCGATATGTTCACGGGTGGTAAATCCATTAAGCACTACTGATATTTGTGGACAGGATATTAAGAATCGCAAAGCTGCTTCTGTGGGGGTTTCTCCTTCTGAAGCTAAAAAAGAAA